>CAMDGM010000005.1 GCA_945898015.1 PVC group bacterium | reverse complement strand
GCGCGCCGGGCGGCGCGCCTAGCGGCGGCCCGTTCAGAGGCCGGTGCCGGCCGGATCAGGGCCTACTCCGCGGCCCCGGCTGACCCGCCCTGCCCAAGAAGCATGCCAGTTTTTGGCGTTATGAGAGGAATTTAGATGCGTTTGCCCTGAGTGGGATGGCGGTTGACATCACGCGGCACCTGCGACATGATGGGGACTAGACTCCTGTTTCAACGCTCATTAATGGCGATGCCGCACACTGTTCGTGATGCGATGCCGCCGGAGAAATGACCATGGCCAAAAAAAACCGCTATTCACGCGCTGACCTGCTCCATTTGAAAACACTCGACCGCCCGGCCAGCTATGAAGCGCTCGGGTCCTTCGATTCGCAGGTTCTTTCCGACGACGCCTTTGTCGCCCGCGCGCTGACGCTTCTCGACCCGGAACGCGTGGCGGGGCTGGAGGCTCTCCTGAAAACGTGCGCCCGGCCTTTTGTCGAAAAGGACGACGTGTCCGACGCGGTTTTGCGCACGGCCGACGACGCCTTGAATAATCGCTTCACGTTTTACGGGGAAGCCCACTCGCTGCCCGCCTCGATCGACTGGGATTTCAACCCCGGCACCGCGCACTGGGGGCACGACCTGAACCGCTTTTCGTATCTCGCTCCCCTGGTCCGGACGTATTTCAAAACCGGCGACAGCCGGTACAGCCGGAAGGCCGTGGGCTTGATTCTCGACTGGATCGGAAAGTGCGACTTCGCCCGCTCCTTTGCCGGAGGAGGTTTCGCGTTCGGCTCGTATTTGAACCTGGCCATTCATGCATCGGCCTGGTCCTTGACCGTGAGCCGGCTGGCCTCCGCCGGGCAGGTCGAGCCGCTCGAACTGCTGCGCGTGGTGAAATCGCTCCAGGAGCACCTGGCGTACCTGGAGATTGTCACCAACGGCCACCAGGGCAACTGGCCCGCCATCGGCTGCATGGGCATGCTGGCGACGCTGGAAGCGCTTCCCGTGTTGAAGGACACGGACCGGTTTGCCGACTATTGCCGGTCAACCCTTACCGCCCAAGTGGCGGAGCAGGTGCTGCCCGACGGCGTGCAGGACGAGTTGACCCCGCATTATCACCAGGTGGTGATCAACAACCTCTGCAGCGCCCTGCGGTCGCTGCGCACCCTGAATCGCGACCTGGACCCCCCCACGCTGGAAACCCTGGCCGCCATGGTGCGCTACAGCCAGCAGACGGTGGTGCCCGACGGCAGCAGGCAGGTCGCCTTCAACGACAGCGATCCCGCCGCTACGCCGCGGCTGAAGGAGCAGCTCGACCCCCTGGGCCTGGGCGGCGTCCTGTTGCCGAAGGAGGAGCTCGGGCCGCAGGTTTTCCCGTACGCTGGCGTGGCCTTCCTGCGGCAGCGGGCGGACGAGGGCGATCTGTACATGGCGTTCGATGCGGGCCCCTTTGGCCGGTCGCATCAGCACGAGGACAAATTGGGGTTCTGGCTGTTTGCCTACGGGCGGAGCTTCCTGGTCGATCCGGGCCGGCACCTGTACGACCCGTCGGCCGTTTCGTATCGCGCCCACCTGATGTCGTCCCGCGCCCATTCCACGATCCTAGTAGACGGGCAGGGGCAGCATAGCGCGGGCCGGCGGGACACCTGGATTTCGAAGAAGCCGATCGACCTCGGGTGGCGCGTGGGGCCGGGCGAGGTCCGGGCGCAGGGCGTGTACGACCTGGGCTATGGCCCCGACAATGTCATCCGCGTGGTTCACCGCCGCGAGATGGTGCTGGTCCGGGATCGCTTCTGGGTGCTGTTCGACGAACTGACTGGGGAGGGGGCGCATGCCCTCGAATCGCGCTTTCAGTTTGCGCCGGGCCCCGTCGCGCTGGAGGGGCTGAAGGCCAGGACCCGGTTCCCCGACGCCAACCTTCTCCTGTGGCCCGCCGGCCTGCCGGCCACGGCGGAAGCGCGGATCGAAGAGGGCGCCGAAAATCCACGGGGCGGCTGGTACTCCGACGGGTATAACAAGATCGAGCCGGCTCCGGCGCTGGCCTACTCGATGACGGCTCCGCTGCCCTTGCGGATGGCGGTCTTGCTGTTGCCGTATCGGGGAAGCGAACAGCCCGAAACGGAGTTTGAATTCGACGGGCGGACGGCGTCTGTCAGGTTGGCGGGTGGTGAACGTCATGAAGTCCGCCATTCGCTCAACAGATAGTTGCGTTTTTTGGGTGGTCGAAGGGGCACTCATCCCAGAGCTGGAGTCACCAGGAAAAACTCTGTGGGCAAAGGGTCAGTCCTAAAGAATATGAAAAGAGTTTTTATTAAGGGCTAAGACCGGTGGATTCCGGCGGTTGAGGGGTGGCAGAAAGAGAAGAGGAGAGTGGTCAGTGGCGAGTGGTTAGGAGTGACAGAAGGAAGAAAGTAGCCGCGCCGGATACGGCGTGGCCCAGGCGCCATGTCCACCGCTTATCAGCGGCGGCTACATTTCCGCACCCGATAGCTGGATGGTGGAAAAAAGTCTCCCAATTATAATTGGTATGAGCTAAGATAAGCGCCTTTTCAACGGAGGTGCTTATGAGGATGTCTGTCTGGCGCGCGACCGCTTGCGCGCTGCTATTGGGATGCGCGGAACGCGGAGGGGCGGCGGATATCCGCCTGGCGATGACGCCGGTTCCTTTTCTGGAAAGCAGGGTCACCGATGGTGATGCCTTTGCCGTGGCGGCGTCGCTTTGGTTCCACGAGAGCCTGGCCAAGATTCCCGGCCTGACCCTGGTTCCGGATCCCCGCAACTCGGCCATTTTCCAGGAGATCAATGGAGGCGCCTGGGAGGCGGGGGACGAGTCCCTGCACGGCCGGTATTCCCGGTATGAGCCGGTGGCGGCGGTGGTGGTTATTTCCGTCCAGGCCGACGACAAACCCCGGATCGATGTGGACACGGCCGCGGGCCGCCAGTCGTTTTCGCCCGCCACGACGGCGCGCGCCGGGCTGATGAAGGAATTGGGCAAGGCCGCCGCGTTTTTAGCCGGGGCGGTCAAGTTGGATCCGCCTTCCGCGGATGTGATTACAAAACTGCCGGATCTGGATGGTGAAGCCTTTTCCGCCATCTGCCAGGCCCATCAGACGTTGTCGCCCTGGCCCCGGAATTCCGGGGAAAGCCGGCTTCTGCTGCTGCAGCCGGTCTGGAAGAAAAACCAGACGGATCCCCGCCTCTGTGCGGAAGTGGTGCGCAGCGCCACGGTGCAGGTGGTCAGCAAGAGCCGGGACGGCTCGTTCACCTCAAAAGCCCTGAATATGGCCAAGATGGCGTTGCCGCCCGTGCTGGGCACCCCGTTCGAAGACGAGGCGTTTGACTTGGCGAAGGGCGCGCCGGCTGTTTTCATTCCCGAGCTCAAGGCCGTGGTCAGCGGCTTTCTCAAGGAGGCGGAAGGCGGCAAAGTGAGCGCGGCCCTGGACGATGCGTTGACGGGGAAAGGCGAGGATGTGTTTGCCGCGCCCGCACCCAGCGCGGGGGGCGCCTGGGCCAGCGGGTCTTACAGCCGGCCCCAGATGCTCGGGGCGGTGCGGGTGCTGGCGAGGCTGGGCGACAACAAGATGGCCCGGGACTTGGCGGATACCCTCGGCAAGCACCCCGATCTGGCGGTGCGCCAGGAAGTGGTCACGGCGCGCGCCGCCACGAATGCGCCGCCGGTTCAGGCGGAAGGCATTCCGGCCGGGGTCGCGACCGAGCGATTGATGCAGCTGGCCAATGATCCCTATGAGCCGATGGCCGCCGAGGCACGCCGCCGGTTGGCGGATCAGAGGCCTCCGGGGGACGCGGCCGCGGCGGCGTTCGATTTGCGCACGGCACAGCCCTTCCGGCGCCTTCAGATCCTGGAGCGCCTGGCCCAGACGCATCCGGCCTGGGAGGAGTCCACGGTGGAGGCAACGGCGGCGGACAATCCCGATCCCTATACCCGCGCGGCGGCGTTGACGCGGCTGGCGGAGCTGGCGCCGGCGAAGGCATGCCGCCTGGCTGTGCAGGTTTTGCAGGGGGGCGGGCACCGGTGGTTGAGGCTGTATGCCGCCTCGGTGCTGGCGGCGCAGGCGGGGTCGGCGGAAGCCGGGGCGCTTCCGGCGCTGCTGGCAAGCGCGAAAGAGCCGGCCGTGCGGCTGTATTTGGAGGAAGCTCTGGCCCGGGCCGGTGGGAAGCCGGCCCCGCTGCCCCGGCCGGCGGCCCGGCCGGTGGACCGCTCGCGCAACCTGTCGTGGCTGTGCGGCATGGGCCAGTATGGCGCGGAATCGCCCTTCGATGCGTATTACTGCCTGAGCCTGCCGGGCGATCGGGTCCAGTGGAAAAAGGGATATGACGCGGGCAAGATCTTCTTTGTGCGTATTTCCACGGTCGGGCATCCGGGCCTGATCGTCTTGAGCCGCCTGTACCGGGACCGGTTCTGGCGGGCGATCGAGCAGGCCATTCCGGCGGAGGATCTGCCGCTGATCGATGGCCTGGTGTTTGGCGAGGAGACCATGAGCATGTCGCCGGAGGGGTTGTGGAAAGAGGGCTGGCGTCCGTTCTGTGAAGAAATGGGCATCGATCCCGCCCGGGTGGACGGAAAGGTCGAGGCCCTCTCCGCGACGGAGGTGCAGGCGTGGCAAACCTGGGCGTATGACCGGGCCGTGGACGGATTCAATATCCTGTACGAGTATGTCCGGAAGCGGTATGCCCGCGAGCGGCCCGGGCTTCAGGTGTGCACGTTTCTGCCGGGCGAGCCGAACACGCCCGGCTTGCGCCGCTGGAAATTCGATGTGGGCGGCATTTACGATTACAAGTGCGACAGCCGCATGTCCGCCTACAACCTCGTCCGGCGCATGAAGACGCTCTGGCCCGACCGGCCGGTGATCTGGCTGAGCCTCGGGATCGGCGGGTATGAGATGAATCCGGTCAAGTGTTCCCTGCGGGTGCCGGACCGGCCGATGAACACCCGGCGGCTCCGGTGTTATGCCGACGCCGTGGCCGCGTGGATGGCGGGCGCCGATACGGGCTGGTTCAGCATCTGGATCTTTGTGGATCCGCATTTCTCCGGCGGCAACTTGAGCGGCATTCAGGTTGGGGTGGAGGATATCGGACGGGACAGCGAGCTGTTGCGCAAGGGGGCGGATCTGGCGTTCAAGGGGGCCACGGAGGCCATGCTGGAGTCCAAGGAGGCGGCCAAGGCGGGGGAGGCCGAGTGGGACGGGAAGAAAGTGGACGAGCAGGAGATGACCGAGCTCGTGGATCTCGTCCAGGGGCGGGACCGGGCGGCAGACGCCAAGGCGGATGTGGACACCCGCAAGGCGAACTTCCGGCGCGGGTTCCTGTTTTACCAGCAGTATGTCTATGATTGCGCCCGTGTGTTCAAAAGCCTGCCGCGGCTGCCGGCGCGACAGGAACCCGTCCTGGCGGTGTACCCCGGCGCCAACGTGTGGACCACGCCGCCCACGCCGAATCCGGTGGTGCCCGGCATGGCGCTGGTCCAGGCCTGCGATTTCCTGAGCGATTTGAAGGACGCGGTGCAACTTGACCTGTCCGCGTACCGGGTGATTATGGTGCGCGATCCGGGGGCGCTGCCCTCGGCGGTGGTGGGCGCGCTTTCCGACTGGCTGGAAAAAACGGAGGGCCTGCTGTATATCCAGGGTGGATTCGAGGACGCGGCGGAGTGGGGCACGCCGGCCGATCATGACGGGCGGCTGGAGCGGGACTGGCCGTGGAAGGGCGAGGTTCAGGTGGTCCGGACGCCCAGCGGGGCGGGGCGGGCGCTCAAGGCGCATGTGTTGACCGGATCCACGGGGGCGGTCAGCGTCAAGTCCGGCCAGCAGATGGCCCGCTTTACGTTGTCGGGGCCCCGCGCGACGGGGGTGTTGAGTGCGCCCGGCGGAGCCGCGGTGCTGGCGGTGTGGCGCGATCCGGCCCGGTTCAAGGGGGTTGTGGTTTTCGACGGGATGGAAAGCGCCTCGCGCGACTATGTGCTGGCCTTGCGCGACGTGCTGTTGCGCGAAGGCGGCGCGGCAGGCCGGGGCTTGCTGGACGGGCCGGTGCTGCATGAAACGTTGAGGGCGGGGAGTCTGACCGCCGCGGCGGCACCGGGTTATTACCGGGAGGCGAGCGAGAGGCAGGCCTACCCCGGGATGGACCTGCTGACGGGCGAGACGAATCCGGTGGTGGGCGGGGACATCAGCGGTGCGCTGACGGCCCAGGAGTACCGGGCCGGGCATGTGGCCGTGATGAATGGAATTTCGCTGCTGGCGGAGCGGCCGCCGGAACGGGTGGAGGCGGTGGCGGGCGGGCTGGAGTTCCGGGGCGGCGGGCTGGTGCGGCTGGCGGGGGAGGCCCCTTTGCGCGTGCAGGCGAAGGACGGCGCGCCGCTGGCGGTGGTCCGCGAGGCGGCGGCGTGGGTGGTGGAAGGCAGCGGGGAAGGGATGGCGGAGCTATATCTTGCGGGGACGAACCGGCCGGTGGTGTATGTCCGGTCGGCGCGGGACGTGAGTGTGCGGGTTGTGAGGTAGCGGGGAGGCGGGTAGGTTGGAAGGTGAGGGTTGGTTCTGCGGGGAAGCCCGCTGTGATTTCGGACAGGATGGAAAAGGAGAGAGCCGTGGAGAAAGCGATGAACCTGACGTATGGTGTGGCACGCGCGTTGTACCGGAAAAAGGAGCATCCCCGGCTGTTGCTCGGGCCGGCGGAACTGGCGCTCCTCAAGGCGCAAATCCGGGCCGGGGCCGGGAAGAAAATCTGGGCCGCGCTGCGCCTGAAGGCGGCGGCCTTGTTTGCCGAGCTGGCGGCCGTGCCGGACCTCAAAGCCATGCTGGCGGGGGACGGCTCGTGGCAGTCGCTCTCCTCGCGGCTGCTGTTTTCGGCGGAGGATCTGGCGATCGTGGCGTTGCTGGACGAGCGGGCGGATTACATTGAGCTCCTGCGCACGGTCATGCGGACCGTGTGCGAGGTGGATGCGCAAAAAAGCCGGACGGCGCTCCGGGTGGCCGACCTGGCCGGGGTCTACGATTTGCTGGAGTCGCGCTGGAGGCCGGAGGACCGCGCGGCGTTCGTCCAGGCGGCGCTGGCCACGATCCGGGCGCGGCTGGAGCCGAACCGGATCGCCTACTTCAAGAGCGCGGGCGGCAACATCATGCTGATGAATGTGCTGATGGCGCTGCCGTGTGCGCTGGTGGTGAAGGGCGAGCCGGGGGCGGATGCCGAGCTGGACGGGCTGCTGCGCGAGCTGATCCTCTGCTTTGAATCGTCCGTGCATGTCACCGCGAACGAGAACGGCTACCCCGAGGAGGATGGCGGGTACGGGACGCTGATCCTGGGGCGGCTGGCGGTGTTCGGGGAGATGCTGCACCGGGCCGGGCTGTTTAATGTGTACCGGGCCAGCCCCGCCTTTGCCCGGTCGGGGCAGGCGCTGCTGCATTTCGTGCAGCCGTGGGGGCAGGATTTGTCCAACACGGGCGATCATGGCGACGACTTCGGGAGCCGCGAGCTGGTCCTGGCGCGCCTGGCGGCGCGCACCAAGGATCCGGCGCTGGTCTGGCTTTATCGCACGCTGCATTACACGCGCGGCGTCTTGAAGCCGCTCCAGACGATTCCCGGCGTTCATGTGGAAGTTCCGCTGGCCCCGGGGGAGCAGGTGCCGGCGTCGTTCCGGACGCTGTTGACGCTGGACGTGCTGGGCCGGGGGCGCCCGCCGGCCCTGACGAAGCCGCCGACCGCCTTCTGCGACCGGCAGCGGGGAATTGTCTCGTTCCGCAGCGGGTGGGGGGCGGAGGACACGCTGGTGGTGTTTGACGGATCGCAGCGGTCCACGTCGGCGCAGGGTCACGCGCACGCGAGCGGCGGCCACTTTTCACTGTCGGCGGCGGGGGAGTATTTCAGCATCGACACGGGCCGGTACAATGTCGACCAGGCGAACCACAGCGTGGTGCTGGTGAACGGGAAGGCGGGGCGGCCCCAGCATCCCGGGTGGGAGTCCACGAAGTATCCGGGGCGTCTGATCGCCTGCGAGCCGGGCGCGCTGGTGGATTACGCGGCGGTGGACAGCTCCCACCAGCACAACATCTACTGGGCCAAGCGGCACCTGGGGCTGGTCAAGGGGGCGCGGTCGTACGTGTGGATTGTGGATGACTTGAATTGCTGTGACGACTGGGCCGAGTATACGTGGCAGATGCAGGTGTGTCCGGAAAACGTCATCGAGGTTCACGGGGCCGGGGCCACTATCACGGGGTGGCGGCACGGGAACAAGCTGGACGTCCATTTTGCCCTGCCGGCGCCGGAGGAATATGTGAAGCCGCACACGCTGGCGGTGAGCCAGGACGAGGCGGGCACGGGGTCGTGGCAATACATGGGCGTGCCGGAGGAGATGGCGGCGCGGGTGGCGGGGTTGAAGGCGGGCGTGGTGAAGGGCTTTGCGCGGCCGGCGGATATGGTGCACGGGCCGGTGTATGTGCGGCCGCGGCTGCTGGGGAAAGTGGCGGGGTATAATGGCCGGTTCATGACGCTCCTGATTCCGCGGATGAAGGGTGAAAAGCCGGCGCGGGTGGAGCGGCTCAAGAGCCTGCCGAACGTGCTGGCCGCGAAGATCGTCTTTCCGGACGGCACGGAGGACCGGGTGGTGTTCGCGTATGAACACCGGCTGCTGGTGGCCGAGGGTGTGGACAAGCGTGGGGCGTGGGCGGTGATCCGGAAAAACAAGGGCGGCCGCACGCAGGAGCATGTTTCTACACGTGAAGATTAAGCAGGTTTTCGCGAGAATATGAATTGCGTGGCAAGGCCGGTGAGTGTATTGTAATACTCAAAGTCAACTCGGAGGGTAGGATGAAGTCTAACTGGTTCCCCCTGTTTTTTCTGGGTGTACTGATGGAGGCCTCCGCACTTTTTGCCGTGGACGGCACCTGGACGAGTGTCAATGGCGGCACTTGGTCCGTGACGAACAACTGGCAGGGCGGGATCGTGGCGACCGGGGCGGCGAGTACGGCCTATATCACGGCCAACATCTCGGTGGCACGGGCGGTCACCAATGACGGCCCTCGCACGATCGGCAGCCTGGAGTTCAGCGATGGCGGCGCCAACAGCTACGGCTGGACGCTGGCCGGGAGCTCGGCCCTGACCCTGTCCGCAGGCGGCGCCCCGGAGATCCGCTGGCAGACCCCGGTTGACCAGCTGGCGCCCCTGGACGGCACGGAGCCGCTTCTGCTGAAGGGCTATTCGGGTGCCATTAACTCGCCCGGGGATGCGAACGCCAGCGGCGTGCTGCCGCCCCTCGCGCTGAAGGGAGCCAACACCTTTTCGGGCGATGTGACCCTCCGCCGCGGGAAGGTGCTACTCGCCGCCAGCGTGTTGCCGGGCGTCAACGGACCTCTGGGCAACGCCAGCTCGGCCATTCGACTGGGCGATTCCGGCATGGCCACCACGGATCACGCCCTGCTTCAGCTGTCGCTCGCTAACGGCACCTTCGGGCGGGATGTAACGGTGGGCGACAACGGTGCCATCATCGGGATCGGGGATAACGTGTCGGGTACCGGTGATAACACCACCTGGTCGGGGAATCTGCAACTGGCCCGCGACATCTGGATCTTCGGGCGGGGTAATGTCCGATGGGTGGGCAGGATTTCCGGGCCGGGCGGCATTGTGAAGACGGACATCAACTCGGCAGCGGGCACCTTGTATCTGTCAGCCAGCAATGATTTTTCCGGGCCGGTCACCATCAGCCGCGGCACGATCAGCCTGGCGCACCCCCAGGGATTCGGGACGGGAACGTCGGCGATCCGGGTCGGGGATTCCAACACCACGGCCGGGGTAACGCTCTACCTGACCAACGGGATCATGCTGGAGCGCGATGTGGAGGTGTCCGGCGATGGCGTGGGCACTCCCACCATCGGGATGCTGGCGGCGAATTACGTTTGCGGCCTGAAAGGCACGTTGACGCTGGGCAGAACCGCATCGTTCCTGCCGATAGGCAGCGGGAAGTTCTTCCTGTCCGGATACGTGACGGGAACCGGCGGGGTGTCGTGTGTGGCGGGCAATACCAGCAGCCAGCTTCTGCTGCTGTGCCCGACCAACGATTTCACCGGGTCGGTCACGATCGGGAAGGGCGTGCTGATCATATCCAACGAGGTGCTGAAGGCGCAGCCCGGCCCGCTGGGACAATCCGCGTCGGCCATCCGGCTGGGTGGAACCGTTGGCGACATACCATCGCTGAATGTGAACGCCAATGGCCTGTTCGAGCGGGATGTGATTTCCAGTAACGCGACCTCGCCCGTCATCAACACCTCAACCGCCACCAACCTGGTCTTTTCAGGTTCGCTCTTGCAATCTGTCACCCAGCTGATTATTTCTCCGGTGAACGCCACCAACCTGATCGAGTGGTTGGGTCCCATTTCCGGAGGGGGGGCGATCCAGAAGGACGGCGCGGGCGTGCTGGTGTTGTCGGGCGCCAATTCGGGATGGACGGGCGGACTAACCCTGATCAACGGAACGGTGAAGCTCAACAGCCCGACCGCGCTGGGATCGGGCGGGTGGGTGACCTTCTACACGGGCAGTGGCGAATCGATCCAGAACACGTCCGATTCGCCCATCATCGCGCCTCTGGGTGTGATTTATCGCCGGAAAGCGATTTTGTCCGGTCCCGGCGACCTGATCCTGACCGGCCCTATCACGAATGCCAGTGATCCCAGTGCATCCTGGCCCATCCAGGTGGATCAGACGAACGCCTTGTTCGGGCTTCGGGGGAACCTAGTGGGGGACAAGATCCTGTCGTTCGTCAAAAGCGGGCCGGGTTTCCTGGAGTGGGGCGCCACGAACCTGAGCGCGGTGTTTACCAATGTGATCGACATTCAGGCCGGCGTGCTGCGGGCCACTCCCGATCCCTCGATCCTCGCCACCAACGCGCTTTACCTCAACGGCGGCGTGTTTGAAAGCCGGGGCTCGTTGAGCCGCACGCTGGGCAAGCTGCCGGGCCAGCTTTATTTCCGCAATGCGGCCGGCTATCCGGGCGGGTTTTCGGCGTATGGCGGCAACCTGACCGTCGATTTGAACGGAGCCGGGCCGAACACGCTGACGTGGGGAGCGGGCGATTTCGTGGCGCCTGCGCTGCTGTTCGGCTCGGTCCGGGCCGATTCCGAAACGATCCTGGTGGACGGAATTGAGCTGGGCAGCGCCGCCCGCACGATCCGCACTATCGACAACACCAACAGCCTGTCCGACAAGGCCACGATCCAGGGGCCGATCACGTCCACCTCGGCGTCTGGTCAGCTTTACGTGGAAGGTTCCGGCGTGCTGGCCCTGGCGGGCACCAACACCTTCGTGGCGCCTTCGTACGTGACCAACGCCACGCTGCTGGTGGACGGCGAGATGGCGACGGCGGCGGGCACGATCACGATGCGTGCCAACTCCCGACTGGGCGGCCGCGGGACGATCAACCGGCCGCTCTCCCTGCTCGCCGGATTCGGCGGATTCGACTGGGCGGACGAGCCCGGCACGCTGAGCATCAACGCCAGCCTCGCGCTCCCGGCTTCCTTCACCTACCACTACCGCCACTCGGGCGCGCAGGTCCCGCTGGTCCATGTGACCGGCACGCTGACGGTTTCCAATTCGGTGACCGTGAACGTATACGGGGAAACGAAGCCGCTCCTGACGCTCTTCACGGCTGGCGCCCTGGCCGGAACACAGAATCTGACCAATTGGGTGGTCACGGGATCCAGCAAGCCCTATGCGGTGAAGGTGCAGGGGCTGGCGATTGTCGCCGTCTATTCGGCGTCCGGGACATTGATCAGTATCCGATAAAAGACCGGCGTTGGTTCAGTTTTGGGGGGGGCGCATCTGCGATTAGTTGCGAGGCCTAGGCCTGTCATGGCCCGATGCTGTTGCGGCGTTTCGGCGTTCATGCCCGGCTGCTTTTGGGCGGATCAGGGTTCCGGCCAGGGTTGCCGGGGCACGAGCCCACGTCAACCCGCCGTCACCCTGCTGCGCCTCAAAATCAGCTCGTGCATGTCCGCTGATCGAAACGCCGCAACGATGTTGACTTCGCGCGCCCTCGGCCTGTCGGGCACTCTCGGGCGGCCCATCGACTCCGCTCAGGGCAGGCGCGCGAATAGGGTTCCCGAAGAATCGCCCACTACATAAAAGCAGGCCCTTTTCCAGCGCCTCGTAACCCGCCCCACTAACAGAAGACGAGCAACTAATCGCAGATGCACCCCAGTTTGGGTGAAGTTTTTGTTGCACATGGCTTGGCGACGGGCTATTATTACGATAAATCAATTCGTATTCATTTGAGGGAGAATATCCATGAAAGCAAGTCGGATCGTCTTGGCCGTGATGATTTTCATGCTCGGGAGTGTTTCGGCCCGCGCGGCGGCGTTGACCTGGAAGGTGCCCGCCGGGAACTGGAGCGTGCCCGCCAATTGGACAAACAACGTGGCGCCGACCGGCGGCGCGGACACGGTGACCTTCACCAACATCCTGCCCGGCGTGGTGAGCACCAATGACATCACGGCCTTGTCTATCACGTCGGTCACAATCAAGGACGGCACCAACACGCTGGATCTGGCGGGAAATTCGCTGACCTGCAAGACCTTTGCCGTGAATGGATTTGGCGTGGGGTCGAATGCCTGGGTGATCATTACCAATGGTGGCACATTGATCGTCACCAACACGCTTTCGATTGGTGTTGGAACGGCCACCGTGGATGCGCGGCTGGCGCTTTCGCCTGACACCGCGCTTCAGGTGGGGCTTTCCGCAAGCAGTCGCGCCCTGTTGCAGATTGGCGAACTCTCGGGTAATACTCCTGTAACCAATACATCCATTCTGGCCTGTGGCAAGGTGTTTAACGCTTATCTGAGCGATCTCTTTGTGGGCCGGGCTAACGGCTATAACCCTAATAAATGGTATGGTCTGCTCGACCTTTCGGCGGCCACGAATCAAGGGGTGCTGGATATTGCCAATAACGTCACGATCGGCGCCAGGCCCAAAGCCTCCGGTGAAGTGATCGTGGCGGATTCGATCGACGTCAAGATCGGAACGGCGCTGGCGCGAGGCGGGATCCTGACGATTGGCATCACGGGGGATTCCAATACTTCCACCAGCAGTCTGACACTGGGGAAGGGGCGGTTCGATGCCTATGTGACGTCGATGAAATTGGGTGTTTCTGCTTCCGGTTCCGGGGGGCCTGGATTCCTGATCGCCACCAATGTGTCGGGCGGCATTCTGGATATTTCGCAAGAGATGGTGCTCGGGCAGGTGCTGGGCGGCTATGGCTATGCTGATCTGGGTGATAGGCTGGCGGTGAGAGTTGGCGCCCCAGGAGCCCGTGCATACGGGATTATTTTGGGTTCGATTAAGGGATCACGCGCCATCGTCATGATGGGGACAGGGAGTTTTGAGGCGTATGTGACCAACTTCTGGGTAGGCAAGAACGATTCCTATGCAACAACGTATGCGTCGTTTGATGCCTCACGCGTGTCGACCGGCATCTTGACGGTCAGCGATTCGTTCATCGTCGGGTTATCGGTGAATGGAGGTTCATCAACGGTCAAGTTGGGCGACCGGTTTGTGACCACCGTTGGTTCCGCCGATCAGCGGGCAACTATGCTGGTGGGGGGCTATCGCGCCGGCGCCATCACCATAACCATGACGGCCGCCGGCACGTTCAACGCCTATTTGAGCAGTTTAATGGTGGGATCGAACGGATATGCCAACACAACGACGGATGGACTACTGGATCTCTCCGCCGTGACTAACGGCATCGTGGATGTTTCGGGAGATGTGAGGATTGGCAGCGGAGTCGGGACTACGGCCATCGGAGAGCTCCGGCTTCCGGCTATTCCCGTTAGCGCGGGGACCCTGATTGTGGGGACAACGAATACGGGGGCCAAGGGCACGTTGACCATGACCGGCACGGTGTTTGCCATTACGAACAGCGTGGCCGTGGACGGTCCGAGCGTGGCGAACAAGGGGCGGATCAATGTCACCGTCGCGGGGACGTCGGCCGGACTGGATCTTGACGCCGCGGCCACGTTGTCCGTCACCCAGGGCGTGATCGCCATCACATTCAAGGATCCGGCGAAACCCACGCCCCTTTACTGGGGGCTGCGGTGGAAGGGCGACCACGCGGCGGCGCTCGCCACGTTGAAGACGGCGTCGAAGCTGACCTGGGACGCGACGGCCATGACGGACCCGAAGCTCCGGGATTCGGTGGCGATTTTTGTGCAGGATAATGTCACGTATGTCGGTGCCCGAAAGTCGGGCGGCACGCTGATTCTGGTTCGTTGATGAAGGGGAGTCGGCTCACATGAAAGCAAGTCGGATCGTTTTGGCCGTGATGATTTTCATGCTCGGGAGTGTTTCGGCCCGCGCGGCGGCGTTGACCTGGAAAATGCCCGCCGGGAACTGGAGCGTGCCCGCCAATTGGACAAACAACGTGGCGCCGACCGGCGGCACGGACACGGTGACCTTCACCAACATCTTGCCCGGCGTGGTGAGCACCAATGACATCGCGGCCTTGTCTATCACGTCGGTCACGATCACGGACGGGACCAACACGCTGGATCTGGCCGGCAATTCGCTGACCTGCAAGACCTTTGCCGTGAATGGATTTGGCGTGGGCACGAATGCCTGGCTGACCCTCACCAACGGCGGCCTTCTGGTCGTGACCAATACGCTTTCGGTTGGTAGCGCCCCGTCCACGGTCGATGCGCGGATGACGCTTTCGCCCGACATTGCGTTGCAGGTGGGGCTTTCCACAAGCAGGCGCGCCTTGTTGCAGGTGGGCGACTATTCTTCTTCCATAGTCAAGGGCAGCGCTTATCTGGTTGGCGGCAAGGTGTTTAATGCCTACCTGAGCAATCTTTATGTGGCCTATAGGACTGGCGGTTTTGCTGCAAGCTCGCCAGTCAATTATGCCTTGTTGGATCTTTCGGCCGCCACGAATCAAGGTGTTCTGGATGTGGCCGGTAACCTTTATGTCGGGGCGGACAATAATCGCACCTACGCCAGCGGGGATCTGATCGTCCCGGATACGATTGATGTGAAGGTTGGAACAGCCCTGGCGCGTGGTGGCAGTCTTTACGTGGCGAATGGTGGAATTCAATCTCACCTGACACTGGGCAATGGGCGTTTTGATGCGTATGTGACGAATCTTTCGATCGGGATCGGCAGCGGCAATGGGTATCTTTACGCAACTAATGTGTCTGGCGGCGTCTTGGATGTCGCGAAAACGTTCAGCCTTGGCGGTAACGGCGTCGGCCAGCTTCATCTGGGCGATGGCGTGGACGCGAAGATTGGCGATTCCGGAAGCCGTGCCTCGTTTGCCATGCGGTGTGGCGGGTCGACTGGTGGCGCAACGGTTAAACTGGGCACAGGCCGATTTGAAGCCTATGTGACGAATTTTTTGGTGGGTGTGGGCGGCACGTCGAACGGCCAGAAGATCTTTCTTTTTGATGGTGCGAACGTGTCTGATGGGATTCTGGATGTCAGTGAACTGTTCACGGTCGGATATGGCCATATCGACGGAAGCGGCTCCCTATACGGTTCTATAACCATGACGTTGGGAGACCGGTTCAGGACGACCATTGGCTCGTCTGAGAAACGTGTTCCTATGCTGGTGGGGTGCTTTCGAGCCGGTGTTTTGGGCACCAAATTGACTGCCAACGGTCTTTTTAATGCCTATTTGACTTCTCTGGTCGTGGGCTCCAACGGAGCTTCTGCCGTAGCCACTTGCGGCCTTCTCGATCTTTCCGGGGTGACTAACGGTCTTCTGGATGTTTCGGGAGACGTGAGGATTGGCGTCGGAGTCGGGACAACGACCATCGGGGAACTGCGGCTCCCGGCTATTCCCGCCAGTGCGGGCACTCTCGTTGTTGGAGCCGTGGAGGCCGGGGCCAAGGGCACGTTGATCATGACGGGCACGGTGTTTGCGGTCACGAACAGCGTGCTGGTGGATGGCTCGAGTGTGGCGAACAAGGGGCGGATCAATGTGACGGTTGCGGGGACATCGGCCGGACTGGACCTCGACGCTGCGGCCACGTTGTCCGTCACCCAGGGCGTCATCGCCATCACGTTCAAGGATCCGGCGAAACCCACGCCCCTTTACTGGGGGCTGCGGTGGAAGGGCGACCACGCGGCGGCGCTCGCCACGTTGAAGACGGCGTCGAAGCTGACCTGGGATGCGACGGCCATGACGGATCCGAAGCTCCGGGATTCGGTGGCGATTTTTGTGCAGGATAATGTCACGTATGTCGGTGCCCGAAAGTCGGGCGGCACGTTGATCCTGGTTCGTTGATAAAGGGAGGCTGGTTCTCATGAAGGCAAATCGGATCGTGCTGGCGGTGATGGTTTTCATGCTCGGGAGTGTTTCGGCCCGCGCGGCGGCGTTGACCTGGAAGGTGCCCGCCGGCAACTGGAGCGTGTCCGCCAACTGGACAAACAACGTGGCACCGACCGGCGGCACGGACACGGTGACCTTCACCAACATCCTGCCCGGCGTGGTGAGCACCAATAACATCGCGGCCTTATCTATCACGTCGGTCACGATCAAGGACGGCACCAATACGCTGGATCTGGCCGGCAATTCCCTGACCTGCAAGACCTTTGCCGTGAATGGATTTGGCGTGGGCACGAATGGCTGGCTGACCCTTACCAACGGAGGCCTTCTGGTCGTGACCAATTCGTTGTTGGTGGGGAGTGACCCACCGGCGCTACCGGCGCTCCAGTTGGGATATGTTGATGCGGTCATGAAGCTGGCGCCTGACACGGCGCTGCAGGTTGGGCTTTCCACGACTAAGCGCGCGGTGCTGCGGGTGAGCGCCAACACGGGCAGCACGGATCGCAAAAGCAGCGCGTCGCTGATTGCGGGCAAGGTGTTTAACGCGTATCTGACCGATCTTTATGTGGCCTATCGGGAAGGTAGCTTTAACTCGTTGAGCACGTATGGCCTGCTTGATCTTTCCGCCGTTACGAACAAAGGTGTTCTGGATGTGGCCGGCAATGTGCTGATCGGGATCGATTATGCCGCGGGGCAGGTGATCGTGCCTGACTCCATTGATGTCAGGATCGGAAGCGCCCAGGCGCGTGGCGGGCAGGTTCGGGTGGCGTATGGAAATTCGCAGGGCTATGACTCGAGCCTGACGCTGGGAAAGGGGCGGTTCGACGCCTATGTGACTGATGTTATTCTCGCGGAGGGCTATTCGGTCGGGTCTTTGATCGCCACGAATGTGTCGGGCGGGGTGCTGGATATCTCGAAAAGCCTTGTGATTGGCAAAGTCGGCAACGCCCCTGTCGCCGCTGGCGGCAATATGTTCTTAGGCGATGGCGTGGATGTCAAAATCGGCGATCCGTCAAGCCGGGCCGCCACCTTCGCGGTAGGCATCAATGCAACCCAGCAGCAAACATCGAAGTTTGAGATGGGCAATGGACGATTCGAAGCGACGGTCACGAATTTCTGGGTGGGCTATGGAAACGTTAACGGAAGGCAGCGGATTTTCCAGTTCAACGCCGCGAACGTCTCCACGGGTATCCTGGACGTCAGTGAATCGTTCTCCGTTGGCGAATATGCAAATGCCGCCGGTGGATCTACCACGGTGACGTTGGGGGACCAGTTCGTGACGACGATCGGGTCGTCGGCTCACCGTCTGGCTGTAACCGTGGGAGGCGTCTCTTCGTATGTCACCCGATTGAAGGCGGGCGGCGTCTTTAATGCCTATTTGACTGCGTTGACGGTGGGGACCAGTTACGCGATCAATTCTCAGACGGACAGCCTTCTCGATCTCAGCAGCGTGACCAATGGAACGCTGGATGTCAGCGGCACGGTTTTGATTGGCGACAGCGAAACCACCGCCGGCAACAAGACCGCCATCGGGGAGCTCCGGCTTCCGGCTATTCCCGTTAGCGCGGGAAACCTGATTGTGGGGTCGACAAATATCGGCGGAAAAGGAACCCTGATTATGACGGGCACGGTGTTTGCCGTCACGAACAGCGTGCTGGTGGATGGCTCGAGCGTGGCGAACAAGGGGCGGATCAACGTGACGGTTGCGGGGACGTCGGCCGGACTGGACCTTGACGCCGCGGCCACCTTGTCCGTCACCCAGGGCGTCATCGCCATCACATTCAAGGATCCGGCCAAACCCGCACCCGTTTACTGGGGGCTGCGGTGGAAGGGCGACCACGCGGCGGCGCTCACCACGTTGAGGACGGCGTCGAAGCTGACCTGGGACGCGACGGCCATGACGGATCCGAAGCTCCGTGCTTCGGTGGCGATATTCGTGCAGGACAACGTCACGTATGTCGGCGCCCGGCAGTCGGGCGGCACGTTGATTCTCATCCGTTAAGGCCGGCGTGGCCTTCTTCTTCCACCCGGACGCAATAGACGTCCGTCTTGAGGGTGTGGTGACAGCCGGCTTTTCCGTTCGACTGGGTAAGCCCCTTGGTGAAGAGCAGGACGGGGTGGTCCACGGGATGAAACAGGCCGGGCTGGGAGATGCTGGGCAGCCAGCTGGGGATATCCGGATCGCCGTCGCTGAGCGGCTGGCAGGCAAAGGTGCGGCCGTGGTCGGTTGACCACAGGTGATAAATCTGGCTGGTCGTGTTGCCGAAGGTGTTTTGGCCTGGCGCCACCGCGCTCCGCAGCACGGCCGCGCCCAGGATATGAATGCGCCCGGCCGAGTCGATGCAGAGAAAGCCCCGGTAGAAACCGCGTTCCGGCGGGAGGAAGGGCGAGAGGTCGATGGATTCCCACCGTTTTCCGTCCCAGCGATTGAGGAGCGGGCGAAAGGCGCCGCCGAGGGTGGGGTAGACGAGGGCCCAGACGGCGCCGTCCGGCGCCACGCCCACGCCGCCATTATAGGGGGCTTCTTCCGGCCCCATGTGGGGAACGGCGATACGGGGGTTCAGCAGCTGGGGCGTGTCGACTTTGCGGCCCCGCATATCCTGCCAGGTTTTCCCGAAGTCCGGGGTTTTGATCATGGCCACGCCCGTGGAGGTCTTGATGGCGATGTCGTAGAAATGGGCGATCACGTAGAGCGTGCCGTCGGCCGCGGCGGTCATGTGGGCTCCGTAAAACGTGTAGCGCGGGGGGATGGCCTGGGACAAGAGGGGCCGGGCATGGTTCCAGCCGCCTTCGGGGCGTTGGATCTGGAACTGGACGCTGAGCGGGGCGTCGCCGCCGCGATAGACGATGGCGTTGCGCCGGTCCGCGGTGCGGACCATGGCCGCATAGGTGCCGTTGTAGCCGAAGGGCTCGAACCGGCGGATGGATTTGAGGGCGCCCGGTTTTTCAGACTTCCCGTAGCGGAAGCAGCCTGTGGGCCAGCGGCAAACCTCATGGATGGAATCCCACATGCCGTGCGGGCCGAAGGCGATGTGGAGATGACCCGTTTCGTCCGCGATCAGGCACGGGTTGTTGTGGTTGTCCCGCCCCTCTCCGAGGGTGAAGGCCGGGCTCCAGCGGCGGGTGGCATGATCAAAGGTGCGGCCGCGGGTGAGCGCCACGGCGTCGGTCCAGACCACGTGGGTTTTCCCGTTTAACGTGACGGCCTTGTTGGAGAACACATAGGCGGTGGCGCGGTCGGAGCCCTGGCTGGACAGGAGAAACGGCTTGGTGTGGTGGAGCATGCGGCGGTTAGTCCTGGTATCCCTTGAAGAAGCGTGCCGGATCCTTCTTGGCCGCTTCCAGTACCGTGGTCACGAACTCGCGGATCAGGAACAGGCGGCAGTCGGAGTCGCCGACCTTTCCCCGCTTCTGGCGGTTGAGGGGGTCCCAGAAGACGAAGACCTCCTCGCGGGAGATGAAATGGAAGGGGGCGTCAAAGCGGATGGATTTTTTCCAGGCCCAGAAGAAGGTCTCGACCACGTGGCAATAGGTGCAGGACTTGTGGTCCGTGCCCAGCATGAGCACCTTGCCGGCGGGGCAGCGATAGGCCTTCAGCATGGGGGACTGGGTGCCGTAGGTCCGGCCCCAGGGGGCCCGGTCCCAGGGGGTTTCCATTCCCTCCAGGCTGGGATGATCGCCCACGAAGGCGGCGGCGTTCTTGCCCCGGGCGGCCACGGAGTGGGACTGGTGGTCCGACCGCACGGTGCCGGGCAGGGTCCGGAAGAACTCCGTGAGCCAGCCCACGGAAGAGGGCGTGCTTTCGCGGCTCCAGTTCCGGGCGCGGGCCTCGCCGCCCTTGGGCAGCAGGTTGAAGGAGGGCATGAGCAGCAGGCCTTCCGGACTCAGCGCGTCTTCCAGCGCGCCGACGACGGCGGCGGCGCCCTCCTCGACGGGGCCCAGGCTCTTGAAGGAGGAGTGGACGAGCAGCGTGTCACCGGGTTCCACACCCAGGCGCAGCAGGTCGGCAAAGAGGGACTCGCGGGTGTGCATGGCGCTCCTTACTTGGCGGTGTAGCCGGCGTCCACCGGCAGGGTGGCGCCGGTGATGTAGGCGGCGGCGTCGCTGGCCAGGAAGACGACCACGCCCTTGAGGTCGTTGTCGTTGGCCATGCGGCCGAGCATGGTCTTTTTGGCATAGTTTTCCAGGAACCGCTCGCTGTGTTTCTCGGTCTGGTAGCCGCCGGGCGCCACGCAGTTGCAGCGGATGTTTTTCAGCCCGTAATAGCTGGCCACAAAGCCGGTGAAGTTGATCATGCCGGCCTTGTGGAAGAAATAGTCGGGGTACCAGCCCGAGAGGGGGGTGCCTTCGTAGAGCCAGGGATCGGGCGCAATGATGCCCTGCATGGAGCCGATGTTCACGATCGAGCCGCCCCCGCGCTCGGCCATGGCGTCGCCAAAGGCCCGGGTGATGGCGAAGAGGCCGGTGGCGTTGACCTTCATGCTCTGGTCGAAGGTGGAGAGGTCGTCGTTCCAGCCGGCTTTCAGCATGGGGCGCAGGACGGCATTATTGACCAGGATGTCGCATTTTCCGGCCTGCGCGAGGATGGCGTCGCGCAGGCGGAGGATGGAGGCTTCATCGCCCTGGTCGTAGGACAGGGCGGTCAGGTCCTGGCCCCGGGCGCGGGCTTCGGCCTCCAGGACTTTAAGGGGTTCGAGGTGCCGGGCCGCCATGAAGGTTTTGGCGCCGGATTCGAGCATGCCGGCCACGAGCTGGCGGCCGTACATGCCGGCGCCGCCCGTGACGAGGGCCACCTTGCCTTTGAGTGAAAACAGATTGGGTGTCGGAATGGGGGCCGTGGGCGTCATGGGACTCCTTTCAGGGTGTTAAATCAGCCGCCGGAACCCCTGGTGGGCCTGCGGGCCTTTGAGCCGTTTTTCAACCTCGTTTTTGGCGAGGGCGTCCGCCAGTTCCGCGAAGGTTTCGTCCAGCGCGGTGGAGAATTTGTCGAGCACGGCGTCCGTGTGGGCCATGGTGACGAAGATCAGCAGTCCGCCCAGGAAGCCCTTTTCCAGCAGGGTCTGGATGTAGAGCGTCTTGAGCGCGTTGGCCTGCGCGTGATCGAAGGTGAAGGTGGGGGTGCAGGCGTAGCCCTTGACCGTGACGGGCAGCTTGTGGGCGGCGGCCGCCTGGCGCAGGAGCGCCTGGATTTTGGCGCCCTGCCGGGCGACGAACCCCACGGCGTCGACCGCGGCGAGTTTTTCCAGCGTGGCGCAGGCGGCGGCGGGGCCGACCGCCTCGGTCCAGTAGGCGCTGCTGATGAAGCTGGTGTGGGCGCCTTCCATGGCGGCGGCCGTGCCGATGACGGCCGCGATGGGGTGGCCGTTGCCGAGGGCCTTGGCGAACATGGCCATATCCGGCTCGATGCCGAACTTGAGGTGGGCGCCGCCGTGGTGGAAGCGCCAGCCGATGGTGATTTCGTCAAAGATCAGCAGCACACCGGCCTTGCGGGTTTCCTCGCGCACGAACTCGAGGAAGCCGGGATCCGGATCATATTGCCGGCACGGCTCCATGACCACGGCCGCCAGCCGGGGGCCCTGTTCCCGGATGATTTTGGCGAAGGCGGCCTTGTCGTTGTAGGTGAAGGGGAAGGTGGTGTTGCGCAGTTCGCGGGGCACGCCGAGGGGATCAAGACCCGGCAGCAGGTGGCCGCGCAGGGAATCGTTGTCGCCCAGGTTGGCGGCCAGATACCAGTCGGCCCAGCCGTGGTAGCCGCAGATGGCGATGGCGGAGCGGTCCGTGGTGGCGCGGGCGATGCGGACGGCGACGGCGGCCAGCTCGCCGCCCGTGCGGGCGAGGCGCACCTTGGAGGCCCACGGGTGGAGGGCGCAGAGGCGCTCGGCCAGCTCGACCTCCTCGGGCGGGTTGAGCGAGCACATGGAGCCCAGGCGCACCCGGCGTTCGACGGCCCGGGTGACATCGGGATCGGCGTAGCCGAGCAGGCAGGCGCCCACGGAGTTGATGCCCAGGTCGTAGTAATGGCGGTCGTCGAGATCCCAGATTTCGCAGCCCCGGGCTTCGCGGTAGTAGGCCGGCCACTGGTCGGGGGCGAACATTTCCGGGCGCTTGCTGAGCAGGTGAACCCCGCCCGGAATGATCGTTCGCGCGTGCTGGTAGAGAGCCTGGGTCTTGTGGGTGTTAGAGGTGGTCATGTTCAGGGTTCCTAACTGCTTGCTTTCCGTGTAGAGCCGAATATAATCATATCGGCATTATTTTGAAAAGGATTCTCTTGAACACTAGCATAACGAAAGGGGAAAAATGAAGCTGTCATTTGCCACCTTGGGGTGCCCGAATTGGAATTTGGATAAAATCGCGGCCCAGGCCCGGGCGCTGGGGTTCGAGGGCGTGGAGTTGCGCGGGCATCCGGGCGAGCATATCGGGGCCAACGAGACGCCGGAAAGCCGGGCGGCCATCCGTCATCTGTTCCGGACGCAGGGGGTGGAGATCGCCGCGATCATGGGGTATAGCAACTTCGCGGGGGGCGACGAGGCCGCGCGCCAGCAGGCGGTCGAAAGCGCCATAGACATGGTCAAGCTGGCGGCGGATGTGGGCTGTCCGGTGTTGCGCGTGTTCGGCGGCAAGATCGCGGAGGGCGCCTCGCGCGAGGACGGCATCTGCCGCGTGGTGGCGGGATTGAAGGCGGTGGGGGTGGTGGCGCAGGGGTTTGGCGTGAAACTGGCCCTGGAGACGCATGACGACTGGTGCGTGGGCGCGTTCCTGGCGGAGGTGCTGGACCGGGTGAACAGCCCGGCCGTGGGCGCGTGCTGGGACGTGGGCAATTCCTTTTTCTTCGAGCCGGCGGACAAGACCTTTGCGGCGATCGGATCCCGGGTGTACCATGTGCATTTCAAGGATGCGGCCAAGACGGAGAAGGGCGTGCATGGCGTGCTGCCGGGGGCGGGACAGGTGGATCTGCGCCGGGCGATGCGGCTTTTGCGGGATGGCGGGTATCCGGGCTATCTGTCGTTCGAGTGGGAGAAAAAGTGGGAGCCGGCCCTGGCCGAGCCCGAGGTCGCGTTCCCGCATTATGCGACATTCGTTCGTGCCATGATGAAGGAAGAAGGCGTCTGAAATGAGTGTACAGAAGTTGGCGATTGAGGGTGGAGTCGCGGTTCGGGGAACTCCCTTTCCCACGCGTCACCTGTTCGGGGACGAGGAGAAGCAGGCCGCGGTGCGGCTGTTTGATGAGGCCATCCAGTCGGGCAACGCATTCGGATACGGCGGCGCCGACGAGCAGGCTTTTGAGAAGGAGTTTGCCGCCGTCATGGGGGGCGGTTTTGCCGACGGCGTGAATGGCGGCACCACGGCGGTGTTCGCCGCGCTGGGCGCCCTTCAGCTGGAGGCCGGCAGCGAGGTGGTGGTCTCCCCGATCACCGATCCGGGCGGCGTCATGCCCGTGGCCATGCTCAACTGCGTGCCGGTGTTTGCGGACGCCGATCCGCGCACCTACCACATGAGCGCGGCCTCCCTGGCCTCGGTGGTGACACCCCGCACCCGGGCCGTGGTGGTGGCGCATATCGCGGGCGAGCCGGCGGATATGGACGGCATTCTGGCCGTGGCGAAGCAGCATCATTTAAAAGTGGTGGAGGATTGCGCCCAGTCGCACGGCACGCGGTACAAGGGGCAATTGACGGGCACGCTGGGCGACATTGCCGCCTTTTCCACCATGAGCGGCAAGCATATGGCCACGGCCGCGCAGGGCGGCGTGGTGTTCACGCGCCACGAAGAGCTGCATTGGAAGGGGCGGCAGTTTGCGGACCGCGGCAAGCCGTTTGGCCTGACCCCGCCCCCCGGCAATGTGATGGCGGGGCTCAATCTCAACCTGAACGATTTGTCGGCCGCCGTTGGCCGCGTGCAGCTCAAGAAGCTGCCGTCGATCGTGCAGCGCCGGCATGACGGCGGCGAGGCGGTCAAACAGGGGCTGGCCGGCGTGGAGGGCGTGGCGCTCGGCTGGCAGGAGCCCGGCTCCTATTGCACGTACTGGTTTCTGCGCGTGGCGCTGGACCTGCCCCGGCTGACGGTGTCCAAGGCCTGTTTTTGCGCGGCCCTGGCGGCCGAGGGCATTCCGTCGATGGTCGCTTACCGGCATATCCAGGCGGAAGCCCCGTGGTTCCGGGAGCGGAAGCAGCGCTGGTGTCCCTGGCTCTTCCGGGACCGGGTCACGCAAGAGCCGGCCTTCCCGGGTGCGATTGCCGCCACGGACATGCAGTTCAACATCCCCTTTCATGAAAATTACGGGCCGGTGGAAATCCGCGATATCGTGGAGGCCCTGAGCAAGGTGGCGAGGGCCTACCGGCGGTAGAGTATCCGCCTTCCCGCTGGAGGCGACGGGGCACGAGCCCACGCCGCCTGCCGTCAGGCGGCTGCGCCTCGAAATCGTCGCGTCCATTTTGCCTGATCGAAACGCCGCACGCCTGAACGCCCTCGCGCGCCCGACCCCCTCGCGGGGTGCCTCGGGCGGCCCTTCGACTCCGCTCAGGGCGTCGCGCGAGACGGCTGCCGTAATAAGCCCGCCTCATGTTGCTTGCGCACGGGGTTGTGTAGCGCCGCACTGAGTGCGGCGGAGGCCGGCCTGTGTTATGGAGGGCGTCGCGCCGTCGCCGCCGCAGCGTGGATGTCCGGCGGCGGGTTGTGCGGGGTGCGGCGTTTCGGCCGAAATCGTGCGGCCGCTTTTCCGTGCTGAGGGGCTCCGGCTGGAGGCGCCGGGACCATTATCCACGTCACCTCGCCGTCGCCCCCCCATCATCGGAAAATCGTCTCGCCCGATTCCGGCTGACGAAACGCCGTACCCGGTAGCCATCGCGCGCCTTGTTCGCTGTCGCTCACGTCGGGCGTCGCGCGAGACGGCTGCCGTGAAAAGCCCGACTAGATGGTTTACGCCCGGGGTTGTGTAGCGCCGCACTGAGTGCGGCGGATGCCCGCCTGTGTTATGGAGGGCGTCGCGCCGTCGACGCCGCATCGCGGCTGTCCGGCGGGTGGGTTGAGCGGCCTGCGGCGTTTCGGCTGAAGGGACAGAATAGAATCACGGGTTGAGGCGTCTCATTAAGATCAATTGTGAATGAACCCGGAGAATCTGTCATGCAACACACGCGAATGAGTTTTGGGCAAAGGTTTTTGGTGGTGGCGGTCCTTTCCGCGTTGAGTGGTTCCCGATTGCTTGCACAGGAGGTCGGGGTTAACTCCGGAATGGGTCCCCCGGTTGTGCCGCAGCAGGAATGGCCCGAGGTGTTGACCCGGGGTCCGGTTCACGAGGCTTTTGCGGAGCTGGTCGATCTGCAGATGCAGGCGCCCGTGACGGCGCCCACTCATCCGCCGGCCGATATGGAGGAGTCTCCATCCTCGGACAAACCGGATGGCGATCAATACGTGTGGGTGCCGGGCTATTGGTCCTGGGATGAGGAGCGGACGGCCTTTGTCTGGGTCAGCGCCTGCTGGCGTGTACCACCGCCGGGCTTGAATTGGGTGCCCGGCTATTGGGTTGAGGGCAAGTCCGGCTGGGATTGGGTCTCTGGTTTTTGGGCGCCGTCCGGAGCCCCGGAGATGGAGTACCTGCCGGCCCCGCCGCCGTTGGAGGATGTTCCGCCGGTCGCGCCCCCGCCCTCGGCCAATTCGATCTGGGTCTCGCCCTGTTATTATTGGGCTTCCGGGCAATACGTGCTGAGGCCGGGATACTGGCTGAACGCCAACCCGGACTGGGTCTGGGTGCCGTCCCATCACAACTGGACCCCGCGGGGCTATGTGTTTGCGCCGGGGCATTGGGATTATCCGCTGGGCAATCGCGGCGTGCTGTTTGCGCCGGTCTTTTTTCCGGACCGGATGCGCGCCCGGGAGAATCAGGCTTACTCGCCCAGCGTGATCGTGGATTTGACCCTGCTGACGGACAGTCTTTTTGCTTGTCCCCGATACAGCCATTATTATTTCGGCGATTATTACGATTCCGCCTATCTTCAAGCCGGCATTTTCCCCTGGTTTGACTGTGACCGCCGGCGTTCCTGGTACGATCCCCTCTACCAGCATGATCGCTGGCAGCACCGCCAGCAGGATTCGCGCTGGGAAGAGCGGGAACGAACGGAGTATCACTTGCGCCGCGACGATCAGAACCGGCGTCCGTCGAGGACTTATCGGGAACAGAATGCCAGGGTGGACCGGATGCCTGAGCCGGAGCGTAAGAAGGGCCGGGTCGCCGTCGCGTTCACGGATATGGCGGCCAAGAAAGAATCGCCGGTCCGGATTCAGAAGCTGGACGCCGATTCCCGCCATAAAATCGAAAGGCAAGGGGAGGAGGTGCGCCAATTCACCCGGGCACGGAACCAGTGGGAGTCCGGGGGCGTGGCGCCGCCGGTCACCGGGAAGGTGTCCGTGGTTCGGGCCGAACGCCCGATCTCGATCCCGATCCCGATCCCGAACAAGAAGGTGGGGGAAGGAAAGCGGCAGCAGCCTGTCGTGGAGAAGCCGCTTCCGGTAATCAAGCCCCCGGTCCCGGAGAGCAAGCCCTCGACCCCGGAGATCAAGCCGGTGGTTATTCCGCCGCGCAGTGTTCGGGTGACCAAGGCGGAGCGGGTGGTCATTCCGCCTTCGCCGGTCGTGGTCAAGGCGATGGTCCCCGGTGTGGATAAAAAACAGATTCCGGTGAATCCGGAGGATGAAACAGGGAACACGGCCAAGGTGGAATCGTCCCCGGCTAAGGAAAAGCGTCTTCATCGGTAAAAGGCGGCGCGCCGCCTTGTGGCTGACTGGCGGAAAGGTTGAGCGGGCACGCCCGCCGTGGTGGCTTCCGCTACAAGCCCACACGGGCAACCAACAGGCCTGTCGCGATTCGACGTTGACGATGCCTCACGCGCAAGACCTTTTCTTGTGGCCATCAGAATTTTGTCTTACACCCCCTGCGGATCTTCGGATGGTGGCCACAATGTGAACTGGAGCTTTGCCGGGCGTGGCACCCTTATTATGATCCGTTAATGGATGACGGTTTTTGAATCCAGAATAGCCCTCTTTTGCTTCGGGACGGTACTGCGTCCAGGCGCTCGCTTTATTAAATTTGCGAAACAATGTGCATTTTCTTATGTTTATAACAAGAAAAGCATGGCATTGTTGTCCTATACAGGCGCGCAAGGATGTGGGCACGCTTTGTGCTTCTTTAAGAGGCTAAGCGTGATTCAACAAGCACGCACAGGGGGATGGCATGAGGATTCGATGCAAAGCCAGAAGTGGGTTCAGCCTGACGGAAAGCGTGATTGCCTTGGTGATTGTCGCGTTGGTTCTGGCGGGCTCCTATCCCCTGATGACCTCCACGACCCGGAAACTGTACCAGGCCCGGGATCATTATGTGGCCACCACCATTTGCCTGGCGCAGATTGAGCGCGCCCGGGATATGCCTTACGACCAGTTGCTCAGTGCGTTGTCAAACGATAGCCAGGTGCGGGTCAACGAGACCGGTTCCACGGATCCCACCGGCCGGTTTCGGCGGACGACCACCGTGACGGTGAACAGCCCGGATTCGGGGCTGACGCGGGTCACGGTGACCACCGAGATGATGAACCGGCGGACAGGCCTTTTTTCGGGTGAAAGCGAAAGCATGTCGTATATCTTCACCTCGTATTTGTCGTCCGGGGGGGCGTCATGAGAGCAGGCTGGCTAAAACGGAGGACCGGTTATTCCCTGGCCGAGGCCATGGTGTCGCTGGGTATTTTCATGGTGGCCATGGGCCTGGCCGCAGGCGGATGGCTGTTCATGGTGAAGGGGGAGAAGGCGAATTCCACGCAGGCCGAGCTGGATTTTTATGTCCGCAAAACCATTGAACGGCTCCGGTCCAAGCTCCGGCTGTCGTCGCTCGAAAAGGTGGTGTTCTACCAGCCGCCGGGCGCGGATCATTTCACGGCCATCAGCTTTCCTCTCGCCATTGACAATGATCACGACGGGTTGATCGAGATGCTGAACGACACCAATATCATCTGGGACCAGACGGTCATTTATCACGTCTGGAATCGTGCGCCCGAGCAATTGCTGTGCACGACCTTTTCGCCCCGGGACAACACGCTGACGGACGCCCAGGTTCGCGAGCAGCTGGCCTACGTGGTGGCCAATGGCCACGGCACCGGCACCTATGGCGGCGAAAATGCGACGACCGAGGTGCTGTTCGAGAATTTGTTCGAGTGGAAACTGTGGCCCAAGGGGTCGACGTTCGACTCGTACAGCACGACCCTGAAACGGGAGCTGGTGCCGTTCGGGTCCGTGATCGTGGGCCCCGGCTCGCATTCGGTTTCGTTCCGCGTGACGGGGAAAAACCCGAGCAGTTCGGGGTATAAGGTCGGGCTGGATTACATCCGGGCCTCGGGCAGCGGATCCGACCGTGAGGCGGAATGGCAGACGGTGGCCGCCCAGCCGTCCTCCGTGGCGGCGGCGCGGCAGTTCATGAGCCAGGGCTCCTGGGGCGACAACTACCAGCTGGCGCTGCCGGCGACGGCGACCAACCAGCAGATCAGTTTTTCCCTTGAAAACGACTGCTGGGAGGAGACTAGCTTCCTGGCGCCGGGCTGCAGCTTTGACGGCGTGTCCCTGAAGCATGGCACTGTATTCGGGACAAGCGTGGAGGAGAATTACGTGTCCATGGACGGGACGGGGACCACCTGGACCGCGGAATCCCAGGTGATCGGGTCCAACACGTTGCGGGTGGTTTCGGACAATGAATACGACAAGTGCGCCATCCGGGTGTTGATGAAAGGCGCCAACATCCAAGACGGGGGCTTTATCAAGGCCAATGGACAGTATCCGTCGGTGCGGCTGGTGGCCCCGCCCTTCTTCGGCGGGGAAACGTATCGAAAGACCAAGATCAAGGCCATTTCGATCGGGATTGCCGACGACACAAACGGGTATGCCAGCGCCATGAACGTGAGGACCAACACCCTG
Organism: PVC group bacterium; assembly: GCA_945898015.1. GTDB lineage: Bacteria > Verrucomicrobiota > Kiritimatiellia > CAIKKV01 > CAIKKV01 > CAIKKV01. Next base: position 93,614 of record CAMDGM010000005.1, on the reverse strand, counting down.
CGCCAGATGACCCTGGGCTCGGAGGTGGTGAGCACCTATCAATGGGCCTGGCCCAGCCCGTTGACCCCCTTTTACCAGATCGACCGAACCAACACCTATGCCGTGACTTTTTACATTGAAGCCTATGACTTCTTCCATATGGAACTGGGGCAGGTCGCCTATCGCGAAGACAGCTCGACCAACCGGATTCACTGTTATGTGCTGACGAATGCGACGACGGCGGACGTGATGGCGCTGAACTGGAGCTCCAAGCCTGGAGTCCGGGCCTCCAACCGGCTGCCTTGCGTCTATGAACTATCGACCTATTATCCGTCCAACGCCTCCTTCACGTCCGGCATTTTCGACACCACCCGGGCGAATCCGGCGTTCACGGATATCGTGTGGAACCGGGCGCTGGGCTACACGGGCAGCGGCTATTCGGACACGCCGGGCAGCACGGCCCTGCGGTTCAAGGTGCGCTCGGGGGACGATCCGTATTTGTCCGACGCCCCGGGCTGGTCCAATGCGCCGCTGTTCACCACCTCGGGCTCCACGCTGGCTTCCGTGGGCAGCGGCCGGTATGTTCAGTTTCAAACCCTGTTCACCTCGGATGTCACGAATTCGCCGGTGATGCGGGACGTCAAGATCCGGTGGCCGGGCGACGCCCGGCTGGTGGATATTTCCGCCATGGTGACGCGGGGGCCGGAATACGGGGAATTTGAAGTGAAGGTGGATGGAACCAACCTGTACAAAGGTGTCCGGATCGATTTGACGATTTTCAGGGATATCACGGGATATGAGGGGCGAACGAATCGGATGACCTCGTCCATGATGGCGGAGGTGACGCCCCGGAATTCGGGAAAATGAGGAGGCGGGATATGAACACGACGCTTAGGCCTGCGACACGACGGGGCTCGGCCCTGCTCACCACTTTTTTGATGGTGATGTTTGTGGCCCTGGCCGGGGCCGGCATGTATCAATACAGCAGCCAGCAGATTTTTTCGGTCGCCCGGACGCGGGATTATCTGAAGGCCAAGGTGATTGCCGAAGCCGGGGCGAACCAGGCTTATAACCGGATGCGGTATGATTTTTCGGCCCGGAACAACGATGCCAACTTCCCTCTGACCTCGTTTGGCGGGGGAACGTACGACGTGACGGTGACGTCCGTGTCCAGCAACAAGGCCCGGCTTGTTTCCGTGGGCAAGTGCGGCCTTGCCGAATCCCGGGTGTCGGCGGACCTGCTGAACACGCCCCGCACCCGGATCGACTGGAGCATTGATGATCAAATCCTGGAGCTCAGCGTGTTTACGAATCATTCCATCCTGGTGGGCGGAACGATCTCCTGGGGCGGAAACGGGACGATTCAGAATGGCGGGGACGTGCGGTCCAATTCGAAAATGTCGTTCACCGGTGGCGGGACCTTGCAAGGCCCCTATTTGCGCGTGTATTCCAGTATGGAGATCTACCTTCAGGGCAGTTCAAGGATTATTGGAAACACGTTTGCGCCCACGTACAGCGGGAAGGACAATATTACCGGGACCAAGACCACGGCTGTGGTGCCGTTTACGGCTATTCCCAATATCGACCTGACGACCTTTTATCAACGGGCGCTGACCAACAACGAGGTGAAGAGCGGAACCTTTTCGCCGGGCAGCGGCTACACGCCGGCCGGTGGCGTTGTGTGGGTCAACGGCAACATCAAAATCCCCAACGGATCCTTTAATGGCTGTTTTATTGCTACCGGGGACATTGACGTATCGACCGCCGGCACGATGGGTCCGGTGAATGGCTATCCGCTGCTGATCAGCCGGGATGGCACCATCAAGGTCACCGGCACGCCCACGGTGTCGGGCTTGATCTATGCGCGCGGCGGGTCCGTGGATTGGCAGGGCGGCGGCCAGTTGACCGGAAGCATCGTGGCGACGGGCGGGTTGAACAAGGGTGGCGGTTCCGATCTGATTATTAACTTCTCACCGGTTTCGCCGGTGGTGCCGGGCATGCCGGTACCCCTCACCAATAGCACCGACTATGTGCGTGTCTCGGCCTGGCAGGAATAGAGCTCTTACCCTTGGCGAACCCGCAGGTTGATCACGCAGGCGGGCGGGTTGGCTTTGTCGTCAAACTGGGTTTCGTAGACCAGAATATGGGACCCGAGAGGAATTTCGATTTTTCCCTGGACCGGGGTGGCATAGAGGATGGGGTTCAGCTTGGACATCACCTTGAGTCGGTTGATGACCGCTTGGTAGTTCAGCGGGGAGGGCGTCCCCCCCTTTTCGTTTTCCAGGCGGGGAAGCGGCGTGGAGGCGGTCAGTCGGAGGGTGAACAGCGACTTTTTCAGCATCATTCCCAGGAGTGCATCCACATACTCGATTCGCGTGGCCAGTTCATCCGGAGCCGGGGTCAGGGAAGCGGGCGGCGTTGTCGGAGACCGAAACCAAGACCCGATGTTCATGCATTTTCCTTTGGAATGGACCCGGCTATGGATCTTAGTCGACCTTGATAACCGTATTCGTGTTAAGGTAAACCTGCCCCCAATCGTATAGCAAGATTTCTTTTGAACCGGAGACCATGTTGCCCCGCGGGCGGCCCAGAAGTTGAATGGCCTTGAGCCGGGAGTCGCCGGGGGCCGGAGTCGTCTTGGGCATGGCTGGTTTTTGGCGGATGGCGGGCGTCACCGGTTTTACGTCTGCGACCGCGACCGGCGCGGGCGCCGCGACAGGCGGTGGCGGCGGGGTGGTCGAGTCGGCCTGGGGAAGGGTGTTCCACGCTCCGGCCGTCACCGTGAAGGTGCTTCCATCCTGGACCGCCATGACCATCTCATCGGTTCTCATCCAGGTGGTGATGGACGGGTCGGGATTGGGTATGCCCGGCGGAACCCAGAGTGTCCATTGCGCCTCGCCCCGGTTGATCTCCAGCAGATGCCGGACATCCGGCTCGGTTAATTTCGGTTTTTGGTAAATCACGCGCAGCGCCACGCCGTCCCGGCCAAACGCGGTGATGCTGAATCCGTCCTTCTGATAGGTCAGGGTCTGCACGCCAAGCGCATTGGTGCTTTTCAAGAGGGGTTGGCCATAGCGCGTGGCCAGATCGTCGGACGGCGTTCCCACCTGTCCGATGGCGCCGGAGGCGGCGCCGAACAGCAGGGCCAGGCCGGTCAGGCCGCGGAGCAAGGGTATGGCGGAGGTGTTCATTTCAGGATGGAGTAGGAGTTCCAGGTTCCAGGCGCCAGGCCCCAGGCGGTGCTGAGAGGCCTGCCGGGGCGGTCCTGGCCGAGCGGATGGGGGATGCCGGGGATGATGATCGAACCGTCGCGAACCCGGTCGTCCAGGGTGACATCCAGCCGCGTGCGGGATCCACTGGTGGGGCGGTTCAACCGGACCTGGTTGCCCGCGGTCATGTTGCCGAAGATGCTGATGAAGGGCTGGCCGGAGGTGTTGAGATTGTTATCGATGAAGTCGTTTTCGGCATAGAGCATGGCGTGGATGCTGCCGCCGGTACCGAATTGCGCGTCGCCGATTTTGATGTTTCCGGTATTGGTGGGGAAGTTCGGGTTTTTCAGGGCGATGAAGCAGAGCACGTCGGAGGGGCTGTTGACGATGGTGCTGTTGATGTTGCTGGCCGCCAGGGTGGAGGAGTAGGAGGCGTTGTAATAGAATTCATCGGAAATGGTGATGTTGCCGTTGGCGACGATGGTGATCCGGGTGTTCGGGTTGCGGAAGCGCATGGCCATGACATTGGGATGGTGGATGTAGACGTTCCCGTCCACAAAGTACAATTTGTTGTTGTCGGCGGCGGCGACATTGATGAGCATGGGCGCGGTATCGGCGGCGGTTCCGATTTTGAGGGAAGCAACGGTGGTGTTGTAGGTGGCGTCGGCGGGGTCTTCGAAGAAGTAGTCATCCAGCCGCTGGCCGGAGGCGTTTGTGATGGCCGTGTATGAGCGGCCATTGATGGTTTTTCCCCCGACGGTGACCGATCCACTGGTGGGGGGGTTCCGCACAAAGATATGCTGGGGTTTTGTGACGTCGACGATCGCCTTGGCAGTGCCGTAATTGTTCGAGGAGACGATCACATCGTTCCCCCAGCGCGACAGGGCGTTGGCGGGTTTCGTGCTGTTTCGGTTGACGCCGTAGAACATGTTGGTCAGGTCCGGCGGGCGGATGGCGTTGTTGTTTCCGTTGGCGGCCCGCTGACCGGGACCGGGGGCGGGCATGCCGGTGATGGTTCCCTTGGCCTGGGTGCCGTAGTCATAGAGGTCGTTCCGATCGTCGACGAATTGCTCGCCGAAGTCATAGACGCCGTTCTGGTCGACGTAGGCCTCTGCGGGTGAGTAAACGCCATCGCCCACATCCATGAATTGTTCCGCCGGCCAGTTGGTGCAGTTGTAGGTTGTTTTTCCCACTTTGTAGGTGGTTTTCCAGGTGGTGCCGGACCAGTAGCCTTTGACGGGATCATATTTCCCGTTCTTGCGGTAGACGCTCCGCGTCGCGTTGGTGTCTTCCACCCATTCCTCGCCGGCATCCCATCTCCCGTTTCCGTTGTCCACGACGGTGTCGACACCCGCATTGTACACCCCGTTGCTGTTCCGGTCGACGAACGCGTCGCCGGCATCCCACCTCCCGTTTCCATTCAAGTCGGTGAAGGGCTCGCCCATTGTATAGACTCCGTCCCCGATCGTATCGACGAAGGCTTCCCCGAAATCGTATTTTCCGTTGGTGTAAATCTTGCCCGTATTGGTGCTTTGGGCGGCTTTGTAGGTGTTGAAGTCCGCCTGGGACAGGGGATTGGTGAAAACTTGTACGGCGTAGGAGTTGGTCCAGGTTTCGTCAATGGCGCAAATGTCGTCCCCGTTGGTGTCCACCAGGATTTCCGGATGGCGCAGCGTGGCGGCGCCAGTCAGCTCGATTTTGTTGCCGGAGTAAGCGTCGCCCCGGACGAAGTCGGCGCCGGTTCCCGTGCCGCCGATCTGCAGGACGTAATTGGAGAGTCCGCTGGAGTTGCCCGCAAAAATGGCATGCGCATACAGGGCATGAACGGAATTGCTGCCGGCCACCCGGGTGATTTCGGACTGCGCGACGACCAGGTTGCCGTTGGCCCGCCCGGTGGATTGGAGGCGGTAGTTGCCGTTGGTCAGAAGCGTGAGTTCGGTGCTGAAGCCCCAGTCCGGCTGGGTGAAGGCGGCCGTTTGGCTGAAGTAGGCGCGGGACTCGTCGTAGGAAATGCGGTCGACTCCCGTGTTGAGCGCCACGACGGCGGCGTGCAGGCCGGCATCGGCCAGGAAGGCGGCCTTGTCATGGCTGTAGACGAGTTCGCTATTCCGGGTGTAGGTGATGGTGGCGGTGAAGATGGATCCGACGATGAAGCTGGCGAAGCCCAGCATGACAACGGCAATCAGCAGCACGGACCCGTTTTTGGGGTTGGCCTCCCTTTTTCTTGGCGTGTTCATGATCCCTCCGTCTGGTGCATGGGTGTTACTGGGGCGCATTGCGCAGGCAGATTGCGAATCGGGCGCAGGCGGCATAGGCTCCGTCATCCGCCGCTTGTGCGCCGTCCGGCGTGGGTTCGGCCACCCGGTAGGAGACCCGGATCGCCCGGTCGTTGATTTTGGTGAACATCGCCAGCGGGAAGCCCGAACCGTCCGGATTGGGAATTTTGGTCAGGCCGCGAGCCACCAGCGTTTCCGTGACATTGTTTTTCCGGAGGTACAGCATGCCCCGCCGTTGAGTGTTGGCGGTGTTGTAATAGGTGAGCCGGCCAGTGGTTCCATCGCCGAACCGGACTTCCACCCAATCGCCCAGAGCGGCGTCGATGCCGGAGATGCTGGTGGCGTTTCGGAAATAGGACTCAATTTTGTTGCTGGTGCGCATGGCCTGGGTCTGGGACCAGGCGATCTTGGCGCAGAGGACGCTTTGCCGGCCCGACCAGATAAACGTGGCCGACACCGTGGCCGCGACCAGAAGCCCGATCGCCAGGGAGACCATCATCTCGGTCAGGGTGAATCCCTGCCGGGCCTTTTGGCGGAACTGGATCAACTCTGTCATGATCGCTCCGTTTCGGACTGGGTTATTGGATGAGGATGGAAAAGGTGTTGGTGGTCATTTGAGTCCCCAGGGGGGACAGAAAGGAGACCGCCACATGAACTTCGGCGTAGACCCCGCTGGAGACGCCCACGACGGCTTTATCGGCCGCATGCCAGACGACTTGGGGCCGCCGCTGGATCGGGATTCCCAGCGAACTGGTGTTGGTGTCGGCGTTCCACAGCAGACAGGAGGGCTGGCTGAGAGACTCGAAATCGTAGGAAATGATTTCTTCCAGCTTTTCCTTCGCCAGGGCGCGCGCTTCGGTTGCCACCCGGGAATACTCGGCATAGCGTCTCGCCTTCCAGCCCACTTCATACAGGCCCAGGCAGAGACCAGCCGTGATCGCCATGGCGATCAACACCTCGACCAGCGTCATCCCCCGTTTGGTATTCGTTTTCATGCCCTACTTGCTAATGCAAGAGGCGTGCCAAGGCGGGGGCGGCCAATGAAACGAGTGGTTTGTTGAGCAATTCCCGGTTTTATTAATAGAACCACTCAAAAAAGGGTGAGAAGAACTGTCTCTTGTGTTGCGGGAGAAAATGCAACTATAGGTTTTGCAACTAGATAGAAAGAAGTAGGTTCCGGACAGGATGGCGTGATGTCTCAGGGGTTTTAAGGCTCGTCGGGTTCATGCTCCCCGTCAGAAGGGAGGCCAAGCAATCCGGTGGTGGCGTATCGGTTCATGGTTCGCCGGGAAATGCCCAGCAGGCAGGCGGCGGCCGATTGGTTGCCCTGGGTTCGTTTGAGCGCTTCGCTTAACAGCAGGCTCGTGATCCCCTTGAGTGTCGGCAGTTCCGGTCCGAACGTCAGGCCGCCCGATTCAGCCGGCCCGGCCGTGCCGTTGCTCCGGGTGGTTGCCTGTTCGTCTGCCCGGGCCATGTGTTCCAGGAAGGTGCGCAGGGACAGCACGCCTTTTTCGTGCTGGGCGACAGCGTCAAACAGCATGGTGCGCAACTCTCGAACGTTGCCTGGAAAGGCATAGCTCGAAAGATAGGTGGTGAGTTCCCGGGGAGGTGTGGGTTTGGGTTTGCTCAGCGCCCGGGCGGCCTCGCGGAGAAAGGTTTCGATCAATACCGGAAGATCGTCCAGGCGCTCCCTCAAGGGCGGGACGCGGATCAGGTGGGTGTTCAGGCGGAAGAGCAGGTCTTCCCGGAACTGACCGTCGCGCTTCCGTTTGTCCAGGTTTCGGTTCGTGGCCGCCAGGACGCGGCAGAGGCTGGCATGCGGCTTGTCGCTGCCCAGAGGAAAATACTCCCGTTCCTGAATCAGGCGCAACAGCTTGGTTTGCATGTCGATTTTCAGGTCGCCGATTTCGTCCAGGAACAGGCTGCCGCCGGCGGCTTGCGCCACGAGCCCTTCGCGGGGCAGGGTGGCGCCGGTGAAGGCGCCCCGGGTATGCCCGAAAAGGGTGTCCGTGAAGGCGGTCTCGTCAAGTCCGGCCACGTTCACGGGCACCAGGCGGCCGGCTCGTCCGCTGGCGTGGTGCAGCGCCTCGGCGATCAGTTCCTTGCCAGTTCCCGTTTCGCCCATGATCAGGACGGGCTCGGCGGAGGGCGCGATGGCTTCCATATAAGCGAAAAGGGCCAGCATGCCCGGCGACTGGGTGACGATTTTCTCGAACAGCTCCGGCCGTTTCAACTTGGGCGACACGGTGCGTTTGCGCAGTTCCCGGTTTTCGGTCTGCAGCCGGCGGTAGTCCAGCGCCCGGCTGACGGTGGCGATCAATCGGTCGAAGTCGAGGGGCTTGGTGAGATAGTCGTAGGCGCCCGCCTTGATGCACCGCACCGCCGTGGCAACCTCGTCCGTGGCGGTTACCAGGATCACCGGCGTGCCGGGCAGCTTGGCTTGCAGCTCGGCCAGCACCTGTTCCCCGGAGCGGTGGGGCATAATCAGGTCCAGGAGGATGACGGCCACATCGTGGTCGATCGCCTGCCGGGTGGCTTCCCGGGCATCGGCGCACATAAGGGTGTCGACCAGGCCGGAGTCCTGAAGGGCCCGTTGAAGGCTTTTCAGGATGGCGGTGTCGTCATCCACCAGAAGAGCCAGGGCACGCGGCATGGCCGGTTTGTCAGGTGTCATGGTCATCCCTTTCTTGGGCCGGGAGTTCGATCGTAAACAGGGAGCCCAGCCCGGGTTCCGAACGCACGTCAATACGCCCCCGGTGCGCGTGGATGATTTCCGAGGAGATCGAAAGGCCCAAGCCCGTGCCGCCTTGCTCGCGACGGGTGGTGAAGAACGGTTCGAAGACGCGTTCGAGATTGTCGGGCGCGATTCCTGCGCCCTGATCCCGGACGGTGACGTGAAGGGTGTTCGTGGTCGTGTCCCAGCCGGAGGCTACGGCGATGACGGAATCGGGGTGGGTGGCGGCTTCGGCCGCGTTCTGGATCAGGTTCACCATCACCTGCGTGAGCTGTTGGGCGTTGCCGTCCATGTGAGGCAGGTCGTCCGAGAGGGCGAGGCGCAGGACGCATTGTTTTTTGGCGATGACATGCCGCAAGAGGTCTCCGGCGGCCCGGATGACCGTGTTGATCGAAACCGGTTCCGCCATTTTGGACGAGGCGGGACGGGTAAAGGTCTTGAGCGAGGCCACGACGGATCCGATTCGAGCGGAGGCGTCCCGGATCTCCGCGATCAGGGATTGAATTTCCCCCTGCAATCGACGTCGTTCGGCTTCGGCGGTGACATCGGGGCCGGGTTCGGATGCGATTTTTTGAAGAAGGGTGTCCAGGTCGTTAAAGCGGCGCAGAAGGGCGGGGACGTTGAGGCTGATCACCGTGTTGGGGTTGTTGACCTCGTGCGCCACCCCGGCCACCAGGGTGCCCATGGCGGTCATTTTCTGGGCCTGGATCAGATCCTTGCGTTGCTTTTCCGCGGTGCGTTGCGCTTGGATCCGTTCGGTTTCATCCCGCAAGACGACCAGGGTGTAGGCGTCTCGATGCGCCGAGTGTCCGGCTCGCGCCAGGCTGGCTGAATACCAGCGTTCGGGTGTGAAACGGGAGTCGCTCAAATCCGGAAGCGTGGCGGTTTTCCCTTCCCCGAGTCTGGACAGGGAGGCCAGGATCGACGTGGAGATGGTGCCCGGCCAGGCTTCGGTGAGGGGCTGGCCCACAGAGGCGTCTTCGGTGCGGCCTAATATCCGATCGAAAAAGACGTGGTTTCCCGCCACAATCTGGCCTTTGGCGTCCAGATGCAGGATGGCGTCCGGCGCCGACTCCACCAGCGTCCGGTATTTTTCTTCCGAGGCCCGGAGCGACAGATTCGAACGGTGAAGCGCCTCGAGCATGGCGTTGAGACTGTTGGCGACCATGCCCATTTCATCCTGCCGCGAGGTTTTTAACCGGGGCAGCTGGTCGGCGCCCGACGAGACTGCCGCCACGCCGCGCTTCAAGGCGTCCAAGGACGCGGACAGATCCTGCAGGACCCACCGGTCCACGATCCAGAAGACGAAAAGTCCCGTTCCGGCCCCGCACAGCAGAATCCAGCCGGTCAGGAAAAACTGGCTGCTCAAGCCGTGCAGGAAAACGGCGCGTTCGATTTCGCATTCGATCATGATGGACAAGTTGCCGTCCAGGTCCGCGATCCAGCGGTTGCCTTTCGCCGTGGTTAATCCGGAGGTGTGGATGGCCATCTTTTTAGCGGAGGCGCCTGTTTCGCAGGGGTAGATGGCGAAATCGCCGCGCAACGAGTTTTTCAGGCCCCGTTTGCCGGTGAGGCGGCGGGCAAACAGCAGGGAGCCGCGTGAGGGTCCCGTTTTTTTGCTGGTCAGGATGGGCAGGGCGGAAACCAACCAGATTTCGCCCCCTGCGGAAATGAGGCCCGTGGCCTTCGGGCTTGAATCGGTTTTCCGGATCAGGCGGTCCGAGGCCAGGATGTGTTGCCACAGGAGCGGGGGCGGCAGGCCTTCCTCTCGTTTTTCAAGATCGAATCCTTTCGAGAAGAGCGGGCGCCCCTGGGTGTCGAAAAAAGCGATCAGGTTCAAGTTCAGGGAAACAAAGGTGCTGTCCGCCAGATTGGATTCCAGGAAGGGCCGGTTCGTGGCGGCCATGAAGCCGTAGATGTCGTCCCAGGAGGCCCAGTCTTCGGTCAGGCCGGTCAGGATTTCCTGCTCCTTTTCCAGGTCGAGCCGTCCGCTTTCGAGGGCTTCCCGGATCAATTGATTTTCGAGCGAGGTGGCGCGGGTCAGAAACACACGCGCGGCGATCATGGACACCAGGCAGGTGAGCGCAAAAACGAAACCGGCCATGATGACGACAAAACGGGTTCTCAATTTCATGCCGGGCCTTGGTTGCGGATGTTCCGGGCAGGATTCGAAGCGAGAGTGGATTTCCGTTTCAGTCTAGCCGAACCGGGCTTGATGTCAATAGGCGGGACGGGCACCTGATCCTTACCTGAGGAGCGCCTTTCAAAGGGAATACCGTGGATGAGGGAGTGGGGTGTGAAGGCTGGGCTGGGTGTGGCGTTTCGGGCGTTCCCCGTCGGGTGCTTTTGCGCGCTAAGGGCTTCAGGCTGGATGGGCCGGGCCTTTAGGCCACGTCCCATCGCCTTCAGCCCTTATCCTCGCAAAATCACCTCGTCGTGGTCCGCCTGATCGAAACGCCGCACCCGAGAGCCATCGCGCGCCCGTCCGCTGTCGCGGCCTCGGGCGGCGCGCGAGATGGCTTCCGACCAAAGCCCATTTTGAAGACCGGCCTAAACGTCTTTCTTGACCTGGGAAACAATAGCATAGGGCACCCAGCGGGAACCCGCTCGCGCGCCGCCCGACGTGAGCGACAGCGAACAGGGCGCGCGATGGCTACGGGGTTGCGCCGTTTCGACTAGCCACGGCATGACGAGGCGATTTGCCGATGATGAGGGGCGACGGCGATGAGACGTGGAATGATGGTCCCGGCTCATCCAGCCGGAGCCCCTCAGCGCGGCAAAGCGCCTGTCAGGACGTGGCCGAAACGGCGCAACCCGCCACAGCGGGCACGCCCACACGGGCAACCATCAGTCCTGTCACGATTCAACAGTCGGGAAATCGGGCCAGCAAGGTGTCGAGCAGGTTGAGAGAAAGGCCGATCACGGTGGCGGGATCGCCGTCAATCCGGGCGATGATGGAGGCGCCGCCATCCTGCAGGGCGTAGGCGCCGGCGCAAAAGAGGGGCTTGACCTGTTCCACATGGGCGCGCAGGCGGTCCGCCGGCCAGGCCCGTAACGTGACGCGGGCGACCTCTTCGCCGCTTTCAAAGCGCGGGCGTCCGCAGGGTTGCAGGAGCCCCAGGCAAAGCGCGGAGACAATCGTGTGGGGCCGGCCGCCGAGGAACGCGAGCATGGCGATGGCGTCCTCCTCGTCCCGCGGTTTGCCGAGGATCCGCCCGTCGCAGGCCACCACCGTGTCGGCGGCGAGCACCAGGCAGCCGGGGTGGCGGGCTACGGAGGCTTCGGCCTTGAGCCGCGCCAGAGCGCGGGCGTGTTCGGTCGGATCGGCGCCCGGCGCCGGGTCCGGTTCGGGGATGCCGGCCGGCTCCTGTGAAAACGAGAACCCCGCGGCACGAAGCAGTTCTGCCCGGCCTTGCGAGGCGGAGGCCAGAACCAGCGGGTAGGGACGAGGCGTCATGGCGATCCGGGTGCTCCGCGTTTGGAAAGCTCGGCCGGATTGGGCGGGCGCCATCGCCGATGCCCCCATAAATACTGTTCCGGCGTCTGCCGGATGTCCGTTTCCAGTTCCTCGTTGAGGGCTTTGAGAATGGTGTGGACATCCCGGTCCCGGTCCCCGCTGGAGGGGAAGAAATAGGGTTTTGACAGCCGGATGTCGAACTGCAGCAGGCCGGTGCGGCGGCAGGCGGCGTAGACGATGGGGACACCCGTGATCAAGTGCAACCGGGCAATGCTTTGGTGCGAGCAGGCCGGCCGGCCCAGGAAATCCACGACCATGGGCTTTTTCATGGCGTGTTGATCGATCATGATGGCCAGCGTGCATCCTTGTTTCAGCGGGTTGATAAGCCGCATCAGGCCTTTTTCGTGCTTGGGGATGGTTTTGAATCGGGCGTCGGGCGCCCGGCGCGCCATTAACCGGTTCACAAACGGGTTCTTCATCGGTTGCGCAATGGCCACCACCGGTTTTTTGAAGCTCAGGATGTGGGCCATGACTTCCCAGTTTCCGAAATGGCCGACCGCCGTCAGGGCGCCGGCGGTCCGGTCGTCGATCAGCGCCTGGGTTTCCGGAGGGACATGCAGGACCATGTGGTTGGATAGCGTGGCGGGGGTCAGGACCTTCTGGGCTTTGAGGGATTCGATCATCAGGAGGACGAAGTGGCGGAAGGCGGCCCGGGCGATCGGCTTGGCCTGGGCGGGGTTTTCGGCCACGTGCGCGCCCAGAATATTGCCGATGGCGATCCGCCGGCGGCGGATATCGAAGGCATAAGCCAGGTCGCCGAGGACCGCCGCCAGGCCCGGGCAGCATCGAAGGGGGATGAGGTCCACGAGCCCTAATCCGAGGCGGACGGCGGCGTATTCCAGGCGGTAGCGGAGGGTCAGCAGGAGGGACACGGAAGCTCCATCGTTCAGGGATGATTCATGATGGGGGAGAGTGTAACGAATCCGGGCCGGCGTGCAAGGTTTTGTGATCCGGTTTTCCAGGAGTGCCCGGCGATTTGAAAATAGTCGGATTGCCGCCTTGAGCGGACGGTCCGGTTGGGGTAGGATGCTGACACGGTTTTAGTCATCTCGCACTCGGGAGGTTCGTCATGGGTGGATTTTTTGGCGTCGCGTCTAAGAAGGCCTGCGCGGAAGACCTGTTTTACGGCACGGATTATCATTCGCATCTGGGCACCATGCGCGGGGGGCTGGCCACGGTTTCGGACGCCGGCTTCACACGGTTCATTCACGACATCTCCAACGCCCAGTTCCGGTCCAAGTTCGAGGACGACGTCAACCGGCTGGAAGGCCGCCTCGGCATTGGCGTGATCAGTGATTACGAGGACCAGCCCCTGGTCATCACCTCGCACCTGGGCACCTATGCGATCGTGACCGTGGGCAAGATCAACAACGCGGAGGCCCTGATGCGCCGCGCGTTCCACACGCATGCGGCGCATATCAGCAACATGACACTGGGGGAGCCGAACCCCACCGAACTGGTGGCCACCCTGATCAACCAGGCGGACACGTTCGAAAACGGCATCCGCCATGCGCAGAATCTCATTGAGGGTTCCTGTTCGCTGCTCATCCTGACGCCGACGGAGATTTTTGCCGCCCGTGATAAATTCGGCCGAACGCCCGTGATCCTGGGGCGGAGACTCAACAAAAGCAATCCGGCCTGGGCGGTGACCATGGAGACCTGCGCCTTCCCCAATCTCGATTTTGAAGTCGAGCGCGACCTGGGGCCGGGCGAAGTGGTGCGGATCACGCCCGCCGGCGTGGAAACGCTGGTCAAGCCGGGAAAGAAAATGCGGATGTGCGCCTTTCTCTGGGTGTATTACGGGTATCCCGCGTCCACGTATGAGGGCATCAACGTTGAACTGGCGCGTAACCGCTGCGGCGCCATGCTGGCCCGGCAGGATCGGGCCGACGGGGTCGAGCCCATCGGTGACGTGGCCTGCGGCATTCCCGATTCCGGGGTGGGGCATGCGCTCGGCTATGCCGAGGAAAGCGGCATCCCGTATCGCCGCCCATTTGTGAAGTACACGCCCACCTGGCCGCGCAGCTTCATGCCTCAGGACCAGGCCAAACGCGCCCTCATCGCCCGCATGAAGCTGATTCCCGTGCGCGAGCTGATTGATGGCCAGCGCCTGCTATTTTGCGAGGACTCCATTGTCCGGGGTACCCAGCTGCGGGACACGCTCAAGCGGATTCGCTCCGCCGGCGCCCGGGAGGTGCATATGCGGCCGGCCTGTCCGCCGCTGGCGTTCCAGTGCAAATATCTCAACTTCTCGCGGTCCAAGTCCGAGAAGGCGCTGGCCGTGCGCCGAACGGTCGAGAAGCTCGAAGGCCGGCAGGATGCGCATCTGGACGAATACTCCTGCGCCGGATCGGGCCGCTATTGCGCGATGGTCAATCATATCCGCAAGGAGATGAAGCTCGACTCCCTCAAGTATCAGACGTTGGACGATCTGGTCGCGGCGATCGGGCTTCCGGCGGATAAGCTTTGTACGTTCTGCTGGAGCGGGCGCGAGTAATCCATGGTTCGCCCGGCCCCTTTCAACTGGCGGTTGCCCGGCTCGCTGGTTGCCTTTCCTTCGCGGGGACGGCGGCTGGACGGCTTCTGGCGGCATGACGACAAACAGCGCGGCTGCCTGTTTGTGCTGGTGCATGGGATGGGCGGCGACTTTTACCACTCCGTTCTCAAGAAAACGCTTATGGGGCGCGCCGCTTCCGCCGATTGTGATGTATTGAGCTTCAATAATGCCGGCGCCGGGGAGGGTGTGCGGACGGAACGCTTCTCGGATTGTCTGGCCGACTTGGATGCGGCGCTGGCCTTTGGGCGGCGGGCGGGATATCAGCGCTTTGTCCTGGCGGGCCATAGCACGGGCTGCCAGAAAATCGCCTATTATCAGGCCCGTCGGGCGGATCCGGCGGTGGAGGCCCTGGTTCATCTGGCCCCGGGTGACGATCATGCCATTCTGCGCCGTGACCTGGGGGAGAGTGGTCTGAGGCGGCTCACGACGTGGGCCCGCCGCCGGGTCAAGGCGGGGCATGGCGGGGATCCTTTGCCGGCCGGGGGTGGTGTGCCTGGTTTTTGCGTGGGATTTTCCGCGCGGCGATTCCTGAGCATTGCGGACCCCGACTCGTTGGAAGCCCGGATTTTTCAGTATGACGGCGGGTTGCGTGTGTTTTCACGATTGACGCTGCCCATGCTGGTGCTTTTCGGCACGCGAGAGGAATACGCCTGCCTGCCCCTGGCCGGCATGGAGGCGCGGCTCAAGGCGGCCACCGCCTCCCGGCATTTTGTGTTTAAAGCGATCCGGGGCGCGGATCACGGATTTCACGGGCATGAACGTGAGACGGCGGATGCCGTGACGGCCTTTTTGAAGCCGGTTCGCTTGCCCGGAAAGGCGGGGCGATGATTCTGGGGTTCCAACCTTCGCTCTTGGGGATGGCGCTGGGCTCGGCGTTTGTCGGGGGATTGGTTTTCCTGGTGCTGGTCAATCAGCGGTTCCTGGTGATCCGGGACAGCCGGTTCAAGATGCCCGTGTTGGTGGTGTCGTTGCTGACGCTGACTGGCGGCGGGTTTTTTCTGGCCCTGGTGCTTCCGCCGTTGTGGCGGATCGGGTTGCCGCTGGCGATTCTGGCGGGAATCCTGGCGGGCGAATGCCAGCGGCTTTTCCGCCGCCGCGCCTGGGCCGGGTCGCCGCCCGTGGATACGGTGTTTCACGACGTCCCGTTCCTGAAACCGGTCACGACCACGGACCTGGTCTGCCACCGGTACACGGTCGCGTTTCCCGACTGGAAGGGGCCCCCGTTCCGCCTGGTGCACCTGAGTGATTTTCATGTCCATCCCGCCTTTGATGAGGGGTATTACCGGCGGGTTCTGGATCGGGCCGCGACGTTCGAGGCAGATTTTGCTTTCTTCACCGGGGATTACGTTACCCGCGCCGAGTCGATTCCGATCCTGGAGCGGATTCTGCGGCCGGTGGCCAAGCGGGGTGATTTCGCGGTGCTCGGGAATCACGATCACTGGTCTGATCCGGCCCGGATCCAGACCGTGGTGGAGCGGGCCGGCATCCGGATGCTGATGCAGCGAAGCGAGACGCTTTTATTGGAGGGGCAGCCGATTCATGTGATCGGCTGCGATTACGCCGGCTATGCCAAAATCTACATCCCGCCGGTTCCGGAGGCGCCCGGGCTCAAGCTGGCGTTATGCCACACGCCCGATGGGATTTTCGAGCTTTCCCGGAAAGGGGTGGATGCTGTTTTCTCGGGCCACAACCACGCCGGCCAGGCGCGGGTGCCGGGGCTGGGCGCGGTGATCGTGCCGTCCCGGTACGGGCGGCTGTTCGATCACGGCCATTTTGTGATCGGCAAGACGCATCTGTTTGTCAGCAGCGGAGTGGGCGCCGCCACGCCGCCCATGCGGTTTTATTGCCAGCCCGATATCTTTGTGGTGGATGTGACTGGGGTGGATTAATTCCGTGGGATGGTGTGAAAGTAAAAACGCTCAGGCATACAGAAGCAGCCCCATGGTCTTTACCTTTGACGGTTATTTTGAAGGCCGGACGTGACGCCAGCAACGCGGGAAACGGCGGCCCTCTTCCGCTTCCGCTGATCGAAACGCCGCAACGACCAAGCCATCGCGCGCCCCTTTCGCTGTCGCTCAAAGGGGCGGCGCGCGAGGCGGTTTCCATCAAAAGCCCGATTAGAGGCCTTAGCCCGAGTTCGCCAGTTGCAAAGAAGAAGGCAAGCTGACCTTCCGAGGGCGGTGGTTTGGATGGACGAGGCGCCTTGAACGTCCGCATTCGGGAGAAGAGACGGGTGTTGCCATCGGAATTATTAGGTCTGACACCTCGGGACTCACACCTAGTACTCGAAAAGTGGCCGGAAAATATTTCGATATAACAAATTGCCACGCAATGAGATACAACCAAATCCAGCCGGCTGGATTGAGGGTTTTTTCGGATGAGCGGTTTCCACAGGCCAACCTGCGGGACGCTGTGTCTTTTGTAGGGCGGGCGCTACGAAGCTGTGAAACAATTGGCCCGGAAGTAAATATATGTGGTGGGTTTACGCGCAAAGATCGTAAATTACATTTTCGACCTTATGCGCAAAGGGTCCTCTCGGTAACAAATAGCGTATTTATAAGGGGCAAAGACGGGTAGATTCCAGCGGTTGACGGAGCGGCGGGAAGCGGAAGAAAATCAGGGCTTTTCCTTTTGCTCCTACGCCAGCAATTGACCCAGCGGGATGGCGAACAGCCGCTCGTCCAATTTTATGGCGTCTTTTCCGTTGTAGGCCAGCACGGCGGCTACGCAGTCGGGAGTCCGTTCCAGAAAGGCCCGCAAACCGGACCAATCGTTATCGTTCCAGCGAGTTGCTGATTTGACCTCGATGGCGATCACCTTGCGGCCGGCCTCGATCACGAAATCCACTTCGTGCCGTCCTTGCTCGTGCCAGTAACCCATCTGCGCCTCCGGCACGTGGGCTTCTAGCAGGGCAGCGACATTTTGCGCCACATACGTCTCGAATAGGGAGCCTCGCAACAAATCGTCGCGGCCCGGTTCGAGGGTGTCGATGCCCGCCATGTGCGCCGCCAAACCGCTGTCAGTAAAGTATAATTTGGGCGATTTCACCAAACGCGAACTGCGGTTCTTTAGAAACGGCGGCAGCCTGCGGATCAGGAAAGACGCTTCCAGCAAATCCAGATAGCGCCCCGCCGTCACGGCGTTGAGCTTTGCATCGCGAGCCAGCGTGCTGATCACCAGCACTTGGCCGGTTCGCAGGGAAGCCAGTTGCGCCAGGGTGCGAAAAGCGACCAGATCGGTGATCTGGGACAGTTGCCGCACGTCCCGTTCGACATACGTCTGCACGTAGCCACGGAACCATTCGGCCACGCCTTCCGCCGGGTCGAGGCACGCGGGAGGCAGCCCGCCCCGCAACACCTCATTCTCCGACACCGGGTCCGTTTTGCCCGACGGTAGGAGCGGGTTGCGGAGAAACTTCACGAGGAAAGGTTCGTGGGCTGTTGTTCCTCGTTGTTCCCGCCGCGTCATCGGGTGCAGCGTAAAATAGCCGGCGCGTCCCGCCAGCGTTTCGGTCACGTGGCCGAGGAGTGCAAGGTTGGCAGACCCCGAAAGGATGAACCGGCCTGGGCGGCGCTGTTCGTCCACGTTCCGCTTCAGCGCCACAAGCAGTTCCGGACAACGCTGTACTTCGTCAAGGATGGCGGGTCCTTCCAGCAAAGATTCGGGATTTGCTTGCGCTGCCGCCAGCGTGGCGAAGTCATCGAGCGTCCGGTAGGCGTGGCCGCGGGCAAGCCCCGCTTCTTTCTGGAGCAGTGTGCTTTTTCCGGTTTGGCGAAGCCCGGAGAGCACGACCACCGGCAATTGCCGCAAGGCCCGCTCCAGGCGCACCGTGATTTCGCGGGGAAGGTAGTCTGTCATAATGCAACACGGTATAGTGTCATTCTGACAGTAAGTCAAGTCGATTCGCGACACGCGCGCGCGGACTGGCGGTGACGCGGGTGGGCTTGGGGCGTATTCATCCCCTCGGGATGATGTAGAAAAAGACGCTGAAAAAATGGCATACGCTGGCGGCGAGCACGAAGCCGTGCCAGATGGCGTGGCCGAAGGGCAGCCGCTTCCAGAGATAGAAGACCGTGCCCACGGTGTAGAGCAGGCCGCCGGCGATCAGCAGAATCAGTCCGCCCTGCGGCAGGTTGTGGATCAGCGGCTTGAAGGCGACGACCACGATCCAGCCCATGGCCAGGTACATCAGCGTCGAGAGGACGCGGAACCGGCCGGTCCAGAACAGTTTGAGCGCGACGCCGGCCAGGGCGATGGCCCAGACCAGGCCGAAGAGCGACCAGCCCCACGGGCCGCGCAGGGTGACCAGCAGGAAAGGCGTGTAGGTGCCCGCGATCAGCAGGAAGATCGAGGCGTGGTCCACCACTTTCAGCGCGCGCTTGACGCGTTCGTTCCGGAAGCTGTGGTAAAGCGTGGAGGCGGTGTAGAGCAGCACGAGCGTCACGCCGTAAACCGTGCAGCTGGCCACATGCCAGGCGTCTCCGCGGAGCGCCGCAAACGCCGTCAGCAGCGCGAGCGCCACCAGGCTCAGCGCCCAGCCCAGGCCGTGGGTGAGGCTGTTGGCCAGTTCTTCGCCGGGGGTGTAGGGGCGTGTTGTCATGAGCTAGGCGGGGTTGGACTGTTCCAGATAAACCGCTTCCAGGCCGTCGCCCTGCCGCACGCTCACGATGCCGGTTCCGGCGTCGAGCAGTTCGCCGAGCACGATCCGGTTCACGGCCGGGGCGGAGAGGGTTTCCGCGTCGAACCGGCACCGCAGGTGGCGCCGGTCCTCGGAGAGCGCGAACTCGGCCAGGGGCAGCCGGTCGTGGAGCCGGTCGAGTGGAACGCCGGCGTCGTCCAGCTCGAACTGGAGGACCTGCCGGTTCCGGGTCATGGACTGAAGCGACCCGGCTTGCACGGTGCGGCCTTTCTCGAGAAAGACGACGAAGTCGCAGAGGCGTTCGATGTCGGCCAGATTGTGCGAGCTGATGACGACGGTCTGCCGGTTGCGGAGGGTCTGCAGCAGGTCCCGCGCTCCGGCGGCTTCGCGCGGATCGAGCCCGTTCATGGGCTCGTCGAGCAGGACGAGCGGCGGCGATCCGAGAAAGGCCTGGGCGATCATGACGCGGCGCTTCATGCCGTGGGAGAGGGAGCCCACGGGGTCCGCCAGCCGCTCCGTGAGGTGAACCCGCGCGAGGGCCTCGCGGACGGCGGCGGGGGCGTCGCCCGCCGTAACGCCCTGCAGCCGGGCCCAGTGCTCCAGGAGTTCCCGCATGGGGGATTCCGGCGGCATCACGGAGTCCTGGGGCAGCAGGGAAAGCAGGCCGGCATGGCGGAACGGATCGAACGGCCCGTGCCCGAGCACGTTGATGGAGCCGGCGTTGATGCGGATCAGGCCGGCCACGGCCGCCAGCGCCGTGGTCTTGCCGGCGCCGTTGCTGCCGATCAGGCCGCAGATGCAGCCGGCGGGGATTTCGACGCTGAGCCCGTCCAGGGCGCGCCGGCGTCCGTAGGTCTTGACGACATCCCGGAGAATGAGGGCGGCGCTCATTGATCCCTCCGGACGAAGACGGCAAAGCCGGCGGCGAGATAGGCCGCGGCGAGGGCGATCAGGAACACGGACGCGGTGGCCACGGAGCCGACGTCCATGCGCCACAGGTCCAGCTGGTACCCCTGCGGCACCAGCATCAGCACGAGATCCCAGAGGACGCGGACGCCGTCGCCGGCGAAGTGTTTGGCCATCAGGGCCAGGGCGCCCGTGCCGAGCCAGGCCAGGAAGCCGAGCGCGTTGGCCACATTCGGGGAGCGGACCAGCTGCGAGAGGCCGAGCGCGAGGCCCAGGAACGGCAGCGAGAAGATCCAGGCCTTGCCGGCCATGAGCGCCATGCCGCGCGCGGCGGCGGCGCCATCCATGCCCTCCAGTCGGCACCGGGCGAGACACCAGGCGCCCGCCATGCTCAGCGCGAGGGCCAGGAGCACCAGCGCCGCCTGGCCGAAGAACTTGCCCAGCACCCAGGCCGCCCGCGAGGTGCGGAACAGGACAAAGCGGGCCGCGCCGGTCCAGACGTCGCCCGCCACGCGGGGCGTGGCGGTGAGCAGGACGAAAAAGGGCGTGTAGAAAAAGGCCAGGAAGCCGTAGAGCAGGGCGATGGGCGGCACGCTCATGAGCCCTTCCGCCACCGTGCGGTCACCGATCAGCGCGCCGATCATGTGGCGGAACCGGGCGGATTTCCAGAGAGTGTCGGCCATGGCGCCGGGGGATCCGCTGCCGGTCTGGAGGATTTCCCCGAGCTGGGTTTCGAGTTTCTGGAGGGCGGTGACAAAGGCGTTGGTGGAGAGCAGGGCCGCCGCGAGATACAGGAGCAGGATCACGATGGCGCGGCGGCTGCGGACGGCGTCGGCCAGTTCGAACCGCGTGAGCAGGAGCAGATGCTGGAAAAAGCGTTTCATGGCCGGAAAGGATTGTGTCCGGCGTCGCCGCCGAAGCGGTTGCGCGGCCGGTCGCCCGGCTGGGGCAGCTTGTCCTGGACCTCGACGAGCGGGGCCACCACGGCGGGGTCCACATAGGTGACCAGGTCGAAGGATGTCTTGGCGTCCTGCCGCCAGGTGGCGGGCAGTTTCCGGTCCATCTCGTCGTACGTCAGCACCATGGACTCGGTGAGTCCCTTCATCAGGCGGATCCCGGTTTCGGGGGTGAAGGCTTCCCCCGACTTCAGCTGGTCCGCGGTCTTGACGAACAGGTCTTCCAGCCGGATGTTCATGGATTTCATGAGCACATCGAAATCCGTCATTTCCTTTTCAGTGAATCCTGTTTTTGACGCGAAGGAGCCCCGGGCGATTTCAGCGCGCAGCCGCCAGACTTCCGCGGCCTGTTCGATCCGGGCCTTGAAGGCGGCGGCCCGTTCCTCGGGGGTCATGTTGGGAACCGGCTTTTCACCGCCGGCCGCCGTGACCGTCCCGGTGGGGGCCTCCGCCGAAGCGGCGGCCAGGCTCGCCGGCGGGGAGTTCGTGTTGGGAAGCGCCGGATCCGGGTCGTGCGCCGGGGGGGCCATGGGGAGCATGTTCAGGAAACTGGCGAGCTGGCGTTCCTGGTGGGCGGGGGCGCTTTCGACCTTCTTGCGGGTGTCCAGATCCTGACGTAAGCGCCGGAGTTCGCTCCGGGGCTGCAACCCGCCGATGACCAGGCCGGCCAGGAACACGAGCGGGACCAGGATCCAGGCTTTCACGGGGCGACTTCCACGCGGCGCGCGTCCAGGATTTCCACGGTTTCGCGGGGGACATCCTGCTGCGCGGTCTTGACCTTCCGGATGGCGTCCACCGTGTCGAGGCCGGCGGTCACTTCCCCGAACACGCAGTAGCCGAAGCCCTGGGCGTCGGGGGTTTTGAAGTCGAGGAAGGCATTGTCAACGACGTTGATGAAGAACTGGGCGGTGGCGCTGTCCACCACGTTCGTGCGGGCCATGGCGATGGTGCCGCGCTTGTTTTTGAGACCGTTTTTTGCCTCGTTGCGGACGGGGGCGCGGGTGTCTTTCTGTTTCATGTCCGTGGTGAAGCCGCCGCCCTGGATCATGAAGCCCTCGATGACGCGATGGAACACGGTGCCGGTGTAGAAGCCGTCATCCACGTAGCGCAGGAAGTTGGCCACGGTGAGGGGGGCCTTGTCGGCGAAGAGCTTCAGGGTGATGGAGCCCAGGCTGGTTTTCAGGGTGACGGAGGGATTGGCGGTTTTCGGGTCAGTCATGGCGTCTCCACGGGGTTCAGTTGTTTGAGCGTGATCCTGTCAAAGCGGGCTTCGAAAGTCGAGGCTAAAGGGGGCCGGAACGGGTCAGGACAGTTTCAATTCCCCGACCTTCCGCTGGGCGGCGATCAGGCGGTCCTCCCAGTCCTCCTTGTCGGAATCGGGGATGCGGCCTTCGCGTTCCATGGCCGCGAGGACGCGGGTCATGCCTTCCGTGAGCGAGATCTTGGGACGGAATTCGGGCACATCGCGCATGAGCTTGTCCGGGCAGTAGACGGTGTTGTGGGAGAAGATGGTTTCGCAGATGGAGACGTTCGGCGTGCGGGCGGCCAGCAGGGAGGCCAAGGGCACACCCACCAGTTCCACCTCGCGGCCGATGACCTGCATGGCGGTCCGGTGGTAATCGGCCCAGGAGCCGAATTCGTTCTTCATCAGGTTGTAGACCTGGCCGACGCACCGTTCGCGGCCGAGGGCGAAGGCGAAGGCCGGCGCCGCATCGTCCACATAGAGCCACTGGTGGAGGGCGCGGCCGTCGCCGCAGACGACGATGGGCTTTCCCTTTTTGATGCGGTCCACCCAGCCCGCCTCCCAGGCGATCTGCCGCAGCAGGTTCCACCGGGGGCCGAAGGTGGTGGAGGGCTTGAAAATGGTGACCGGGAAGCCCTCGTGGTAATAGGCTTCCATGAAGATCCGGCTGGCCTCCACCTTGTGGCGGCCGTAGTCGGTGATGGGGCGCAGCGGGTGGTCTTCCGTCACTGGCAGCCAGTCGGACTGCACGCCGTAGGTGCAGACGGTGGAGGTGAAGATGAGGTGCTTGATGCCGCGGAAGGCGCGCACCGTGCTGTGGGCGTCTTCCGCGTTGAAGCAGATCATGTCGATCGCGGCGTCGAATTTTCCGGCCTGCATGGCGGCTTCGAAGGCGGGGCGCTCGCGCCGGTCCCCTTTGATGAGGGCGACGCCCGCCGGGACGCCCGGGTTCAAGCCGCGGTTGAAGAGGGTGACCTGGTGGCCCATCTCCACGAGCAGCCGGGCGATGGGGGTGCTGATGTTACCGGTTCCGCCGACGATGCAGACTTTCATGAGGGTTCCTTCATGTGTGGGCGATCATCATATCTGTTTTCCGGCAGGATGCAATCTCCGGAACGGTGAGCCGGGCCTTGCCTTTTGGAGCGGGCTCGGGTACCTTAACGCAATTGGCCGGAGCCGGGCAGTTAGCTCAATTGGCAGAGCGCCAGCTTTACACGCTGGATGTTACAGGTTCAAGTCCTGTACTGCCCACCATCAAAAAACCTCAAGAAATATGGCATTCTTGAGGTTTTTTATTGCCGCGAATGGTCAGATAAGAATCGAACCTACCTAAAAAACAGTAATATTTTGACGTAACTTTGACAACGCGGCACTTTTGGTGCATACTATTTCAAGATATTCCAAAAGGAGTTACCCGATGGCCTGCTTGGAAATGAGGAAAGGTTCGAAGTGGTGGTACGGGCGTTGGCGTTCCCGGAACCAGCTTTACGTCCGGAACCTGGCCATCGAGATCGAAGGCAAGCGATCCAACTCCGTCAGTCAGAACGGTGATCGCCGGTTTGAAGCGTCACGCGCAAAAGCCCAGGCCAAACTCAACGAACTGGTGGAGCAATCCAAGAGCCGGCGAGCAGAAGAACTGGTCCAGACACTGCACGTGATTCGAACAGGAACCCGTGTCAGCACCATCCCAATCGACCAGATGTATGATCGGTGGAGCAAGATTCCTAGACGTAGAGGGCATCTGAGTGAAGCCTATCGGAAGATGTCCGAAACCTTCTTCGCCCGTTTTCAAAAGTATCTGGCGGAACATTATCCGGACGTGCAGGAAATGGGACAAGTGACTCACGCGATGGCTGTGGCGTTCATGGCGGCTGAGGAGGAGAGCCGGGGATTAGCCGGACGTACACGCAACGCAACTCTCAGCCTGCTCAAGGGATCCTTCCAGCACCTGCGCCGGGAAGGCGGATTCATAGACAACCCATTCGACGGGATCGTGACCAAGGACGAGGAGACGATCCATCGCAAGCCGTTTTCGGCGGAGGAGATCCGTGCGATCGTGGATGCCGCCCAGCAGGACGACATCTGCCGTAATCTCATCATCACCGGGCTTTGCACGGCGATGCGGCGGGGCGATGTATGCCAGTTGAAGTGGGCGGACGTGAATCTGGCGAAGCGGATGCTCAGCGTGAAGACGGCCAAGACCGGGGAACGAGTCTGGATACCGATCTTCCCTTTGCTCTACGACGAACTGGCCAAACTGCCGCACAACGGGGAGTATTGCTTCCCGGAAGCCACCCACTTATACAAGGAGAAGCCGGATGCCATTAACCGGCGGCTGAACACGGTATTTCGTGCAGCGGGATTTATCGAACTGGATAAGGACGGGAAGGTTCGATCCAAAGGACCGAACATCGTTACACCCGAGGCCTTGGCGAAAGCACGCGCGAGCATTGAACAGGTAGATCCCAAGAAGTTCACCCGCACGGTACGGGAAAACCTGTTACGCGTGTTTGACCTCTATGCATCGGGCCTGACGATCAAAGAAATCATCCCAAAACTGGGCATGAGCAAGGGGTCGGTTTCTACCTACTTGTCGCGCATCGAGCAGATCGCGGGCTTTCCGATCGTGCGGACGGCCAAAGTGCCGGTGCCGCAACCTGCCGGCGTTCGGGGTTATCTGCACGAGAAGCGGGAGGGCAGCACGCGCCGGGTCAACATCCACGGATTCCACGCGCTGCGATCGACCTTTGTCACGCTAGCACTGACCGCCGGCGTGCCGGTGGAACTCGTGAAGGCGGTCACGGGTCATACGTTGACGGAAACCGTGATCGCGCACTATTTCCACCCGAATCAGGAGCAGATGCGCACCGCATTACAGGCCGCCATGCCGAGGTTGCTCATGAATGGGGCGCCGACGCGGGACGAGCAGATCCGGCAAATTCTCGACGCCATGACCACGAAAACGTTGAAAAAGGATCGCGAAAAAGTTTTTGCGTTGCTTGAGGGTCACCAAGCCGTGTAATTCACTGATCACTTTATCCCGCCATTTCCGCTTGATAAGCTCGTTCTGAGTTTCTTTTTTTATATTCCCACACACGAACCGCCTTCACCGGATCGTCTAGTCATTGATCCGGTCGCCCAGTCCGGACCAATGACGGATCCGGGTTGCTTATCCTGAATTTGTGAGACATTCGCCCTTTTATCAATAACCCCCATTTTGTATGGGGCGAACAAGGAGAAACCGACAATGAGCGAATGGTCCTGGAATGGTGATTCGAACAACACCGACGAGTCGTCTGAACCAACGGAAGGCGGTTTCTTTCAGAAGATGGGTAGCTGGCTGACAGGAAAGTCAGGGAAGCAGGGAAACGCGGGAAACGATTCGTTCGAAAATGAAATCGAAGCCGCAAGGAAGCGCGGTCGGGACTACAATGCCAGTGGGAAGGCGGATGAGCACCGACAACAATTGGGGGAGTCAAACTACCGGTCGTCGCTCGACTACGGCATTGCTTCTGAGACCGAGCACCTGGAGCGACATCTATCCCACTACGATGATGAATGCTCACGTTTTGGCACCGATGCGATGCTTTCGCAGGAACTGTGGGCGAAACGAATTGCCACGTTAAACCAGGCATTGGCCGATGCCGAACGTGTGGCGGGCGAAATTAAAGAAGCATACGAAAACCTCGAAGAACGTAGGCAACGGGGGGTGATAGCACGTGCGGAGTATGACGATCAGTTCCGTTTGATTGGCCGGAAGGAGCAGCGCGCGCTCACTCGACTTGGAATAGGTGGAGTAGGCGGAAGCTACGAGGAAATTGGCGATGTGGGCGATCAATCCAGTCACATCCTTGTGGACGGGCTTTCCGAAGATGACGGCGAACTGCGTCAAAAGATTGCAAAGAAGATCAAATCAATGCCACGTCGTATGGCTTTGGAAATCATTCAACAGGCCGTTGACGATAAAACCATCAGCCAGGAGGCGGCTGATTATTTGATTCGAGACTGCGTTCGCCCCTCATGAAATGTGGGGAAGAGAACCATTTGCATTCAAATTCGAGACAGTACGCACATAGGTAGATGCGCGAGATGTTCTTCGAGCATACAGGCGAGCGACGAATTGGTGAACCGAGATCTAAAAATCAGCGGTAGCGGAAATGAGCCGAAGAGACTCAAAAATGATAACGGTTATCGTGCCAAGCAAAGGGACGACCATGCCATTTACCGTGACAACCACCACTACTTTTACTGAGCTGGCTTGTGCTGCGGGATGCCCTGACTGGTACACAATAGCTCTGACTCGTAAGGGTCCTGCCATCTCACGATCCAAACGGCGTCTGCTCGACGTAGTGAACCATAAAGGAAAGATTTATCTGTCATCGCCTACAAACACAACGCAGTTGGACCTGCCGCTTCAGAATGTCACTTCGATCGCTAATGACGGAACCATCACGGAGAGAGCGGCCACGAGAAGTGAGGGCGCATAGCTATGAGTCAAGATGGTGCCATGTTGAGGGTTGCGGGTGTCGCCGACACCTGTACGACACTGGGTCCGGGTGTTCGTGCAGTCGTTTGGGTGCAGGGATGTGAACGAGGCTGTCCCGGATGCATTGCTCCCGAAAAACAAAATCCTTCCGGCGGGTATAATATTCCGGTCGAAGATATCGCTGCACACATATCTTCGCTCATACCCATCGAAGGGGTAACCCTATCTGGAGGGGAACCGTTCCTTCAATCCGGACCACTTGCCTTATTGATCAAGCTTATCCAGCGCCGGCGTCCTCTTTCGATCATGGCATACACCGGCTTTACGCTGCAGTACCTTCGGGAATTTGGGAAAGCCGATCAGAAAGACCTCCTCGCCCATCTCGATATTCTGGTAGATGGTCCCTTTATTATCGAGCGTGCAACGGCAAAGCGCTGGCGAGGTTCAGACAATCAGTGTGTGCATTTCTTGACCCCACGTTATGCGCGTCTGGCGGATCAGCTCGACGACGATACCTTTTGCCTGGATGTTCAGGTTGGAAAAGACGGCACTGTCATTTGGATGGGCATCCCTCCGCCAGGTTTTCGAGAGCGATTTGAGAAAGGACTGGGGTTGAGGCAAATCCGACTCAAGTGTCTAAGCTAGATAAAGATGGAGGAGAAGAATGAGTGGATCACCAAAATACAGTGCTGCAGATATCGCAACTAATATTGCGGAAGGCATCAATACAGTTGTCCAACAACACCGTGCTGCAGAAGCAGAGCGAAGCAGGCGACGAGTTGAGGAAATACATCGTCAGCAGGTTCTTTCTACACGGGCCAGTTTGTTAAAAGACATTCGTGCTTTTGCGATATCGATTTGTAAGCATCGTCAAGCATCTTACGGGCAATGGACTTCCGGATTGGAACAGTTGACTGATTTGGAGGTGTTGACAAAAGCGGCAGAAGACGCCCATGAACTGAGTGTTTTGGAATCGGTTCGTCACCAGATGGAAGGCGCCAAAACAGCTGTTCAGCGCATTGTCTATTTCGCTCAGAATGAAGAACTTGCCGAACGGTCCCGTCAAGAATTGAAAAGACAACATGCCGAAGCTGTTGAAGCTTTGTCGTCAGTTGATCGAAAACTTGCCGAGACAGATCCTCAGTTGGCCTCTAAGTTCGATCCGTCTGGCGCCAAGGAAATTCAGGCGCTGATATGCCGCATTAAGACCGCAATCGGTGATGAGCTGTATGGCGATGCCATTGAAGGAGCTAAAACCGCAATTGCATTGTCGGATCGTCATAGGAAACGAGTCTTGCAGGCCGAGCATGAATGGCTCGAAAAGCATCAAACTGCCAGGGATGAATATCACAAGACGGAGGTTCTTTTTCGTTCGGCATGTGATGACCGGATTGTAACGGCATGGCGGAGGCACGAAGTGGATGGACAATCAATAAAAATGAGAGAGGCTTCGGACGCTATCGAGCGTGAAGCATGGGATGTCGCATCGGCAATACTACAGCAGGTTCACACGGATCTGGAACGTCTTAGCTCCGAAGCAGTCAAGCGGGAAGAAGAGGAAGCCCAGCGGCGTTACATCACCAGTTCGGTCATCGCTGTCCTCAATGAACAAGGCTTCTACACTGATAGACCATGTCTCCTTTCGGACGACCCGAATTCGGATGTTATTATTCAGGCTATGCGTTCCGATCAACGTTCACTACAGATAGGAATTCAGCGTCAAGGACGTGTTCGTTATGAGGTTGATGGCACATCACGAGTGCTTACGCCGGGGCCCGGCTCTAAGGTTACGCAGGAATGCCCTGAAGCCGAATCCGCAATTTTGGCTCTCCACAAGCAACTAGAAACAGATTTCGGCATCAACATGGAAGATCTTTCCTGGGAAGGGAAACCACTGAATGTCTCACAAGTGGATGTTATCGCGCAAACAGGACGTAAAATGAGTGCGGGATGAGAGAGGAGTTAAGTATGAGCAACGGTGTTACCACAAACTGGTTGAAGGCCATTGAAAAAGCGCTGAAGCAGGGGCAGCATGTAATCCTCTATGGTAACGTAAAGGATGTTTTTATGAGGGAAGGACGTTTGTTATCCTTCCATGACGGATTGGACGAGACGCTTTCTTCCTGCGGTTATACGATCCGTTGTAGCCATACGATTCCGGACGGAATCACATTTTCGCATCCTGAGATGATGCATGAGTTCCAGCAGATCGACCGGAATTCTGCCATCCGCGGAAGAAACAACTCAGTTGGGGCGCCCCCTGTCGGTCCACGCTTTGACACTGGAAGCGCCACTGAGGGATCTTCAAGACCAGCAAGCGGTCCCAACGAGGCGTTTGCAACTGAACGTCAACAGGCTGGGCTCTTTCCCGGGGCTCGTAATGTGATAGCGGCGTTGAGCGCCATCCGAAATGTCCTGAGCGCGGAAAGTGACGAGGTTATTGCTGCTCTAATCACTTTCAGTGACAGACTCTGCTCAGGGAATGAGAATTACTCGCTAGACGAACGCGTTTGGATGGAAATCCTTCGGCTTACCATGGTTGAAGCTAGGATCCATGTGAACACGACGCCGGAAAAACAACATCTGGAAGGCATGCGGAACGCTTTGATTTTGATTGCTGATGATCTTGGACATGTGCCCGCATGGATGTATGTCGACAATCCTCGTGTCCAGTTGATCCCGGTCGGACTTCCAGAAGCCGAGGAACGACGAGCCTTTCTGCGCCAGCGCTGGTCAGGCTTCTTTGGGTGCCAGGAGACGGAGTTAACCACCGCAAAGGCGGACGAATTTGCCACTCTAACTGATGGCCTTACCAATATTGGTATGGAAACGCTGAGGATGTGTTCAATTGAAGAGGGGCTTTCTGTTGTTGATTTGCCTCGTTTGGTTGACTTCTTTCGGCACGGTGTGAAGGAAAACCCTTGGAAAAACCTCGGCCAAACGCTCTTAACAGACGCAAGCGAAAGGATAAACAAGCGTGTAATTGGGCAGGGTGCGGCAGTTCGATCTGCCCTGAACGTGTTACGGCAGGCAATTGGCGGCATTACCTTCAATAGCGCGCATAACCGAATAAGCAGGCCCAAGGGCTGTCTGATGTTTGTTGGACCTACCGGGGTAGGCAAAACCGAGTTGGCCCGCGCTCTGGCTGAAGTCCTCTTTGGCGACATCCAGGCAGTTAAGAGCTTTGACATGGGGGAGTTCCAGCAGGAACACAGCCAAGCGAGATTGATTGGCTCTCCGCCAGGCTATGTTGGATATGGCCAGGGAGGTGAGCTGACCAACCACGTGCGCAAGCGCCCGTTCAGCGTGTTGTTGTTCGATGAGATCGAGAAAGCCCATCCCCGCATCTGGGATTTGTTCCTGAGCATTCTGGAGGAGGGGAGACTGACCGATAGCACTGGGCAGACGGTTTACTTCTCTAATAGTGTTATAATATTCACCAGCAACATCGGATGCACCGTATCCGAGCGTGTCGGCGATCAGCATGTTGTTGAGCGGTCAGCTTTGGACTACAGGATGCTTGCAACATATGACGCTGTACAGCTTCATTTTAAAGCTGCCGTGCGAAATTTCTTCACCCAAATCGGTCGTCAGGAGCTGTTTGGTCGTATAGGAGAACAGAATGTCGTTGTTTTTGACTTAATTCGGGACCAGCACATTCGCGGTATCATGAAAAAGCTTCTAGATTCCACTGCTGCATCTGCGCTGGAGGAGCGGAATTGTAGGGTGTCGTTTGACTCCTCGTTGACCGAAGCACTCGTTTCGTTGACACAACAGGACATGGATGTTCTGCGTCTAGGTGGGCGTGGTATCCGTAATTTGGTGTGTGACAACGTTCTGCTGGCGCTCAACACGGCAGTTGTCGCACATCCAGGCTGTATGCAGTTGTCTGTAAGTGCTACCGCAGGCGAAGTGGTTGTAACAGGGGTGGGGGTGGACGAACGGATCCCCTTTTCATCTCAGGAACAGAGGCGGGTGGTATGACGACATTAGCCAATGAAATCCCATTTCCGTTGCCGCAAGGTCGGCGAGATCAAGTATTTCGGGAGCAAGATAATCCTGAAAACACTATCACAAAGGGAGCGGCACGTCCTGTAGGCCCCGAGGAGAAGGCAAAGCATCGCGAAGCGATACGAAAAGTCATTCATTTAGCGACAGCATGCAAACCACACAATCCCTTTCCTGTTGCGGTCATGTGGGACGAGAGCCTTTGTCGGGAGCACCCAGACTTCGCGCCGTTGTTAAAAACAGTGGACGAAAGCCTCGCTCAAGCGCGCTCGTTGCGTGATCTTGTAGAAGCCGTGAACAGGCAGGATGTTCTTACAATCTGCCGGCTTTGGGATCCCGGATTACAGGGGGTGTCCTATATGTCTCAAGCGCAACAAGGCGTCGTTCGCGATAGTATCGTAACCCATGCTCTCGGGGAACTCACACTGACTCCCCACTGTATTGACCCTCTGGTATTCAAGGGATCGTGTGTAGAAGTGCGCTGGGCTTGGCCGCGCACATACCGATGGCTATTTGCTGTTGCCGTTCGAAATACCCGTTACCCCCGAGATACTGATGACGTCAGCGCCGCATCCAACACGGTGATTAGAACCGCAGAGCAGTGTCGAGACGGAGTCGCGATCGAGTTCTTGGGAAGATTTCCGCATGCCTGCATTTGGCCGGCCGTGACTTTCGAAAAAACGATTCTTTGTGGGAAAAGCCCTCTTCGATTTTATTCTAGACGACCAATGAACGGAAAGGAGTTGCGGTAAAATGAAGATCTCGAAACTCTTAACTCAAGGTTTGTGCCCTTGTTGCCTGCGAACGTTTAAGTTGTCTGATGCGCCTTTTCGCTGCATCAATCCGGAACATGCCGCGGACGACGCGCAACTCGCAAAGCACCTTGGGCGTGGCGAAGCTATCCGAGGGGTTGTATTCAGTCCGGCGGAGCCGCATTCGCTGTTTGAGAAAATATTCAGAAGAGCTAAAAACGCGGTTGCTTGTCCTGAATGTGGGGTGCTGTCAAGTCAACGGGCATGTCCTCACTGTCATTCCGATCTTGCGCCAAACGCCCATAGGTTGAATCACATCGTCATTGCTGTCATTGGGCCACGAAACGCCGGGAAGACAACTTTTATTGCAGCTATGCTTGACCAACTAGAACGTAATGGATATCGGCTCTCGATGGACATTCGGCCGCAAGGTAATGAGACGCGAACAAACTTCGAAAATCACTATGCCTTTGTAGCAAGGGAAGGACGATTGCCGCCTAGTACCCAGGTTAACGGCGATAATCCCGTTATTCGCCAGCCGTTGCTTTATCGAATCGAAGTGCGGAACGATAGTCGGGACCGACAGCAACGAAGATTCAGCCGAAGCATAAATCTGGTGATTTTTGATTCCGCAGGCGAGAGCTTGGGTGACCCGCATACCATGGGACTTCATAATCGTGGCCTTCTTCAAGCGGACGCTCTGATATTTGTCATCGATCCCTTGACTTTGGGTGGCGTCTACGCGCGTCTGCCGCCAGGCCACCACTCATCCGCGGAACCTGTTCGTGTGGGACCCGAGTCGATCCTTAACAACATGATTGAGCTGTTCGAAAGCCGCGGTCTTGTAGCACATAGTGAACAGATCGAACTTCCTGCTGCTTTCGCGTTATCAAAACTCGACGAACTTGCGGCTGTACCTGAACTGCTTCCCGATCTTAATCCTGTAGGACTCTTACCTTCGCCTCATAATGGCAAGTTCAACAAGGAAGCTATCGACTATGTGTCTTGCCAGATCGAGAGAAAACTGGCTGACGGCCAATGGGGTACCGAGGCGCTGCTGAATAAGACTAAGAAATTCGCTAACGCTAAGTTTTTCTTATTTTCAAGCCTTGGTGTTAGGCCCCAAGACGGCGAAGTTGCCGTAGACGTGTCCTCCCCAGTTCGTGTCGAGGATCCGTTGCTTTGGCTCCTTTGGCGGCTTGGCTTCTTGCAACCGGAGTGAACTATGCAGCAATTTTGCTACACTTCATGCCGCGGTGGGCACAGCGTGACCGGCGCCGATGGATGGCAAGTCCGTGCTGTTTCCTGTGGTATTTCCGAGCAGCAAGCGCGGTCCTATGAACAGCTCTTCCGGTATAGCCGTCACTCGTCTGACCCGGCCAACGGTTACAATACTCCGGCAAAGTTGGCTTTTACCACGGAACCGAGACGCATGCTGATTCATACAGTTCCGTCCGGCCAGGACCCCACAACAGGCCGAACCGGGAACTACTTTGCGCACGTTATTGTTGACACCCCGGATGATGTTACGGCATTGGATGCAATATCATCGTGGGGATCTGTAGAGTGGATTACTAGAGACTTCGAAGGTAGCGCGCTCATGACTCAACCTATGGCTTTACCGCGCTCTTCCCTTGCCATACAAGACAGTTTGACCTTCCTGAAGGACGCTGCCAGACGACGATGGGCGGTCTTCTGTGTTCAGGCAATCCTGACATCGGAAGACAGTCATCTCTACCTGGCCGGCGATCCCGAGACGCTGGTACGCTTAATTCACATCGTCGCCCTGTGTCTGCCTCTTTTCTGGCGCCGAAGTTTGAGTTTCTCAACTTATGAGGGTGAACCGGGCAACCTTAAGGTGCGCATCACCGGAACGAGCTTTTCCCAATCCATGAGAACTGATTTGCCCGAATACTGCTACACCAACGGACGCTTTGCCCTGAACACCTACACCGATCGTCAAAATCGAATTTCTTATTGTCGATATGCAGAACGGGCCGTCGGAATTCTTGCAGCCCATGGCAGTGAAGCGATTTCTGATTTCGTGGCAGTTATGGATGAATCCAAGGTACGCAATGCCGATGATCTGAACGTGTTAGCGGGAGCTTTGCCTATCCCGGACGGCATCGAGAGTTTGAACGCGGCGCTTGCTTGGACTCTTACAGAACCCGCTAAAGAGACAGTCATAGCTGTGGCTGTGAAGTCTGGCCTGCTGTTGCCGAAACAAGCGATCACATATCTCCAAATACACCCCTCATCGCTCATTCGGTTGCTGCCGGATCTGTTGTCTTCTCGCGACTATGACCACACGATCAAGTTGTTGAAATCGCTTTACCCAGGATTGGAGTGGGCCGAACAAGTGCTTAAGAAACAGGAGGATATCGCTTCCCATGTCATGCAAAGGGTGGTGTTTGACCTGCTGCAAAACTACGGTGTCGTTGATCGTGCCTTGTTTTGCGAGCGCAACATTGACCGTCTGTCATTACGCCCTGAAGTCACTCCCTTCCTATGTTCGTTCATCGAAACTCTGTCACCAGAACGCGCCGTTACCAAGTCCGCGGCGGTGTGCTGTCAGCGTATTTACCGCCTTAGGCGTCATATGCCGGGCACGGTAGTGTCACGCTGTCGAGCGTTCCTGGACATCGGCCAGTTTCTGAACCGTCCAAGCGTGTCAACGGCTGCGCTGAATTCATTAGCCCGCGCCATGTGCCATTTATCATTGCAGGGCCAGCTTGGTCGCCGAATCGTCGCCGACTTGTCCGGCATGGTGTCGCCATCGAATTGGTCCATTTTCGCGTCGTTCATTCGGTCCCAGCCCAAGGGTTGGTTCTCTTCATCTTTGCTGGAGCGCCTTTGCCGTCGTCTGCTGGCATCTCCGCGGCAAGATGATGCTCACGATCTTCTTTCCGCCGCGATAGTGCTAGTGGTTGAACGGAACCGGGAAATGCCATTGAATCCTGTTAATTCTATGGTTAAGGACGCGGTTGCTCTGAATCCGGCGCTGCGCCTGGCGGTATTTCGGCAACTGGCGGAAGAAAGGCCCGTCCAAGCGTTCAGATTCATCAATATCTTCTTGTCGCCGCCACACCGGATTCAACTGCTCGTTTCGGTCTCGCAAACGAACCGCTTACCGCGCATGGAGATCCTGAAATGCCTGATTCGAGTGTCGCGCGAAGACCTTGACCGTGCCTGTTCTTGGCGGATACTGCATGACCATCTGCCATCAATGCTGTGCCTGCTGAAGACGCCTGCCGCATCGGCCACTCTTCTCCTTTGGGATGGGTATGTTGCGCAATACCCAGTTGATCTCTGCGATGATATTGCCGGCGGCACAAATCTGCGTTTGCTCCGCGAATTGCATGCTCCGATGCAGGCTGAAATGAGTGAGCGCCTCGCCGCGTTATGCACTATTTCCGATTTTATGCTCTTGCCCGGCTCTGACGATTCCGTTCTTGCATCAGTTGGCTATGCTTTCGCCCGTTTGCACGGTAAGCAGTCTCCCATCCTAACCAGTCAGCTCGTTCACGCGATTCTTTCCATTGTCGGAACCGGACGGGAGGCGGGAGATGCGATCGGGAAGCTTAGATTGCCGGATCCAGTATCATCCGCGGCAGTTCTCGTCACCCTCATCAATGAGGTTGTAGAAGAACGTCACGACAAGCGCGTTTGGGCCTTACGTATGGGGCTTTTCTCCTTGATCCTCGGCACCGACGGACTCGATGGAATGGAAAAGGAGGTCGAAGCCGTTTCGAGGGAGGAACGCGTTATCCTTGCGCAACGCATTTGGACTGTTCTCAGTAGAGCAGAAAGACAAATACTGGTTGCACAATCCAAGGATTACTCCGGCATTGCGAAAGACCTGTGGGATGAATCCTTGGGCCGCAAACGAGATGGCAGAATATGGAGTATAGCTGGGTTAAGGCGAGTATTCGGGAAAACAAAGGGCAACGGAACGAAGCCATGAGCAGCAAGAGCACCTGAAGAACGGGTTCGGATGGAGGCCGAGAAATGGATGACGACTGGATTGGAAGCGGATGGGAAGAAGGGCCGGATTCGAATGCGGCAGGTGAAATTCAGGAAGCGGTCGACGCCGTAGTTCACACGGCATTACCAGAAGCATGTTCCGCAACATCTGGACCGGAGGATACCGGCTGGGGAGATTCGATGGGACGGGGTGCGATAGCCCGGGATAACGAGCCGTTGTCATCAGGCGGGCATGAGCTTTCAGAGGAAGAGGCTGCCGCTCTCCTCGTCGACATCATGAGCAAGTCGGCCGTATATGCGGAGGAAGGAAAGCTCCGGGTCGAACCCGATCCAGCCGAGGTCGAGCGTTGGGATAATCAGAAGAGCCAGGATGCATGCGACATCATTGGCCAAGTCACCGGCCGGCCCGAGAAGGTCCATCTAATCGAAGACGCGTTGGAGATGGAAAATGCCCGGCTAGAAGCTATGATGGCGGAGTACGAAGAGGCCGTATCCCAGGCCAAAAATGATGATGAATCCGCTGAGGTCATGGCCCTGGTGCAAGAGATTCAGGAACTGCACGCAAAGATCCAGGATCTCACTGAACAGTATATGCGCCTGGAAGGTATGCCAGTGCCCGGAGCGCGCGGTCCTTATCAGGCCATGTGAACACCGCGCTTCCACACACACTTACTCGTAAGGGCATGGCTGGAACGCGGTTTTGACCCCACGCCTGGCAAAAGAGTATGTCTGTGCATGTTAAAATTGAAGACGTCAGTTACCCCATATGCTACCTCCCACCGGAAACCACGCGAAATGGCCATTCTTTCGCGCAGGAAGGCAGATGAAACGACATCGGGCAACTGTCGGCAGTCCTGAACGGCAGGATGGAAGCGTAGTTCCACACCGTTGCAAGGAGGGCAAAACCCTTGTCAGTTGTGGGGGGATCAAGTCGTGCTTCTTGTCGCACTTTTGGTCGTAAAGACAGACCGGCCAATCTCGCTATTCCTCGTGGCAGCTACTCGTGTCACTCTCTTTCGGGCTATCCAGCCAAGCGAGCAGTTCAGTCGCAGTACCATTGAACAGTTCTTTTGACACCTCCTGCGAGGAGTTCTCGATAATCCTGATCATGGCTTCGCCGTCAGGTTGGCCTGACACGTGGTACGTATACGACTCGTCCTCGACACGATCCCCGGCGGGGAAGAGATGGAACCCGCCCGCTTCCTGTTTGAAGAACGCCACAATTTGCGCGGCCAGACATGTCATGCCTTCAGCGATGCGTTCGCCGTTATACATGAATTTGTCCCTCGGCTTGAAGACGACTCGGACAAGCCCATCGGGCGGATCCTTCTCGGGGAGTTCGCTAACGATTCGTATGCCAGAGAGGAATTCCGCCAGTTCGCGGCCGTGTTCCTCAGGATATCCGTCATGATGACGGTAAAGAACGGCTATCTCTCTTCCGTCCATGTCCTCGATTACGGTCAGGCAAGGTATACTCATGACAGGTGTCCTCAACGGTAGGGCTGGTCAGCAACGGCATCAAGTTTTGACTCGTTCTCCTCTTCCGGATAAGGTCCCGTGGCGTTAGCGCACCGGAACTGACGACGCCGCACCGTCGTTGGACGCTGATCCCATCTCCAAAAGGGAGGCGTCCACGCGCCAAGCTGCACCGTAGGAGCCAAAATCGACCGCTACCGATCTTTGGTTGACCTTGCGGACATGGCCCATTGTCCCTTTCGGCAGCCTTAGTGATCCTTCCCCGGAAAACCATACGGACTGTCCTGGGCGGAAGAGAATAATCCTCTTGCGGTTGACTTCTGCGCGCCGTCTTCGGAATTCATGTAGAGCGACATCGAGAATAGTGCTCAAATCCTCATTGCTGAGTTCCAGTATTTCACTCCCCAGTGCTTCCATCGTCTTCATCGCAACAGACTCCTTTCTTGTCAATTAACTCTAGCTTCTTCCCTCGGCACAGCCCGCGAACGCACCACCACTCATGCGTCGTTCTTCCGCCCGAGGCAATTCCTTAATCACAACGCGTGGCTAGCGATTCAATCCCTATATTTTTGGTGGACTCGCCTGTTTGTGGGAAATTGCTCCGTCTAGGTCAGGATAGGCAGATCCTCTCACAGGGGCGATCTGGAGTTGGACGCGTTTTTCGAACTTCTGCATGGACAATGCATTGCGCTGTTTGAAGGCAAAGGACATGTCGTGGGCGTTCACGTTCACCTCCTCCTCTCAGGCTCATGGGGTCTCGACAAGGTTGGTCATACAAAACTTAGCTTTGACACCAGTCTTCTGACAGATGTCGAGAAAGGGCTGTATAATATGTTGATTCGCGATTTCCGGGGGAAGCCGCCAACTCCCGCCATGCCAGACAGGCTTGATTGGTGCCGACATCGATTGGTAGACAGACCGCAACGCAGCCATGGTCGCGCCGAGTCGGCGGCGACGTGGTTGCACGATCTTCACGGGCGAATACACCACATGACGCACTCCGCACTGAGCGGCAAAGGCGACCAGGGATTGCAGATCCTCCAGCGTCTGTGCCTCCGGCAGCCCGAAGTGAGCCAGGGTTGTGCCGTTAGGCATGGGGGACCGGGGGAATAGAGGGTCAATTCGTAGGACCACAGGGATGTCCGCCTTGCGAAGTGCCAAGATCGCATCCTTCCGCTCCTGCACCGATGGTGCCATGGGGTCATACGCCCGGCCAGCTTCTTCTCGCCAGAACGCCAGACTGACTTCAACCTGGAACGCAGGAAGCTTGGTTTCCGAATAAAACCTTTTCCGTGGATGACCGTTGGGTAATACGGCAAGGGCACTGAACAAGTCCAGGTACTTATATTGTACGGGCAATAGCGGGTTTTTCGTCAGAATCGTCACAGTTGTAAAGCGATGACGGTGGGTAAGAATCTGCTCCAAGGCATACCGAGTGTGGCCGGTCACAACTTCCAGGGGTTGAAACGGGTCCGTGCTGTTGGACAAATGAACGGGCGCCGGAGGGACATCGAAGCGTTCCAAGTCCGCCATGTCCCTTTCGATCAGCTTCCTGAAGTCCTGTTTACATACCGGTCGATCCGGTCCATAACCAACCGCATAACAGTAGTGGCAGCCATGGGCGCAGCCGACGAAAACGTTGATACAATAGCGATGGCCTGATCCAAACTGACGCTGTGCTGCAAATGGACAGTACCACTTCACGACCTTCGGGCGCGTTGGGCAAAGAAAGTCAGTTCCCGAGGAGCGCGGAAGGAAAAAGTTTGCAAGCGCCGCCTGATTGCATGGCGGAACGGATTCCCACACCGGGCGATAGTCAGGATGGACTCGAGCTACAATCTGCGACATGTTATCTGTTCTGAAATCTTGAGACTTCATCGTTGACCTCCTGTTCCTGCTGAGAGAAACGCGGCAATGACCGTTTTAACTCTTTATCAGATCTTCAAACGCATCATAGCGCGTGTTGATATATCCTGTGAACTCATCCATGAGCTGCTCCGAGGGGAGAAGTATCGAAAACAAGTGGTACTGATCCTCAGGTAGGACGCGCACAAGGTCATGCTGCTTGAGCAACTTCACAGCCTCGAAAACATCCCTGACGATCACGTGATATCGAAGGGGATCGATGGCCCATGCAATGTCGCGAACATTGATCGGCCCACCGCTTTCGGTGAATGGAGTCAAGGCGTTCACCATCACCGTGAAGGCCACATCGGCGGCCACTGGGCCGAATCCCCGCATATAGCGTTCAAAAAGCGAGATCTGGCGACCTCTTTTTCCACTATACATGGCCATTTGGACTTTCCGTCGCTCTTCGTAGAAACAACGAACAGCCTCGGCGAAGACGCTGTCGTTCTTGCCCGACACGTAGTCGGGAAGTGGCATTTTGACATTAGGCATGTAGTACGTCTTTCCCAAGAGGTAGCCTGTCTGAAGGTTTCGTGTCAGCGCACGGAGTATGTCAGTTATGGGCGAAGGGGTTGCGGGCACCGCGCGATGCTGCAATTGCATTACAAGCCCTTTTAGGGCCGTTACTATTGCCGGGTCTTTCAGCAACAACCGTAAGGCACTGCCCGTATTCGCGGCCCCTTGGATAAACGGCTTCAGACTGCCTGTGAGAAGATTGGCCAATGCTTGGTTCGGCGCAGCCGCTGGCAGTCGGTCAAGCTCTTCGGGCTCTGCGTCTGGCACATATTTAAGCCCACTAGCAATTACGGGGAAACCAAGATCGGAAAGCAGGGTATCGGCTTCGGTTCCCATTGCCTTCAGAAGGCCAGCAACCAGGTATTCTGGACCGATTTGATCATTTTGCCCGCTCCCGCGGGCCATGGCCAACTTCCGCGCGATCGCGATGGCTCGGTTCTTCTCAACCTCATGTGCGCCTTTGTGATGCATCATACACCTCCGCAGGATTGACGTCAATCTACAGCTTCAGGCCACTGAGGGCCTTGCCCGACCTGGTCGCTCGTTTCCTGTCGCCATTCACGGAGGCACTCAGAGCGCCTGCAACAAATGCATCCGCCAGAACCCCCACAGTTTTCGAAGCATCAGGCATGACGAACTCGCGAACCAACTGTACAAACTCGGCGATCTTTACCGAGTGTACGATGGCCGCCTGGATAACCAAACCTAAGTTTTCGGGAAGCTGAGCGTAGTCACACTCCAGGGACGCTTTGACAGTGACTTCGCCATCACGGACATCTCTAACTGCATGGGAGAGAACGAAATGCGCGTTGGCGGCGTCAATGAGGTTAGCGAGAAACTCGTCCATCGTGTGGGGACTAGAAAGATATGCATGCGCGAAAAGTCTCAAAATGCTCATTCGATCAGCTAGAAAATCCTCGTCGATAGTCGGGGACTTGAACAATACGCTGAGAAATTCATTTGGCGCACAGTTCATCAGGCTCCCAGCTGATCCGAAGGTCGTAACCATTCCAATCTCGACAATCAATTGGTCGTGATGCCGCCGTAAAATGAGCGTTGGAGGTAACTGTGTTCCTAAAGATCCCCTAGGGAGTCCGGTCAATAAGGCTCGTGCGACCACGTCATCTTCTCCAGGCTCGATCTTTCCCATGCCCAGCCTGTCGGTATTCATTCCGTTCAAAGCAGCCACTACGGCGTTCTTAAATTGTACCGATGTCGTTTCCATTGTGTCGTTCCTCCTATTTAGTCCGGCGGTCTTGAATTGTTACGAACCTGTTAAAATG
The DNA here is from genome assembly GCA_945898015.1 of PVC group bacterium. Taxonomy (GTDB): domain Bacteria; phylum Verrucomicrobiota; class Kiritimatiellia; order CAIKKV01; family CAIKKV01; genus CAIKKV01. Next base: position 53,185 of record CAMDGM010000005.1, on the reverse strand, counting down.
AAAAGGGGCGGGACCTTTGGCACCGTAACGAGGCCAGACAAATGAACACTCGTTACGGCGTTTGTCTGGTCCCGCCCCAAATTTAGATAGTACCTGTCAGAACGGAGGCTTGTCGGTGCCTCCATTCGCGACAGCCGCAACGTCTCCATCGCTGGCGCCCGAAGCCAGCGGATCGGTTTCGGTATTAGCCAGGGGATCGGCCTGGTCGGGTTTGGGTTTCCGTGACACATACATCCGGTAGTCCGGCTGTTTCTCACCCGGCTTCTTGAACTTGTTCTTGAAGACGAGAAGCCGCGCCTCCCCCAGATATCCGCTCAGGAAAGTCTTCCCGTCACGGTCTTCATGGATCCAAAGACCTCCAATCGGCACCAGTTCCCCACGTCCGTCATGTTCCTCGTTCATCTGCGTACCTCCTGTTGTTGTGTTGTTCCTGCACTATTCCTATCCACTATTGGGTTGCTTGTCTCAACTTCGACTCGCATCCCCACTGGTATCCCGACAGAGGGAAGATCTCATGTCTCACTTTCCCCAGCTGCCATTTATGAGACGTTCCCACCTATCTGATAGAGGAGAAACGTCATCATGCGAACCACCACACATAGACAGAGCGGATTGTCTCAAATTGGAGAGCAGGCGTTGGCACTGCTTAAGGCACGATATTTGGCCAAGGACAGTGCCGGGAGGATCGCCGAAACCCCGGAAGGCATGTTTCGACGGGTGGCGGAGGCCATAGCGTGGATTGAGCGTATCTATGGGGCGACAGCCAGGGATGCAGGCCGTCTTGCCAACGCCTTCTACCGCATGATGATACGCGATGTCTTTCTGCCGAATTCGCCCACACTCATGAACGCGGGGCGCGTAAAAGCTTTGTTGTCCGCCTGTTGCGTTCTGCCTGTTTCGGACAGCATCCGGGGCATATTTGAGGCACTGCTGAACGCGGCACTGGTTCATAAAGCCGGGACCGGCACCGGCTTTGACTTTAGCAATCCGCGCCCCGCCGGAGACCGCATTCGTTCAAGCGGAGGGACAACGCCCGGACCTCTGGCATTCATAGACGTTTTCGCCCAAGCGACCCATGCCATGGCGCAAGGGGGGCTCCGCCAAGGGGCCAACATGGCAGTAATGCGTGTAGACCATCCGGACATTATTGGATTCATCCGTGCCAAGACTACATTCGGCCGGTGGCATAACTTCAACCTTTCCGTGGCCGTGCTGGACGAGTTCATGGAGGCATTGAAGCGCAATCCATATCAGATCCACCTTGTCTTCAACCCACGGACGCGCAAGCGATACCCGCTTGCCAAGGAAGATGGCACCTTTTGGACAGTGGGGGAGGTTTCCGAGCTGATGGTTAGCTCGGCATACGACAGTGGTGAGCCAGGCAGAATCTTCATCGATGCCATTAACCGGGCAAATCCCACACCGCATATCGGCCGAATTGAAGCGACAAACCCCTGTGGCGAGCAGCCCCTTCTCCCGTATGAGACCTGCAACCTGGGCAGCATCAATCTGATCAAGTTTGTGAAACTTGCCGCCGATCGAGCTTGGTTTGACTTCCGGTCCTTTGCACGTGCCATCAGGTTGGCGGTCCGCTTCCTGGATAATGTGATTGATCTGAACAGCTACCCGATCCCGGAAATCAAGCGGATCACAAAGGGAAATCGGAAGATCGGCCTTGGCGTCATGGGGGTTGCCGATACGCTATACACCCTCGGACTTCCGTACGACAGCGATGCTGCTCTGGGCTTTGTCGACCGCGTTATGACCTGTCTGCAGACCGCCTCGCACAAGGCGTCCCGTGATCTGGCAGTGCGGCGGGGCGTTTTTCCGAACTGGAAAGGCAGCATTTGGGAGCAGCGAGGCATGCCCATGCGTAACGCGTGTGTCACGTGCATCGCACCTACCGGGTCGATCAGCATTCTGGCTGGCTGCTCAGCCGGCATTGAGCCCTGTTTCTCGCTCGTATTTGTGAGGAACATCCTTAACGGCCGGCGGTTGCTGGAGGTCAATTCGGTTTTTGAAGCGGTAGCGCGGACGCGCGGATTCTACAGCAGGGGCTTGATGGCCGAAATCGCGGAGCGGGGGTCCATCCAACACATGTCCTCAATTCCCGACGACGTGCGGCGCGTGTTTGTCACCGCTTTGGACATCAGCCCCCTGTGGCACGTGAAAATGATGGCCGCGTTCCAAAGACACTGCGACGGCGCCGTATCCAAGACAGTGAACTTGCGAAAAGACGCGACGCCAGAGGACGTCAAAGCGGTGTTTGTCGCGGCCTATGATCTCGGGTGCAAGGGGATTACCGTGTATCGTGACGGGTCGCGAAGCAATCAGCCAATGGATCACGCAGAAGGGGTGTCAGCAATAGTCAAAGGACACGACTGTTCGTGCAGCGAGTGCGCGATTGAATAGGTTCACCCGCTGGGCGTGTGAGATGGTCCTACAAAAACAGAAAAGCCTGCTGGTCCTTGAGCCGGTCTTGTGGTCTGGATGAGGCCTCACGGTGTATCTTCATCGTTTGAGCCAGAGACAGCAATGCGTTGCAGAATCGGTCGGAAAACGTCCATCCAGAAAGGTTGCCATACGCGGGATTGAAGTGGCTGACACGCTTGATAACCCCCAGTTTCTTCAGCTTTGCTCGGACGACTTCCAGCGTTCTTCTGGTAAGGCCATATTTGTTGTTGAGAGTAGTCCGCGAGGGCAAGAACTGGCCTTCAGCGTATTTGGCCTCAATCCACAGCGCCACGAACGCCTTTCTGTGGTTCGGGTTGTCCGGGAAAAAGATACGTGCCAGATCGTCCAGGCCCGCGACTTGCCGACACAGTGCCGGGCTGATCTCAATCTTGGTCCTTGCCGCGATAGGAATTCGCCTCCCTGAACGAGTGATTCTGTAGAGCCTTTTGGCGCATCACAAACCGCTCATGTGCAATGACCAGCGCATCCTGACGGAACTGCGGCCCCAGTTGCTTTTCGATGAAGAGCAGGACAGCAAAGGAATCCACATATAGATCGTTGAAGAGCCGTTGAAACCTCCAGCGAACTCCCTGCCGGGTTAGACCGAACTTTTCTTCGACGCGGCTCCCGTAATTGCCTCGCAGCACAAATCGCGACGGTTGACTGGGCGTCCGTTCGATCCACACCACATCCGCCTTCAGGAGTTCATTTAAACGTTCCAGAAAATCCTTATCTTTTGCGGAAAGCATCATTTTCCACACAACCGAATTCGCCCTGAATGATCCTGAAGGATCTCCAAAAGACCGTCTTGCTCCATGAACACGGCTGTGATGAACCGAAATACTCTGTCCAGCTTTCTGTCCTCAACTACCGTCGAAACGCCTTCGAAATCGACGACGCAACCTCGAACGAGATCGAGAATATGTTGACGGTAAACACTCATATCGAAGGTCGGCCGATTCAAGGCTGCGAGTTGTTCCAGCACGACAGGCACGGAGACATAGTGGTCAAGATCGGTAACGAACGCCGCCAGAGTATCGCTGAAATCGCTGTATGGCTGGAAAGGCAACGATCTGGACTCCGCCAAGAGCTTTCTCATTTCCGCGACTTTGGCTTCTTTGCGCTCCCGGGAGTCGCGCATCATCTCGCGGAAGTAGTCGGCGTCGAACACCCGTGCGTCGAAGCAGAAGCTTGATCTGACCGCTTTCCGACACGTCGAACACCAGTAATGGCAGATCTTTATCGCCAAGGCCCCGTCGCACTCTGGACAGGACTGGAATGCCACTGTCGGATCGAACTCCTGGCCACAGGTCCCGCACTTGCTCCAACTGTCACGCAGCATGGTGAGTACCGTGGCCCCGCACCGTATACACGGCCTCTGGAAAAGCATTACGGCGAAGTAGAACTCCCGGACGTTCGCTCGGAGGCTGGCAACGCGCTGCTCGATCATAAATCCGGCTTCGAGAAGTGGTTGATTGGGACAGCGGGGAACAACATCGATCATGGTGGTCATTTGTGTGGAACACGGAATTTAAAAAGGTTTCGGTCTGGCGTGTCCTGTCCGTGGCCAGAAACCGTAATGCATATAAACACGAAAGTCACGAGGCATGCTGAGGTGATTTATATGCATGCAGGAAGACCGGCGAAGTGTCCGTTTTGCGGGAGCTATCGCAGTACGTTGAAGGGCCGAAGAACCAACAAGGCAGGAGTTGTCCGTATCCGCAAGTGCAAGCAGTGCGGCCGCCGATGGACGCCGAAGGCCAAGCAGTATCATTTAAAGGAGGGGCGGAAGGCGTCACATGCCTCGTCTTGCTCCCCGACTTGATGAGTCCGAATGGGTAATATTGGAGGAGGTTGTCTAATCGGCTAATCGACTTGCCAACCCTTCGCAATCGTGTGACTATTGGCCCAGCAAATCAAAGTAATGAAAGGATCCGGTATGCCCAATGTCATGAAGGTGCTGCGCGATGAAGTCACCCGCCTTGCCCGCAAGGAAGTGAAGGCATCGGTAAGCAAGGTCCACAAGCCGACCGTCCAGTTGAAACATGACGTGGCCTCGCTCAAGCGTATCGTCGTCGGCTTGGCGAAGGACAATAAGCGGATCCAGGGGATGATGGACCAGATCGTCAAACCCCAGCCTGCGCCGACTCCAGAAGCGGCCGGCAAGGCACGCTTGACGGGGAAGGGGATACGAAGCCTTCGGCGTAAGCTGCGGCTGTCCCAGGTCGATTTTGGCCGACTGATCGGCGTGACCGCTCAGGCAGTCGTGAACATGGAAAAGAAAAGCGGGCCTTTGGCGGTGCGTAAGATCACGAGAGCGGCGATTCTGGTGATCCGGGGGATGGGGGCACGAGAGGCGAAGGCCAAGTTGGCGGAGATGAAGGCGGTGAAGATGAGGGCGAAGAGGCGGAAGACGAAGAAATGAAGTCCGAGTTCCGAATGCCGGCATCAAGAAGCGGTTAACCGATAAGACAACTCAGACTGCGGATGTGTGATCGCTGGAGGCATCAAGGATTCCGACAGAGCAGGATTACTTCTCTTAAGAATGTAGGGGTAGGGGATGGCTATGAGCAAGATCCTTGCAAACAAACGAGGGCTACAGACCGGAGCCGAAAGCATTCTGGAAAGCATCTCAGACGGCGTGTTCACCGTGGATGCCGACTGGCGCATCACCTCCTTCAACCGCGCGGCCGAGAGCATCACCGGCATTCGGCGTCGGGACGCGATTGGCAAGACCTGCTCGGACGTGTTCCGCGCCAGCATGTGCGAGGCGGACTGTGCGCTACGATCCACAGTCAAGACCGGCAAGCCGATCATCAATAAGTCTGCGTTCATCGTGGATGCCAACGGCCGCCGGATCCCAATTTCCGTATCCACTGCCATTCTTCGAGACGACCGCGGGAAGATCGTCGGTGGTGCGGAGACGTTTCGGGATCTCAGTCTGGTGGAGGAATTACGCAAAGAACTGGAGGGTCGGGTCCAAGTGGAGGACTTGGTGAGCCGAAGCGCCGCCATGCGGCGTATTTTCGATGTCTTGCCCCAAGTCTCCGCCAGCGATGCGACCGTCCTGATTCTCGGGGAAACCGGCACGGGCAAGGAACTCCTCGCGCGCGCCATCCACAACCTGAGCCCGCGCAAAAACAAACCGTTTATTGCGGTCAACTGTGGATCTTTGCCGGACAGCCTGCTTGAATCGGAACTGTTTGGATATATGCGGGGCGCGTTCACAGGAGCGGCGAAGGACAAGCCCGGCCGCTTCGCGCTGGCCGAGGGCGGCACGCTGTTTCTGGACGAGATTGGCGACATCAGTCCCGCCCTTCAGGTCCGCCTGCTTCGCGTCCTACAGGAAAAGACCTACGAGCCACTGGGAGGGACACGCGTGTTGCACGCCAACGTGCGGGTGGTGGCGGCCACGCATCGTGATTTGTCCGAGCAGATTCGGAAAGGCGTTTTTCGCGAAGACCTTTTCTATCGCTTGAACGTCGTAAAAGTGGAGTTGCCGCCGTTGCGAAAACGCAAGGAGGACATTCCCCTCCTCGTCGAGCACTTCGTCGCACGGTTCAACCTGAGGCAGGGAAAGGCCGTTGCCGGAGTCGCTCCGGACGTCATGGCGCTCCTCATGGCGCACGACTATCCCGGCAATGTGCGGGAGTTGGAGAACGTCATCGAGCGGGCTTTCGTGCTGTGCGGCGCGGGAAACATCGAACGTATCCATCTGCCGTCGGAACTCGCCGGTCAACTGCCCACGACCCCCGCTACAGCCCGCGAGAGCATTGCCGCCCAGACACGCGCCGTCGAAACCCAGGCCATCCGCATGGCCTTGGAGCAAAACGGATTCAACCGTCTGGCCGCTGCCCGAGCGCTTGGCCTGCACAAGAGCACACTGTTTCGCAAGATCAAAACCCTTGGGATGGCCCTTCCTGATCAGGACGGCCGTTCCCACCCTAACCCCGCATAGAGACGCATCCATGCGCTTGTCTATTGCCTATACAGTCGCCTTAAAGCGACTGAACTTGCCGCTATTTGAATCGTAATACTATCTGCAACACACTGCCCTGCAATAACTTGCGGGCTATTATCCGGGCGACATCGTTTCTGGCATGCTTTGTGCATTATATCATCTTGTGAAACGTAAAGGATTCGAACCGATGCGACTGGCGTTGGCAACGTGGAACGGAAGAATCTCGCCGGTGTTCGATGTGGCCCGGCAGGTTCTGATGCTCGATGTTGAAGACGGCCGGGTGCTTGCCCGGCGCGAGGAACCGCTGCCAGGCTCGGAGCCGCAGGCTCAGGCGGGCCGGCTGGCGGCACTGGGGCCGCGGGTGTTGATTTGCGGGGCGGTCTCCGAGCCGATGGCGGCCGCTTTGGCGAAGGCGAGGATTCGGGTTATTCCGTTCATGGGCGGAAACGTGGAGGACGTCATCCTCGCCTGGCAGGAGGGAACCTTGACGGCCTTTCTCATGCCGGGTTGCTGCGGCCGGATGAACCGATGCCGCGGGGGAAAAGGAGGATGGCGAAACGGGCAAGGCCCTCGGGCTGAATGTCGGTCGAACAGATTGTCGCACTGGAAAGGATAGCATCATGAAAATTGCGATCACCTCAACGGACAAGGAAATGTCGAGTAACATGGATCCGCGATTTGGGCGGGCCAAGTATTTTATGGTCGTGGACACGGAGTCGAACGAGTGGGCGGCTCACGACAACGCGCAGAACCTGAATGCTGCGCAGGGAGCGGGGATCCAGGCTGGTGAAACGGTTGCGGGGTTGGGCGCCAAAGCCGTTGTCTCGGGCAACGTCGGCCCCAAAGCGTTTCGCATCCTGAATGCGGCGGGGATCAAGGTGTATCTGTGCGGCGAGGGAACGGTAGCGGACGCGGTTCGCAGGTTTAAGGCGGGCGAGTTGAAGGAGGCCCCGGCGGCCAACGTAGAAGGTCATTGGGCGTAAACCAGTAAGAAAAGGAGATTGAAAATGCCAAAAGGTGATGGAACGGGACCGAGTGGAAAAGGGGCAGGCACAGGCCGAGGTCGCGGTGCTTGCGGTGCTGGAGCACGCAAGTGCCCAACGGCAGGATCCGGCAAAGGACAAGGCCGAGGTCGCGGCGGGCGCGGCTCTGGGGCAGGCCGTGGGGGTCAAGGCCAGGGCGGCGGACAGGGTGGCGGCTCCGGCAGAGGCCGTTGAACAGGAAACGCAAATTAAAAAAGGAGAAACGACAATGCCAGGAGGAAATGGAACAGGACCGATGGGAATGGGGCCGATGACCGGCCGGGCGGCAGGCTACTGCGCGGGATTCGGTATGCCGGGTTTCGCAAATCCCATGGGGGGACGCGGATGTGGAATGGGATTCGGGCGGGGTCGGGGAGCCGGCGGACGCGGATTCCGGAATATGTTCTACGCCACCGGGCTGACCGGTTGGCAACGGGCGGCAGGTGGGCACCCGCCCTATGCGGCCGCGCCTACACGCGACCAGCAGTTGGATGTGCTGAAGGGGCAAGCGAGCTACTTCGAGGGTGCGTTGGGCGAACTCCGGAAGCGCATCGAGGAACTCGAAGCCGAAAAAGCGGAAAAGTAGTCGTTGTCGGCAGGGCGAAGTCCCGGCTGAGCTGCAGATAAAACAGCAGACCGCCGGGACGGTTCGCCTTGCCTAACCGCGGTCATGCGATGTCGAACAGGAGGATTTGTGTCATGCCTAGAGGAGATGGAACAGGACCGTTGGGTGCGGGGTCAGGCGCCGGCCGGGGTACGGGAGTCGGGGGCGGCAAAGGAATGGGCGGCGGTCAAGGTCGGGGGCGAATGGGCGGCCTGGGCCTAGGCGCCGGAGGCAATTGCGTTTGCCCCAAGTGCGGAAAGACCGCTCCGCATGAGCGCGGCACACCGTGTACGCAGACGAAGTGCCCGGGCTGCGGCGCGGGAATGACAAGGGAGCGATAGCTCCTCGGAAAGCCACGAAAGCTAAGCCGTATGAAGCGCGAATACAGACACTTGTTCGGCCCGGTGCCCTCCCGGCGGCTGGGGCGATCCTTGGGTATCGATCTGACGCCCTTCAAGACCTGCACGCTGGACTGCATCTTCTGTCAGTTGGGGCACACCACGCACAAGACGTTGAATCGTAAGGAGTATGTGCCGGTGGCGGACGTTGAGGCCGAACTGGAGGCGTGGATCAAGGATGGGGGAAAAGCGGACTACATCACCCTTTCCGGGTCCGGAGAACCGACCTTGCACGACCGATTCGGCGACATCCTACAGTTCATTCGGGATCAAACCACCATTCCGACAGCCCTCCTGTCCAACGGCACGCTGTTCTGGCGGCCGGAGGTGCGGGAAGCGGCGAAACGGGCTAATCTTGTAAAACTTTCGCTCAGCGCATGGGATCAAACCTCGTTCGATCACATCAACCGGCCGCATCCCGATCTGAAGTTCCAGCAGATCATGGATGGATACCGGGCTTTTCGGAACGAGTTCCAGGGCAAGCTCTGGATCGAAGTGTTCCTTGTCTGGGGATCGAACACTGTGCCGCGGGACCTGGAGAAGATCGCGGCGCTCGCGGAAGCCATGGGTCCGGACGAAATCCATCTCAACACGGCGGTCCGTCCGCCCGCCGAGGAATATGCGTTCGCGATGCCGCGAAGGAAAATGGAAGAATTGACGGAACTGTTCCGGCCCGTGGCAACGGTGATCGCCGAATTCTCGTCGGATAAGTCTTCCGATGCCGCGGCGAACGAGGACACGATCCTGGCCATGCTCAAGCGGCGTCCCTGTACGGCGCAACAAATTTCCGAGGTCTTCGGCATGCACCTGAATGAAGTGTCGAAGTATATTGGCAAGCTGTTACGAAACGGCAAGATCGGCCGTCACGATCGCGATGGCGAATCGTATTACGCGGCCGGAGAAGCCGGGAGAAACTGACATGCCGACGAACCCAAATCCGTCCTGCGAAGGCTCGCGTAGAACCGGCGACCGAATGACTCTGGGATGGGCGCCGTTCGCTCGGCACACCGCTCAATATGATGCCTGGTTCGACAGCGCCGAGGGACGCCGGATCTTTGATTTGGAGACCGCTTGTATTCGCAGTCTTTTGGCGGACAGCCCTCGGCCTTGGCTGGAGGTGGGCGTGGGCACGGGCCGTTTTGCGGAAGCACTTGAGATCGATGAAGGGCTCGATCCCTGCCCGGCAGTCCTGCGCTATGCGGGGCGGCGGGGCATCCGGACCCGATGCGGCAGCGCAGAGGCTTTGCCCTACGAGAATGGCTCTTTTGGGACGGCGATGTTAATCGTCACCCTTTGCTTTCTGGACGATCCCGTCAGTGCACTCGCCGAGTGCAGGAGAGTCTTAAGAGAGGATGGGAACATCCTTGTTGGCCTAGTCCCGAAAGACAGTCCTTGGGGGCTCGCGTATGCCCGGAAGGGGACTGAAGGGCACCCGTTTTACGCGGCAGCCAAGTTTTACACGGCTCGACAGGTTGTCGGAATCGCCGAACAGGCCGGTTTTTATCTAAACCGGGCGGCAAGTTGTCTGTTCAAGGGCCCTGACCAACCGGTCGAGAAGCATGAGCGCTTTAAGGAGAGAGTCGTTAAGGGAGCGGGCTTTGTGGGCATGCTATTTGGGATAAACACGAAAACAGGAGAACAACCATGCCGGAATTCAACTCGCCTTTTTCAGGGCTAGCTAACGACAGAAAGCTCACGGATTCTGAACTCGTAAGGGCCGTTCGTTTCATGGTGGCGGCCGAATACGAAGCGATTCAATTGTACATGCAGCTTGCCGAGTCAACCGATAACAAGCTCGCGATCGAGGTGCTGAAGGATATCTCCGACGAAGAACGCGTGCACGCAGGTGAGTTTCTTCGGCTTCTCCGTGAGATCGCCCCGGACGAAGAGAATTTCTATGCAAAAGGAGCTGAGGAAGTTGAAGAAAGCCAAATAAAATAGGATCGCGTTGAAAAACCGCTCAACAACCGCGTTGAACTTGACGTCTGAAAATATGGACGACATCCGGGGCGTCACGCTTGAAGAAAGAGCCAGGCTGGTTCTTTTTACGTTGGGGAAAACCGCGGACGAAATCCGCCGCGCGTATCGCAAAATGGCCGTCCGCCACCATCCCGACCGGACGGGAGGCAACACGCTGCGATTCCAGCTTATCAACGAAGCCTATGAATTTCTAACCCAAGGTGCGATTCCCAAAAAACCACTGCTGGCGGATGAAGCCTTGATCATCCGCCTTGTCGGAAGGCAGGTCGAACCGTTGCTCGACAAACAGAAGGCCTGGGAAGAATACGAGCGGTGGCGCCGGGCGCAGTTCTATGGCGTCGGAGTCGTATAATGGAAAGCGAGAACCATGATTTCAGCGGACGATAGACGGGACGGAGGAGGATGTCTGGAGGACACGTTCTTCGGCCGGATGAACGACCCGACCTCATCGGCTTCGATCAAGGGCTTGTGCGGGGACGAGATGGAGTTCTACCTGGTCATCCGCAATGACCGGATTGAGGACGTTCGGTACCACACGGAGGGATGCGGCAATACTCGCGCATGCGGTCGCGCCGTGGCGCGCCGGGCGAAGGGCCGAAACGTCACGGATGCGTTGTCCATCAGCGCAGGCGAGATCATCCGGTCGGGGGAGTGCGAAACGGACTCGGGTAGGCACTGCGCGATTCTGGCCGTGACGACGTTTTACCGGGCAATCGCGGACTATCTGCTTGCGCCATGAATGCCGGACAAACACAACTCCAGATGAAGAAAGGACAAACGATGAAGATACCTGAGGCGGTGAAGGAAGCATGGGAGCGGCGGGAAGGTCCGGTTATTTTGGCGACGGCGGACGGTGATGGTAGACCGAACGTCATTTATGTCACGTGCGTCAGCCTCTATGGCGATGACCGGCTGGTGGTGGCCGACAACTATTTCGACAAGACCCGGAAGAACATCAAGGCCGGCTCCAAAGGCGCGGCCTTGTTCATGACGAACGACAAGAAAGCGTATCAACTGAAAGGTGCGCTGGAATATCACATCAACGGTCCTGTGTTCGAAGACATGAAGAAATGGAATCCGCCGTCGCATCCCGGCCACGGCGCGGTAGCGCTGATTGTGCAGGATGCCTTTTCCGGAGCCAAACGCCTGATACCATAACCGGCGCTTGTCGCATCGGGGAATAAACGGACAGACAAGATAAATATGCAACGCACCATGTTGAAACAGGCCGAAATACTCTGGCAGCGGGAACGCCTTACGCGAGTCCGCGAGTGGCAGGATCATCGGCCGTATGCGGAGTTCCTCAAGGACGAGAACATCCAGTCGTGCCTCTGTCGCCATCGGCTGGCGGACCGCGCGCAAGTGGAAGACATTATCCGGAAAGCTCGCGATAATGCCACGACCGGTACGATGCTCTCTCCCGATGATGTGGCCGTTCTGGTCAACGTCGAGGATCCACAGCTCTGGGAGTCCATTTATGAGGCTGCTGGGTGGATCAAACGCACGGTTTATGGCAACCGGATCGTGCTTTTTGCCCCGTTGTATGTTTCAAGCCCGTGCGTGAACGACTGCACGTATTGTGGTTTTCGCAGCGGGAATCCTGAAGTACACAAACGGTCGTTGACCATAGAAGAACTGCGACGGGAACTGCTGGCTTTAGTTGATGTCGGCCACAAGCGATTAATTATGGTTTTTGGCGAACACCCCGCCAGCGATCACGAGTATATATGCCGGTCGGTGGAGGCGGCCTATCAAATCAAAAACGGTCCCGGCGAGATTCGTCGTGCCAACGTGAACGCCGCGCCGTTGTTCGACAGCGAGTACAAGGAGGTGCATGCTGTTGGAATCGGAACCTATCAGGTGTTCCAGGAGACGTACCACCGGCCGACTTACGAGAGACTGCATCCCAAGGGGACGCTGAAAGGCGAGTATGACTGGCGGCTTTACGCCCTGCATCGGGCGCAGTCGGCGGGCATTGACGATGTGGGCATGGGGGTCCTGTTCGGTCTTTACGACTGGCGCTACGAGCTGCTCGGACTGCTGTATCACGCCATGGCTTTGGAAAAGGAGTTCGGTGTCGGCCCTCACACAATTTCCTATCCGCGGCTTGAGCCTGCCGAGGGAACTCCCTTTGCCACCCGGTCGCCATGGATCGTTTCGGACCACGACTTTCTGAAGATCGTTGCCGTCATCCGGTTGATGTGTCCCTATACCGGTTCTATTCTGACGGCTCGCGAAAAGCCCGATTTGCGGCGACAGGTCATCCGGCAGGGCGGCGTGTCGCAGATGGATGCCGGCTCCCGCATCGCCGTCGGTGGTTATAGTCAAATGGAGCATGCGCATCTGCCCGACCGGCAGCAATTCCTGCTGGCTGATACGCGTAGCCTGGATGAGTTCATCCTGGACCTCTGTCAGGAGGGCTATTTGCCGTCCTTCTGCACGGCCGGTTACCGAGAGGGAAGGACAGGCGCGAATTTTATGCCGTTGGCCAAACATGCCACGGTTAAGAATTTCTGCATTGCCAACGGTATCCTGACATTTCAGGAATACCTCTTGGACTATGCGTCGGAGGCGGTTCGAAAGATCGGTCGGGAGCGCATTATTCCCAACTATCTCGAATGGATCGACGCCCAAGTGCCGGCAGTGGCCGGAAGGATTAGGGAAAATCTGAATCGCATGGAAGTCCACACGAACAGGGATTTGCATATTTGAATAGGATTAGTAATAAAACGCGAGAGTCGAAAAGCGTTGAGCACATTGCCGTCGCAGAGGGAAACGGCTGGCTCACGGCTTGGCAAGCAGTCGAAAGGGATGGATGATGGAAACGCAGTTACGAGTCACGTTTCAACCGCAAGGCCGGTCGGTATTTGTGCTTCACGGAACGACCATTCTCGAAGCCGCCGCCCGCGCGGGCGTGGTGATCGAGACGCCTTGCGGCGGGGGCGGCACCTGCGGCAAATGCCGTGTCAAGATCCTGGCCAATGCCGGCGTTCCAACCCCGGCCGACGAACATACGTTTTCGGGCTCGGAATTGCGGGAGGGCTGGCGCCTGGCCTGTCAGAATCCGATCAAAACCGAGCTGACGGTCTTCGTGCCGGAAACCTCCCTTTTCGGAAGCGAGCATCAAATTCTGACAACCTCAGACGCCGCCGCCCCCCGGGATGTGCGGCCGGGCGTCCGCAAGACTTACGTCGAACTGACACCGCCCACGCTGGAGGACGATGCCCCCGATCTGCTGCGGTTGGAACTGAAAATCGGGCCTTTCAAGGCCGACCTGCCGCTGGTCCGGCAAGTTCCCATAACGCTCCGCGCGCACGCGTTCAAGGGGACCGCCGTGCTGGCAGATCATCGCCTGATCGATTTCGAGGCCGGTAACACAAGCGACCGCTGTTTTGGCGTGGCGTTCGATATCGGCACCACCACGATGGTCGGCGAATTGCTGAACCTGTGCGACGGTCGCGAACTCGGAGTGGTCTCCCGCATGAACCCCCAGGTCAGTTTCGGCGACGACGTGCTCTCCCGCATCAAGCATGCCTCCACCTGTGCGGGCTGTCTCGACGAAATGCGCCTCGTTGCGATTCGTGAAATATCGGGCATGATCGATGCCCTATGCGCCGGCGCCAAAATCGTTCGTGAACACGTATACGAAGCGGTGTTCGCCGGCAACACTACCATGTCGCACATTCTCTGCGGAGTCGATCCAAGGCAACTCGGAGAAATGCCCTTCGTGCCCGCGCATGCACGAGGCTTGCTCGTACCGGCGGCCGAGTTGGGCATTCCGATCCATCATCGGGGTCTGGCCTACGTATTCCCCGTCATCGGCGGATTCGTGGGCGGCGATACGGTGGCCGGGATGCTGGCGACGCGCCTCGACCAGATTCCGGGCCCGGTGCTGATGGTGGACATCGGGACGAACGGCGAGATCGTCCTCGCCCACGAGGACCGCTTTTATGCCGCATCCACGGCCGCCGGCCCCGCCTTCGAGGGCGCCCGCATCGAGTGCGGCATGAGGGGAACGCATGGGGCCATCGAAAAAGTGGTCTTCGATGGGGATGTCCGGGTTGAAGTGATCGGAAACGCCGCGCCGTCCGGCATCTGCGGCAGCGGGCTGATCGATCTCGTGGCCGAGTTGCTCAACCACGGCATCGTGACCCCCGAAGGCCAGCTCCTGTCCGGCGTGGAACTGCCGCGGGCATTAGCCCCGGCTTTCGCCAAACGCGCGCAAACGGACGAGGACGGCGAAGCCCAATTCGTCGTCACCGACGCAACACCAGGCCGGCCAGCCCCTCCGGTGCGGCTGACCCAGCGCGATATCCGCGAAGTGCAATTGGGCAGCGGCGCCATCCGGGCGGGCATTACTGTCCTCTTGCGAAAGGCCGGACTTGCGGTGTCAGACCTCCGGACCGTTCTCGTGGCCGGCGGGTTCGGCAGCTTCATTCGTCGGAGCAGCGCGCAGCGCATCGGCCTGCTGCCGCCCGAGATCGACCACCAGCGCATCCGGTACGTCGGCAATGTGTCCCTTGCCGGGGCAAAGGCGGCTCTGCTTTCAACGGAAGCGCGGAGGCAGAGCGAGGAACTCGCGCGGCGCGTCACGCACGTGGATCTATCCACGGCGGAAGGCTTTCACGAAGCGTTTGCGGAGGCCATGCTCTTCCCCCTCGTAGAAGAGCGGCACACACCAGGAAGAACGGGAGTATGATCGGCTTATGAGAATTGCCATAGCCAGCGGCAAGGGGGGAACCGGGAAAACCACGGTCGCGGTCAACCTGGCATGCGTGCTTGCGGATAACGGCCAAAAGGTCCAGTACCTTGACTGCGATGTCGAGGAACCGAACGGCCATATTTTCCTCAAGCCCCAGATCGCGGTGACCGAGTCGGTGGGTATCCTCATACCCGTGGTGGATGAGAAGACGTGCACAGGATGCCGCAAATGCGCCGAGGTTTGCCAGTACCATGCCATCGCCGTTCTGAAGAAGGCGCTGGTGTTTCCTGAGCTTTGCCACGGTTGTGGCGGCTGTGCGCGCGTGTGCCCCGTGCGCGCCATTCGCGAGCAAAACCGGCCAATCGGCGTGGTTGAAACCGGCAGGTCGGCCGGTGTGCTTTTTGTACAGGGCCGGCTGAATGTGGGCGAGCCCATGGCGCCGCCGTTGATTCGCTTCGTGAAGAAAAAAGCGATCACGGACGGAATTGCCATTCTTGACGCCCCACCCGGCACCTCCTGTCCGGTGGTGACCACGGTTCGGGACGCCGACTACGTTTTGCTAGTCACGGAACCTACGCCGTTCGGGTTGAATGATTTGCGTCTGGCCGTGGAGATGATCCGCCAGCTTGGCCTGCGGCATGGTGTGGTGATCAATCGGGCGGATTCGGGGGATGGGCGCGTGCGTGACTACTGCGCGGAAGCGCAAATCCCCCTCCTGCTGGAACTGCCCGACGACCGGCGGGTGGCGGAGGCCTATTCCCGCGGGCATATGGCGGTGCGGGTTCTGCCGGACTGGGCCGATAGAATGCAGCAATTGTGGAAACAGGTGGACGTCAAGCAGAGAGGAAGACCATGAGCGTGAAAACAGCAGACGTGATTGTTATTGGCGGCAGTGCGGCAGGGGTGACGGCGGCTATCACGGTCAGACGCCACTACCCCGGAAAGAGTGTCTTGTTGGTGCGCAAAGAGAAGCAGGTGATGATTCCCTGCGGCATCCCCTACATCTGCGGCACGGTGGGCAGTCCCGACAAGAATCTTATTCCCGACGCCGTTCTGGAGAAAGAGCAGGTGGAACTTCTTGTTTCTGAAGTGACCGCCATCGACCGCGAGCGAAAGAGGTTGATCACCGCGTCAGGCGAGGTCGCCTATGACCGGCTGATCGTTGCCACCGGATCGCATCCGGTTATCCCGCCCATCCCTGGCGCGGCTATGGACGGCGTGTTCACAATCCTCAAGGATGTGGACTACCTGCGTCGGATGCAGGAGTGCCTGAAAACCGCCATCGACGTTGTGGTGGTGGGCGGGGGCTTCATCGGCATCGAATTTGCCGATGAGATTCGCAAGACAGGCGGAAAGACCATAACGATCGTTGAAATCGCGCCCCACTGCCTGAGTTTATCCTATGACGAGGAGTTCTGCGTCGAAGCCGAGCAGGTGCTGCAAGCCAACGGCATTCGCATCCTGACCGCAACCAAGGTGGCCGGTTTTACGGGCAACGACCGTGTGACTGGCGTGAAGCTCTCCAGCGGCGGAACGATCAAGGCCGATGCGGTCATCTTGGGAACGGGATCGAAGGCCAACGCGGAACTGGGGAAAGCGGCCGGACTGCGCATCGGCGCGACGGGCGCGATAAACGTGGATCGCACGATGCGCACGTCCGACAAACATATCTTCGCCTGCGGGGATTGCGCCGAGAAGATTTCGTTCTTCGGCGGTGGGCCTTCCACGTTGAAGCTCGCTTCGATCGCCACGCTGGAGGCGCGCATTGCGGGCGCGAACCTTTTCGGCATCACGCGCGAAAATCCCGGCACGGTCGGAGTCTGGTCCACGGCCTTGGGCGATTTCGCGCTGGGCACGGCGGGGCTGACTGAAACAATGGCGAAGGCCCTCGGATATGATGCGGTGTCGGCGGCCGTCGAGGGACCGAACCGCCATCCGGCCGGAATGCCGGGCGGCGCCAAGACCAAGGTCAAGCTGGTCTTCGAGTCCAACTCCGGTGTCCTTCTGGGCGGCCAGGTCCGGGGCAACGGTGTCGCGGGAGAGATCATCAACGCCGTTTCCGCCTGTGTGCAACGCCGGATGACCGCCGAAGATATCGCCATGTTCCAGATGGGAACCCATCCGGCATTGACGGCCTCCCCCATCGCGTATCCGCTGGTTAACGCCGCGGAACTGGCCATCAAGGAAATACGAAAAAGGGCGCGACCGTAGTCTGCGACCAATCAGGAAGGAATTGATGTATGGATGTGGAGCGGAATCGATGAACGATCCTTTAACCCCCTATGGCAATCGCCCGATGGTGACGCCCATCGTGCACGCGGTCAACTACGAATATCGCGATTTTGAGGTGTTGCGGAAGATCACGGATGGCGAGATCGACGGCTACACGTACCACCGGGACGACAACCCGACCGTGCGCGCCGTGGAGAAGAAGATCGCCGCCTTGGAGGGGGCCGAAGACTGCGTCATCTGCACGTCCGGCATGGCCGCCTGCACGCTGGTCTATCTGACGTTTCTGAAGGCGGGCGACCACCTGATTCTCTTTCACGACACCTATGGGGCGCATTACAAGGTGTCGCTGATCCTGGAAAGACTGGGCGTGGAGATCACGTGGCTGGACGCTGACAAAAGCGGCGAATTGGATCGCTACGTCAAGCCCAATACGACCATGATCTTTATCGAAACGCCTACCAACCCGTTGTGCAAAATTATCGATATCGCCGCGGTTCGCCGGGCGGCCGGTCGTTCCGGCGCTCGGCTGGTCGTGGACAACACCTTCGCGACCCCCTTTCACCAGCACCCGCTCGCATTGGGCGCGCATCTCGTGGTCCATAGCGCGACCAAGGCGCTCGGAGGCCATAACGACTTGATGGCGGGAGCCATTGCCGGATCGAAAGAGGACTACGACAAGCTCTGGTTCACTCGCCAGGCCATCGGTTCGACGCTCGACGCCTATTCGGCCTCGCTGCTCGAGCGGGGGCTGAAAACTTTTTCGCTCCGTGCCGAAAGAATGGCTTCCAATGCGCTGGCTGTGGCGCAATGGCTGCGTGGGCAGCCCAAGATTGGCCGTCTTCGGTATCCGGGCCTTCCCGATGATCCCGGCACCGCCGTCTCCCATCGCCAGATGCGCAATGGATACGGCGGCCTGATGGCCTTCGACATCGGCCAATCGCAAGAGGATGCCAAGCGCTTTATTTCGGCGTTGCGGGTGATTGTTCACGCTGTCAGCCTGGGCGCGACGGAGACACTGATCTGCATTCCCTATCTGACGACCATGCTTTATTTGCCGCCTGAGCGGCGCACGATCTTCGGCGTCAACCCCAATACCGTGCGGTTGTCCGTTGGAATCGAACCCATAGAACGGATTCTGGAGGACCTGAATCAAGCATTGAACGCCGTATAACGGAATGCGAAGGAGAATAAAATGAGAAAAACAAACGTTCTAATAATTTCGCGCCGTCGGCGGATTTGACAAGAGGGCATGGCGATGGCTTACGAGATCATCCATCAACTCAAACGGCACGCACCTTTCACGGCACTGGGGACGGCGTCGGGCGTCATTATCATGTTGATCCTGTCGTTTGCTCAGGCGCCGCGCAGCGGCGCCGAAATGCTGTTTTGGGGCCTGCATCCCCTGCACGTTCTGTTGAGTGCCATGGTGACCGCCGCCATGTACCGTCTCCATTCCCAAGGCGGGGTGTGGCGAACCGTCATCATTGGGTATGCGGGTTCCGTCGGCATCGCCACGCTGAGCGATTCGATTATCCCTTTCGCTGGAGAATGGCTGCTGCGACTGCCCTATCGCGGGGTTCACATCGGTTTCATCGAAAAGTGGTGGTTAGTCAACCCCATGGCTTTGATTGGGATCGCCATTGGATACGGATGGCCACACACGCATTTCACGCATGCCGGCCATGTTTTCATAAGCACTTGGGCATCCCTGGCCCATATGACGATGGCAATGAACGCTCGTATCGAACCCGCCATCTTACCCATTATCGCGTTATTCCTCTTTCTCGCTGTCTGGATTCCCTGTTGTACCAGTGACATCGTGTTTCCATTGATATGGACAAATAAGAAAGAAAAGAAAAGCAGATGAATACCGGCATCGATTGTATTCCGTGCTTCGTTCGGCAGGCGGCCGAAGCGGTTGGCTTCTGCGTTGCGGATGAGTCTCGCCGGGCGGTGGTCATGCGTCATATTTTGTCCGAACTGGCACGGCTCGACTGGTCCGGCGTTCCTCCCGCTACTGCGCAGATACTGCACCGGATGATCCGCAAAGAAACGGGGAACACGGATCCCTATAGGTCGATGAAGGAAAACATGAACCGGCTGGCCCTGAAACTCCTTCCGTTCCTTCAGAACGAAGCGCGCATGCAGGAAGACCCGGGTGCCGCCGTTCTCCGCTTGGCTGTTGCGGGGAATCTGATAGATGCGGGTGCCAAAACGGGCCTGAAGGAAAACGATATCCGAACGATGATGTGCCAAACCTGCCAGGGAGAGTGCATGAAAGGGTCCGCACGGGAACTGTTTCAGTCGGCTGAACTGGCACGAAAGGTCCTGTATCTGACGGACAATGCCGGCGAGATCGTGTTCGATCGGGCGCTGATTGAAATGCTGCCGCGGGAGAAAATGGTGGTGGGCGTTCGCGGATCTGCCGTGCTCAACGATGCAACGCTTGTCGACGCCGAGACGGCTGGTTTGCTCGGCATCGTCAGGGTCCTTTCAAACGGCTCCGATGCGCCGGGAATTTTACTCGAAGACTGCTCCGCTGAGTTTCGGCGTGTTTTCGACGAGAGCGATTTGATCATTGCCAAGGGCCAGGGCAATTTCGAAAGCCTGAGCGACACCTCGAAGCATATTTTCTTCCTCCTACAGGTCAAGTGTGCCTGCGTGGCGGAGCATCTCGGTATACCGGTGGGCCGGATGGCTATTTGTGAACGCAACGATACAACCGGGAAGCCGAGGAACTGTATTCTGCAATGAAAGAAATTGTTATCATCAGCGGCAAAGGCGGAACGGGAAAGACAAGCCTGACCGCCTCGTTTGCGGTGCTGGCCGGCCATGCCGTTCTCGCGGATTGCGACGTGGACGCCGCGGACCTGCATCTGGTGCTGGCGCCCACGATCCGGCGCCGCGAGGCGTTCCGGTGCGGACACGAGGCCATCATCCGACAGGCGGACTGCATCGGTTGCGGAGCGTGCCTGGCCTGGTGCCGGTTTGAGGCCATCCGCAAGACAGACGGCGGTGCGGGAGAGGCGGCATTCACCATTGACCCGACGGCTTGCGAGGGATGCGGGGTGTGCGTGTGGTCGTGCCCGGTGAAGGCGATCGATTTTCCCGAACGACTGAGCGGCGAATGGTACGTGTCCGACACGCGCCACGGCCCGATGGTTCACGCGCGGTTGAACCCCGGCGGCGAAAACTCCGGCAAGCTGGTCAGCAAGGTCCGGGAGACCGCCCGGGCCCTTGCCGAGGAACGGAAAGCCGACCTCATCCTTGTGGACGGTCCGCCGGGCGTCGGTTGCGCGGTCATTGCCTCGGTCAGCGGCGCGTCGCTGGTCCTGGTTGTGACCGAACCGACTCTGTCGGGCGCACACGATATGGCACGGGTTTTGGAACTGACACGCCACTTCGCCATTCCGACTGCCGTGTGCGTGAATAAGTGGGATTTGAATGCGGAGATGACGGAGCGGATCGAGTCTGAGGCCCGTCGGGCTGGAGCCGCGATTGCCGGGCGTGTGCGTTACGACAAGGGCGTTACGCGAGCCCAGTTGCAGGGGCTTGCCGTCGTCGAGATCGATGCTGGTCCGCTCGGTGAAGATATTCGGGCCGTCTGGGAGAACCTGCGTTCATGAACTCCTTGGCCATTCGATCTGAGGTCTTGCCTTTCGTAGCCGGCGCCATGCTGTTCTTCAGCCTGATTGCCGTCCTCCTGCGCTGGAAGGGCTGCACAAGGAAGAGTCTGTCCTGGTTTTGCGGCATCCCCGCCTGCCTCTGCATCGGTTACTTCCTATACTTCTTCCGGGATCCCGAGCGCATCCCCCCCGGCGACGGCGATGCCATCGTCGCCGGCGCGGACGGCACCGTGGCCGCCATCACGGAGGTGGTTGAGGGGCGATACTTGAACACGCCCTGCGTCCGGATCAGCATCTTCCTCAGCCTGTTTGACGTGCATGTGAACCGGGCGCCCATTTCCGGGAAGTCTTGCTTTCTAGGCTACTTTCCGGGAAAGCATCTATTCACCTTCCAGGAGAAGTCTTCCGACGTGAATCAGCACAACAAGATTCTGATTGTCGGCAAACGGACTCGTTGTCTGGTATGCCAGATCGTGGGCCCGGTCTGCCGACGGGTTGTCTATTGGCCATCCCACGAGAAGCCGGTTGAGGTTGCCATGGGGGATCGGATCGGAATGATGAAGTTCGGTTCGCGGCTGGACATCTATCTTCCAAAAGCCGATGTGGACGTTCTCGTGAAGACCGGCGACACCGTGCGAGCCGGAGAGACAATCGTGGCAAGATGCTGGAGCTTCGACGAGAAGAGCACGCTCCGGAATCGGTTGGCAAATAACGGGAGGGCGCAATGAACGTGGTCGTATTGGGCGCGAGCAACAAACCGGATCGATACAGTTACATGGCCGTCATGTTGCTCCGGGAGAAGGGCCATACGCCGTATCCGGTTCATCCTCATATCCAGGAAATCGAGGGCATCCCCGTTCATCCTTCGCTCCCGGTCGTTCCCGAGGGCATCCACACCATCACGGTCTATTTGTCTCCGCAAAACCAGTGTTCCGTCGAAGCCGACATGCTGAAAAGCGGCGCACGGCGGGTGATTTTCAATCCCGGCGCCGAAAACCCGGACTTGGCGGAACGGCTGGCTAAGGCGGGCATCGCCGTCGAAAACGCCTGCACTCTAGTGTTGCTCAAAACAGGACAGTTTTAACCATGCCCACATCGGCCATCATCACTGTCCTGGTCGAAAACACCGTCTCGCGTCCCGCCTTGCTGGCGGAGCACGGGCTCGCTTTTTGGATTGATACGGGGACGCGCCGCATCCTCTTCGATACGGGCCAGACCAGCTTGGTGGCCGAGAACGCAACAAAGCTGGGAATCGATCTCGCCGCCGTGGATACGGTGGCGCTCAGCCATGGCCATTACGATCATACCGGCGGACTCGCGACGGTCCTGAGCCAAGCGGTTGCGCCGGTTGTCGTCCATGCCCATCCGGCCGCTTTGGGCCCTAAATATCATCGCAAGAACACGGGCATTCGGGAGATCGGCATACCAGCCCTCAGCCTTGACGCGCTGAGCCGGCACAACGCAATTCTGCGCAATTTCCATGGTCCAATCGAAATCGCGCCCAGCCTTTATTTAACTGGCGAAATCCCTCGCCTCCATCCCGAAGAGGCGAACAATCCGAATTTTAGCCTCGATCCCGAAGGAACACGCCCCGATCCCTTTGAAGACGACCAGGCGATCTACATGAATACATCCGCCGGCACGTTGGTCTTGCTCGGTTGCGCCCATGCCGGCGTGATCAACACCCTCGACGCCATCCGGCGATTGACGGGCAGCAGGCCATTTTACGCGGTCCTCGGTGGCATGCATCTCAATTCCGCATCCCCCGAACGACTCGCCTGGACGATCGACGCTCTCTGCCGCTTTTCAATCGAAAAGCTGTATCCGGCCCATTGCACGGGAATGGAAGCCACAGCCGCTCTCTGGGCTGCCTTTCCCGACCGCTGTTTCCCGTGCAACGTCGGAACCTCACTGTCTGTTCAAATCACATGAAAAAGGATCCCCGCATGGAAACGTGTAAAGATCGACGCACAAGCGAAACCGTTGACAACGACCAGACTGTCTGCCCGGAAAAAAGCCGGCAGGACGACATGGAACGGCAGGCGCTGGACGACCGCATGAGCCTGATCCGGCACAAGATCATCGTGCTGTCGGGCAAAGGCGGTGTGGGCAAAAGCACCGTGGCGGCCAACATGGCCGTCTCATTGGCTCTGGCAGGAAAAAAGGTGGGGTTGCTGGACGTGGATATCCACGGACCGAGTATTCCCCGGATGCTGAAATTGCAGGAACCGTTCCCCGTGGAAATCCGCGACGAAGCCATCCAGCCGGTCGAAAAGGCCGGCATTAAGGTCATGTCCATCGGCTTTCTGCTGAAGGGCCGGGATGAGGCCGTCATCTGGCGCGGCCCGCTGAAAATGGGCCTGATCAAGCAGTTTCTGAAAGACGTGGAATGGGGTAGCCTGGATTATCTCGTCATCGATTCGCCCCCGGGCACCGGGGACGAACCGCTGTCGGTCTGCCAGCTTGTCAAAAATCCGGCCGGTGCGGTCGTGGTCACAACCCCGCAGGACGTGGCTACCGCCGACGTGCGAAAATCCGTCAACTTCTGCAAACAACTGGGACTCCCCGTGCTGGGCGTGATCGAAAACATGAGCGGCTTTGTTTGCCCTAAATGCGGCGAAGTCACGGATATCTTCAAGAGTGGAGGCGGGGAACGAATGGCCAGGGAGATGGGCGTGCCGTTTCTGGGTCGCATTCCGATCGATCCGGCTGTAGGCGAGGCATGTGATGACGGCAAGCCGTTTGTCTACCATTACAACAAAACCGAAACGGCCAAGGCATTCGAGCGCGTGATCGCCCCGATCCTGGCGTTGTCCGATCACGATCACGAACAATCGTCCGAACCCAAAACCCATAAAGAAGGAGATCGAAACATGAAAATCGCCATCCCGTTGGCCGACGGAAAACTCTGCATGCATTTCGGGCATTGCGCCCAGTTCGCCCTGTTGGCGGTGGACGAAAAAGCCAAGAAAATCACGGATAAGCAACTGTTGACGCCCCCGCCTCACGAGCCGGGCGTTCTCCCGCGCTGGCTGCACGAACAGGGTGCCACGGTCATCATCGCCGGCGGCATGGGCAGCCGGGCGCAGGGGCTGTTCGCGGAAAACGGCATCAAGGTGGTGGTGGGCGCGCCTGCCGAAGCGCCGGAAAAACTCGTGTCCCAGTATCTGGCGGGAACGCTGGTTTCCGGCGCCAATGTCTGCGATCACTGACCCCAGGCCGACGATCATGGCCGCGCTACCGTCAAATCTGCATGCGCAGTGTATTCTCTGCGGCTCCGAGCATCCGCGGGGACTCCGGCTCGTGTTCGACACGCACCCAGATGGGCACGTGGAAGCGCAGTTCTCCTGTGACCGACTGTATCAGGGCTACACGGGGTATCTGCACGGAGGCGTCATTGCCGCGCTTCTGGATAGCGCCATGACGAACTGCCTTTTTGCCCGGGGACATGTCGCGTTGACTGGCGAACTCAGCGTGAGATTCCTCAAGCCGGTGATCGTGAATCGTCCCGCCGTGGTCAGCGCCCGGCTGGTAGAATCGCTTGCGCCGCTTTTCAAGATGAACGGCGACGTTCGTCAGGACGGCGTGATCATGGCAAGGGCGACCGCCAAGTTCATGGAGGTGCGGATATCGGATTCGGGGCTTGCCCCAGAAATCGCTGTTGAATAGACTGAAAGTGGAAAACGTGCAACAAACAGAAGGAGCGTGCAACGTGAACGAACAGCCCGTAACAAGATTGCCGTTGATTGGCGAAAAGGCCCCTGCCTTCAAGGCGGAGACGACCCAGGGACCGCTCAACTTCCCGGACGATTTCAAGGGAAAGTGGGTGGTGTTCTTCTCGCACCCGGCGGACTTCACGCCGGTGTGTACGACGGAATTCATGACATTCGCCTCCATGCAGCCGGAGTTCGATGCCCTGAACTGCAAGCTGCTGGGGCTCTCGATCGACAGCACCTACAGCCACATTGCCTGGCTCCGGACCATCAAGGAGAAAATCGACTACAAGGGCATGAAGAACGTCGAAGTCAACTTCCCGGTCATCAGCGACCTAACCATGGAAGTATCCAAGGCTTTCGGCATGTTGCAGCCCGGCGCGAGCAACACGCAGGCCGTGCGCGCGGTGTTCATCATCGATCCGGAAGCCAAGGTCAGGGCGATCCTGTATTACCCGCTCTCGAACGGGCGGAATATGCAGGAGGTTAAGCGGCTGCTGACCGCCATGCAATATTCCGACCAGTACAAGATCGCCACGCCGGCCAACTGGCAACCGGGTGACGACGTGATCGTCCCGCCGCCGGGATCGTGCGGAGTGGCCAAGGATCGAATGACCAAGCCCGATCCAGACGTGAAGTGCCTGGACTGGTTCATGTGCCTGAAGAAGTGCCCGAAGAAGTAACCGTCAACAGATCGCGGAGGGTGGGGGTCATCCTCACCCTCCGTTCCAAGAGAAGAGCACCTTTATGAACGCAATCCAGACAACCGCGGCTCCCGCGGCCATCGGGCCCTACAGTCAGGCTATAGCGCAGGGATCGTTACTCTTTACATCCGGTCAGCTTCCTATTGACCCGGCCACTGGCGAGTTCCGTAACGGCGATATCGTCACGGCTTCGCGTCAGGCGCTTTCAAACCTCAGGGCAGTCCTTGTCGCGGGAGGAGCCGACACCGCTACCGTGATCAAAACGACGGTCTTCCTTAGCGACATGCGGAACTTCCAGGCCTTCAATGGCGTTTATGCCGAATTCTTCAAAGAACCGTTCCCGGCCAGAAGCTGTATACAGGTGGCGGCCCTTCCCAAGGGAGCGTTGGTGGAGATCGAGGCCGTGGCGGCACGGACTTAGCTGCCGCATCAGAGAAGAACCATCCGGCGAGGTCGTTGGCGAAGGAGGCTTCGGGCCGGACGACCCGAACACCGGCATTGGCATCTGGCTGTAGTTTAGCATGGAGGCCGGGAATGACCGCTGACAACCAAGCTGCAATCGAAGTTCATGGTCTGTTCAAGCGGTTTGTCGAGGTGCAGGCCGTGTCGGGCGTCGATTTCGACGTGCGCAAGGGCGAACTCTTCGGTTTCCTTGGCCCGAACGGGGCGGGCAAGACCACCACGATCAACATGCTTACGGGTTTGGTTCGGCCCGACACGGGCACGATCCGCATCGGCGGCATCGACTGCTCGCACAACCCAAAGGCCGCCCAGCGCCTCATGGGGATTGTCCCCGACGACAGCAATTTGTACCCGGAACTGACGGGGTTCGAAAACCTATGCTTCTGCGGAGCGCTTTATGGCCTGCGCAAGGCCGTGCGGCAGGCCAGGGCGCGGGAACTGCTCGACACCTTCAGTCTGGTCGAAGCCGCCGGCCGCAAGTTCGGCGGTTACTCTAAGGGCATGAAACGCAAGCTCACCATCGCCGCCGCCCTCATTCATGACCCGGAAATCCTCTTTCTGGATGAACCGACAACCGGCATTGACGTGGCCGCCGCCCGTCAGATCCGTCAGCTCCTCGCCGGCCTGCGCGGCGCCGGCACGACGATATTCCTCACCACCCATTACATCGAGGAGGCCGAACGGCTCTGCAACCGCATCGCCTTCATCGTATCCGGCCGTATCGTCCGAACGGATCCCGTCACCGACCTGCTTCGTCAGACATCCGGCCTGCATGTGATGCAGATAACCGTCTCCTCCCGCGCGCCCGCGCTTTGCCAGGCGTTGGCGGGCGCCTTTCCAAGGTTGAAGTGCGCGGCTGTGTCGGACGTTCAGATTCGCGTCGAAGCCGCCGAGCCGGTCCGGGTCGGCGAGTTGGTGCACTTTCTGGAAGAGCGTGGCGCTGAGGTGACCGAAGCCCGGAAGATCCAACCCTCGCTGGAGGAGGTTTTCGTCCGGATCACCGGGATCGAGGCCGCAGCCATGAAGAGGGAAAAAGAAAAAGCGGGAGGCGGCTCGTGAAAACGTGGATCGCCTTCTGGGCCATTCTGGCAAAGGACCTGAGGACCTATTATCTCAAGCCCCCGAACGTCAGTTGGGGATTGTTGTTCCCGCTGGCCTGGACCGGCATGTTCTTCATCCGCTCCGGCGCAGGACTGGAGAGCATCCCCGCGCTTCTGCCCGGCGTCATGATCCTGTCGGTGCTGTTCGGCTCCACCTCTTTGCTGGCCGTGACGGTCACCTTCGAGAAGAAGGGCCGCTCGTTCGAGCGGCTCTTGCTGGCCCCTATTCCGATGGAGGTTCTGATGCTGGCCAAAACGGCGGGAGCCATCCTTTTCGGTGTGGCCAACGCCTTCGTGCCGGTTCTTCTCGCTGTCATCATGACCGATCTTGCCGACGTCAACTGGGGCATCCTGATCGGCGCCGTTCTGTTGACCGCCATCAGTTCGACCTTTCTGGGCCTCTTGATCGCGGTTTCCGCAAGCGAAGTTTTCGAGGCGCAGACGTTCTCCAATTTCTTCCGTTTCCCGATGCTCTTTCTGTGCGGGCTGTTCTTTCCGGTCGAACGGCTGCCGATTTTTCTGCGCCCTCTTTCCTATCTTCTGCCTCCGACCTACGGCGTGAACCTTCTGCGCGCGAGCATATACGGGCCGCCCTATGCGTTGACGCTGATCCTGGACTTTGTCGTCCTCGCTCTGTTTGGCGCGGTACTGTTTGGGCTGAGCCTTCGGATCGTCAGGAGAAAATGGATCGCTTAAGTGCGCCACTCGTCACGCAAGCCCAAAAAATAACTTGCAGACTCGCAGATGATGGAGTACTTTTATTAAATAGTAATCATTACTGGATGGATCAGGTTTTATGATCTCACGGGACCAGACGGCAAAACGAGTGGCGGCCTTTCAGGCGGTTTGCCGGATCCATGGCGTCAAGGCGACGCACCAGCGGATGGAGATCCTGCGCGAACTGGCCGGCACCGAAGAACATCCGGACGTCGAGACAATCTACGAGCGGGTTCGAAGACGTATACCGGCCATCTCGCTCGACACCGTATACCGGACACTGCGATTGCTGGAGGAAAAGGGCGTCATCAGACGCGTCGGTTCCATCAAGGACAGGACCCGGTTCGACGCGAATACCGAACGCCATCACCACTTCGTCTGCGCCCAGTGCGGCATGATCGGGGACTTCACCAGCGATGTGTTGGATCGCTTCCCGGTGCCGCGTGAAGCGGCCCAAATGGGCAGCGTGGACGGGGTCTATGTTGAGTTGCGAGGACGTTGTCGGAAGTGTCAGATGGAAGCGAAGAAACCTGAAAAGCGATAGGAGAGAAACCATGAGCAGCGAAAGCAAGTGCCCGGTAACAGGCAAGACTCGCCAACCCGCAGCCGGGAAAGGCACATCGAACCGGGACTGGTGGCCGAACCAGTTGAACCTCAAGATCCTCCACCAGCACTCCGCCCTGAGCAATCCGATGGGCGGGGATTTCAACTACGCCGAGGCGTTCAAGAAGCTCGACCTGAAGGCCGTGAAGAAGGACCTCACCGCGCTGATGACCGACTCGCAGAACTGGTGGCCGGCCGATTACGGCCACTACGGGCCGCTCTTCATCCGGATGGCATGGCACAGCGCCGGCACCTACCGCCTGGGCGACGGCCGCGGGGGCGCGGGGTCCGGCTCCCAACGCCTGGCGCCTCTCAATAGCTGGCCCGACAACGTGAACCTCGACAAGGCGCGCCGGCTGCTCTGGCCGATCAAGCAGAAATACGGCCGCTCGCTCTCCTGGGCCGACCTGATGATCCTCGCCGGAAACTGCGCGCTGGAGTCCATGGGATTCAAGACCTTCGGCTTCGGTGGCGGCCGCGTGGACGTCTGGGAGCCGGAAGAGGACACCTACTGGGGTAGCGAAAGCAAGTGGCTGGCCGACAAGCGATACTCCGGCGACCGGGACCTTGAGAACCCTCTTGCCGCCGTGCAGATGGGCCTCATTTACGTGAACCCGGAAGGGCCGAACGGCAATCCCGATCCGGTGGCGTCGGGCCGTGACGTCCGCGAGACCTTCGCGCGCATGGCGATGAACGATGAGGAGACCGTCGCGCTCGTCGCCGGCGGGCACACATTCGGCAAATGTCACGGCGCCGGCCCCGCGACGCATGTCGGTCCAGAGCCTGAGGCCGCCCCCATCGAGGAGCAGGGCCTGGGATGGAAGAGCAGCTTCCGCAGCGGCAAGGGCGGCGATGCGATCGGCAGCGGTCTCGAAGGCGCCTGGAAGCCGAACCCGACTCGGTGGGACTCGGGCTATTTGAACGTGCTGTTCAAGTATGAGTGGGAGCTGGTCAAGAGCCCGGCGGGCGCGAACCAGTGGCTGGCCAAGAACGTGGCCGAAGAAGACATGATCGTTGACGCGCACAACCCGTCGAAGAAGAACCGGCCGATGATGACCACGGCGGACCTGGCGCTGAAGTCCGATCCGATCTACGGGCCCATCGCACGGCGCTACCAACAGAACCCCAAGGAGTTCGCGGATGCCTTTGCCCGGGCGTGGTTCAAGCTGACGCACCGCGACATGGGCCCGCGCGCACGCTATCTCGGCCAGGAGGTTCCGGCAGAAGATCTCATCTGGCAAGACCCCATTCCCGCCGTCAATCACAAACTGATTGACGCGCAGGACATCGCCTCTCTCAAGGGCAAGATACTGGCTTCCGGCCTTTCTGTGTCGGAGCTGGTTTCGACCGCCTGGGCGTCGGCGTCCACCTTCCGCGGCTCCGACAAGCGCGGCGGTGCGAATGGCGCACGTATTCGCCTGGCGCCCCAGAAGGATTGGGAAGTCAACCAGCCGGCTCAACTGGCGAAGGTCCTGCAGGCGCTCGAGGCGATCCAGAAGGCGTTCAACAACTCGCAGTCCGGCGGGAAGAAGGTCTCGCTTGCCGACCTGATCGTTCTGGGCGGGTGCGCGGCCGTCGAAGCGGGGGCGAAGAAAGCCGGACACGACGTGACGGTTCCCTTCACGCCGGGGCGCATGGATGCTTTGCAGGAGCAAACCGATGCGTCTTCCTTTTCCGTGCTCGAGCCGGTCGCGGATGGTTTCCGCAATTACCTCAAGGCCAGGTTCTCGGTGTCGGCCGAGGAATTGCTGGTCGACCGGGCGCAGTTGCTGACGTTGACCGCGCCCGAGATGACGGTCCTCATCGGCGGCCTGCGGGTCCTGAACGCCAATGCCGGGCAGACGCAACACGGCGTCTTCACGACGCGCGCCGGATCGCTGACGAACGACTTTTTCGTGAACCTGCTCGACATGCGCACGGCGTGGAAGCCGGCATCGGAAGCGGGCGACCTGTTCGAGGGCCGCGACCGCGCCACGGGCGAACTCAAATGGACCGGCACCCGTGTTGACCTCATATTCGGATCGAACTCCCAGCTTCGGGCGCTCGCGGAAGTCTACGGCTGCGCGGACTCGCAGCCGAAATTCCTGCAGGATTTCGTGGCGGCCTGGAACAAGGTGATGAACCTGGATCGGTTCGACCTCGCCGGCCGCTGAACGAGAATCGATAATCCCGCTCCGTTTCCGGCGGCGGCCCCGCGTGGGGTCTGCGGGAACGGAGCGATTTCAGGACACATGAACAAGATCAAGCGAATCGCGTTGATCGTCGGCGGCACCCTCAGCGTGGCATTGGGAGTCGTGGGCATTTTCCTGCCCGTGTTGCCCACCACTCCTTTTCTGCTCCTGGCCGCCGTCTGCTACGCGCGCAGTTCCAAGCGGTTTTTGGACAGGCTTCTCGCCAACCGCTGGTGTGGCGGCTATATCAGGAACTACCGGGAAGGCAGGGGCATTCCGCTCCAGCAGAAGGCGCTCACCATCACGCTGTTGTGGTTGACGATCGGTTCCACGACGGGATTCGCCGTATCGATCTGGTGGGTGAGACTCGTCCTGCTCGGCATCGCCGTCGCCGTCACCATCCATTTGTTGAGAATCAAGACGTTTCGGCCGGCACCCGCAATTTCATCGTTGACCGACGTCGCGGACGCGCGGGAACGACATGTGGCGATTACAGGAACAGATCGGTAAACGAAAGGCCTGGCATGACAGCACGAACACGACGCACGCCGCACCACACACCGCCAACGGCTCTCTTGCTGACGGCGGCGGCGCTGCTTCTTTCAATCGCCCCGGCGCCCGCACAAGACGAACTTCCTCCCCCGCGGGATCAAGGCCTGATGTGGCTGGTAAGCCCCCTGTTAGGGTATAACCGTGACGAACTGAAGCAAAGGGATCGGACGGGCCAGCTCCGGACCGCGACCAAGACGGCCCCGGAATACGGGTTGTTCGCGATGGTGGCGCACCCCCGTTTCGTCGTGAACGATTTCCTCTTTTTCACCGAAGCGTCGGGCGACACGGATGTGATGGGCAATTTCTTTCATGCCAACTTCTATGGCGATCCGGATGCCTCGGTCACATGGAACGTGGGCGGGGGGCATTTGTACCACAAGATCGAGCCGCAGAATGAGGACATTGAAGTGAATGTACCGATGGCCAAGGCCGGGCCCGTGCTGCGGATCAAGCCGTGGGGGCTCACCTTCAATCCGTACCTCGGCTATGCCTGGGAACGGATTGACACGCGTCATGGCGACGTTGACAACGATTCGTATCTCTACGGCCTCTCGGTGGACTGGCGATGGCGCATGATGGGGCTGAACGTGAAATACTACTACCAGGACAGTCGGGAGTTGGAGGACGACTTCAACAACGTTCACGTGCGACTGACGGCCGGATTCACCCGGCATTGGGGCGCGGCCCTCCGCTTCGATTACATGGAGCACGCCACCACGGACGACACCTCGATTCTGCTGGGTCCCGTATACGTCTTCTAAGGTAGGCGCGTGGAACCGCGGCTCGGATGGCGTTGCGACAGCGGCGGGTCGGCAAACACCTGGTCATCGTTGACCAGCCGGTTCCAGCAGGCAGGGCGGACGCTGGCCCAGCACCGCTCGAAGTTCAACTCATGGCGCTTGGCGGAGGCATTGTCGCCAGTGGCGGGATCATTGCAAACCAGCGAAAATTGGCCGACCGAGGCATCGAAGTCTCGGTGGAAGGCGAAATCGACCCCGACGGTCTGCTCGGTAAACCTTCTGAGAAACGGGACGGCTTCAGCGCTATCACCGCGCACGTCAAAAATGATGCGGACGTGTCGGCGGCGGAGAAAGAACAGTTTTTGCACGACATCGACGTGCGCGGCCCGATTTAGGAGAATCTGAAGAACATCACGGCGCTCAGCGTCGATTTCGCTCCTGCCCGGCGTCATCATCCTGTCGGCGCTGTTCGGCTCCACCTCTTTGCTGGCCGTCGAGAACCCCGCCTTTTTCTGCCGCCTTTAAGAAAAACCGTAACTACTGAACCTTTATGCTATCAAGAACGATTATATGTTTATCATTGTTTGAACATGAAAAAGGCTGGAAATGGGGAGGATACACATGTCGAAAGACAGTCTGAGCATAGGCGTCAGGTTGCTATTGGTGACACTGATGGTGGTGAGTGCGCAATTGACATGGGGCGCGGACGACAAGACTGCCGCCATCGACAAGCCAAAGGCGGACGTGACAGACGCGGAGTTACGGGAGCATGCACAGGCGGCTATGAAAAAGGGCTTGGAATGGATGAAATCACTTCAGAGGCCCGATGGGTCCTGGTCCGTTTCCAATTATCCTGCCATCACCGCACTGGGTCTCTGGGCCTTCACCCGCAGCGACCATCCCGACCGGGTGGGCGTTTGCTCAAATGCTGCCGCATTCATCGCCGAATTTACGCAAGAGGATGGCGGGATCTACCGGGTGGGCAAGGGGCGCGCGGGAGGGCTTTCCACGTATAACACCGCCATCTGCATGACCGCGTTGCATGAATATAACCGAACGAAGTATGCCCCGGCGATACTGGCGGCCAGAAAGTTTATGGCGGGAAGCCAGCTTTCGGGGGATTCGGTCGGGGCCGGCGGATTCGGGTACGATCGGAATCCGCCGCGTCCTTCCTCGGGCGCGGAATCCTCGGACCGGCGCGAACAACGCGCCGATCTGAGCAACACGGGGTGGGCGCTTCAGGCGATGCGCGTGACGCAGGACACGGAAGACCTTCGGCCGAAGGGTGAGAGCGTTGCCGACCTTAACTGGAGCGCCGTTGTGAAGTTTGTCGAGAAATTGCAGAATCAGGATCAAGCCGATGAGCAAAATTATGGCGGATTTGGATACAATCCCGGCGCCGAACGTGGGGGGACCGTCGTGCAGAAGGACGGAACACTTCGGCTTCTCGGTTATGGCAGCATGACCTACGCGGGAATCGAGTCCATGATTTACGCACGGGTTGACCGCAATGACCCGCGCGTTCGATCGGCGTTGCACTGGGCAGCTCGACACTGGTCGGTGGATGAAAATCCCGGCATGGGGACCAAGGGCCTTTTCTACTACTACAACCTCATGGGAAAGGCGCTGAGCCTGACGGGTTCCGATGTTCTTTCCCGGCCATCGGGCGACCCTATTCCGTGGAAGAAGCAATTGCTAGACAAACTGATTGTATCTCAGCGTCCGGACGGTAGTTGGATCAACAGCGACGGCACATTCTGGGAAAGCGATCCCGTGATCGTTACCGCTTATGTGATTCTCGCCATCGAGGACATACTGGGGAAGTAACCCAGCAGATCGCACGTTACATGTGAAACATAATGATGAGCCAGCGCGGGCGGCATGTCAAATACCCAAACCACTGTATATGGGTCGGTTTTGCACTATTCTCCGAGATACAAAACGCGAGGCTTCACCCTGGTCGAGTCGATGGTTGTGGTGGCTCTGTTGGCCCTTCTCGCCACCCTTGTGGTCAGCAATTTGGGGAGCGTTCGCGCTCAAGCAGAGATGACCGTGGCTGAATCGACGCTGCGGTCTTTGCGGGAAGCCATCTGCGGCGCACCCACCGCCCCGGGTTACCTCGACGACATGAAACGCGTGCCCGGTTTTCGGAGCGCAAGGTTGCGTCTACACGATCTGTTCGATCCGTCCAGTTACCCGGCAGCGGCCAGTTTCGATCCGGAGGCGAAACGGGGCTGGCGCGGCCCCTACTTGCATCAGACGACCCCCGTACAAAACACAAACCTTTCCCGCATCGGATTATTCCCTGCGGCCGGCGAACGGCGTTACGAGGGCGATCGCACCTTTCTGGAGCGCGGTTTCTTTACCGATCTTTCCCAAAGCGAATATGGGAGGGCTGGCGACGTCGCGATCGGCGATCCCTGGGGCAATCCCATCGTCCTGCAGATTCCTTTGGAGGAAGCCTTCGCCCTCCCCGCGAGCGATGCGAAGCGGTTCCGTTACGCGCGTTTGGTCTCAGCCGGCCCCGACGGCGTCCTCCAAACTCCTTGTAACCGGCTGGCCGGCATGCAGTCCGACGGATCCTGCACGCTTCGGGGTGACGATCATGTTCTTTTCCTAACCCGTCCGGATACGTATGCAAATGAAGAACCCTAAACGCCAATACGGTTTCACGCTGTTGGAACTGGTCGTCGTGCTGGCGATTCTCGCCATGGTCACGGCCTTGGCGACACGTGAAATCGGGCATGTCCAGGACCAGCAGCGCTTCGAAACCGCGCAGCGCGGCATGGAGGATATCGAGGCGGCGATTCTTGGATCACCGGAAGATCGGTTGCCGGATGGCACACGGGTGGCGGCCGGTTTCGTGGCCGATATGGGGCGCCTGCCGCGTACCACGGGCACGACTCAACTGACACTGGGAGAATTGTGGACGAGTCCCGGTGCCCTATTCGATGTGCGGGCGGCCGTTCCATCCAACGGCGTGGCGGCTTCGTCTGAGGACCCCGAAGTTCTTGTGCCCGGCGGCTGGCGCGGGCCCTATATCCGGTTACCGCTTGGAACCGATATCCTGCGGGACGGCTGGGGCAACCCCTATGTTTCGCCTCTCGATCTCTCGCCGTCCGATCCCAATGGGACCGGCTATGCCCGCCTGCGGGATCTGGGCGACAACGCGCTCACCTCAATTGGCCAGGAGATCCGCATCATCCGCCACCTTGGCGCCAACGGACTGAGCGACTTGTCAGACACGGGCTATGACCGTGACGTGGCGATCACGTTCAGCAATGCGGCAGTCCTGGCCGGGCTCAAGGGACATGTGGAAGTGCTAAACGGCAACTCGCCTGCCGTTGCCGATCCCGCCGATACGGTCACCATCCGTGCTTTCGGGCCAGATCCCGACGACGGCAGCAGGATCAGAGTGTGGAGCACAAGCCAGCCGTTTGCCTCGAACCCGGTAGTCTGGGAGATCCCGGCAGCCGACGGCCTGACCATAGGTCCGCGTGTTGTGCGGGCCTATTTCAATGACGTCAATGGCAGCGGTACCAGCAACTATCGCAAGGGCGCAGTGAAGGCCGTGATGCTGAGTGCCGGTGTCAACCTGCTGGATCTCCAAATCGACCGTTAAACCGCCCATGAGAAGAACATCCACCCTGACAATTGTGCTGACCACCGCCAGAAGGTTGGTCAGGGCTGACTTCGACGGGCCTGTCCATGACAACCCGACGCGGCTTTGGCATGCACCACGTCAACCGGGAAGCCGGGTGCAGGAGGCGGTGCGTGCCGCCCTCGGGCTGGGAGGGAAAGCGGGGCAACGGGTCGTGGTGCTGAGCGAGGATTTCTGGGCACAATCCACCGTCCTGAACACGGCACAAACAGAAGGACTCTCCCCGCACGAAATCGCCCAGGCCCTCGGATTCGAGATTGAACCGTTTTCAAACGTGCCCCCGCTCGACAGTGTGGTGGGATACCGTGCGCTCCCGCAAGGCGGGACTACGACTTCATACTGGGTCGTGGAAACCAGCCACGGCGAACTGGCGGTCATCCGGGACATTGTGGCCTCAACTGGCGGGCACCTTGTATATGCGGCTCACCCCGGCGGTATGCCGGCGCCGATAGGCGATGTCACCCCAGGCACAACTTGGCAACGGCTTGAGCTTTGGCAGCGGGGTGCCGTTCACGTATCGGCCGCAGCCCCTGGTGAAGCGCAGGTCCAGAGCGTTACTCCCGGTCAATGGGATGCGGGCAGAATTGCGCCTTCGGAATACAGGGAAGTGCTCAAGGAGGACGCCGAAACGCCGGCTGCACCCAGCCTTGAACCCAGTGAATGGCCGCGGCTTTGCCTTACTGAAGACGTTTGTCTCCGCCGATGGTTGCGGGGCTGGGCGACTTGCCTTGAATCCAACCCTGGCCAGCTTGCCCTCATGGTGCCGGCTGCACCTCCCACGCCGATCCAACGGTATGTGGCAGTCGGCGTAATCCTGGAGTGCGCTATCGCAGCGCTTTGCATCGGGCATTGGTCGTGGTTTGCCTGGCAGCGTAACGCCGTATGTCATGAACTGGCCGGCATTGGCGAGTCCGTTGCGCAGATCACCAGGGTCGAGCAGGAAAATGGTAATTTGAAGCGCTCCATTGCGGAACTTAGCCAAGCTAATCGCGCCCGCGAGGAGGTCGCCCGCAGAACGGCGCTTCAACGTCGCGCACTGCCCGCCCTGCTGCACTCACTTGGATCGGTGCGCCCCCCCGATGTTGTCATCCAGGATATTCACGATGAGGGCCGACAGGTCTTTTTCGTCAGCGGGCTGAGCATGACCGTCGGCGGGGCCGATGACTTGTTGACCCGTCTCTCCAAGCCCCTCCAAGGAGCCGGATGGACCGTTAAGCCCGTGCGGAAGGATGCCCAGCAACTCCTCGATGACGGCGGGCCGTGGCGTTTCTCGTTGCGCGTATCACTGATGACGCCGTTGTCTGGCTCCCCGGGGAATCCCACTGAAGGCGCGGAATCATCGCAAGGAGTGTCGCCATGAGGACGCTCACACTGAATGAGCGGGATAGGTGGTTGTGCATGGCGCTCCCGGCCGTGCTCACCGTATTGGCCTACAGCATTCTTGCCGCCCGGCCGCTTCTGCGCGACTATCGCGGAGCCCAGGCCGAACTCAAACGCCAGGATCCCCCAGCCATAAGGGCGGCAAGGCTGGAGAACGGGCGGGCGGAGAATGCTCGCCTGAAAGCCGCGTTGGCGGCCGAGCGTCAACGCGACGCCGTCCTTCAGGACTCGGCCGCCAGCTTGGTCGGTCCGTCACCAACTCGCCGGGATGCCGCGCTCGCGGAGGTCGCCCGCCGGTGCGAGGAGCACAAGATGACGATGCTCTGCACGGCTCCCGAATCCGGGATAGTTCCCGGCAAGGAGGAATTGGGCCGTGGCGAGCGTTGGCGATTGGAACTCCGTGGCCCCTATGAGGGCATGGTGCATCTGCTCGATGTGTTGACATCAGGCTCCATGCCGATCATGCCGGAAGGACTCGACATGGTGCCGTCCTCGGACGACGGAAAACCGATTGATTGGGTGTTAATCGTCCGGATATGAGGTGTCTGCAATGACTGACGGCAAGGACCACGCGGCACGATACGAACTGGACTCCCTGCTGACCGAATGTGTGACTTTGGACGCGTCGGACATCCATCTGGCGCCCCGATTGGCGCCGCACTTCCGCTGTCAGGGCGAAATCCGCCCTGCCGCCGGGATGCCGGCGCTGTCGGCCGACGACACGCGAAGCATAGCTGCCGAACTGCTGGCCCGAATGCATCGTAATGGCAAGGCCGTTTCCGATCTCGATAGCGTCCTGGCCTCGCGAGGATCAATCGATGGGGCCATGTCGTCCAAAGAAGAGGCGCGGTTCCGTTTCAACATCTTCAGTCGGCAGGGGGAGGTTTCCATTGCCTTGCGACACCTGGAGGATCGGTTCCGCACGCTGGAGGAACTGGGAATGCCCGCAAGCCTCTACAAATTGTGCGATTTACGCGACGGTCTGGTCGTGATCAGCGGCCCCACCGGTTCCGGGAAAAGCACGACGCTGGCAACCCTGCTCGACCGCATCAATCGCTCCCGTTCGGGGCACATCATCACGATTGAAGATCCTGTAGAGTACCTCCACGCCTCGGTGCGCTGTATCGTGAACCAACGGCAGATCGGCTTGGATGCGCCGAGTTTCAACGATGCGTTGGTGGACTCGCTCCGCCAGGATCCCGACATCATTCTCGTCGGTGAGATCCGAGACCTTGACACGATCCGCACGGCCATCGTCGCGGCGGAAACCGGGCACCTGGTGTTCACGACGCTCCATGCCGGCGACTGCGTAGGCGCGGTTGAACGCCTCGTAGCGGTGTTTCCCTCGGGCGAGCAGGAGGGGATCCGGCGGCAACTGGCCCTGGTTCTGCGCGCCATTGTCGCTCAGAATCTGCTCGTGGCGGAAAATGGGGCCAGCGCCCCTAAGCCGGCCCAATGCGTGGCCGCCAGCGAAATCCTGATCGTCACGCCGGCCGTCTCGAACCTCATCGCCACGGGCAAGAGCGCCCAGATCTATTCGGTGATGGAAACCGGGATGTCGTCAGACATGCAAACGCTGGAACAGGACCTTGCGCGGCTCTGGGTGACGGGGCGAATCAGCGAGACGGTTGCGCTCGGGATGGCGCGCAATCCTTCAGTGTTACGCGATCGGGCGGCCCTGTTCCGACGCGAACGCGCAACACCCGCCAAGAACAACGGTGAACGGATCCACCGATGAACACGACCCCACTAACGGTGGATATCGACAAGGTCAAGATCGATCCCGCCTGGGCTCTTCGGATCCCGGTCAGCCTGGCCTTGCGCCGCATGGTGCTTCCCTTCGCCGCCCTGGAGGGAAAGGTCTATGTGGCATGTGCCGATCCAGGCGACATGGCGTCAATGGAAGCCGTGCAGCGTTACACCCAGCGCCAACCGGTTCCCGTGCGTGTCGAGCGCGACGCGCTTCAACGGGTCCTCACACGTGTATATGGCGACGGCAGCGGGTCCCAGCCGGTGCTGCGGTCCGATCCCAGCGCGCTGACGGCTGATGACGCTGTCGCTCTGGCCGACGAAATCATCCGCGCCGCCATCCTGCGGCAGGCCTCGGACATCCACATCGATCCCGAACGCGAGGCGCTCCGCGTACGCCTGCGCGTCGACGGTGTTCTGGAGAACTACCACCGGTTGCCCTCCTCGATCCAGCCCGCGCTCTGCAGCCGGATCAAAGTGCTTTCGGGAATGGACATTGCCGAACGCCGTGCTCCTCAAGACGGAGCTTTCACGTATCGCTTCGGCCTCACCGAGCTCGCACAGGCCATTGACATCCGTGTGGCCTCGCTCCCAACCAAGCATGGCGAACGCCTGACGTTGCGCCTGCTTGCCGCGCAGGACAGTCGACTGACGCTCGACGGGCTCGGGATGAGTCCCGAGGATCTCGCCATGGTCGAGAGAGTGCTGGCTCAGCCCCATGGTCTCCTGCTGCTCACGGGCCCCACCGGAAGCGGGAAGAGCACCACACTTTATGCCGCCATCCAGAGACTGATGGCCAAGTCGGCACTGAACATCCTGACCATCGAGGATCCAATCGAATATGAGATTGCCGGTGTCGGCCAGGCTGAAGTGGATTCGGCCGATAAGGTAAGCTTTCGCAAGGCTCTTCGCAGCCTGCTGCGACACGACCCGGACGTCATCATGATCGGCGAAATCCGGGACACCGACTCGCTGGACATCGCGATCAAGGCGTCGCTGACCGGGCATCTCGTGCTGTCGACGCTCCACACAAACGACGCCACGAGCGTCGTGCCGCGCCTGCTCGACATGGGCGTCCAGCCGCACCTGATCTCCGCCACGCTGCGCTTGAGCGTGGCGCAGCGCCTGGTGCGACGCCTGTGCCTGCACTGCCGCGAACCCCGCGCCCTGACGGAAGCCGCCGCCCTGGCCATCGGAAACCAGGCATTGGCGGGGCAAACGGTCTATGAACCCAAGGGTTGTCTGTATTGCGCCGGACGCGGCTTTGCCGGTCGGATGGGCCTGTTCGAGTGTGCAGCCAACGACGGTGAGATCGCGTCGCTGATTGCTGGCGGGTGCAGCCATGCCGACCTGGTGGCGGCGCTCAAGCGGAAAGGCTTCCGCACGTTGCTGGACGATGCGGCGGCCAAGGTGCTGGCAGGCCTGACGACGGTTGAAGAAGTGCTGGAGGTTGCGACGGACTATTGAGTCGAGGGGAACGAACCGGATGCCGACTTTCAAATATCATGCCCGCGACGCCGTCGGTCGGGCCTCGAGCGGGACGGACTCAGCCGCCAGCATCGAGCAGCTCGCGGCGGAGCTTCGTGAGCGGGGGCTGCTGGTGCTTCGCGTCGAGAAGGCGGACGAACGGTCTCCCCGGCAGCCGCTCCATCTCAACCCGCTGTGGTGGGTGCCGCCCTCGAAGCTGGATATCGAACTCGGTCTTCAGCAGTTGGCGGCCATGCTCCACAGCGGCCTCACCCTGCTCGCGGCACTGCAGACCGTCAGCGAACAGGCCGGAAAACTGCGCGCGACTGCGATGTGGCAGGATGTGCGTGAGCGGATCGAACAGGGCGACACCCTGTCAGGCGCACTGGCAACGTACCCCAGTGTGTTTTCAGGCTATGTCGTTCAATTGGTTAAAGTCGGCGAACACTCCGGCGAACTTGACCTGATGTTGACTCGGGCCGCGGAACATCTTGAGCAAACGCGAAACATCCGCCTCATGGTCGTGAACGCTCTCGCTTACCCGATTCTTGTCACCGTCATGGCCGTCGGCGTGTCGTGCTTCATGGTGCTCAATGTCATTCCAAAGATACAGCATTTTCTCACGGGCCGAGGGCGTGCATTGCCGCGCATGACCCAAATGCTGCTGGATGTGTCCGACTGGCTGCGCCTCTATCTGCCGTATATTGGGATCGGCATGGTTGCTGCCGCAGTGGCGCTATGGGCCGTATGCCGGTGGCTGCCAGGCCGCCGGGCCATTCATGCGTTGCTGTTGAGAGTGCCGATAGTGGGCGGTATTCTGCGGCTGGCCGGCACAGCGGCCTTTTCACGGGGGCTCGGGATCCTGATCGAGAGCGGGGTGACGCTGCTGGACGGCCTGCAAACCGCCGAACATCTTGTCGGCAATCTGGCCCTTTCGCGCCGCATCGCTGCAGCACGAGTCGCGGTGATGCGCGGCGAGCGCCTTGCCGGCTCGCTGGCCGGCAAATATGAGTTCTTGCCCATGCTGTCTCGAATGGTTGCGGTGGGAGAAGAGACTGGAACACTGGGACGCGCCCTTTCGGACGCTGCTCGTTTCCACGAGGCCCGGCTTGTTGCAACCATCCGCCGGCTGAGCATCATGATCGAGCCAATCATGATCCTGGTGGTCGGCGCCATCGTCGGCTTCGTCTACATCGCATTCTTTGTCGCATTGTTCTCCCTCGCCACCAGCATGAGGTAGCGGGGTCTTATGAAACGGTTGAAAGGAGAATCGCATCCATGAGCGTCACGAACGGCGAAATGAAAGCGGCCCGCGCAATGCTTCTTGCCTTTGGACTGACTGTGTTTCCGGCATTGATGCCAGCATGTGCCCAGGAAGCCGACCCGGCACAGGCTGAGGCATCCTTGACCGATCCCACCCGTGTCGGGGCACCTATGCGGGACGCGTTGAAGGTCCAACTGGTCCGGCTTCGGTCCATTGAACTTAAAGGGCTGGTGGTGGCCGGCGAAAGCAGCGGCGTGGCACTATTGGACATGAAAGATCATGGCCCGATACTCGTCAGGTCCAACAGCCAGTTTACGGCCAGCATTGGCGGACTGCCGTTGCGTATCGTCGTGAAGAACGTATCGGCCGCCGGGGTCGAGATCGAGGCTCCCACGTTGACCGAGGCGCTTGCAATCTCGGGTGCGTTTGGACCGGCCCAAGCCTTCCGCGAGGCGCTTCCGTCAACCCTCCGCCACATCGAGTTCCACTCGGTGCCGCTCGCCGATGCGCTCTGCATGCTCTCCGAACAATGCGGCACGAACTACTCCTCCTCGGCAGAGGCCGGAAAGGTCCCTGTATCGGTCTTCCTCAGAGACGTGCCGGCGCGCGTTGTCATAGAGGAAATCTGCAAGAGTCACAATTTATGGTACCGGCAGGACGAACAGACGGGTGTCCTCCGCATCATGACCATGAGCGAGTTCGAGCGGGACCTGGTCTCGTTTCGTGAAGAACAGAGCGACGTATTCACTTTGCTTTACCCCAATGTGCTGGAAGTCGCGGCGGTGATCCAAAACCTCTATGGCGACCGGGTCCTGCTATCGATGGGGCGGGATGATATCACCGACGAGTCGCGCGATCTGGCGCAGCGGTTCCAACGGTTCGACCTGATCAACCAGCGCAGTCAGGGGCTGGGCACGCTTCAGGGACTCAACAATTCCGGCGGGATCGGCACCACGGTCGTCTCGGGCGGCGCCTACGGGACAACGGTTTGGTCTTCGGATCGAGCGACAGGCGGCGGTGCGGGAGCGACGCCGCCGACCGCGGAGTTTCGTAATCTCACACCCGAACAGGCCCAGCGCGTGCAGCGCTTGATAACGACCGACAATGCG
Organism: PVC group bacterium; assembly: GCA_945898015.1. GTDB lineage: Bacteria > Verrucomicrobiota > Kiritimatiellia > CAIKKV01 > CAIKKV01 > CAIKKV01. Next base: position 10,814 of record CAMDGM010000005.1, on the reverse strand, counting down.
TCCACCAACGGAACCCCAACCGCGCTGGACGCGTACCGCCAACGACCTGCCAGCATCCTTGTCACGGTCAGCCGCCGCAACAACATGATCATCGTTCGCACGAGCGACCTCCGCGCCATGGAGGACATTCGCGCACTCGTGCGGCGACTGGACGTACCCACGTCCATGGTCCTGCTGGAAGTCAAGGTGCTGAGCGTGGACTTAAGCGACGGGTTCAACTCGGTTTTCGATTACCAGTTCAACGCCGTGGCCTCGACCAAAGGCGGCGTCGGATTGACCACGGCCGGGTTCACGAGCGGCGAGATACTCCCTCCGGCCGCCGGCTCGATGACGCCTGGCGGCGCCGTGCTGAATTCGGGCGATATGACGTTCCAGATCGTGAACGAGTATTTTCGAGCGCGGATGCAGGTGCTGGAGGAACGAGGCCGGGTGACGAGCCTGGCCACGCCGCTGCTCTTGACGGCCAATAACGAAGTGTCGCGCCTGTTCCTTGGCGAGGAACGACCGCTCGTCCGCAACATTACAGGGCAAACCCTCATCACGGAAAACACCGTGGCCACCACGCCCAACACGTCAATCGAGTTCCGTCCCGTCGGAACGACGCTGCTGATCACGCCCAACATCAACTCGGACCGCACGGTAACCCTGCGCCTGCTCCAGGAAGATTCGTCCATCCACTCCGGTGGCGCCACCATTCCGATTGTCGTATCGTCCGGCGCCGTCCAAAATGTCAGCGTGGATGTCGTGGCCACCAAATCGATCAGCGGCACATTTGTCGCCAAGGATGGCATGGCCGTTGCGATCGGGGGGCTCATCGAAGAGAAAGTATCCGATGTTCGGGCTCAGGTGCCGGTTTTGGGGCGCATCCCCTTTTTGGGAATCCTGTTCCGCCGGGAAACGAAAACGAAGACCCGCAACGAGTTGGTTATCATGATCCGGCCGCACGTCATCAGCACCCCCGCCGAGGGCGAAGGGATCAGCCGAAACCTGATGAAGGGGTTGTCCGTGCATCCCTCGCAGCCCGAAGCCCAAGGAGACATGAATACGTTCAGGAACCCGCGGGGGAAAGACGATCAACCGCCGGCGCAGTGAACTTTTTGGAGGCCATCAGCGTTTATAAGAGTGCTGCCTGGGAGGAAGGAGGTGACGGAAGCCGCATATGAAAAGGCGCGGCGCGACGCGGATCGGCAGCCTGGGCGCGTTCTGGCCAATCAGGATCCCCCCTTTTATTGTTGGAAGTCGGACATGGGCAACCACCACAACGGCATCGCCGCCCTGGGTCGGCGGTGCCTCTCATGAAAGGATTAGACAGAAATGAAGAAGCAGAATAACGGTTTCTCTTTGATAGAATTGTTGGTCGTGGTCGCGATCATCGCGATTGTGGCGACGATTGCACTATCTCGTCTTTCGGGGGTGCAGACGAAGTCGGCCGATGCACTCAACATGGCCAACCTCTCCCGAATCGGCCCCGCCTTGGAGGCCTACATGGTCGCCAATGACCGCAAGCTCAATCGCCTGGATCTGGTCGTCACGGGCAAGGCTAGCGGCACGGTCAACACATATTCGACCAGCACGGCGGAGTTGCTGATCCTCACGAACTCAACTCTGAACGTCGGGATCGCCGGACCGCTGTATTATTCGGTCACTCAGTACGGGCTGACTTTTCCGCCCCTGCTGACCCAGTATCACCTGACCCAGAGCGACGTCGATGCGCTGAAGTCCCTCGGCTTGACCTACCTGATGCGATACAACAACGGGAGCCGCTTCAACCAGGGCGACGACGGGGAATGGCCGACCGGGTCATCGACGGATCCGGACACCTGCCTGAGCCTCTCGACGTCCATCAGCAATGGCCTGGCGGTCCCGTGCGTCAATCCTATCACCGTTTCGGGAAGCGGCGGTTCTATTGCCCCATATGGCGCCCTGGTGTATCAGGCGTGCGGCCAGGATGTGCGATTCTCGCTCAGCCAGCAGATTCTCATCAACGGGACGCCCTGCACCAACACGAGCACCGACGTGGTCATGCCGCAGTTGAAGAGCAACGGCGGCATCCTGCTGGCGTTCGGCATAGGGCAGTATGCCTCCGTGATCGGCAGCACCAGGAGCGGGCTGGACTCCGCACCGGTCTGCCCCGCGGTGAAGAGCGATACCTATCGACGTTACTTCCTTCTGATCCGCTTGGCGACCGAAAGCGGCACGACGAAGGCCGAATACGCCGGTGTGATGGACTCGTCAGGCCAGACGATGAAGCAACTGCGCCTCGCCAGCAAGTAGCGGGCGTTCTTCCTTTGAATGGGGGCCGGAAGCTGGCTGAGTGCCTGCCCTTTCGGCCCCTCTCGTGGCTTCAACAAGGACGCGGCCCCTTCTGATGGACAGGGGCGCCAATCCACCGATGATCGAAGGAGGCTGTGATGAGAAATCGCTTTATCCCTGCGGTCGTGCTTGTCATATTGACCGCAGGCAGCGCCCTCCAGACCGGTTGTGAGATGAACTCGACGGAGGACAGGATCGAGATCGCACCGGGCAGCATTACGTTGGGAGAAGGCCAGTCGCAGACCTTCAAGGTCTCTGGCGGTTATGCATATGCCTGGTCGCTGGACCCCGATGACGGCAGCGCGTCTCTGAGTGTGCGTCAGGGTGATACCGTCGTTTTCACCCTCCTGTCGTCGGCCTCCAGTTCGATAAGCAACCGGTCAACGATCGCCGTGATTTGCACGTCCACGATCCCGGGGGTCACGGGCAGCAGCACAAATGCCGCCGGAGGTGACGCGTATTCGGAAACGGACACCGCCTACGTTCATGTACAGCCTTCCGGATAATCGGATTAACAGCAGGAAGGAGCAGGCTGTGACCATCATCACTGGGCCTCATGGGAAAACACCCTGTCCTCGCAACCAGTTATGTCCTTCTCACGCTTCAGAACTGCCGCATTCAGTTGTCCTTGTTGTTGCATCAGGGGGCGGGACACTGGTATGCTCACCCCCAGACCAATGAGGACAAAATGTCGATAGTTCGATTCAGTGTGTCGCTAGAGAAGGAGTTGGTGTCCGAGTTCGATCGGAAGATCAAGGCCGAGCGTTGTCCGACTCGTTCCAAAGCCGTCGGCGATCTGATCCGCGCCACTCTGGTTCAAACGGAATGGCAGGCGGGTGCGGAAGTCGCCGGCGCCATCGTGTTGGTTTACGACCACCACAAGCGGGATGTCGTGAAAAGGCTGATGGATCTGCAGCACGATTGCCATGACGCCATCATCTCGACTCAGCACATCCACTTGGATCACGACAACTGCCTGGAAATCGTCGCCGTGAGGGGCACGCCTGCCGAGATCGAAGCCGTTGCCAAGCGGCTGAAAACCGTCAAAGGACTGAAGCACGTTTCGCTCGCCGCCGGTACGACCGGCGCGCGCATGCCCTGATCCATCTTTCCGAAAAAGAAGCCCCCTCGATTTAATTCGCTTGTTGAGTATTACGATTCTATGATAAGTAACACGCCGATCCATTTAACGGAAAGGGAAATGAGGAAATGAAGAGCACATGGGCGGTCTCGTTTTTAGGCGGTCTATTTCTTGGCGCAACGGCTTGGGGCCAGTCGGAAACACACACGAATCTCCAGGCCGTCAATGCCAGCGGCGTCAGTATATGGGCGGGGGCCTATCCCTTCACCATCCGGGGCGTTATCCTGAACGATCCCGAGGAGATGCTGGACTCCACTTGGGATCCGGATGCCGAAAACGAATCCACCATGGGGGCTCAGTGGCAGTTGTTCTTACAGACCGTGGCGGAGAACGACCGCGGCGGAACCGCCTGCTGGATGGGGCAGAACTACAACAGCCTCGGCGGTTGGATCCCAGAAGGAAACGCTTACTCCGAGTCGGAATGGTCGAACGAAATGGCCCGCGTCAACTACGATACCAATTCCCTGCGCCGTTTCCGCAAGGGTGACTTGGTGGAGGTGACGGCCAAGAAGTCGCTTTTTTATGGAGGCAAGGTTAATATTAACGAGTCTCACCGGGTAACGACCGCCAACAATTTCGCCATCACCCTAGTCCAGGCCGGCTATGGCCTTCCCGATCCCGAAGTGATCCGCTTGTCGGACCTCGTGAACGAGAACGACGGCAATCCTGGGACGCACGAGGACATCTTCGATCAGACCCGGCAGACTGGAGGCGAGCGCTATCAGGGCATGCGGGTGCGGCTCGAATCGATCCGCATGGCGACGAACGACTTCGCCTCGACGGGCTGGGGAAAGACGAATTGGGTGGACCGACTGTGCACTGTCACGGACGGCGAAAACAGGTTCTTCAACCTGCGCATGCCGCTGACCGATCTGGGCACCGTGCCGGTCAATTGGTTCTCGGCCGTGGGTGTCATCAACCAAGAGTCGGGGTCGGGATCGGACGGCCGGTACGGCTATGAGCTTTTTGTCCAGGAGACCGGCCCAACGCTTAAACTGGTGCAAAACAGCGGAAAAATGCTGATCTACTGGTCCGGGACTTATACGAACTATAACCTGGAATACTCGACCAACCTGACGATCACGTCGGGTTGGCAGCGCGTCCAAACGGCGCCTGTAAAGTGGATTTCCGTGGAAGAAGATCCCGCGGTTACCGGTCCGGTGCGATTTTACAGGTTGAAACAGAAATGAACAAGCGGGGGTTCACGCTTTTCGAACTGCTGGTAGTCCTGGCGATCGTCGGGCTGCTTGCCGGACTGCTTGTGCCTGCGCTATCGGCGGCGCGCGAAAAGGCACGAGTGGCCAAGGTAAAGGTCGAGTTGCGGCAGATCGAACTCGCACTGGAGTTGTATTTCGATAGTCATGCCTGCTATCCGTCCGTCCGCGTGTCGTGCAATTCAAGCGAGCGGGACCACTGGTGTCAGTTGCCGCCCGAACTGGTGCAGGGCGGTTATCTGCCCGGCAGTTCAAAGAAAGGGGTGTCGAGCGCGATGGAGGATCCCTTCAACCCCGGCCACACGTATAAATACGCCGCCATCGGCCCCTATCTGTTGAACGGGTCGCGCCAGGACGAGAATTTTGCCATGTTCATCCCCGATGACTTTCCCGCTTGTCAAAGCCAAAACGGCCGCTATTGGGACGACACGCAGGCGCCTCTGGCTTGGGTGGTGTGGAGCCTGGGCCCCCGCCAGAGCCGGAATAAAGCGCTCCACGCGCGGGCACCGGTTCCCGGCTTTACGTGGTATCGCGGAGTTGGAGACGACGGCGTGATCGCGCGGATTAAACCCAAAGAAGGGAGTGCGTTCCAGACGCCATGAAACGAAAAACCATCGCCCCCCTGCTGCTCTTTCTGGCCGTCCTGACGTTCCCGGCCTGCACGGAGCGCCAGACTGACAGACCGGCCGTCGTCGTGACCACCACGCTGATCGAGACGGCCGTGCGCGACCTGATGGGGCCTGACGTTCCGATTCTTCGCCTGATGCCGCCCGGATCCTGCCCCGGCCATTTCGATCTCGATCCCGGCCAAGTCAAAAACCTCTCGTCTGCCGCGCTCTTCATTCGACACGACTTTCAATCCGGACTTGACGCCGGTGTTGCGAAGTCGGGTTTGGAGACCAATCGCATCGTCGGCATTGTTTCGCGTTCGGCGTTCACCATTCCCAGCAACTATGTGGCCATGTGCGAGGAACTGGCGGATCGTCTGGCGCAAACATGGCCGGACAAGGCCGCCGGCATCGATTCCGGCATGACCGGCATCAAGCGTAAGGCCGCGGATGCGGAAAAAGGGTTCGCCAGGCGCGCGGAACGATTCCAAGGCCGGAAGGTGTTCTGCGCCCGTTACCAGCGCGATTTCTGCCAATGGCTGGGCCTGAACGTGGTGTCGACCTTCCAGGCTGGGACGGACGAGTCCGTGTGGCAACTCAGCCGTGCTGCGGATATGGCGCGGACGGGGGGCGCCGAAGCGGTGATTGGCAACCGGCAGTGGGGGCCGCATCACCTGGAGGCACTGACCGAAGCATCCGGCCTGCCGGGCCTCATGCTCAGCAACTTTCCAGACAGCGGGGAGGCGGGGGCGAATTGGCGGTTGTTTGACGCCAATGTCAACGCCCTCCTGAAAGGATTACCGTGAAGGCGGCGGTAGAGATGCGTGAGTTGAGCGTGCGGCATCGCCGAACGGTTATCTTGGACCAGGTGTCGCTTGTCCTGCCCCAAGGCGCTTTTCTGGCTGTCCTGGGGCCGAACGGCGCCGGCAAGACCACCCTGCTGAACGTGATTCCCGCCCTTACTACCCCGTTCTCGGGTTATTTGAAGGTGCTGGACGCAGAGGTTTCCCGGCTCTCGCCGTTTGCGCGGGGGCGCCTGCGAAGGCGCATCGGCTATGTGCCACAGTTGCATTCGAGGGGCGCTTCGGTCATGCCGCTCTGTGTTCGCGAGGTGGTTGAAATGGGCCGCGCAGGAGTCAGGGGGGCTGGCCGCTCTTTGACTCTTGAGGACCGGCAAATCTGCGACGACGCGATGCGGCAGGTGGAACTTGACCGCATTGCCGACCGCGCGTTCGGTGTGCTTTCCGGTGGCGAGCAACGGAAAGTCCACTTGGCGCGCGCTCTGGCGCAGCAGCCGGATCTTCTTCTCCTGGACGAACCCGCTGGTCATCTCGACTTTCGCTGGCAGGAAGCCATTACGCAACTCGTTGGGCGGCTGTGGCGGACCTTGGGATTGACGGTCATCATGGTCACCCACGATCCCCGGCACCTGCCGGCTGGAATTACTCATGCGGCCATCCTGAGCGGTGGCCGTTTGATCCGCATGGGAACCCTGGCCGAGGCCATGGACGCCGCGCTTTTGTCGGAACTCTACGGATTGCCGTTGCGCATTCTCGAAACAGACGGACGGTATGTCGTTTTGCCGGAGGCCTTGCGATGACGGTGCTTCAAATCAAATGGCTGCTGACCGCGTTGATCGGCGGCGCCGGTTGCGGGTTGGCCGGTTTTCTTCTGATCTCGTTGAACCTGCCGTTCATGGGTGTCTGCCTGTCGCATGCCGCCCTGGCGGGCGCCGTGCTGGCCTATTTCCTCGGGACACCCGTCCTGGGCACCGCCCTTGTGGCCTCGCTAGCCGTCGCCGCGCTTGTGGGACCAATCGCCGACAAGACACGGACACATGCCAATACGGTTATGAGCATCCTGTTTTCGCTGACGCTCGGACTGGCCTTTCTGGGGATCGGCCTCATGCAGGACCGGCGCTCGGAACTGCTCGGACTGATGTGGGGCAACTTGTTGCTGGTTCGCTGGGCGGACATCCCTCCGCTGGCCTTGGCGTGGCTGTTGCCGCTGATCTTGCTGATCGTCTTCGCCAAGGAGACCAAGGCCGTTCTATTCGACCGCGAGATTGCGCGGGCTTCTGGCATTCATGCCGCGGCGATCTACTACGCCATCATCGCGTTGTGCGGATTCACCGTCACCGTCAACCTTAACATCGTCGGCGGGCTGATGCTGTATAGCCTGTTGACCAATCCGGCGGTTGCCGCCATGCAGGTGGCGCAAACGTATCGGACTGCCGTTATCGGGTCCATGGTGCTGGGCGCGCTCTGCGCCGCAGGCGGTCTCGCCTTGTCATTCGGCTTAAACTGGCCGGCGGGTGCGAGTATTGTGCTGGTCTCGGCGTTGGTCTATGCGGTTTCCCTGGTTTGGCGCACGTGCAAAGGACGGGACGCTGTGGAAACAAACCGGAGTTGGTGATGAACCAGAACGACTATTTCGACCGCCTCGCGGTCAGTGGGAATCCACTGCTGTTCACGAACGCAGACCGCCTCAAGGTTCTGCGCTTGAAAGAACGGCTTGGGGAGTTGGCCGGGCGGCGCGTGCTCGAGCCAGGTTGTGGGGCGGGACCGTTGACGGAATACCTGTCCGATTGGGTGGGGCCTTTGGGCCGTGTGCTCGCTTTCGATTGCAGTCCGGGTATGGCGCAAGAAGGCCGACACCGGCTTGCGAATAGGACCAACGTCGAACTCGTTTGCGCCGAAGCCGAAACCATCGCGGTCCAGTCCTTTGCCTGGGATCTCGTGATTTTCTTCCGCGTGTTCCCACATTTCGAAGACAAGAGCGCGATTTTGCGACGCTTTCGTCCCGGACTTGCCCCCGACGGACGGCTGGTGATCGCCAATCTGGAAGGAAGCGAGAACCTCAACGCTCGTCATTCCGGATTTTCGGAGCCGGTGCGGCATGACCGGATGCCCGGCGCGCGCGCCCTACGGCGCCTGCTGGAGGAGGCCGGATATCGCGTCGGCGCACTCATCGATGAAGAAGACGAGTTCTTTGCCGAGGCGGTTGACGCCCGGATAGGCCCACCTGGTCGGCGACGCGCCCGGTAAGATTCCGCTTCTGTCTTCTACAACTCCGGCGGTTTCGGCAGCCCTTCCATCGAAGCGATCGATCGCTTCAGCATCTCTTCAGGCAAAATAAAGTCCGAGAGCTTGCCCTCGAGATACGCACGGTAGCCGCTCAGATCCATCAACCCATGGCCCGACCAGTTCATGACGATCGTCTTTTCCTTGCCTTCTTCCTTGGCCTTGTCGGCTTCCCGAATGACCGCGGCAATAGCATGGGCAGTTTCGGGCGCAGGGATAAAGCCCTCGGTGCGGGCAAACAAGAGAGCGGCTTTGTAGCACTCAAGCTGAGGCATAGCGACTGCTTCGATCATGCCTTCCCTCAGCATGTGACTTACAAGCGGGGCCATGCCGTGATACCGCAAGCCACCGGCATGAATCGGCGGCGGGACAAAGGTATGGCCCAGACTATACATCGCCAGCAATGGAGTCATCATGGCCACATCGCCGGAATCGTATGCAAATGGCGCACGCGTCAACGTCGGGCAGGCCGTAGGCTCGATGGCAATCACACGGACGTCTTTGCCGTTGAACTTGTCGGCCAGGAATGGGAACGCAAGGCCCGCGAAATTCGAACCGCCTCCGCAGCAGCCGATCACGATGTCCGGATACGCACCAATTTTCGCGAACTGTTTCTTCGCCTCCAGTCCGATGATCGTCTGGTGCATCAACACATGGTTGAGCACGCTCCCAAGGGCATATCGGGTTTTATCGGTTTGAACCGCCTGTTCGATTGCCTCGCTGATGGCAATCCCAAGGCTGCCCGGCGTATCGGGATCTTGGGCCAGGATGGCGCGGCCGGCTTGCGTCTCGGTGCTCGGACTCGCCACGCACTCCGCCCCCCATGTCTGCATCATGATCTTGCGGAACGGTTTTTGGTCGAAACTGATCCGAACCATGAACACCTTGCATTCCAGGCCCATGAGCTGGCAGGCGAAGGCCAGGGCGCTTCCCCACTGGCCGGCCCCGGTTTCCGTTGTCAATCGCTTGATACCGAATTCACGATTATAATATGCCTGTGCGATGGCGGTATTGGGCTTATGGCTTCCCGGCGGCGATACACCCTCGTTCTTGTAATAAATCTTTGCGGGGGTTCCCAAGGCTTTCTCCAGCCGCCTCGCGCGATAGAGAGGGGATGGCCGCCACAGGCTCAAGACCTCCAGGATCTCTTCGGGGATGTCGATCCAGCGCTGGGTGCTCATCTCCTGCTCAATCAGATTCATGGGGAAGACGGGCGCCAGTGCGTCGGGGCCGATGGGCTTCCCTTCCTTGTCAACAGGCGGGGGAAGCGGATGCTTAAGATCAGCTTGGATGTTATACCACTGCCGCGGCATGTCATCTTCGGTCAGGATTATCTTGGTGATCTCGCTCATCCTTCGAACCTCCTTCTCTCAATATAACCGATCGGCAATCGCTTTTCGGACGGCATAGGCACACGCCTGACGAGCCCGTCCCGACCAAGCGTTACTATAGATAAGAACATACTGAAACGCGGTGGGGAACGCAAGCACGAAGCGGAAGTGGCGTGGGAGTGGCGTGAAAGACATTTTCGATTCCTTTGCATTTGACAGCGATAGGAGGAAGTGGCATTATTTTTTATTCTGGATCATGAAACGCTTATCCGCCATCTTACTTGCGCTTCTCTTCATCACTGGCGCTCTGATTGTTCCGTTCATTCACCAGGCGTGTTGCGCCGACGAGCATGCCACACATGATGCGGGCCACTGCCTCATCTGCCAAACGGCCCATACCCCGTTCCAGCTTTCGGCGGTCATCCTGGCGCCCGTGGATACCGTTCGCATGGTCGATACGCTTATCCCCGCGGCTCGGTTTATTCCGCAATTCTCCCCCCGCACCGCCACCCAGGCGCGCGCGCCGCCGGCTTGAGTCGCCCTTTATCTTTGTCGTGACACCGTCACGAAGCAATCGGGCGTTTGCCCGGATCATGCGACTCAAAAACCAATCCCAACAGGAGTATTCTCATGCGCAATTATGTCGCGCTTTTCGTTCTACCGCTTTTGGCGGCTTATCTGACATCGACAGATGCCGCCGCCCAACCTACCTCGCCAGGCACAGGCCTTTCAGGCGCACCCCGCAGCTTCCAATCCTTCAACCCCGACGTGTCGGCCATTGTGGATATGTTTTACCACGCTGACGATTCGAAGGAAGGCATCAGCCACATTCTGGCGGAGATGTCCGGCTTCGGCCACATACACAGTGGTGAGGAGCATCATCACCATGGGCCAGACGAAGGATTCAACTTGCGGCATCTGGAACTGCAGTTCTCTGCGGACGTGGACCCTTACTTTAAGGGCTGGGCTATTGCGGCCATTGACCTCGAAAGTGCGGAAATGGAGGAAGCCGTGATCGAAACCACCTGTCTGCCTTGGGGCCTCAAACTCAAAGGCGGCAAGTTCTTCAGCGATTTCGGTTACATCAATGCCCAGCATTCACACCAGTGGGATTTCACGGATCA
>CAMDGM010000004.1 GCA_945898015.1 PVC group bacterium | reverse complement strand
CGGTCTCGAATCCGGGCCGTGTATTCCCTAGTCGACTCTTTACTCATTATCATGCCTACATTCTTTGGGTGTCGTCATTTTGACGCAACGGCTATATTCGTCGCTCATGCGCCCACTCTCTTCGGTGTCAATAATTGTGACGCAACGCGCTCGTGAACGTTCGCCCAAGAAAAAAGATGATTTTACCGATTCTTTGTGGTATTGTCTTATCACAAACGTGGAGATTCACAGATGACCAAGGAATTCAATGTGGTGATCGAGAAGGATGAGGACGGATACTTCGTCGCGTCCGTTCCCGCGTTACGAGGCTGTCATACACAGGCGAAGTCTCTCGATGTTCTTATGAAGCGGATCCGGGAAGCCATCGAGTTATGTCTTGAAGTTGAAGAGCCGGTTTCCAATCAGTTTGTCGGTGTCCAGCGTGTCGCTGTCATAGCATGAGCACATTCCCTGCACTCCATGGCGCGCAACTGATCAAGGTTCTTCGTCGGCTGGGGTTTGATGTCATTCGGATCAAAGGAAGCCACCATTTTCTACGTCACAGCGACGGCCGATGCACGGTGGTTCCTGTCCACCGCGGCGAGACTATCGGACGAGGCCTTCTAGCCCAGATTCTCCGGGATTGTGAACTTACACGAGCCGACATTCAGAAAGAAATCTGAGCGAACCATGTCGTCGGGCCTATCGCCGCTAGCGCGGCTCACGCAAGTCGCCGACGTTCGGGATGAACGATAAAAGGGGAGCACACCAAAACACGAAGACACAGCCAGAAGGAATAAGACAACCAGATTTTCTTCTTTGTGGACTTGGTGCCTTTGTGTGAGACTCGCGGTGGAAACAAGACATAACAATCCGAACTTGATCAGGCCTATCGGCCGAAGCGGCCTCAGGCCAATCAGAGGCGTTCGCTGAAAGATACTATATTGGCTTCGCCCTATCAGAACGCCCGCGTCAGCGACATGCCCAGGGTGAGCGGCGTTCCGCTTTCGCCCACGTAGAACGGATTACCGGACGCGTCCTGCCCGTAAGGAATGGCCAGGGGCACCGTGTCGCGGTCGAACAGGTTCTCGACCCAGCCCTCGACCCGCCACACCCCCGTCGCATAACCCGCCCGCGCATTAACCCGTTCGTAACGCCTCTGCGATTCGCGATTGGACGCATCGTAGTAATAGCGATCCGTGCCGGTGACTGACAGGCGCATAAAAACCTGCCGCTGCAGGGTCAACTCCTGCGTCACTTGCGCGCCGGCATGCCACGTGAAATCGGGCGCGAACGGCAGGTCGTAGCCGCCGACAGGCATGTCAGCCGATCGGCTTCCCGTCCCATACTCGGCATGGATAAAGCCCACGCCGCCGAACAGGCTCAGCGCCTTCATCGGCCGGGCCGTCAAATCAAGCTCGACCCCCCGGCTCTCGGCCTCGCCGCCGTTTTCGATGAAGTATTCGCTGGCATTTCCACCCGGCACGTGCGAATTGATCTGGAGATCGTCCCACTCCGTCCGGAACAGCGCCACGTTGGCGATCAGGCGTTTTTCAAACCAGTCGGTTTTCAGCCCGGCCTCATAATTCCAACTGGTCTCTTCGTTGTAGGAGTCGCGGCCCGGCGGCGATACCGCGTTAAACCCGCCGGCCCGATACCCCTGGGACACAAGGGTGTAGGCCATGGCCTGCGGCGTGAAACGATAACCGAGCGAGGCGCGCGGGCTGACCTGATTGAAATCGTCAGACGGATCGGATGACGACAGCGCCGGACCGGATGGAATCCGGCTGCCCAGGTCCGCCGCGTGATGCTCGAAATCGTCCCGCAGGCCGAGGCCCAGTTCCCAGCGCTCATCCAGCGTGAACGTGACCTGACCGAACACGCTGGCGCCAAGGGTGTCCAGATCGGCGTCGGTGGCCATCCGGAACGGCCCTGGCCAAAAGCCCATGGCAACGCCCCCCGACCGGTAGTCTGTGACCGCATTCTGCTCATACTGACTGTCAAACGCAAAAAGACCACCCAGCCAGTGCATCGCGATCCGGTCCGTCAGTTGAACAGGGGCATCGGTCGGCGAGGCTAAGCGCAGCTCCTGGATCCAGGCACCGTAGTCCTCCTCCACGTTCTTGCGCTGCAAATCCACGGGCGTCGTGTCCAGATCGGTGCTGCTGTCCGTTCGCCACCCCTGAAAGGCCGTGATGGAAACCAGGTCGACCGCCCCGCCAAGACGCCGAGCCGTCAGGACCGGCTGAACCAGGTCCCGGTCATTATTCCCCTCATAGTCATGGCGGACATGATGCGGACGGGCGCGAATGCTGGACAGGTCGTATAGCGCGTAATCGCCGTCCCGGTCACGCTCCGCCGTGACGCTCAGGCGGAAATCCCACGGCCCCTGATCGGGAAGGTAGATCTGCGCGCGGCCGAACCACGCCTCCCGGCTGTCAAGATCGTTCCCGGTGACGTCGTTCTGCGTGTAGCCCTCGCGGGTGGCGGTGCCGCCGCTCAGGCTGCCCAGCGCACCGGAACCGGCCAGCGCCCCTTCCGCGGTAAAGCGGCCGTCAAACAGGCCGGCGCTGCCAGCCGAAAACGAAACGGACCGGATGGACTCGCCCGACGGCAGGCGAGGCACAATGTTGATGACACCGCCCAGCGTATCCCGCCCGTAAAGCGCCCCCTGCGGACCACGCAAATACTCGACCCGTTCCACCCCGAGCAGTTCCTGGTTTGCCGTGACATAGGAGAGCTGGGGAACGCCATCCAGACAGGTGATCACCGCCGGAGCGTTCTGCCCGGACCCGATGCCGCGCATATAGGGGAAGGTGAGCCGGCGTGTGGTGAACTCCCCGAGCGTGATATTGGGCACGCTGCGGACCGCGTCGCGCAAATCCTTTGCGCCGGCGGCGGCCAGATCGTCGGCCGACTGCACCGCCACCGATCCCGGCACCTGTTGCAGGGGCTCCACCCACTTGCGGGCCGTCACCACAACCACCTGGGATGTCCAGGACTGTCCGGCTGTCGTTTCGCCCGCAACAGCCACGTTGGGCAGCACCAAACCAACGGCAACCGCTCCGGCGAAGCGGACAAGGAATATGGCCATGCTGTTGCTAATACTGGCCCGTTCGGTGACGTTCCCACTCTTTACCTTGCACATATCCGTCTTTCCTCCACAATAAACTGTTCCGCACCCTATTGCTGCGAGCCTGGGGCGTCAAGCCAAAATCGTCGTTTCAAAAGGAGTGCCAAGCCGCCACGCTCATTCATGACGCAGCGCATCCAGCAGACGGCCGCGCGTCGCCCACGCCACGGCCGCCATCACCCACCCCAGGCCCGAGGCCACAAGGGCGACCACAAGCCCCGCCAGGCCCGCCCAGGGAACCTCCGCGCCGGGCGCCCGCAAGCTGGGCAGAATAGCCAGCGCTGCGGCGCTCAACCCGCCGGCGATTCCCCACCCCAGCAACAGGACATGTTCGCTCCACACCACGCGCCGCACGGCCGCACGATCAAAGCCCATCGCTTGCAGGGCCGCCAGTTCACCGCGCCGTTCCAGCACGTTGCGCAACACCACCAACCCCATGCCGGCGCTCCCGAGCAACAACCCGAGTCCGCCCAACGCGAGGAAGATGCGCAGGTAAGCGCGCTGGACGGCGCCAAACGCCCTCACCCGCCGGTCCGCCGGCTCAAGATCCAATCCCATACGATCGAAGTCGCGCACCAGGCGATCCGCGACGGTCCCGGCGCGCTCCGGGGGCGCATCCACAAGCCACACGCGATAGCCGTCCTCGGAGGGATATTTCGCGTTAAACGCCCGCTCGGATATCAGCACGGAGCCCTGAAACACGGATGTCCGCATGGGCAGTTTGCCCACCAACCGCACGGAAAACCGCCGCCCTTGTTCGTCCCGATATTCAAGGTCGTTCCCCACCCCCCCGTCGGCGCTCTTCTTGAGGCCCCACATGGCGGTGTCCGCATCGCCCGCCAAGGCAGGCACCACGCCGTCCGAGAGCGGCCGGTCCAGCAGATCCCAAAGCTCCGGATCCGCAAAGGCGTCGCGCCGGACAAAATCCGCGGCGTCCACGCCAAGCAGGTTCGGCGTCTTCGCCCGGTTGAGGTTGAAGCAGCTCGCGTCGTCGCCATCAAAGCGCCGGATCGGAACCCATTCCACACCGGCCCGGCCTTCCGCGCGCTCCGGCGAATCAGTCCGAACCGCTTCCCGCGTCATGCCCAGCGTGGTCTGTCCATAAAAAGCAAACCCGCCCGTGCCCGAGCGGCGATCCCGCGCCCGGGCAGCGCCGTCCTCCTGCATCGAGGCGACCGCCAGGACCATAAAACATCCCACGGCAAGCAGTCCGGCCACCGCCAGACTGCGTCCCGGCCGGCGACCGGCGTTGCGCAACCCGAGCCCGGTCACCGTCAGTCGGTCAGCACGCCCACCCGCCGCAAGGCGCCCGAGCGCAAACCACCCATACCCGAACGAAGCCGCCAGCAACAGCGCGCCCGCGCCAAAAAACGCCTCGACCGCGCCGTCTCTCCCCACCGCCTGCGCCACAATTCCACACGCGCCTACCGTGGCCGCCAGGGCCAGCGCCAGCGCCACGCGACCGCCACGCGGCGCGACGGCGGACACCGGAAATCCGCCGGACAGGAGTTCCCGGGCCGGACGATGGGCCTGGCAGCGCAACGCAACAGCCATCGCCGCCCAAGCGCCAAGCAGCCCCGCCGCCGCGCCTGTCAGCAGGGATTCCGGGCGGGCATGATATGTCACCACGGCTCCGGCAACGGCGTCCGGCCACAGGGCGGCCAATCCCCACAGGAGCAACCGGGTATACGCCATCCCAAGCGCCGTCCCAAGCGCCACGCCCGCAACGGCAACCCCCAGACCCTCACCCAGCAGAAGAAAAAGAACCGCCCGGGGCGTGTATCCCAGAGCCAGCAACAACCCGGTCTGCGACGCGCGCTGTTCCACGCCCAGCGCAAACAGGAGGGCCGTCAGCGCCAGCGCCGCGCCGACCAGAAAGAAACTCAACCCGAGAAAAAGGCCGCCGAAGTCGATCGCCTCGTCCACGGCCTTGATCGCATCGGCGCGAACGGGTTGGAAAAGCAGCCCCATTTTCGCAGGATCCACAAGCGCAGCAATCGTTGCGGACGTCGGCTGACCAGCTTCGCCCGGAAGGAAGCGGATGGCCGTCAGGTTGCCGTACCGGTTGCCCCATAGGCGCTGCCCGGTCGCCAGCGTGACAAACGCCTTGGGCGTCGCCCGGTAGGCCTTCCAATAGGCTTCATTGGCCGCGTCCTTGAGCCACTCGGGATTCATCGGAAAACCGATGTCCCAGTCTGAGCAACTCTCCACGTCGGTCAGCCCCGGAAAGGCCGGCATCAGTCTCCGCTCGCAAGCGGCGTCCGCCATCGGAATCACCGCTCGCACGCGGAACCGGGCAGTTCGTTCGACAAGTGCGCCGGATGACGGGAGCTCATAATAGGACATCATCAGGCTGTCCCCCGGGCCTGCGGCAAGTTGTTCCGCCAGCCAGCGGTTAATCAGAATTTCGTCGTCCGCCATGGACGCCGGAACCGGCCCGAGGCGCGAGTCGGCGGAGGGCGTGCAGGCGACCACGAACGAATACGGCGTCATCCGCTCAACCCCGTTCGAGTTCACGCTGAGGGCGTTGACCAGATAGGTCAGGGAGCCGGATGAACCGGCGATCCGCCCGGCGCCGGTCGCCACTTCCGGCTCCAGAAAGACCCGGTCGGACTCGAGTTGCTTCACTCCCGCCTCCGGCACCTCGCGCAACGTAAGCCCGGAATCGGCCGGCTGCCAGACCGCCCGCAGGGCGGCATCCAGCATCCCGGCGTCGGGCGCCTTCCCGTCCCGCGCGGCGGCCATCAGCACGTTGGCGCGCCCCGCCAGGCCGCATTTTTCCTGCAGCCACGCCAGGGGCACAAACACATTGTCCGGGGACGTCTGGTCGGCCGCGAACCCGAACCGGCCGAGGCGATCATCCGGAACGACCTGTCGCACCCGGAGCGTCACCCGCACCGTCGGGCGATCCCGGCGGTCGGCAAGCGGCGCCTCGCGCGGCAATGGGGACGGTTTGGCAATCCTCAACGCAAGTTCATCGCCCGGACGCAGACCGAGGCGCCGGGCAAGGGCTGCGTTCACGTCGGCTTCGCCGGCGCCGGGCGAAGGAAGGGCACCGAACTCCTCAAGGCGATTGTCAACGCCCAGAATCTGCGCCTGGTTGACCTGCCGGCCGTCGCTCCCGACTATCACGGTGCCGCGGAGCTGAAGCACGGCGGCGATCGGATAGCCCGTCTGCCGGGTCAGTTCAGCCGCCAGGCGGCAGGATACGGTTCGGTTGATCAACCGCAGGGCACATTCCGTACGCCCCAAACGCTGAAGCGCAAACCGTCGCAGGGAATGGTCAACCGAATCGCCGACCAGCAGGGCGCCGGTCAACGCCGCAGTGGCGATGGCAACGCCGGCCGCCACGCTGGCATGCAGGCGCCAGTTATAAGAGAGGCTACGACAAATGAGCATCAGGCGATTCATCATCAAGCCAACGCCCCCCCATCGCCGGACTGAAGTACCCCATCCGCCAGGGACAGCACGCGGCCCAGGCGCGCGGCCAACTGCCGCGAATGGGTGGCGCAGATCAGTGCCACCCCTTCGTCCCGGTTCAGTTCCGCAAGAAGCGCCGCCAGCGCCTCCGCAGACGCGCGGTCGAGTGAACCGGTAGGCTCGTCTGCCAGCAGCAACCGCGGCCGGTTGATCAGGGCGCGCACGACGGCAACCCGCTGGCATTCGCCGCCAGAAAGCTGCGCCGGCCGGTGCCCCAGCCGCCCCGAGAGACCCACGCGGTCGAGGAGCCGCCGCGCCCGCTGGTATCCCGCCGGCGTCACGCCGCTCACGAGCAGCGGGACCAACACATTTTCCAGAACCGAACACTGGGGCAGCAGGTGATGCAGCTGGAACACAAAGCCGATTTTGCGGTTCCGCAGCGCCGCGAGCGCCCGCTCGTCAAGACGTGCGAAATCCTCGCCATCCAGCCGCACCGTGCCGGTCGAGGGAAGATCGAGCGAACCGATAATATGAAGCAGCGTGCTTTTGCCGCAGCCGGATGGCCCGACAATGGCCATCGATTCCCCCTCGGCAAGCGCCAGACTCACGCCGCGCAGGACTGGCACGGCACCGTACGCATACGTCACCCGGTCCAATTCCAGCATCGCCGATCCGCTCATGGCGTCTCCTCCCCAAATGCGCTGACCATCCCATCGTCTCCCCCGATCACGATCATCCGGCAGACAATAGCCGGCCCGGAGGTGGTGTCGCTGACCGCTGCAGACCAGAGCTTTTTCCCGTCCGACAGGCTGAGCAGAAACAGGGTCCCGCCTCCAGCCGCAACCACCGTATCGCCGGCAATGACCGGCGACGTCGCCGGACCGGCTCCGATCGCTGCCGCCCATTCCATCGTGCCATCGGAGCGGCGCAGGCAACGCACCTTCCCGTCGTCGGCCGCCGTCACCACGCGGTCGGCGTTCACAGCCGGCGTTGTAAACAGCTCGCCGGTGACGTCGCGATTGGTCCACCGGATCACGCCGTCGCGCAGATCCACGCCCACGAGGCCGCCGTTTCGCGTGCCGGCAAAGGCCCAGTCCCCGCTCAGGGCCACGCCGCCCGCCACCTGGCTGTCGGGACCGAGGTCAACGGTCCGGATCAGCCGACCGTCCGCCACATCGATCACATGCAACGCCGCCGCGCAACTCCCGAACACCACCCGCCCGCGGCTGAACGCCGGGCTGCCATCGCACCGGGCCGTAGGCCCGGACGACCAGACCCTCGTCCCGGTGGCGAAATCGAACGCATGCAGGACGCCATCAGGCTGCGACACCGCCGCCACCCGTCCCGAACCGTTCGCCGCTTTGAAACCGACGACCGATCCCGCCACACCGGTCCCGACCGAATTGGTCCATTTGACGGCGCCGGTCATCAAGTCGAATGCCACCAGAACGCCATCGGATGAACCGATCAGCACAGCGCCTTCCACAATAGCCGGCGGCGCCAGGAACTCCCGGAAGGTCGATTTACCGTCCGCCCTCTTGCCGGCCGCCATCTTCGCGGACCACCGCCTGACACCGTGGAGGTCAAGGGCGATGACCTCGGAGGCGTCAGAGACCACGACAATCGTATCCCCGGACGCCACCGGCGTGCGCGTCACCGAAGCCCCGGCATTGAAGCGCCACAACCGGACCGGCTGGGCCGGCAGGCGCGTCTCGACGCCGCCACGGAGCGCCTCGTCCCCGTGGTACGTGGTCCAATCACCGGCCGCCATCTGTCCGATCCCAGCCAGAGTGATCGACACAAGGGCATAGTAAAACGATTTCATTGCGGCCCCCGCACAGATTCATACACCCGCACCATGTCCGCGGCCATGCGCTCCAAGGTGAAGCGGTTCAGAAAACCCTGGCGGGCGCGCCGCCCCAGCTCACGCGCCTTTTCCGGATCAGCCAGCAGGGCGGCGAGCGCCGCCGTCAACGCCCCGGGCGCGGACGGATCATACAGGATCCCCGCGCCGCCCTCCAGCAGCTCGGGAAACGCGCCGACCCGGGGTTCCACCGAGGGCACGCCTGCCGCCATGGCCTCAATGACGAACAACCCGAAGGCCTGGCCGCCCGGCACCGGCACGCACAACACCGACAACGACTCCAGGAACGCCGCCCGGCTTGCCGGGTCGAACACGGGGACGATCTCCACGTCATCCGCCACGCCCGCAGACAGCAGCTGCCGGCGCAATTCTGACTCAAACCGGTGATCGTCCCCGACTTGACCACCGGTCGCCCGCAGCCGGACGCGAGCAAATCGCGGGTCGCGCTTCAGCGCGATAAAGGACTCCACCAGTTCTCCCAACCCCTGTCCCCGGGACAGGCGCGACAGGAACCCGATCACCGGCGGATCGAACGTGAGGGAAGCCGGACGGTACCCCTCGGGATTAATGCCCGGATAGACGACGCGGAACTTGTCCGCCGCCACCCCCAGGCGGCGGGCCATCGCATCGCCGTAATCTCGGCTGACCGCCACAAAGGCATCCACATCCGCGGCCCGTTCCGCGATCGCCGTCCAGCAGGCGCGGGCCTCTGACTCCCTCATCGCGTCCAGCCACTTGTCCTCGTCCTGCAGCGAGCAGAGGATCGGCACCCGCAACTCCCGGCGCAAGCGACCCGCGAGGCCGATCAGAAGCGCGTTGGACAGGTGGACCACGTCCGGCGGACCACACTCGCTCAACCAGCGGACCAGACGGTCAAGTTCCTTGGCCTGGTAGCCCTGCTCGCCGCGGAGCATCGAGAGAGTCGTCTCTCCCAGGTCCCGCGCGCGCGTGGAACCAGCCTGCCGCGCCGCCAGGCGTAGCAGCCAGGGAGAATCGATCCAGCGATCCAACCAGCGCGGCGTATGCCGGAACAACGGAACCTTCTGCTGCAGGTAGACATTGATGCCGCCGAAAAACACCGGCGTCTTGCCGGCCAGATTCGCATCGTCAGCGAACATCGGGAGGTAAAGCGGCACGAGGGTAACGTCGTGCCCCATCCGGATGAGCATCCGCACCAGCCCGGCGTCACGCAAACAGTTTTCACAGTAGAACTCCCCGCCGGCTCCCGGAACTATGTGGAGTATTTTCACCCTGCCGCCCCCCGGTTTTCATCGGGTGCCAGGCCCGGTTTTTCTTCCCCTTCGTCCCACGCCAGCGCGCCGGTCGGACACGCCGCGACCACCGCGGCAGCGACCCCGCCCAACGCGGTGGCCATCGTCTCGCCGACCGGAGGACTGACCCGCATCTGAAAGCCGCGCTTCGCAAAATCAAGTCCCGGCACCTCGGGGTGCTGTCGGGCGAGCCGGATGCACACGCCGCACTTGATGCACTTGCCAGGCTCAAACAGGAGGCCGTTCGAATGGCGCAGCACCTCGACCGGCTGCCGCTCCTGCTCCACATACCTCCGCGCGTCGGCTCCGAGCGTCTCGACGGCGGCCCGCAGCCCGCACGCCTCACTCTTACGGCAATCACATCGCAGGCATCGCTTCGCCTCGGCCACGGCCTCCGCTGCCGTGAATCCACCGGGCACACCCGCCGCCGGATCGACCCGGGCACCCTCCGAAACCTGGCTTCGCGCATCCCGCAGTTCCGTATCCGTGAGCTTGGAAACGACACTGTTGAACCGCCGCGGCACTGCGGCCGGTTGACCCCTTTTCAAATACATATCGCAAGCTTCGGCGCACGCCTTGCCCTCCGCGCAGGCGCGGATCGCCATTTTCAAGGGATGCACCGCACCGCCGGCGGCAAATAGGCCGGGAACGGGAGTCGCAAACGTGTGACTGTCAGCCTGCAGACCCTGCGGCGAAGCCGGCAGGCCCAGCGCCGCGGCCTGCGCCGCATCCGCCGCACCAACCGTCAAAATCACGGCGTCATGCGCGCCGCGGAGGTCTGCAAGCGTCAGGTCCCGCCCGATCCGGATACCAGAGCGAAAAGACACGCCGAGACCGCGGATCACCTCAATCTCGCGGTCCAAAACGGCCCGGGGAAGCCGGTCGATTGGAACGTCGCGCCGCAAGGCGCCACCCGGCTCGGGCTGGTCGTCGAACACCACGCAGGCGTGGCCGAGCAGACCCAGGTAGAAGGCGGCCGCCAGACCGGCCGGTCCGGCGCCCACGATGGCCACGCGGCGGCCGCTGTCCGGCGCCACCCGCACGGGGGCAGCCGGGCCGTGGTCGGCGGAAAACCGCTTGAGCAGACAAATGGAGACCGGCTGGTCCAGCCGGGCGCGTCGGCAGACCTTTTCGCACGGCGCCGGGCAGATATGGCCCAGGACAGCGGGCAGGGCGATATCGCGCCGCACCGTCTCCAGCGCCTCCGCCGTCCTTCCGGCCGCAAGCTGGCGGATCATCAGCGGGATGTTCATGCCGGCCGGGCAACCGCGGCGGCACAGCCCTTCGCAATCCCCCGCATGCTCGCCCATCAGCAGCTCCACAGCGGCGCGCCGCGCGTCCCGCACGGACGGGGTGTCGGTCCGGACAACCAACCCCGTCCGGACAGGATAGGCACAGGCAGGAACCAGGCGATTCGACTGGTCGATCTCCACAACGCAGACCATGCACGAGGTGCCCGGCGGGAGCCCGTCCCTATGGCAGAGCGTCGGAATAGCGATCCCCAGCCGGCGCGCGGCTTCGAGAATAGTCGAACCCTCGGGCATCGAGACCGGGCGGCCGTCCAGCGTCAGCGTGTGCATGCAGCCTCCCTCACCTCGATGGCATCCACCGGGCAGGCCTGCCGGCACACATCGCAGCGGGTACAGGCCTGCGCATCGATCTCATGCCGGCGATAGGGCACCGGCGCAATGGCGTCGGCGGGGCACTGCTGGGCACAGATCGTACAGCCGATGCATTTTTCGGTCACCACGTATCGGATCAGCGCCGCGCATTTTCCGGCCGGACAGCGGCCCCGGATATGCGCCTCGTATTCCTCGCGGAAATACCGGAGGGTGGTCAGCACCGGGTTCGGCGCGGTCTGGCCCAACCCGCAAAGGCTGCCGCTTTTCACCTTCGCGGCAAGCGCTTCGAGCTTCTCCAGGTCGTCCGGCTGCCCCTGCCCCGCGCACAGGCGGTTGAGAATATCGAGCATGCGCCGCGTGCCCACCCGGCAGAAGGTGCATTGACCACAGGACTGATCCTGGGTGAACCGCAGAAAATAGCGGGCGACGTCCACCATGCAGTCGCGATCATCCATCACCACCATCCCGCCGGATCCCATGATCGCACCCGCGCCGCTCAGTGCCGCGTAATCCACCGGCAGGTGACACAGCGACGCGGGCAGGCAACCGCCCGACGGCCCGCCGATCTGAACGGCCTTGAACGTCCGGCCCTCCGCCACGCCCCCGCCGATCTCCTCCACGATTTCACGCAACGTGATGCCCATCGGCACCTCGATCAGCCCGCCGCGGCGCACCTTGCCGGTCAGCGCGAATACCTTGGTGCCTTTGCTGTGCGCCGTACCAAGCCGGGCGAACGCCTCGGGCCCGTGCCGGATGATCCAGGGCACCAGCGCGAGCGTCTCGACGTTATTCACACTGGTTGGCCTGCCCCACAGCCCCTGCGTCGCCGGGTATGGCGGGCGCAGGCGCGGCATCCCACGCCGGCCTTCGAGGGAGGCGATCAGGGCTGTCTCCTCGCCACACACGAACGCGCCGGCGCCTTCCTGAACCCGCACGCGCAGCAACCCGCGGCCACCACTCAGGCCCCCGCCCAGCAGGCCGCTCGCCTCCATGCGGGCGACCGCCTCGCGCATGCGCAGGACCGCCAGCGGATACTCGGCGCGCACGTATAGAATTCCTTCGCGGGCGCCGATGCACCAGGCGGCGATCGCCATGCCCTCCAGCACACGATAGGGATAAGACTCCAGGATCATGCGGTTCATGAAGGCACCCGGGTCGCCTTCGTCACCATTGCACACGATATACTTCAGATCGCCCGCCGCGCCCCGCGTGGCAGCCCACTTCACGGCGGTCGGAAACCCGGCGCCGCCCCGGCCGCGAAGGCCGGAGGCCTGGATGCGGTCAAGGGTCTCGCCGGGGCCCAGGTCGCCCAGCGCCGCGTGAAGCGCCTCGAACCCGCCGGCGCGCGCATAGGCATCGATATCGAGCGGATCGAGTTGGCCGCAGGACTCGGTGGCGATCCGTATCTGCTTGCCCAAAAAGGAGCAGACCGGTTCCTCGCGCACATCAAGCCGGGACGGGGCGGCCCCGCCGCCCGGCCCCTCAAGCATCCGGTCAAGGGTGACGCGCACGGCTGACCCCGCGCGGACAAGCAAGCCCCGCGGCGGAAAGGCCTGCCGCACGATCCGCTCGGCATCACCGGGTTGCACGCAGGAAAAGACTGCCGCCCGGGCGCCCGCGCCAGCGGACATCCGACCACCGGTCAGCGCCGAAGGGCGCGAACGGGTGTCGCCATCGGCCCCGGGCCACACCACCTCGACCATCGGCGTCTGGTGACACATGCCCACGCAACCCACCGCGCGGATGTTCGCCTGAATACGCCGGGCGCGCAGCGCCGCCACCATGGACTCGCGCAGCTTCAGGCTCCCCCCCGCGATGCAGCAGGACCCGACCCCGATGCGGATTTCCGGCACGCCGGGCAGCCAGTCACGCGCTGCATCTACGACATCGTCGAGACCGGCGTCCGCACCGCGCGCCTCGAAATCCCGGAACATCGCCGCTGTTCCCGGCGCCGTCACGCGCCCATACACACTGGAGTCGATGACAACCACCGGCGCCAGCGTGCAGCACCCCACGCACGCCACGCGTTCGACTGTATAGGCACCGGACGCGTCGGTATCCCGCCCCGTCTCGATCTTGAGATGCCGCTCCACCGCCTGCTGCACCTGCTCGGACCCCTTCACGTGGCAAGCGGTGCCGTGGCACACACAGACGCGATGACGGCCTGACGGCTGAAGGCGGAATGTCGGGTAAAACGTCGCCACGCCCAGGACAACGGAGGGTAGGATCGTCGTGATCTCAGGAATGCGCCGGAGGGCCGCGTCCGGCAAATAGTGATACCGTTGCTGGATCGCCTGCAGGATCGCGATCAGGTCGCCCGGTTCGCGGCCGACGGCACCCACGATCGCGTCGATCTCCCGCATGTCGGGCGGGTGCGCTATCAGGTTATGAGGTTCCGGATTCACGGTTCAGAGGCCGGGGTTGGGGTTGGCGATTCAGACGGGACAGCCAGGATCGGGAGCGGGTCCGGCGCGGCGCGCCACGCGAACCCCACGACCGCAACAACGGTCACCAGGAGCAGGAGTGCTCCAGCCGCCAGGCCGAGACGCGCAGCCCGGCGGCGGGCCCACTCATCCCGCTCCGCCCCAAGCCTGGAGATATCCGGATCAGGCTCCCGCAGCTGGGACCCCACGGCCAGGCTGACGAGCAGCAACAAGCCCCCCCCCAGCAGCAACCAGCCGCCCGTCCCGACGCGCTGCCGGGCCGCGAAATAGCGCTGGCGCACCCGGCAATCCTCGAGGCGAATTGCCTGTATCAACGACTCGTCCTGCGGCGCCTCGACGAACCGAAGCCGCAGCTCCTGCAGCCCGGTCGCGTAGCGCGGATCACCTTGCGCAAGCCGCGCCTGATCGACGAGCAGCAACACGATGACGACCACGCAGAAGAGGGCCGAAATGACCGTGACCGCCGCAACGGCCGAGCGACAAGCCGTTCTGGAAACCGATGCGGGAGCGCGGGTCGTGACAGGTTCAGCCGACATGCGTACCTCCCGGGGATTCCGGCGGTTCCACGGGCCGCGCCAGGGCCGTGCGCTTGGCCTGTTCGACACTGCACGACGCAAAGCATCGCGCGCAACTCACGCACTCGGCGCGGTCCATATCGTGGCAGGCGCGCCGCGACGGGAGCACCAGGCCGGCCAACCGCACCCCCAGCAGGAGGCCGATGAAACCGCCCAGCAGGACGGAACCGATCCCGAACGCACGCCGAATGCGCCCGGCCGACGCGGCCAGATCCGCCAGCGGGCGGCCCGATGTTCGAAAGGCTTCACTCTCGACCGTGCAGGCGGTTGGCTGTCCGCTCGCCTCCAGGGCAACCTGTTCGGCCAGTCGGACCTCCGCATGCGACCGGGACAGCGGCACCTGCAGCGCCCCGCCGATTCCCGCCCCGGCCAGCGTCAGGAACGGGATCATCGCCAGAGCCCGGACCAGGCGGCGCCGCGTCTTTCCGCGCGGTTCCGGCGGCGGTTCGGACTCCGGCACACGGACGCAGTCATACGGACACGCCGGCTCGCAAAGACGGCAGTTGACACAGC
Source organism: PVC group bacterium (assembly GCA_945898015.1). GTDB lineage: Bacteria > Verrucomicrobiota > Kiritimatiellia > CAIKKV01 > CAIKKV01 > CAIKKV01. The sequence goes on along the minus strand of CAMDGM010000004.1, from coordinate 112,581 downwards.
CATCCGGCGTGATGGTGGCGTGCCGGAACGCGAAGCGCGACACCCAGCCCAGCAAGACTCCATACGGACACAGGAACCGGCAGTAGGGGCGGCCGACAAACAGGCCTAACACCAGAAGCAGACCGCCCGCCAGAAGCATCGGGCGAGGGCCTCCGAGCCGGTAGAAGCCGATGAACGGATCGGTGCGACAGATAAGATAGTCGGCACCCGTCGCCGCCAGCAGCACGGCAAGGCCCAAGTAAATGACCGGCATCATTTTCAGCGGCGCACTCAGCCATGACGGGACGCGCACGGGTTTCCAGAGCACCAGTTCCTGCAAGGCGCCCAGGGGACAGACCGCGGCGCAGAACACCCGCCCGAACAGGGCGGCGAAAACCAGCGGCAGGAGAAAAAATGCGGCCACGGTCCAGGGAATGGCCTGCGCCGGGTCCGCGAGCACGGTGACGACATCCTGGATGGCGCCGACCGGGCAGACGCACCCGCGGCGGAAAAAGCCGAAATAGCCGACGGTGAACAACGTCAGCGCCACCAGGCCACCGCGCGATCGTCGGCGGAGTGCAAGCCAGCTCGCGAGCGCCAGCGCGGCCGTCAATACGCCCACGTCGGCATACTCAAGAGCCAGGGATCGCGGCAAAGGCACCGACGTGAGCGGCTGGACGTAACCGCTTTCAAATTCCGGCTGCGGAAAGCGCGCCGGCGGCGGCGCAGCTTGCACCCCCACCGCGGCCAGCGCCAGCAGGGCCGCCACCGTAACGCTCCGCAACCACAGGCCGAGCCCGGCGCCGATGGAATCAGACCTGCGCATCCCGACTCCTTCCCTGCACGCCACGCAACCGATACGGACGGGAGGCCGGCACGCGGGTAATAGCCTGCGCCGGACAGTCCCGGGCAATGGTGCATTGATTGCAGTTCACGCAGCGGTCATGGCGGATCTGAAGGAACAGAGAGCCGTTGCCGAACGACCCGCACCCCTTCACGCACATGCCGCACCCGATGCACAGCGCCTCCACGATATCATACCGATAATAGGGGTCTTCCACGAACGTGCGCCGGATGGCCGACGTCGGGCAGAGCTGGTTTTCAGCCGCCGTATCGGTCACTTTGGCCGTTGGCGTGTGGAATCCGCCGCAGCGGTTGCAATAGCCGCACACGTCGTAGGCGTGCACGCATTTGACGGCCGAGGGTGCCAGGACACAGGAGGTCGCGCAGCGGCCGCACTGGACACATTTGTCCGGATCGATCTGCCAGACCGTGTCGCCGGCTATCGCGGAGCGGCGCAGCCCGAGCCCGGCGGCCGCGGCCGCCAGCGCCGTGACACCGGCGCTGCTTTTCAGAAACGCGCGACGGGAGAGCGTGACCTTCCTGACCGGTTCAGCCATCGCCTGTCCTCCGCCCGGGCCTCAGCACGATCCGGGCCGACAGCCCCCTCGGCAACTCGCAACCCATCAGAACGGGGCAAGCGCCACAGCGGCCGCCGCCCGAGCAGGATGCGTCCCGCCGACCAGGCGACTCAACCCGCCGGCCCAGCAGTGCCGCCAGTAGACCGAGTCCGCCAAACACCAGGCCCCGGCCCGTCACCCGCAGACAATGGCGCCGTGTGATCGCCTTCATCGCCCCCCCGTCTTAAAAACCAGAATCACGGCCTTATCCGGGTCCAAGGCCAAAATCCGCCCGTTGCCGTCCACCGCCAGGTCAATGCCGCGCGTCTCCGCGGCAAAGTGGTCGGGTTTGGCGAGGACGCCCACCAGGGCGCCGGTCGCGGCGTAGATCTTGATGCGCACCAGCCCTTTCTCACTGGTGACAAACGAGCCGTCGGCTCGGATGGCAATGTGGGAGGGGTTGCAACAGCCGCTGAAGCCCTCGATATCCTCGCCCTCGCGCTGCCAGGAGCTGATCGGATCGCCTTCCGGCGAGTACCGGGTCAGTTGATGCCGGCCGGGATCCACCACCCACAGGGCACCGTCAGGCCCGATGGCCAGATCGAAATACGGGCTGGGAACAATGAAGCCGGAGATATCCCGCGCCGGGTCCTTGGCCCCGATGCGCCCCTGAACGCGTCCGTCTAAGCCGAATCGCCACACCAGGCGCTGACCGGCGTCGGCGACGAAAATATCCTCCCCCGCCACAGCCACCGACGTCAGCACGGCATTCGAACCGGGCGGCGCCCAACCGGACTTCACGATGCCGTCGGCCCCGAGCACGACGATCCGGTCCCGGTAACCCACCACGATATCGCCTCCCTTCCCCACGGCGAGGCACGAAACGGCCTGTTCCACCGGCAGTCGGCGGAGCAGACGCCCGTCCGGCTCCAACACGGCAATCGCCGAGTCGCCGCCCACGTAGATGCGATTGGCGCTGTCCACCGCCAGCGCGTGCGGCCCTTCCACCTGGGCCGGAACCGGCGACTGTTCCCGGCCCATCATGCGGTTCGGGTCCACCTGCTTCAGCGCCACGAGGTCGAGTTGAGAACTCCCGGCGGGTTCGACCGGCCGGTTACGCGGCCACGCGAGCCAGACGATCACCGCCGCGAGCCCGGCCAAGGCCGCCCCGATGCCGAAGCGCAACCAGCGCTGCGGCCGGCTTTCCACAACTATCTTAGGTTGGTTTTGTGTCACAGGTTTTCCTCCGTTTCTCCGAGTTCAAGGCAAATCATGCGTCGCGAGTCGCGCAGCAGCAGGCGGGTGCCCGCCAGCGCCATGGGACCCCACGAGTCGGTTCCCGCGAGCACCCGCGCCCGGGCCATCGGCAGGAACCGTTCCGCATCGACCCGTGCCATGGTCAGCACGCCGTCATCGTCCAGGATCAGGAAACGGTCCCCGGCCACCATGAACGGCCCGAAGCCGAACCGGGTATCCTTGCCACTGGTCCACAGGATGGCGCCATCGTGATCCGCGCAGGCAAACTGGGTGCGATTAGCGCCGGAGTCCTTGGTCAACACGCCGAACAACCGGCCCTGGTCATAAACAGGAGTCTGCTGCTCGCAGGCGAGCCCGTCCCTGGGCCCGAACTTCCGAACAACCGTCACCGTGAACGACTCTTCCTCACGAGCGACCTTGAACACCATGCCGCCCGCGCCGTAGCCGGCGGTGACGAAAATGCGTCCATCGGGCAGAATCACCGGGGCCGGAGCAATCACCGGAGCCCGCCACTCGGCTGTCTGCCAGAGCACGCGGCCACGATCCGGGCCATCGGCAGCCACGCCAACCAGACCTCCGACCGCGGCGTACACATACATCCGGCGCCCCAAGATGGTTCCCGGCACGATGGAGGAATGCGACATCTTCCACTCGCCCGACGACGGCGTCTGCCACACGGTCACGCCGGTGGCCAGGTCCACGCCGAGCATGAACACATTCGTGCCGCACGGCGCCAGCACGGCGATATTCCCGTCGATCAGCGGACACTGTCCGGTGTACCAGTCGGGCACGCGAGTCCCGAAGCGCCGCTCCATGTCAATGCCCCAGAGGAAACGGCCCGACTCGGCCTCCACGCACATGGTGTGAGCGCGAGGCCCGATGGTGACCACGCAGCGGTCGGAGATCGCCGGAATCGTTCGAGACAGGCCGTGGTTCCGCTTGATCTGCACCGTATACCCGCGCCGCCAAAGCTCCCGTCCATCGTCCAGCGAGAGACAGCGAAGCATGTCGGCCTTGAGCGACTCATCGTAGTCCAGCACGTAAACGCGACCATCCCGGACCGCCGGCGCGGCATAACCCTCGCCCAGGTCCACGGCCCACCGCACGGGCGGGCCGTTGCTGGGCCAGGTCTCCGCCAGAGGCGCGGACGGCGTGGCAATGTTCGCGAAATCCGCCCCTCGGAAAGAGGGCCAGGCGCCGGGAAGTCGAGAAGGCTTGCCCGGGCCGTTCTCGAAAATCGTGCCGATGCGCACGGAATCCCGCACCGGCAACGCCGCGGGCCGGCCGTCCATGCCCGGCACATTCGGAACGATAACCTCGACCGGAGTCTGGCCCAGCCAGTAGAACAGGGCCACCGCGCCGAAGGCGGACATAACCGCCGACGCGATGAAGGCGGACACACGAGCGATCCGCCGGCTGGTGCCGCCTTGGCCGCTTGTGCCTGGATCAATCCCGCTCACTTCGGCCCGGCTTGAGGTGTCTTGCCGGATGCATCGCCTCCGGCAGGCTGGATGCCGATCAACCGCTTGTGAGTGCGGACAAACAGGCAGCCGTTGGCCACGGCGGGCGTCGCATCCACCGGCTCCCCGATCGCGGTCTTCCCCAGGATACCGAGGGTCTTATCAGCCTTGGCAATCGTCACCGCGCCATCTCGATCGATCAGGTACAGCTTGCCGCCGGCCACGATCGGCGAGGCATAAACCGTGCCGTTGAGCTCCAGCTCGGCCTCTTTTTTGCCAGAGGCGGCATTCAGGGCCATCACCGCATACGAGGGCACGAACACCCCGTCTCCAAACGCCACGGGTGAGGCCACATCCGAGCCGGCGTCCCCGTTTTCCCAGACCACATGCGTGGCGGTCACGTCGCCCCGGCCGTCCGGCCGGATCGCCAGCGTGCCGACGCTGCCCAGCGTGGCCACAACCAGGCCATTATTGAAGACAGGCGTGCACACGATATCGCGAGACTCGCGCTTGACGGTCCAGATCTCTTTTCCGTCCGCCGGTTCATACGCGGCGACCCCCCCGCAGGAGACAACCACGATCTGAGGCCCTTTCGCCGTTTCGGCCACAATCGGCGAACACCAGGAGGCGCCCATGGCCCGCTTGGTGCGCCAGGCGACTTTACCGGTCTGCGTGTCATACGCGATCAGCTCCGCCATACCTTCCGCCTCCTGATCGAACTGCACGATCAGGAGATTCTTGTGGAGCACCGGCGACGAGGCGTAGCCATACTGCAACTCCGGCACGCCGAGGTCGTCTTTCCATGCCGGCGATCCATCAAGATTGAACGCAGCGATGGCGCCGGTCGCGAACACGGCGTAAACACGCTTGCCGTCGGTCACGGGCGTGGATGCGGCGAGGGTGGTGTTCTCGTCAAAGATCCGCGGCTCTCCCGTCAGCGGGACGTCGCCCTTCCAGGCCAGTTTGCCGGATTTCGCCTCAAACGCAAAGACGGCTCCGTGCCCTTGGGTATCGGCTCCGGACAGGAAGACGCGGTCGCCCCAGACGATCGGCGAACCGGCGCCGGGGAGCGGCAGGTCGACCTTCCACAGCAGGCCCTTCCCGGACGGAATATCCCAGGCCACGGAGGTGTTCGTATCCCGGGACACGGCGCTCCCGCCCGGCCCGCGGAAGCCGGGCCAGAACCCGTCATTCCCGCCTGGCCCCGTCTCGGCTCGCGCCGCCAAGGGGGCCAACCCCATGGCGATCACCAACGCCGCTACCTGCGTCATGCCGCTCATTCCGTATTCCTTGAATTCCAGCGCCTACTTCGCCATCACATTGAAACAGTAGAGGGTGCTGTCGTAGCGGATGTAGAGCTTCCCGTTGGCGACCACTGGGTGCGTCCAGCTCGAGCCGGTGCCGGCCACCTTCATCTGGCCGCTCATCGTGAACCCATCCGGCGACGCGGCGGCCAGGCCTGCCTGTCCGTCTTTTTCCCCGAACAGATAGAGCATACCGTCGGCGAAGCACAGCGACCCCTTGCCGACGCCCTTCTGGTCCTTCCACTTCGGCTGGCCGGTTTTCAGGTCAAGGCAGGACCATCCGCCATTGTGGTTTCCGTAGATAAAGCCCTTGTCGATCACGTAGCCACCGTGATGACAGATCATGTCTTTGGTCTGCCAGGCCTCGGTGAACGACCATGCGCCATCCTTGACGTCCACTTTGAAACAGATGCCGCCCTTGCCATAGCCGTTGGCCCAGAAGAGGTAGCCGTCGGCATATGCCGGATCGGGACAGTTGGCCGTGTTGCCGGCGCTGAACCCGTTCGACCATACTTTCCTGCCATCCTTCGCGTTGACGGCGATCAGGCCACTGCCAGTCCCCTGCACGATGATCGCGCAGCCCTTTTCCCTGATCACAATGGCCGACGAGTAGTGAGCATTGGCCTCAACATCGCTCCGCCAAACGTTCTTCCCCGTGGCCTTATCGAGAGCCACCATGGCCGTCTTGCCGCCGGGCGTCACGATCACCTTATCATCCAGAACGAGCACGGATTCCGAATAACCCCACTTGCCGGATTCTCCTCCGAAGTCCTTCAGCTCCCGCTTCCAGATCAACTTGCCATCCGCCGTGTCGTGACAAGTCACAGACCCGCCCCCGCCGACCAGATAAACCCGATTACCGTCCACAACCGGCGTGGAACGGGCACCCCCATAACTGGCGGAAAAGGCCGGCCCCTGAACGGTCTTCCACTGGAGCTGCCCCTTGCTGTCCAGCGCAACGAGCATTAGATCCTCGCCGACATCGCCGCTGGTGTAAACCCCATCTTTCACAATGGCCACGGAGGAATAACCCTTGCCGATGTTGGTGGCCTTCCAGATCAGTTCCGGCCCCCCGACCGGCCACGTCTTCAGCAGACCAGCCTCCGCCGCCTTCCCGTCTCGATTTGATCCCCGCCAGCCCGGCCAATCGCCGCCCCGGGCCATGGTGGAGCCGACTGCCGCACACATCAACACAGTCACCAGAAAAGCGGACCCGCCACGTCTCATTTGAATACTCCTACTTTATGGGGATAGGGTACCAAACTCACGAGGGGATCGTCAACGAATGCGAGATTGCAGGACGAATTCAGGATGATACTCCACCCATCCGTTCGCAAGCATCGGCTTACGACTGCTACCCGCCCAATAGTCTCAGCGCGGCCTCGACGCTGGGCCCGCTCACCTCGTAGGTGCGACCGTCAATCACGCGCACCCCGGGCCGCCCGACGGGCACCACCCCGCGGGAAACGAGTTCGAGCCGCATCCGCACAGGGCGGGACACTTTGAAAGGCCGGATCGCGCGGTATTGACTCACGGCTCGCGCCGCCCCGTCGCGGATGCGCCGGTGCGCCTCCTCTTTGGGCAGCAAGATTCCGTATTCCAGGTCCAGCGCCTGCTTCACCTCCACCGTGATCACGCCCTTGATCAGGCGCCGCGCTTCGCGGCACGTCTTGTCGTCGCCGCTCACCATCAGGGTCGGCACCCCGCAGTCGCCGGCCATCCCGGCATCAATCGCAATCTCGCCGGCTTTGCGGCCGTTCAGCCAGAAATTCTGCCACTCTGCTGAATTCATCGTATGCTCCAGGATGGCCTGCTGCGTGCCGGCCATGGCATGGTAGCCCAGCAGGATCAGGCCATCGGCCTTGCCGAGGCCTGGGAGACGCGCCCCGCACCGGCCCGCGCCCTGGGCATAAACAGCCCGGGAATCCAGCTCGTCCCAGATAAAATTGAATCCGCTGCCGTGCGCGTCACGCACGGTGACCTGCGTGGCGCCACCCTTGAAACAGCCATCCACGCAGGCATTGATGTCCCACGTCAGATAGCGCCGCGCGGCCTGGTAATGCTCACCGTCCGATCGAACCTGCGACTTGCGGCAGATGCCGCTGATGCCTTCCATGTCCACCATCACGACCATGTTCATAAAATCTCCCGTGTTGTTTTTCAGGACGTAGCCATTTCTGGCTGCGCGCGTCGTCGATCGCGATGCAGAGGCTCAAGGCGGCTCTGTCCGTGAACGCCGGACCGCTTCCGCGGCCCGGACCGAATCATATTGCCAAAGCATGATTCCCATGGTGTAGAGTAGCGATCTTTTGCCCCATACGCAAACGCGAACTGGCCCTTGCCCCTGGGCGCGCGATGACTCGGACCGATGTGCTCCCGGTGATCCGCTACTCAGGTGCCCTGGCAAGCGTCGTCCCGGCTAACGGCCAAAGGAGTCCAGCTCCATTTCAAGCTAGGGGAGGATCCGGGAATCATATGCGGCGCGCTAAGGCCTGGGCACAACGGCCCGGAAGCCCACATCGTCAGTGCGCAGGACCGGATCCGTCATCAGGCTCTGAGAGATTCGGGACCAGGAGGCGTCCGAAGACCAGGCCCCACCCCGCACCAGGCGATTCGTACCTGCCGAGGAATCCCGGTCCCAGCACCATTCCGCCACATTGCCCGCCATGTTATACAAGCCGGCCTTAAAGCCGTATCCGCCGAACGCCGTGGCCGCCAGGGTGTAGGGGACGACGCCGACATTGGCGTCGGGATGATATCCCCGGGTCGGACCCGTGTCATACGCATACGCGGAGTCGCTGAAATAGTTCGCGAACGAATGATCAATCTCATTCCCCCAGGGGAAGCGAAGGCCGGTGGCGCCGCCACGGGCGGCATACTCCCATTCCGACCCGGTCGGCAGCCGGTACCCCGCCCAGACATCCACGCACTTCACGGTCAGGTCGAGCTGTCCGTTTGTGTAGACCCCGATCTTGTCGGGGGTCGTGTAATAGGCCGGAGACAAGCCCTGCATCTGGCTGCGGGCATTGCACCACTTGATGCAATCGTACCAGTTCACGCCCTGCACCGGGTGATCCGGGGCCTTTCCGGCACCCTCCGCCAGATCCGTATAGCCATGAGTCAGGCCCCACGCGCGAACCTCGTCCCACAACTGCTTCGTCACTTCCGTGGCGTCCACGAACAACGTCCCCCGGTTCGTCACCGAATAGGGCCCGGCATCCGGGTCCGTGCCCGTGTTCACCCCAGACGGAACGGCGAACATGCCGGACGGCGGGACGGGCACGATCGTGATCCCGTTGAAGAAGGCCTCCGACCCGTTCAGCCCGACCCCCTTGATTTGCATCCCGTTCCCGTCTCTCACGGCAACAGTAAACTTCGGCAGGTAGGCCCTGAATTTACCCCCGGTCACCGCCACGACGTCCAGCAGAGGCAGGACTGTCGTCCCCTCGATTTTGACCTTGAACACGCGCGCCCCGATCCGGTCTTTAACCAATTCCGCAAAAGCGAGCCGGACGATGTAAGTGCCATTCGGGACATCGGGGAAGCTGTAGGTCAGATTGCTCGCAACCCGGCAGTCCTTGTAGACCGCCTGCGGGAAGGAGGCCGACGTGTTTTGAATCACTGCATTCGTCCCGAAAACAACACCTCCGGAAAAGCCCCGATCGCGCGTCCACAAGCCCGTCTTCTTCCCGCCGCAATTGATCCGGAGGGCCTCGAACGGCGCCGGCGCCACATCCAGCAGGAAGGAGGTGGAAACGCTGTAACCGCTGTCTGTCTGTGTGGCGGCAACGATAATCCTGGCCAGGCCATGTCCGGGACCGGCCACCAGCGTAAGCGTGCTCCCGTCCACGCTCGGAGCCGCGATATCGAACTGATTACAGGATACCGAAAAGACCAGTCCGGATCCGGCAAAGACAGGCGAAAGGTCATAGGTCCTGAGTTGCCCCGCGGTCGCCTGGTCGGCGCCAATCAGATTACGGACCCAGGGCTGTTCCGCGCCGGAGGGAACGCCGAACGGGGCGCAGAAGGGACCATATCCGTTCGCAAAACGGGCCCGGAGACGCATATAGTTCGTTCCGGACACCAGGCCCTGAACGTCAAGCTGACGAGCATAGGCTGGCGCATTCGTTCCCTCAAGACCCGGGAGCAAGGACGCGAAGTCCGGCCGGGCCGAGACCTGCAGTTGGAAGGATTGGGCCTCGGCCAGCGCCTTCCAGCGGGCCATCAGGCTGGAGGCGGTGATATCCGTGGGGGGCAGCAGGACGGGGGCGGGCGCCGCCAGGAAGGTGAAGGCATTGCTCAACACCGAGTCGCCGCCGGTCGGCGAAGAAACCCGGATGTGACCCACCCCTGAAACCGGGGCCATGGGCGCCATTACGCGCACCCAGTCATCCCCCTGGGCCAGAATGGCGGCCGGAACGCCGCAGAGGGAAACGGATACGATATTCGAGGCGTATCCAAGCCCCTGCCCTTCGATGAGGACTTCCACGCCGCCGCCGATGTTACAGGAAGCGGGATCAGCCCCCACGATGAATCCATGCGTGAACAGGAGCTGCCAGGTCGTCCAGTCGCTGGGTCCCTGAGAGTTCGAGGCCCGGGCGCGCCAGCGGTAACCGGTTCCCTGGCTTAAACCGACGACCGCGAGCGATTCCTCCGTGCCGGGCACGGTCTCGGAAAGAACATTCGAGCCGCCGAGTTCTTCCATTACAATCTCATAGTCCGTGACCGGCATGACATCACCAGGCTTCCAGGAAAGCGTGGCGGAGGCAAGCGTCAGATCCGATACGGCCAGGTTCGTAGGGACAGCCGGGCTGGTAAGATACTCGTAGGCGCCCATATCGACCGTTCCCACCACGCGCGGATCTCCCTTCAGGTCGGTATCCGTCAGAACCCGGGCGTTGTTCCCCGCATTCACACAGGGGGACGCGGCGCCGGGGCGATACCCGCCGGGGGCGAACAGGGGGTCGGCGATCCGGCAGCCCGCGACTCCGGCGGTGAGGCCGTCGGACGCGCAGGTGAAGGCAACCGATCCGCCCAGGGACACGAGATCCTGCCGGGCCGCCGGAGGCGCCAGATTGCCCCAGACGATGCAGTTGACCAGGGTGCCGACATCCGGAATGTAGACACCGCCGGCCGCTGTGGTGGCCGTGTTGGACGCCATCGTGCAGTGGACCGCTTCACCACCCGCGAACAGGCAGAGGCCGGCGCCCTGGTCACTCCGGTTTCCGGTCAACAGGCAGTTGTTAACGAGGCCGCTTCCCCGCACGAGCACGCCGCCGCCATATTCGGCAGACTGGTTGTCCGTGACGATGCACTGGCGCAGTTCGGCCCCGCCAGTGAGATACACGCCGCCGCCCGACCGGTCTTGCGACAGATCCGAGGCGAAGGCCGTATGGCCGCCCGTGAAGGTGAACCCCCGGATGACGGCGCCCGTTCCGGCATACAAACCTCGCACGGCGTCGAATCCGGAAACCGTGGCGGGCTCCGCTCCGAACACGCGCGTGACCGCCGACCCGTTCACGCTGGCGAGCGTGATGGCGCGAGTGATGCAGATCCGGTTCGTGATGGTGCCGCCGGGCGCCGGGCGGCCACCGGCCTGGTAGTCGCCGTTGCTGACCGTGACGAAGTCGCCGTCCCGGGAGACGTCCACCGCATCCTGGATATTGCTGGCGGCTTCATTCCACGCCGCATAGGGCCAGAGCGGGGCCTGCCCGGCCCTCGCCACATAATGCGTCAGCCCCGAAACGGGAACCACCCGATAGACGTTTGTCACCGACGGCGCCGGCAGCCAGTTGACCGTGCCGATCTGGCCCACGGCCACACGCACGTCACCATAATCCGAGAAGCGCACCCGGTTGCCGGGCAACAGCGAAGCAGGTCCCGAGACGATCGAGAACACCAGAGGTTTCCCGGATCCCCCGCCAGTCGCGCTCAGCGTCAGGATATTCGTGCTGAGCACATCCCCGGAGGCGGGCAGGAAGCCCGTGATGGCCTGGGGTGCCCGCGCGATCGTAAGCCGCGTCGACCGAACGGCGGTCCAATTGAGCGTATCCACCACCCCGGTCACCGTGTAGGAACCCGCCCCCACCGGCGGATTAGTCAATCCATTATAAGTCACCTTAACCGGGTCGCCACTGAACGAGGTGGCGGGCACAGAGCGGGCGGTCCCGTTGTAAACCTGGTTGGTCGCCCCAAACGTGATCGTGTCGGTGGCGCGCGCGACCTGAAGCGTGACCACCTGGACCACCGGACTATTGGTGGCATTGGGCGAGCTGAGGGTATGCCTTGCCGTGTGCGTTCCGGCGTCAAGGCCGGTGGCCCACACGACAAACGTCAGCCCGGTGGAGCCGAACGCGTCGACGGTCCCGCTGCCCGGCGCCACGGTCAGCCAGCCGGATGAGGCGCCCACATAAGACACGGAGCCGCTCCAGACGCACGGCGTCGCGCCCGGATTCACCAATTGCACGGTCTGGGTGGACGAGAGGCCCGACGCATACGTGGCGTTGAACGACAGGGCGGGATCCGCCAGGATCACGGCTTCGGTCCGGGTGGTGAAGGACTGCCAGCCCGACCAACTGCCCACATCGTAATCGTTTTCCGCACGAATGCGGCAGGCGTAGGCCGCGTTCGGCGCCAGGCCGGTCACTACACCGGAGAGGGCCGGGGCCTCCACCAGAACCACCCGACCGGGCCCGGCCGGCAGGTTGGAGACCGCGATCCGGAAACGGATCACACGCACCTCGTCGGTTGCCGCCTGCCACGACACGGCGGCCTGATGCGCACGGATGTCGGATGTCGCCAACAGAAGCGGCACGCCGGGCGTTCCGAAGAACTCAAAGGCGCCCATATCGACCGTGGCGTGGATCGGGCGAACTGCACCATCCAGATCCAGAGCGCCGGCCGGCAAGGCACCGTTCGTGCCGCTGTTGATGCAGGGCGAGCCGTAAGCGAGGCGGTAATCCCCCTTGGCGCGGTCCGCAAACACCGGCGCTGCGGAGAGGCATCCGCCGACGCCCGCCGTGATGCCGGTAGCCGCGTTGACATACGCCACGTGGGTCCCGAAGCAGTCCCAGCCCGTGTTGTACCAGGCAATCCCGTTGACCAACCCGCCTTCATAGGTTCCACCGCCATAGAGAGCGGTGTTGTCCGCCAGCGTACAGGAGGTCAGCTCACACCGGAACGCGCCGCCGCCGTAGGGCGCCGTATTCTTCCACAGCAGGCACGTCGACAGCCGGGCGTTCGCGGCGCCGCCACCTTCGTTAATCGCCGCATTGCCCGTCAGGCGGCACCGCAAGGCGCTGCCGCCCTGGAGTCCGCCGCCCGAAATGGCCCCGCAACCCGTGATAACGCAATTGCTGATCACGCCGGCGGACGCGAGGTAAGCGCCACCCCCCACCTGCTCGGAAAGCCCCGCCAGAGCGCCCGCCGTGAATCCGTTTGTCAGGGTGAAGCCTGCCAATACAGCGCCCTCGGTCATGACGACGCACCGGATGGCATCGGCGCCGAGGGGCGCCTCTCCCCCGGTGCCCGACCGGCCGGCGATGACGGTGGTGGCGGGCCCGGCCACGGACAGGACGAAGACGGCCTTGTCGAGCACAAGCCGGTTTGTCAGCGCCGCGCCCGCGGCCGGACGACCGCCGTCGGCATACAGGCCGGGGCCCACCCAGACAGTCTCCCCGGTCGATGCCTGGTCGACGGCGATCTGGATGTTGCTGGCGGCGGTTTCCGGGCTGACGTAAGGCCACCGTGGCGACTGGCCCGCTTTAGCCACATAATAGACCGTGTTTGTATCGACGGCCTCATACGTGTTCGTCACGGCCGGCGAGGCGTTCCAGTTTGCATCAGCAGCCTGCCGCGCGACCACCGCCACGGGACCGACCCCCTGGAAGCGAAGTTCGTGATCGGATTCCATGACGCCCGGCCCCGACTGGACGGCAAAGGTGACGGGTATTCCGGAGAGCGACCCGGTGGCCGAAAGCGCCAGGAGCTGGTCCGCCGGGTAGGCGCCACTCGCCGGAAGGAAGGAGGTGACATTCTGATCAGCCTTGCGGATGGTCAGCGTGGCATTGGTGAATCCGGAATAATTGCGCTCCTTGATCACGGCATGGACCGCATAAACCCCCGCCGTCACCGGCGTCGTTTCCAGGCCGTTGTAGGTCAACACCACGACCAGATTTGTCGGGTCGGTAGTCACCGTGACCGGTTTCGGATTACCATCGTAAACAAGGTTGGTAACGCTGATCGTGACAACCGCCTCAATCGGGTTCAGCGTGAGGGTGCCGGGCACATACTGGAAGGCGTAATTGAGAGCGCTCCCGCCGCTAACCGTGATCGGATAGTCCCCCGAGAGGCTGAGCGGCGTGGCCAACGTGGCGGCCACCGGCTGCACCGTGAGGACGTTCGTCCCCTCCCCGTTCTTCCATCCCGTGATCGTCAGGGTGAAAGCCGTATTTGTCGTTCCATACAGCCAGGTCTTGTCGTCAGCCGTGACCGTAAGCAGGGCCTGCGTGACGGAGAGCGTTCCATTCGAACAGACGATGCGGTAGTTCGCGCCCGAGCCACCCGACACGTCGATGGAGTAGGTGCCGACGGGCGAATTGGTTGTGGCGGTACAGGCGGCGCCGGGCCGCTCAACGAGATTGGTGGGCCCCTCGCCCGTGGCGAAATTGAACCACGTATAGGATAGAGCCGGATTGGTATCCCCATAGGTCCGGCTGGCGTCCGCACCCGTGGCGATCAATTCCCGTTTTGCGATGCTCAGCACGCCGGTCTGTATCCCGTAATAGCTCTCCGTGTTGACTTCGGCGTCAACCGCATAGACACCCGCGGTCACGGGAAGCGTGGCGGAACCGTTATACAGGACCGCAACGGAGGACGAGAGCGAGTCGGGCGCCACCGTCACGATGACCGACTTCCCGGTGCCGTCATAAACAACGTTCGTGCCGGTGATGACCAGGGACTGGAGGCGGCGCTTCACCGTCAGCGTGGGAGAGAACGGACCAAACCCTTCCGCGAACCAGGCCTGCAGGCGCAGATAATTCGTTCCCGGAACGAGCGGGGCCACGTCAAGCCGGGTCAGATCGACGAGCGCATTGGTGCCCTCGTAACCGGGCAGGAACGAGTCAAAGTTTGAAACCGATGAAGCCTGGAACCGGTAGCTGATAGCCCCGGGCAGGGATTCCCACCGGGCCACCAGACTGGTTTCCGTGAGATTGGAAGGCGGAAGCATCACGGGAGCCGACGCCGGCAGGAACGTGAAGGCATTGCTCCGGAGCAGATTCCCGCCCGACACCGACGAAACCGCCACATCGCCCGTACCGGGCGTCGTGGCGGCGGGAGCCATGACGCGAACCCAGTTCGTTCCCTGGCCCAAAATGGAAGCCGGAACCCCGGCGAGCGAGACCGTCTGGATATCGGAAGTCAGGCTGAGCCCGCGGCCTTCCACGAGGACTTCCAACCCGCCGCCGATATTGCAGGAGGCCGGCGTGACTGTCAGGATAATCCCGCGCGTGATAAAGTTCTTCCAGGACGTCCACAGGCTGACGCCCTGTGAGTTCGAGGCCTGCGCCCTCCAGCGGTAGGGACTGCTGTCGCTCAACCCGCCGGCCACCGTGGAGGTCGTCGTTCCGGAGAACTGGGAGGAAAAGACGTTCACCCCCTCCAGCGTTTCTATTTCAATGTTATAGGCCGTGACCGGCATGTTGTCGCCGGGGCGCCAGTGAAGCTTCACCGACGATCCCGTCAAGTCCGAGATGTCCAGGCCCTTCGGGGCGGCCGCCGTGACGACATACTCATAGGCGCCCAGGTCGAGGGTGGACACGATGCGGGGATCGCCCTTCAAGTCGTTCGTGGTCGCGGCTTGCGCGTTATCCCCGACGTTCACGCACGGCGACTCGGACTCGAGCGTGTAGCTGTCGGGGACGAACATCGGGTCGGCGATCAGGCAGCCCGCGACGCCGTCGGTGACGCCGTCGCCCGCGCAGGTATAGACAATGGAACCGCTCATCGATTGCAGGTTCTGCGGACTTCCCACCGGCGCCCGGTTCCCCCAGGCAATGCCGTGGCCGATCGTTCCCCCATTCGGCAAATAGGCGCCACCGGCGGCCGTCGTGGCCTCATTCGAGGCGATCGTGCAGTGGAGTGCCTCACCGCCGGCGTAAAGACAGAGGCCGCCGCCCCGGGCGCTGGTGTTGCCCGTCAGCAGGCAATTGTTGACCCGGCCGGTTTGCTGGACGAACGCGCCGCCGCCATACACGGACGAGCTGTTCTCCCGGACGATACAATGGCGCAGTTCGGCGCCGCCGGCCAGATAGACGCCACCGCCCGAGCGGTCCTGGGCCTGGCCGCCTGTGGACCCCGCCGTGCGGCCGCCGGTGAAGGTGAGGCCCCGGATGACCGCGTTGGTTCCGGCATAAAGCCCGCGCACGGCATCAAGCCCGGCATCCGTCCCGGGCGCCCCGACCACCACGGTGGAGCCCGCGCCGTTCACGCCGTATAGCTCAATGGCGCGCGTGATGCAAATCCGGTTCGTGATGGTGCCGCCCGGCGCCACCCGGCCGCCGGCCTGGTAGACGCCGTTGGTGACCGCAATGGCATCACCATCCCACGCGGCATCCACCGCGTCCTGAATATTGCTAGCCGCCCCATCCCACGTGGCGTAAGGCCAGAGCGGGGCCTGGCCCACCCGTGCCGCATAATGCAGAAGACCCGTCACCGGGATAATCCGATAGACGTTGGTGACCGACGGGGCCGGCAGCCAGTTCGAGTTGCCGGCCTGATCAACGGACACGCGCACCTCTCCATAATCCGAAAAACGGACCTGATTTTCAGGAAGCAGCCGGGCGGGACCTGACACGACCGCAAACACCAGGGGATTCCCAGACCCCCCCTCGGTCGCGCTCAGGCTCATCGCATTCGTGCTGGGCACGTCGCCGGAGGCGGGCAGGAAACCCATAATGGCCTGCGGCGCCCGCGCGACGGTAAGCCACGTCGTTGCGGCGGCGGTCCAGTCGACCGTGTCGACCACGCCGGTCACGGCATACACGCCGGCATCCACGGGCGGCGTGACGGACCCGTTATAGGTGACAGCCACCGACTCACCGCTTCCCGCGGTGGCGGTGACGACGCGACTGGCGCCGCTGTAAACCTGATTGGTGGCCCCGAAGGTGATGGTGTCGACGGCGCGCGTCACGGTCAGCGAGACCACCTGGACCACCGGGCTGTTGGTGGCGTTGGGCGAAGTCAGCGTGTGTTGGGCCGTGTATGTTCCGACGCGGAGGCCGGCGGCATTGACCACGAAGAGGACCCCGGTCGAGTCGAAGGCCGGGACGGTTCCGCCGGCCGGCGCCACGGTGAGCCAATCCTTCGCCGTACCCTCATAGGTCACCGCGCCGCTCCACACGCAGGGCGTGGCGCCGGCATTGGCCACGGCCACGGACTGGGTGACCGTATGGCCCGCGGCATACGTGACGCTGAACGTCCGGGATGTGACCGTGATGATCGCGGCCTCGGTGAGGGTGGTGAAGGACTGCCACCCGGACCAGGCGCCCACGTCATACACGTTTTCCTGGCGAATGCGGCAGGAGTAAACCGTGTTCGGCGCCAGACCGGTCACCGCGCCCGAAAGGGCCGGCGACGGCACCACGGTCTCGATCTGGGTCTCCGCGGCGGTCTGGTTGGAAACTGCGATCCGGAACCCGATCACGCGCACGCTGTCCGTCGACGCCAGCCATGCGACGTCAATCTGGTGAGCCCGGATGCCCGACAGCGCCGATAAAACGGGCAAGCCCGGGGTTCCGAAAAATTCATAAGCGCCCATGTCGACCACGGCATGAATCGGGCGGACCGCGCCATCCAGATCCAGCGCGCCGGCGGGCGAAGCGCTGTTGGTGCCAGCGTTGATGCAGGGCGAGCCGTAGGCGAGGCGGTAATCCCCCTGCGCGCGATTCGCGAACTGAGGCGGCGCAACCAGGCACCCGTCGAGACCGGCCGAAACGCCGGATCCCGCGTTGACGTGGGACGCCACGGTTCCGAAACAATCAAAGCCGGTGTTGTACCAGACGATGCCGTTCACCAGCGTACCCTCGTAGGTTCCGCCACCGAAGAGCGCGGTATTGTCCGCGAGCGTGCAGGCATTCAACTCGCACTGGAACGTGCCGCCGCCATACGGCGCCGCATTATTCCACAACAGGCAAGCCGTGAGGGCAGCCTCCGAAGCGCCGCCGCCTTCCGCCAGCGCCCGGTTTCCAGACAGCACGCACCGGGTGGCAGCGCCCCCCCGGAATCCGCCGCCCGAGACGGCTCCGCAGCCGACGATGACGCAATTGCTGAGCACGCTGCCGGAGGACAGGAAGGCTCCACCGCCCGCCTGATCGGAAGCCGCCGCAGATTCGCCCGCTGTAAAGCCATTCGTGAGAGTGAATCCAGCCAACACGGCGCCATTGGTCATGAATACGCACCGAACGGCATCCGCGCCGAGAGACGCTTCCACGCCGGCGCCGGGCTGGCCGGCAATGATGGTGACGGCAGGCCCGTACTCGGCCAAAACCTGAATGGCTTTGTCGATGACGAGCCGGTTTGTCAGCGCCGAGCCCGGAGCCGGGCGGCCTCCTGTCGCGTACAGGCCCGCTCCAACCCGGACCGTTTCTCCGGAAGAGGCCTCATCCACGGCGGCCTGGATATTGCTCGCGGCCGTCTCCCAGCTGGCATATGGCCATTGAGACGTCTGCCCCGCCAGGGCGGCGAAATGGACGGCATTCGTTTCCAGGGCCGAATACGGGTTGGTTACCGCCGGGGAGGCCAGCCAGTTGGCGCCCTCGGGCTGCCAGGCGGCCACGGCCACCGCGCCCAAGCCGAGAAAACGGAGCTGATTGGTCGACGCCATGCAGGCGGGGCCCGAGACAACCGCAAAAGACACGGGAATTCCGGAGGGCGAGCCCGAAGCCGAGAGCGTGAGAAGGCGATCCGCCGGATAGACGCCCTCGGTCGGAAGGAACGTCGTCACGGTTTGGGGCGCTTTCTGGATGGTCAGCGTGCCGTTGGTCGACCCGGAATAATCGGACCCCAGGATCTGGGCAAAAACGGCATAGACGCCCGCCGTCACCGGAGGAGTCTCCACGCCATCGTAGGTCACCTGGACGGCGAGATTCGTCGGAAGGGTGGTGACCGTCACGGATTTCGGGGTTCCATCATAGGTGAAGTCGGTATTGGTTATCGTCACCTTCGCCGTGACGCCGTAAACGGTCAGCGTTCCGCTCAGATACGCGAACGAGTAGTTGGTGGCGACGCCGCCGGAAAAGGTGATCGGATAGGTTCCGGAAGGGCTGCCAAGGGTCGCGGTCGTGGTTCCGACCGGCGGCGTCGTGAATTCATTCGTGGTTTCGCCGTTCTTCCACCCCGTGATGGTCGCCGTGAAGACCGGGTCCGCCTCGCCCATCAAACGCGCCTTGGCATCGGCCTTGACGGTCAGGAGCGTCTGCGTGACGGTTAACGTTCCGCTCACGTTAACGAAGCTGTAATTTTCGGCCAGGCCGTTCGTTCCGCCGATGGGATAGGTTCCGACAGGCGAATTACTGGTGGCCACGCAGGCGGCGACCGGCGCGCTGATAAGGTTGGTCAGCCCTTCGCCGTCAACGAAATTGGTCAAGGTGACGGAAACCACAGGATTGGTTTCACCATAGGCCCGGCTGGCGTTCGAGCAGGATACCGACAAGGGACGCTTGGCAACCGTCAGGACGCTGGTCACGCTGCCATAGCAGAGCGCCGTATTCACCTCGGCAATGACGATATAGACCCCGGCTGTGGTGGGTGTCTCGGCCAGGCCGTTGTACAGGACGGTGTAATTCGTCACCGGATCGACCGTGACCACGACCGGCTTGGCCGTGCCGTCGTAAACAACGTTCGTCCCGTCGATGGTCAGGAGGCGGGGCCAACTCCTGACGGATTGGCCCGAAAAGTGGAGGATATAGGGCGAAGCGGCGTTGGTCACGGTCGCCAGGCTGTTGTTCGTGATCGTGAGCACGGCGGCGACGGTTCCGGTCGTCTCCGGCGAATACACCACGCTAAAGACCTGCGTCGCGCCAGGCGAAACCGACGCCGGCATGCTGACCACCTTCATGGTGGAGGTTGCCACGCCGCTCAGAACAGCATCGGAGACCAGGAGCGTGCCCTTGCCCCGGTTGATCAATTGAAACTGATTCGTCCGTATCGTATAAACCGGCACGACGCCGAAGTCCGTCCCCTTGTCAACGCTGGCCGCCTCCCCGCTCACGACATCCAGGCCATTCCCCTTGATCAACGGAACCGGCGCGGGCGCGTTCCACAAAACATACGTTTTCCCTGACGAGAGGCCGCACGCGACAATATCCGGACATCCGTCCTGGTTGAGGTCGCCGACCTCCACATCGCGCAGGAGTTCCCCGGGGATTTCGACGGTCGGCAATTTCGCGGTGAAGGTCCCGTTAGCGCCGAGCAGCACCGCCACGCTGGTTCCGCCGCAGACGACGATGTCGGGAAAGCCATTGGCATCGCAGTCGGCCACGGCCAGGCCGTACAGGGTCGACAGGGTCAACCCGTGGTTGAGCTCGGAATACACGATATTCGAACTGCTTCCGATCCCCACCGCCACCACTCCACCCGCCCCAACGGCCGCAATATCGGCATAGCCGTCCTGATTGAAATCCGCGATGCGACAGGCGTAGAGGGTTTGGTCGCTGACGGTTTGCGCGGCCGGCGCGTCGAAGGTGCCGTCGCCCTTGCCTTTCAGGGTCACCAGACGGCCGGCGGGTCCCACCGCCACCACATCGGGAATGCCGTCACGGTCAAGATCACCCACGTCGAGCGCATACATCGCTTTCGACACCTCCGCGCCGCAGGCGATAGGAACACCCGAGGTCAACGCGCCGGCCCCATTGCTCAGCAGCGGAATGACATGGCCGGAAGTTTCCGAAATGGCAACGGCATCGGGGTTTCCGTTCCGGTCAAGGTCGCCGACCGCAACCGAGCGCAGCGGGCCGGTGACGCCGCTGACCGTCTGCACGCTTCCGGCGACATAGCCCCCGGCCGTATTGAGGGCCACGACAAAAGCCTGCGTGGCGCAGCCCAGCAGCAGATCGGGGCGTCCATCCATATTGAAATCGCCGACGGCGACATCCTGGATCGCGCGCCCCAGGACCGAATTCGAGGAGAACGCGGGCGACGACGAAGCAAAAAACACCTTGTTCGATCCCCAAGCCGGCGCCACAACGTCGATCGCGTTGTCGCCGTTGACATCCGCCAGAGCGATGTTCCGGAAACGGGCCACACCGGCCAACTCGATCAGAGTCGTGATCGAATTGGTGGTAAAGGAGGCGCCGCCGCCCTGCGGAGCCGTTTGAAAACGCCACGAAAACGCCGGTCCCGCCCCCCCGAACAGGACGCTCTCGAACGATTCCCCGGGAAGCAGCGGCGCCGCGGGCGTGAAGATGTTATGGAGGCCGTCGCCCGTGACGGTGCCGGCACGCGCTCCCCGCCAAGAGCTGTGGAGAACAAAATTGGTCGTTCCGGAAAGGACGGCATCGAGCTCGACGTCCACGACGGCGCCGCTCGTGGCAGAGTCGCTCCAACCCAGCGGGCTGACCCGGACAACAGTAGGGACGGAGTCACCCCGCGCGGCAAAAACCGGCAGGAGAAGCACCATGCTAAACAGAATCTTTCGAATCGTGGTCATATCACCTCATTCAAGGCTATTGATTTCGTGCCTTCATCAACAATTGGTCGCGACTGGCGTCCGCCACTCCCAACCGTTCAAAAGCCAGTTTCAGCCGGTCCAGAGCGGCTTTCCGCTGCTCCGCTTCGATGTCATCCCCCAGCTGACCGGCCTTCCGCAGTTCGCCAAGTCGTTTCAGGGTGTTGACACACAGATCAAAATCAGGACGCAGCCGCGCGGGCACCTCAATCCGGCCAACCGCATTAAGCGCCCCTTGCCGGGCGGCGGGGGAAAGACTCGCGAGGGGCATCACGAACCGCTTGCCGTCAGCCCCTTTAAAAACCGCATTTTCACCTTCGAGGGCCATCAACGTCGCGTCCACGGCTTGGCCGGCGGCATTGGTCCACATGTCCCCTCGGGCGGCGGAGACGCCGAGGCACAGCACGCCCCCCAAGGCAAGGGCCATAAGACGCGGAGAGGAATTGGCGGAGCAGCTACTCATGGCGCTTGCGCGATGAGCCGGACGAACATCATGCTGCCTTCGGATTCAACGATGACGGTCTGGTAGTTGCCGTCCCCCACCACTTCCCGATAGGAAACCGGTTCGCCTTCCCGGAGGGCTAACCGAAGCGGATACCAGGATCCTGACTTGAGCGATCCGGTGGCCACAAGCTTGTAGGTCATGCCCGGGCTGGAAAGGAAGCGCAGCTTGTAGCGCGTATCCGAGATTTTCTGAAAATCCCGGATCTGAAGCACATCGGTGCGGAGGAAGGCGAAGGTGCAAGCCTTGAACTCCTGCTCGTTGGTCAGTCCGTCGCCATCGAAATCGTCGTTCGGGTTGACATCGGCGATTCCGGCAAGCCGGCCGTTGGAGTTTGCGCACAGCTCCCCCTCCCATTCGTCGGGCAGCCCGTCACGGTCCGCATCGGTGCCCGTGCACAGGTCAAGACGGACGATGGACCCGGGCGCGCCCGCGACCAGCCGGTTGGTCGGCATCAGCGGTGAGGCGACTCCGCCGAGCTCGACGGAAAGGGTCAGCGCGTCACCGGTCTTGACGGCATACGGGGCGTAGGGCGTGCCTCCGCTGTCCATGTCCAGCGTCAGCCGGTAATTCAACCCGTCTGGCAGGATGCCGCCGATATCGTATCGGGCGCATTCCGTGGTTCCTTTTGTAACGACAACCCGCGCGGAGTCCATGTAGGGAAAGCCGTAGGCCGTCCGCACGAGGCCGTAAACGACCTGGGCCGGAAGCGGGGTCCCCGCTTCCGCCACGAGAGAGACGAACAACAAGACTGGGAGTATCCGTTTCATTAGTTCCCCGAATACGAGTAGGTGTTGAAATAGAGCTTGATGTCCCGGACACCGTTTCCGTCCCGGACTCCCGACGGGAGTTTCCGGCCGTTGATAAACCGCTCGATTCCCTCGTTGGCATCCGACAGCAGCGTGCCGCCGGGGATGATCAGATACCACTGGGAGTTCCAGACCGACCGGCCGATGAGGCGCGAATTCCAAGTCACCTGGAGATGGGCATCCGCATCCCCGCTGTCATGATAGGCCAGCATGGAGGGGAAACGCCGGATCTGGTACAGGTCGTTGCCGAGAACGTTCTTGAGATTACTCCAGTCCGGTTGCTCCCAATCCGACTGATTGATAGGATATGGGACAGGCAGGGCCTGATCGACGACCGACCATTGCCGGGTCCGGGCCGATGATCCAATCGGAACTCGCATCGAATCGACTCCCGCCGGCACCAGGTAGACGCGCGGCTGGTTCGCCAAACCGTCCTGGAAGGCGGCATTGAAGCCGCCGAACCAGACGCCGACAGAACGGATCTTCGTGGCGAAATGAGTGGAATCATACGCGTTATCCCCACCGGCGAGCAAGTGGCCGAAGAAGTTCCGGCGGAAATCAACGCTCGTCGAGAAGGGGATCACGATGGCCGGCTCAACCGTCTGCATGGGGTCAAAGGGCAGGCAGTACCGCATGAACGCCGGCAGGTCCCGGAGGTTGGCCACCTTGTGGGCGGTCAGCGTGGCTTTCCAGTTGGCGTCGCTCGCGGCGTTGGTCGAGATTCGGAACAGCTCCTGCCGGAGCGAGAAGCGGCCAGCTTCCTGCTGCGGGTTATTGAAGTTAAGGCGGCCCTTGAGCACACCCCAGTTCGCATTCATGCGCGCCATGGCATCCGCGAGGCCGGCATCCCCGACCGTTCCACCTACTAGCGGCACACCCGGATTGGCCTCGGTCCCGCTGCTAAAGCGCCCGAGGGAACGGGTTTTGACGACCTGGCGCATGAACGCCATGCCGGCCGTGTGCGTGGAATCCGACTCGAGCAGGCCCGTCTCGTAGTCATAGGCTCTTGCCGCGAGGAAGACATACCGGGCGGCCAGGTCGAAGGACTGCTGGTAACGGACCTGTTCGTCATTCTGGAACAGGCGGTAGGCCATGTTGCGGTAACGCCTCGAACTGAGATCGGCGGCCCAATTCATCCGAAGCCGTTCCCTTTCCATTTGAAGCTGGTCGCCTTCACTGATGGCCGCCGACAAGCGCATGCGGGCGGTCTCCAGGCGCTGCCACTGCGCCGTCAGCCCCATCAGCGCATCGCGCTCATTTTCCATGATGGTGACCATGCGCAACGACTCGAGGTGCTGCTCATGCCAAGTCCCCAGTTGCGTCAGCCCGGCTTCCATCGACTCATTGATGGAATTGATCATCATTTGCAGCAACGAAATGGTCATCTCGCCGGCTTTGACCAGCGTTTCACTGGTGGCATTGACACTGCTGAACATGGCTTTCAGGAAGCCGCGGGCAGCCGACGTCACATCACTGGCCAGACCGACCACCGTGGGCATGGATTCTACTCCTGAATCCGTAATCAGACTGTAGATCGTATCCGCCATCTTGATGGCCTTGGTCGCCTCCTCAATCTGGCGAACCGCGGTCTGCATGCCGCTGGTCTGCTCGCTGGCGGCCGCCTTCCAATCTTCCATGTCCGCCCTGTACTTGGCATCGGCCAAAGACCGCTCTCCTTCGCGCCGAAGCTCGGTGGCGATACTTTGAGCCGCTCGCACGGCGGTATCCAGATCGCTCTTGGCCGCCAGGTATTCACTTAACGCCATCTGGATTTCACCCTCGGCACGTCGGGTCCCCGTGTAGGAATCCGGCTTGACGGGAAGTCCGTTGTTGGCGACATTCAACTCCAAGGAGAATGTTTGTGACGGTAACCGCTCCACGGACACCACTTCATACTGCCGAACGAAGTCACCAAATGAAAAGGTGATGCCGAGGTCCGCGATCCAGGGAAGATCGATCGTCGCCCCCAATTTAACCTTTTCCTTCTCCTCCTCCTTGGGCTCCTCGTCGGTCTTGCCATCCCCCGTGGTATCGCCGCCCGGGTCGGTCTTCTCTTCATCGGTGGTTCCGCCGGTCGTATTGGTATCGCTGGCCAACATCACGATTTCACTGAGTTCAAGTGACGACAAGACGGCGCTGTTGATCCCGTTGGTCCCGCTGGTCGTGTTGGTTCCGCTCGTCCCATCGGTCGTGTTGGTGCCGCTCGTCCCACCGGTCGTGTTGGTTCCGCTCGTCCCATCGGTCGTGTTGGTTCCGCTCGTCCCGCCGCCAGTCGTGTTCGTCCCGCTCGTTCCATCGGTATCGTTAGTACTGCTGGCCTTTTCAGTGTCGTTAGTCGCGTACGTATCGACGAGGTTGATCACATTGGTTAGCACATCAAACATATCCTGCACGCTGACCTTGATCGAACCGCCGCCGGTCAGGTCGAGCGTGTTGGTTGCGATCTGCCAATAATCCTGAACGAGACTGTAGGTGATCTTTTTGGTATCCGCCGGGATGACGAGACCAATCGTGCTGTGGTCCACATACAGACAGTGGAAAAGATCGGGCCCGTTGTATCCCTGGGGATAGAGCTTGCCGGGGCCGATATCGTCGCTGTAGGGATACCCGTAGACTTCCAGCAGGCGGCGGGTAATGCGGGCTTCTTCGGTCTGGATGGTGGTGTCCAGATCGTTAACCTCATTCTGATCCCGGATCGCCTGAGCGGAGGTCTTGATACGGCTTCGCAC
Organism: PVC group bacterium; assembly: GCA_945898015.1. Lineage (GTDB taxonomy): Bacteria > Verrucomicrobiota > Kiritimatiellia > CAIKKV01 > CAIKKV01 > CAIKKV01. Next base: position 87,417 of record CAMDGM010000004.1, on the reverse strand, counting down.
GGCTACGGCGTTCTGCAAGGCGGTCAAGGCACGGTCGTAAGCCTGTTCGAAATGCGTCTTGCCCGCATCGATGGCCGCGCTGCTGATGTCGAACGGCACGGAGTCGGGAGCCAAGCCCAGGGGGTTGAGGCCGGCGTCGGCAAAATCAACCTGCTGTTGCGCCCGATTTCCCATCTCGACCAGCTCGGTGATTTCCGGGATATTAGCCCGGTCAAGGATCCGGATCCCCGAGTGGCTCTCATCCACATCCTTCGACGGCAGTAGAGAGTTGGCGGTAAGCCAGTCGAAATAGGCGCCCATGCCCACGCGGCTCCCCCACTCCGCCGTGCCCCAGGCGCGATTCGTGTTGCTGTCGCGAGCGGTGGTCCAACCGCCCTCGCCCGTGTAGGCCGCGCGGCGAGTCGCCTCGATCACGCCCACACCAGCCCGGGCCCGGGCCGCGGCGGCCACGGCGAACTTCTTTTCGTGCATGTACGAGACGGTCACCTCGACATCCTTCACGAGAAGGCCTTCGACCTGGGGGTACCAGCTGAAGTAGGGATTATGCAAATAGGCGTAATACCCCTTGATGGCAGACAGGTAGTGCCCGTAGGCGTCGCCATGGCCCTGGGGAAACAGCGTTATCGCGTCATCCGCGTCCAACGCCCCGTTCTTATTGCCTTTCAAGTCGCTGATCCCGTAATTCAACATGTAGGCGACCTGGCCGCCGGTGATATCCGCCGTGATATTCCACGGCAGCCGGTTATAACAGGGATACTGGCTGACATTGGGATTCATGCTGTCGTCGCGCCCGCGGAGCAGCGCCAATTCCTCGGATAACAGATCCGGCACCTGATTCTGGAAGCAGAACAGGGAAGGCGCATCGCCGCTGCTGACCGGATCGTTGGCGCCCAGGGAGAGAGTCGGATCCATCGCATCCCCGTAAGCCTCATGTCCCAGAACCATATAGAGATCGGAGAGGCGGCCCTTGACCATCAGAAGGGCAAGCGCCAGGCTTCCGTCGGCTTGGAATCCGGCATCCACGGACAGTTTGTCCGCCTGCTCATTGAGGGTTTCGTAAATCTGCATAAGGCCGAATTTGTTCAGCGCGTCATAATTCATCGGGATGTCGCCGTCGTAGGGCTTCCCGATCTGCTGAATCATGCTGAGATCGGTCAGCACCTCATAATTCATGAAGTCGAGGATGCGCTGATCAAACGGGTTGATGGCCTTGAGAACCCGCTTGATCCAGCCTTCGCAGAGAACCGGGCTTGTCCAGGCCGCCCAGTTGGTTCCGACCACCGCGCTTACGGCGGGATCGAGCGCCCGGTACGTGCACCGGAGATAGTGATCGGAGAGGCCGAACACGCCGGCGTCGCCAATGGTCGTATAGTTGAGGCCGGACCCGATCGTGTAGTGATGCCACAGCGAGCTGTTATTTTCGCTTGGAGCCGATCCGTTTACGGGATCGGCATATTCCCACTTGAACTCCCAGCGCTCGGGCGTACCACGGAAATCAGCCGTATAATAGACGCTAAGCAGCTTGTCCAAGGGGTTGATCGACTGGATCACGTCGAGCTGGCCTCGGTAAAGAGTCGAATCGACCCGGAAAATCACCATGTCGATGTTTTCGGAGGGATCGACCATTTCCGTATCAGGACTGTTGTTGAACACAACGGTCACATAGCCCGTGCCGAGCCCCGTCGTGGGGAGCGCAAGCGAATCGAAAGGCGTCGTGTTGTTCGGGATGACAAGCGCCGTCTCCGGCAGGGCCGCAATGCCGGCCCGCCAGGCGTCTCCGCCCTCGCCGGTAATGCCGCGAACCAGATCCTCGTTGATCGTTGCGGCGCGATTGGTTCCGGCCAGCAAGTTAAGGAGGAGGTAATTGTTGTTGTCGGTGCGGGTGCGGTATTCGCCGACCAGCTGCAAGGCCGCGTTGCTTGACACATTGGGATTGTAGTACAAGCGGGAGCGGAGGGCGGGCGGCAGATCGCTAAAGAACCAGCACGCGGTGGGCACGTCCCGATAGCTTTTCATGGTCTGCGTGACAAGCTTGACGTCGATCATCGGCGCCATCCGGGCCGCCGTGGGATCGATCAGCGTGACGCTGGGCTTGGTGGAATCCAGCGCGAGGGATTGCTGATAGGGCACGTCCACGCTTAATTGCCCCCGAATGGCCGGCAGACCGTCGCGAGCCATGGTCAGGGTGTCCCCGATATGGAGAACGGGAAGATCCAGAGGCCATTCGACGATGTAGGTGAAGTCCTGGGGTGTTTGGTCTCCGGACAGGCGATCCAGCCAGGGAATCTGAGTGCCGTCGGCGGGTTGCACGGACTGCCCGGGGAAATTGAACATGGACACCATCGGATAGTAGAAGTCGAAAACGTAATTGGTGGTTCCGCCCCTGTCTCCCGCCTGCTTGGCCCAATAATACCCCTTGCGATCACGGAACCGGGGGCCGGCCACCTGCTTGTTCGACGAGCAGTTCGAGGGAACCATCAGCGAAAGGGGCAACGGCGGCTGGATCATCAACCCCGCATTCAGGAACCGCTCGAATTTATAGACGGAGTTGGTGGGAACGACCCGGAAGGCCTCCATGTAAGGCCGGTTGTCCAGGGTCAACGGGCTCTGGCAGTCAACCAGCACGAACGGGTCGGATGAGTAACTCGTCCCGTTGGTGATATTGAGATCACACCGCAAGGCATACACCGTGCTCTGGAAAATGATCGCGTGCTCCTCATTGGGATTATAGCCGTCGAGCTTGGAGTCGTTCTGCACGTAGAGATCGATCGTAACACCCGAGAGATCGATGCCCGGCAAGACCTGCGAAACGCCATCCGTCTCAAACGCCACACCGGCCTCCGGGAGGTCCAGATGGTTGCCGAAATCGCTCACATCGCGGACCTGCTCCCCCGCATCGAAGCGATAGCGGGCACAGAGACCCTTGTCCCTCGGTTCCACGGAAATGTTCATATGGTCACGGATCAGCGTCGCCGTACGCGCCACGGACCAGAGGCGCGCCTCATCCATGGCGCCGGAATAGAAGTCTTCAGGCGTCGTGCCATCGCTCGCTTGGGCGCCCAGTCGGAGAGGAGCGGAATCGGAGGCCAGGGACCCCGTGAACGGGATCGTGCCCGCCTCCATGCCGTCCACATAAAAGGTGACTACACCCCGGCCGACCACCGTCACCGCGAGATGTTGCCATTTGCCCGTCAATCCGGCCGTTGCGCGATACCAGCGCCCTCCGGCATACAGTTCGGGAACGGCGCCGTTCAGCCGCAACTTGTAATTGTTCCCCTTATCGATCAGGTATTGCATCCCGCTCAGCGAGTCCGGCTTCAGCCAGAGCTCCAGCGTCATTTGACTGGTCATGGCCAGGCCATTCGGCGCGTTCCGGGAGAGATGACAGCCAAAAAACTGGGCATCATCCAGAGCCATGCCGCTCCGATCGAACCGGATACAGGAGAGCTGCCGATCCTCGGTGTACCCCGTGTTTCCAAGTCCGCTGGCGATCGCAATCTCCCGGGGCTGGGGCGGCCAGACGCACAAATACCGGTTGGCCAGACTGGGGAAGAAGACGGGCTTCGGCAGCCCGACCTGCTTGCTGCGATTCCCCCACCAGACCTCAATCGCCCCCTTGTTCACGGGAAACAGATAGGAATTCAGGTCGGCCAACTCCAGGTAGCCGCCGGGATAATTGTACTTCCCGACATTGTAAGCTTTTCCAGAATTCACGCCGTTGGTGTAAAGATAACCGGGCCATTCCCCATAGGTGTCCTCCAGGAGAGCGCCGTTCAGATCCACGGGCCGCAACTCGCGGGCAATGTTCCATTCCGTCGGAGTGGTTCCAAAGAGGGGATTATTGTGTGAAATGGATCGAACGGGTTCAAACCAGACATCGTTTCCGACCGCATATTTCAGCAGGCAATAGCCTTCGTCAACGGTGGACAGGGCCCCGTTTTTCAGCACCGGCGTGTGCGTCTCCGGCTGGGTGTGCGGCATCAGGTCGACCTGCAGGGAGGTCGGGAAATACACCTTGGGAGCGGGGTCACCCTTCTCGCCGCGCACGAAGAGCTGAGCGTTGGCCCCCCACTTCACGTCATAGATGTCCACTTCAAACGGCCATAGCACATCCAGTTGCTCCTTGGCCTTCCAGTAAATCTCGATGCGCCAGGGCTCGTTCACCGGCGTCTCGCGGATTGCCCAGACCCACCCCTTCTTTGTCCCCACCGTATGCTGATAGACATAGGGCGTCTCCAGTTGGGCGGGATCAATGACGCCGCGCGTGATGGTGGCGAAGAGGCTCTCGGTCCCATAGGGCCGTTCCTGGGGCAGGAGCCGTTCACCGACCAGCGCATAGCGCACGGAGGACATGGGCTGAAGCACTTCCACAATCTCGTAGGCCAGAAGCTCGCGTTTGCCGGATCCCTCATCCACGCGCGAATAGGTCAGCAGGAAGCGACCGCCCGACCCGCATGTCGGCGAGGCGTGCAACTGGTTGGCGTCGATCCACACATCGTTGGTGCCCTTGATCTGGCTGTTGTAGAAGATGTCCACACGATAAGTGCTGGAAAAGGAGATCGTCGGCCCCGCATTCTGGCCTTCCGTCCAATACAGCCGGACCGGCCGGCGGGTGGGATTCGGCGACACCGTGTAGGTGATGGTCTGCGTGGTCCCGTTCATGAGCGTCCAGCTCACCTGCACGGCGCCCATGTCGGAGGCGATCAGCTGGCCGGCATAACCCAGCCAGACCGCATTGGTTGATCCGCCGAGGAAATCCAGAACCGGCGTCGCGTTGCTGTTGACGCCAAGCGGCGGCGACAGCGTGTCGCCGAGCTGGAAATTGGCGCCAATGCCCACGATGGGCTCGCCAAAGGACGACATGGCGATCACGAGATTCGTGCCGATCACGGGGTAGACGTCCGCCGCGTTGGTGGTCGTCTCGATCCCCGCGCCTCCGATGGCTGAGAACCCGACCACCTGATTGCTCGCGAACGAGGGCGTGTTGGTGAAAGGCGCCCACCAGGACTCATTCGTGACCATCCCGTCGGGATAAAACACGTTCCGATTGGCCGATTGAAGCAGAGGTGGCGCGGCAATCCCCTGCAAGGCCGTAAGAATCAGGAATCCTAGCGCCAGAAGACTGAAACGCGAACGCCAACGGGCCGTCCGGGTTCCGTCATTCGCCCCGCTCACTATGTTGTCGTTATGCATGATTCTGCCCACCCCCATTCGTGCTGCGTCCGTGGGTCATTACAGTTTCATGATATACGCCAGCACAAAATACGGAGGCCGGTTTTCGTGCGCCTGATTTTCCCCTTTTGCGGCCGTGGTCCGATCGGTGTCTTTGCGTCCCGACGCATTACCCGCCCCTTCCCCATCGCCACCACCGGGATAAGAATCACTATCCCGCACGTCCCAATAGTCATGGGCGTGGCTCGGCATTTCGGCCACGCTGAGCGTGTGGGCGGCTTCACCGCCCGTTTTCCCGGTCGTGTTGTAATCCGTAACGGCGGGATTATACCCCACAACGAAGCGGCCCCGAAGATCCGGGGTGCCGTTGGCGCCGTTGCACAGCGCCCAACCGGCCGGGGGCGTGGCACCGTGCCACATGACGATCACGCCGGCTGGAATGAGGCTGTTGCCCTCTTCCTGGACCTTGGAATTGACGGTGTTCATGCCGCCCCGGAACGTGGCGACGCCGGCGACGTCCAGTCCGGACTTAACGTAGGCGGTGCTTCCGGTGACGGTGATCCCCTTGTTGAACAGGGCCTCCGCATTATTCACCGTCAGCCCCTTATTGAGCGTCATCGTTCCATTGACGATGGTATTCGTAAACGTAGCCACGCCACTCACCGTCAGTCCGCCGGCCGCCGTCATCATCCCGTTCGCCAGCAATGTGGTTCCCACCGTGAAGGTGTCGTAGGCCGCCCGGGCGTATTGGGCCATCTGGGCGCGCTCGGAGAACGGCGCGCTCAGGAGCTGCTGCCTCGGGAAGGCTTCCTCAGCGGGGACCGTCGGCGCGCCGGCGGGGACTGCGGTCACCTTGAGCCCCAGAAACCGCGCATTGGCCTGGCTGCTATTGTCCGAATCATACCAAAGCGCCTTCCAAAGCTCACTTTCCTCGCGATACGCGGGAATCACAGAGGAGGCGGAGGAACCCTTGGCGCCGAGCATGACGTTGAAATAACCGTCTTTCACATAGACGGGATACACGCGGGCCCACAACCCCGAGCCCGTACCCGTGGACGACTCATACAGGCGGAACTCAATGCTGTAAACACCATCCATATAGAGGCCGCCCTGCGGAGTCAAAAGACGCCCCTGGTAGTTGATAATGCCCGGCGTGACCTGCGTTCTCGAATCCGGCATCTCCGCCCAGGCAGACGCCGCCGCCAATGCCAAAACAGCCGCCACTTGTACCATCATTTTCCGGTTATTCATAGCCTGTCGTCTCCTGATGCTGTTCACTGTTCCATCGCGCCAAACTCGCTGACGCGACTGACTCGTTCGAGTTTGAAAGTCCCCTTGATCCGAATGGTCTTGTTGAGTCCCGCAACCGTCTCTTCGAAAACACCGCCGGATTCCGTGACGCCCCATTGCCGGTTGGCGATGCCGCGTACGGGATCGAGAAGGGCGAAATTAAAGCTCATATCCCGCGTGACGGTGTAGGACTCGACCCCCTCTTCCTGGTTGGTCGCCACGCCGTTATCGTACCGCAGATTGTCGTGCTGCGGATGGTAGCGGTGGACAAAGGGGTTGACGGGGTCGTTGTAGGGGAGCGTCACCAGGGCAGACAGGGTGTTTGACGAACCGAACGTGCCGGACATGGGAAGCGGGTCCATGATCGGGAAACAGGTCGAACTCACCCGCACGATCCGGGCGTTGGAATGCTGGGCGGCATAGGCCGTGGCGTCCTTCTCGTCGATCAGGATCGTCAGGATGCCGTTGGTGGAAAGCGAAGCCGTCGTATCCGTTTCGGATGCATCATGCCGATACGCCAGCAGGGCGCGCTGAAGGAGCCGCGGCGTTCCAGCCGCATCCACATGCATGAGAAGCCGGAAGGTATACGGTTCGGAAACGGAAACCGGGCCATCGTCCTTCCACACGTTGTCAGCCCCGATGCGGGTCGGCGCGCGCTCGACATGCGTCACGCTGACGCTGCCCACCCAAAGGCCAGCCGGATCAAGCTGGGAGGACAAGCTGCCATCACAGGACACGCCCAACTGGATGTCGGAGGCGGTCCCAGACGTAATCCGGATCACGCTCTGCCAGGTCGAACCGGGAACGCCCCCCGCCAGCGCCTGGGAATCGGGCGCCAGGCTCAATTCCAACTGGCTCAAGCCCGGAACATTGGTCACCAGCAGGGAAGGCAAGGATTGATACCCCCCGCTTAAATCCCCTAGCGGCTTGTAAATCAGGGGCGTCTTTCCCATCAACGCCGGGAAACCGGACGACACCGGGGGGTTCTCCGAAGCCAGGTGCTCGATCCGGACGGTCCGGCTGGCGGAGCTCCGGTTCCGGATAATGAGCGACCGGGGCGACACGGAATCCCCGAAATCAAGCATCCGTGACGAAGGCGCTGTCTCGACCTGGATCGCCCCGCTGTAGTCCCGAGCGTTCTTCCCGGCGGTGATCCAGTAAGCCACGCCGCCGCGGGCCAATTCCGTGGCGGGAGTCCAAACTCGCTGCGGACTATCGGTAAGTCCCGAAATGCGGAAAATCGTGGCGGTGGAACTGTTGATCGAAAAATCAGATGAAAAAGAGAAAAATTCACTGAAGCTAATCTGCCAGTTGGTGGAAATCGGAAGACCCACCAAGTTCGGCTCCCCGGGAATCCAGCGTATGGTGTTGAGAACGGGTTTGCCGGTAATCCGCAGGACGAACGGAGCCGCATTATCGGCCACGCGGATCGAATAGGATTCGCCCGCCACCAGGCTCCCGAACGAACTGATGGCGGCATTGGTGGAGAACCAGTAATTCCAGTCGGCGGAGCGGGGCAGCGGATCGCGGGGATCCAGATCAAACTCCATGCCCGCGCCGGTCCGGTGCCACCAGTAGACCTTCTCCACCGCCGTGTTGCTGAACAGCACCGCGCACTCGTCCTGCGCAGGCTGCACACACAACTGCACACCGTTCCACCCCGGTGACAACGGAATCTCCTGGGTGAACCACTGGGCGGCCAACGGGAGACTTGTCAAAAACAAAACGATTTGAACGCTGGAGAAAAGCCTACCCCATAAAAAAGCTGTCGGCATCGAATAGACCCCCCTGTTAAGTCTCAAAAGCTACCCCAAATTAACCGAGCGGTCAACATAAATACTAACATAGATACAAACGTATTAATTCCAGAATAGGAAAAATCGGGCGAAATCCGATTGTCGGGGAGCGACTGCCCCATTCAAATGGGCGCTTCGCAGCAAGTGGACCGAGTGTTTGCAAGACAAAAATAGACAAAACAACGCGAAAAAGCCTGTTTTCGCAATCATTTTTCCACAACCTGAAGTGACAACTCATCTAACACCTTGTCCAAAACCGCCAATTTCAGACAGTGCTGTTCGAGCGGACGGACGACAAACGGCAGATCGTCCTGATTGAATGGACATATACCGAGTCCTACGGCGGGCTGGAAGGCGAGGACGGGCATGACGTGCTGTCCAGCCCCAGAAACCCGCCGAGGGGGGAGCGGGTGGCGATCAAGACGGTCTCGCAGGAGCTTGCCGGGTAGCGACGCTTCGTCTGCTACTCCGGCTCGACCCTCCAGATGGCAGGCACAACCGATAGCGAATAGCGGATGGCACGAAATGGGGCGAGACGCACGGGCGGCCCTTCGGACTGCGCTCAGGGCAGGCGCGCGAATTTGGTTCCCCTGGAACGCCCGCAACGCTACGAGGCGGGCGCCACCGCGTAGCCCATTCCCGTCCGGCCGAAGGCGTTGCCTGTGTACCAGCAGCGCCATTCGTTTTCATGGCGGAGCATGCAGGGGTAGGAGCGCTGGTGGTCGTCGAACGCGCCCGGGCTGCCCGTCCCCAGCTCGCCATCCGGCCCCTGCCGTTTCGCCCAGGTCCAGTGAAGGCCGTCGAGACTGGTCAGCCGGTGGACGCGGTAGGCTGTGCCGAAGGTGTTGACCCACATGATGTAGCCCGGGCCGTCCTTCACCACGCAGGGCTTGGAACAGATGTATTCGTATGGCTCCACGGCGAACCCGCGTGGCCGCACCAGCAGGTCCGCAACGGGCTTGGTCCAGACGAGGCCGTCGCGCGATTCCGCATAGCCGATGCCGATTTCCGGGATCACGTCCCCGTGGCCGGTCTGCACGCCGGGGGGCTTGGGGAAGTAGCGGCCGATGGCCGTATAGTACATCCGGAAGAGGCCGTTTTCCAGCAGCACCCAGACGCTGCCCGTGCCGCTGCGGTCCCAGGGGCGGTCCAGCGGAAGAACGGGCGCCTCGCCGGCGTAGAGCCACGTGCGGCCGGCGTCATCCGAGATCGCGGCGCCGGTCGAGTTCGGCAGGCGATTTTCGACCCGCTTCCTTCCCCACGTGCAGACATACATCAGCCAGCGCGTGTCCGTGACGGGAAGCACGAACGGGAAGCTGGGCCCGTCCGCGTTGTAATCGGTTTCGGGCTGTGCCTTGAGGAGGACGCCGCCCGCGGGCGACCACCGGTTGGGGTCTGCCGCCGGGCTTTCCGCGCGCAGGATGACGTTGCCTTGGTCGCCGCGCCCCCAGTAGTAGAGGTGGCAGGTGTCGCCGTGCCGCAGCACATGGGCGGCGCCCGCGTGCGCCTTGTCGAAAGCCGGGTGCAACTGCCCCGGCGCAAGGATGGGGCCGACGTTTGGGATGGTCCAGGAGTTCATGGGATTCAAGGATACGGGGGCATCAATTCAAAATGCAAGGAGGAAGAGACGACTTGAATAGGCATGAAAAGACCGGCACCGAGTCCTGCGTGCTGCGGAGGGGATGGCGGGAAGACGGTCTCGCAGGAGCTTGCCGGGTAGCGACGCTTCGTCTGCTACTCCGGCTCGCCCCTCCAGATGGCAGGCACAACCGATAGCGAATAGCGGATAGAGAACCCTCTCGGAACCCCTCGGCTGACCCGTTTTGACCCCCGTTTCACCCCGAACTGAAGTGACGAATCGTCCAACGAATTGTCCAGGATCGCCAATCGGACAAAATGGCGGGGTAAGATCGTTTTTGGTAGGGGGTTGGAGCAAAAACGGTCTAGGTTGGCAAAAAGCCCAATAAAAAACGGTCTACCTTCAAGCTATTCAGGGACCACGTTGATCTCGGAATGAATAAGCAATTCCTTCTTCTGGCGACGCCAGCCCTTGACTTCGTTCTCCCGCAGCCGGGCACCGGATTTGTCCGGAAACGGTTGGGCGAATCGAAGCTTCACGGGTCGCCGAATACGCGTCCACGAGGCTCCCGCGCCGGCGTTATGCTCGTCAACACGGGATTGCAGATCGTTCGTAATGCCGACATAATAAGAGCCGTCACGGCATTCCAGGATGTAGGTGAACCAAATGGTCGTTGAGCTTGGGAATGGTTTGGGCTTGTGCATATGGCCCTTCGTCGAAGACTCCTCAGGGTCATTCCTCGCAGGGCTTCCTTCGCAAAGGAATGGCTTGCCATGACGAGCAGGGCATGTAAGCCCTGCGAGGAATGGTCGGGGCGGAGGGATTTGAACCCTCGACCTTTTGGTCCCGAATCCACTCCCCCTCTTTTCCGCCATTTTCTTCCGTGCGATTTGAAACGATTTGAAACGATTTGATATAATTATAATTAATTGCAATACAGTCAGTTACGCCTTTTCATAGCCATCGACGCCTCCGATGGTGTCGTTTGAAATGATTTGCATGGAAATGGCATAAAGTCAAAGATACGTCAAAGATATGCCTTTTTTTGAGCAGGGTTCGAATCCTGATTTTGCGGCTTTCCCGTCAGGTTCAGATCCAGCGAATTGATACGCGAGTTTTCGTCCTGATCCGGGGTCGTATTCATCAGGCACCGCTGAACGCTAGCCCGGAAAAATGGACTGAGCGTCTCGTCCATGTGAAGCGCGAAATTCATCAGTTTCAAGCTGAATGTACTGCTCCATGAGGGCCTTGATGTCCTGCAGATCCATAACGTCTACGCACTGCATGATCGTGTGAGAGAAGTATTTATCCTCCTGATCCTTCAGAAGGTCACTCCGCCGCATGGATGCACGGTGCCACCCCGGTTTAGGCATTCCCGGAAAGAGCCAGGAGTTCCCGCGTTTTCTTCACCAGCAAATCACCGCTTTCGGGACTCTTGAATAGGCCGGTCGCCGCTTCGTAGCCGCCTTCGGCCACCGCTTCGGCGGTCACGAGATACCCGTCTGTTTCGCCGTTGGCATAAGCGATCACGAACGCGTCCGGGAACCCCCGAACCGCCTCCAGGGCGAATTCGATGAAGATTTCGCCGGGCCAGCCAATAAATGACCACGGCCCCGCGCGGATCACCTGGATCTCCGCCGGCATGCACGCGGCCGCGGCTTTGTCCAGCCCGCCATTCGCCGCAAACCGGGCCAGGGCGGACCGGCGCGCCGCCCCGAACCAGTCGCATTCCGCGGTGCGCGTCTCCGCGCGCGGGCTCCCATCCCGCCGCATCCGCTCAAGCCGTTCCCGGGAGGCGCGCTCGTCCGCTTCGGCTTCGGCTGCCGGCGGAAAGTTCCGCCGTGGCAACTCCACGTTCGCGCCGGCAAACCCCAGGGCCAGAGCCGTGCGATAGGCCACGCCGTTCAGCGCCTTTTCCACGGCCTTCCCGAGAATCGTTCCCAGCCGCTCCGCCTCCTCGAACGTGTTGCCGCGTGTGACGTGCCTCGGACTCTGGTTGCCCGCCGGACCGGAATGATGCAACACCGGGCACCCTGCCCCCACCACGTGCCGCTGCAGATACCGCCGCGCCAGGCCCGGAAAATCCCCGCTGACCAGCGTGGAGTTCTCGTGCAGCACCGTCGGGTGCATGCAGCAGACGGTCATGAGCGCCAGGTGCGCATGCGTGGCGGCATCGCGCACGCTGAGCACCGGCACGCGCAGATTCGCCGGCCCGTGCGGAACGCGCCGGTTCGTGCCCACCCCCGCGGCATCCGCCGCCGCCAAGCCCGCCTCCGCGGGCCGCGCGGCCCGAACGGCGGCGACGGCGGCCTGAACGATGCCGTCCTCGAGTTGCGCGACATAATCCGCATCCGGCGCCGGCGTCACGGAATCCGCGGACGGGTAGTTCCGCGCCACCGTGAGCGGTCCGGAATGGGTGTGGGTGGCCGTGATCATGATCCGGCCCTCCGGCACCCCTGTCGCCCCGGCGATGCGCGCCCGGGCCAGCCGGCCAAGCCCCTTGGGAATATAGATAATGTCGTTGGCGATGAAGACCGCTTGCCTCGCGCCATCATCCAGAAACAGCGCGGAGCTCATCAGCGGATCGTGGATCCCCGAGCTGTCGCGCTTGACGTTGGGATATCCGCAGAGGAACAGGCTCTTGCGCGGAGAAATATCCACCGCCGCGGCGCCCGCCCGCAAGACGCATTTGTTTTCCCGGTTCATCAGTATCCGACCGTTTCCATGCAAGCGATCGGTTTGGCGATCTGGGGCGAGACGTAGAGCGTGCAGGGAAAGAGCTGAAGGATCGATCCCGGCACCAGCGGCGTGACCGGGCCGTGACAGATCAGGCGGCTGACCATCCGCTGCCAGGAGGAGAACGTTCCCATGGTGCTCAGCCCGTGCTGCTCGAAGCGCCTCTTCGCGCGCTTCACATCCAGCGGGCCCAATGTGGCCGCCTTCGGCGGCACGTTGCCCACGTCGCCGCTGCAGCCAAAGACGCCATGCAGCGAGTTCTGGGCGATGGTCAGCGGATGGAGCGAGACAACCTGCGCCGGCTGATCCAGATACTCGTCGATCGTGATCCCGGGGCGGTTGAATTCGGGACAGGGATCGATGAAGGCGATGTGGCCCGTCCAGCCCGGCCCGCTGTAAAGGGTATAGTTGCCGCCGTCGCTCACCTCGTAGAGCAGCCTGGAATAGTCTTTCATATTCGCGTCGGTCGGATGATAGATGTTTTTCCGCGGCGGGCGCAGCTTCGGGTCTATCTTGTCGTAGAAATACTTCAGGAACGAGTAGGTGAAGCCGGCCTTGTACGTCTCGGGGGCGATATGGCCCGCCTCGTCCGCCCACTCGTCCATCGTGAAGACGTAGAGATTGCGGCAGTTGATCCGGTAAAGGTTGATCAGTTCGGCCAGGGGCATATACGAGTGCGGATTCGGGTTGCCGCAGATCATGACGAATTTCCGGTTCTTCTCGTCCGATTCCTTGATATTCGTGAAACGATCGGCCGTACAGACCGCGCCAAAGTTCTCCAGCACCTTGATCCGGAAGTCGGGATGATGGGCGTCCTCGCGCCGCTCGTATTCCGCCTCGCCCATCCGGCGCAGCCGCTCCAGCAGAGCGGGATCGAAATCCTTGTAAGGCACCCAGTCGGCGCTTTTGAAAGAAAATGGGCTCATCCGATTACTCCTCGCACGCGTGCGCTTCACTACCGAGCGCCCTGCCATGCTCCACGGGCATGCGGCACAAGGAGCGAGCTGGCTTACAGGCGCACGGCATAAAAAGAAAGAGTAGCCCGAGCCGCCGGTGGTGTCAAGAAGGTTCATGCGCCAGAAGGTTCATGCGCCGAAGGTTCATGCGCCGTTTTTCGCCGGCCCGCGGCTGTATCGAAACTAAAACCGTCTTGCGTAATGGCTCGCCGTTCCCGCCGGTCGTTATCGGTTCACCGGCGGCGCGGCTTTCTCCGGCAATGGGGAATCGCCGCTCATCGGACCGTCTCCGCGACATAGTCCGCCGCCTCCATTTTCCGAGGCGCTCCGCCGCGGCGCAGGCTTTCTTCCGCCTTCAGAACGATGGCCGCCGCCCGGGTGCCCGCCACGGCATCGCACGGGTTCTCCCCCTCGTTGCGGCACGCCCGCACGAAGGCATCCAGAAGCTCAAAGTGTCCCTTGTTCGGACCGGGGGCGGCCAAGGGAAACCGAGGATCGACCGGTTTGCGCATCGCTTCGATCGTGCGGTCATACCAGGCTTCAATCCCCGCGACAGCAGGATCGGTGGCGGATGGATAGACGCGCCGGAACGGCTGGCCCGGAATGCCGGCCGTGCGCACCTCCATGCAATGGTCCACCGCAATGACGGCGCCTCCCTGATAGATCTCGCACAACTCTTTGGGATACCCGAAGGTCCCGGTACACGCATCGAAAATGACGCCTAGGGACCCGTCCGCGAATGTGATGTTGACCACGACATTCATGATCGCGTCGCCTGTCGCGCTCACGAGAACCGGCTCCCGTTCGATGAAGTAACACGCCAGGTCCGAAAAGTGATTGAGTTCCAAGAGGAGAGCGCCCGCCTTCTCCTGAAAGACCCACTCTTTCCAGGACAGGGAATCGTCGTTGATCCGCTGCAGCATGCACGTCTGCTGCTCCTGGGGCAACCGGGGGCGCCTGGCGCCGACACGGTCCCAGCGCCAAGGCTCCGATTGCGGGTGATCCCGGTGGTTCCGATAAATGTCGCGCGCTTCGCGAAGAGCCGGCGCCATCCGGCGATTGTGACCGACGGTAAAGACGATGCCGGTTTTCTTGACGATCTGCTGAATTGAGAGCATGTCGGCAAAGTTGTCCGCAATAGGCTTTTCGGCATAGATGTGCTTCCCCGCGGCCGCCAGGGTCCGGACGATTTCGAGCCGGCCGGCCGGATGCGTGGCGACAATGGCCGCGTCACACTCCTTGTCCGCCGCGATTTCGGCGATATTTGTCGTCGTCCGATCCGGGTGGTACGTCGTGGCCACGTGATCAAGCGTCTTGTGGTCCACGTCACAGCACCAACGCAGATGGATTCCGGGATGGCGCGCGACATTGGGCAGATGCATCCCCTGCGCCATGGCCCCGCAACCGACGACTGCGATGTTGAACATTCTGCTCATGTTGTCAATCTCCTTTAACTAAATCCAGCATTCGGGAGTCGGTTTCATTCTGAATGCCAACTGCTGAATTCTGAAAGCTTGAAGTGCTATGGGAACTGGAAGCCATCGGGAAGTTCGACGTTGAATTTGTTCCATGGCATCGCCTTTAACGCCTGCATGAATGCATCTTCGATGTTGGCGGCCTCGACAGACTTGTCGAGCACTCGCGTGAACGGCGGAGCATGGTTCGGCGAATCGATCAAGTTGAGCTGCAGTGGACCGCGAATACGGTAGGGCTCGATATCGCCGGCATGCTCCAGAGCCTCTTTCACTCCCTGGGCGATGAGTTCCCGGGACCGGGCAGGGATGAGGCTGCGCGCCTGGTAGGCCCCCAGCGCCTTTTTCACCTGGGCGTATCGGGCGGCCGGAATCTTCTCACGCAGTTCCGCCACGATCTTGTCATCGCCGCTGGCGAAGACCGTCGGAACGCCGCGGTGCCCCGCCAGGGCCGCAGCCATACTGGCCTCACCAAGGAATATCTCGCCGTCGTTGACCTCCCACCGGCTGTGCGGCAGGATCGCCTTCGGAGTTCCCCCCATGGCGTGCATCCCAACAAGCACCAAAGCCTCGAAGGAGTCATCGAATTCCGGCAGCCAGTGCGGCCCGCTGCAGTTGCGACCGTGGATGATCTCGCAGCGGGCATCCAGTTCCTCGAACAGGACATTGTAGCCGCTGCCATGGCTGTCGTTGACGATCACCTCGGTGGCGCCCGCCTCGAACGCCGCAGTCACGGCCGCATTGACTTCCCCGGTCAGGAGGCGCCGCATGCGCTGGCGATGCTGCACATTCTCGGGCGACGGGTCGTAATGTTCGAAGAACACCACGCCAGCCACGCCTTCAATGTCGGTTTGAACGTAGACTTTCATCGGATCTTCTCCTTCCGGGCAGCCGGCCGTTTCGCAGGATGAGAAAGCGTGGCCAGAACGGCGACTCTCGTTTTCTCCATGAGCGGCAGCCGGTTGCCGCTGATGGCCACCGGCAGACCGTTGAAGCAATAGCGGGTGAGTCGTCCTTCGGCGGGTTCCTTGTAAAACGCCAAGCCGCCCGCGGTCTGAGACATCAGCACGCAGAGGTCACTTCCCATGAGATAGTTGATCCACGGCGCCGGAGTGTCCGGTCGTGTAATCACGTATTCCCGTTTGGCTTCGTCAAATATGTCGTACTTGTTCATTCCGCGCATACCTTCTTTTCTGACACTGTCGAGATCCATAATCAGATATCACACGCCGGTCACATGGCGTCCCACACCAGAACTTCCGCCCCGCCGAGCAACCTCCTTCATGGCCGCCTTCATGGCGGCAAACCATTCATCGCCTCCGCCATCTGCCGTGCCGCCTCTTCCGAAGCGATCCGGTCGTTGATCGCCCAAAACGGCGCAGGCCGGAACGAAGGCTCCACGTCTCTGAATTCTTTCTCGTTCATGATCACATCTCTACCTCACAAACCAACGGACCGGAAGGTGCAGCGGGATGTCCTGAAAATCCAGCGCGTACGGATCGCAGCGCCGGTACACGACCTGACCGTCCGTGCGCAACAGGAGCCAGCCGAAGTCCCACGCCCGGCTTTCATACCGCAGCGGAATGCCGGGAGCCACGCGGATGACGGGATGGCTGCCGGCCACGAATAGGCGCTGGGCGGTGTAGTAGTAACAGGAGCCAATTTCCACAAACACCTCATGGGGCATCGCGTCATCGGGACGTCCAGACCACGAGCGCGCCAGTTCCCCCACGGCGACTTTCACCGCCTGCCCCTTTGTGAACGCCTCCGCCAGCGTTTCGACCGAGCCGCTCTTGATCCGCCCCTGTGCGTCGTGAGCGAGTACCTCCCGCCAGGTGTCGCTGACATAATAGCGGAAGACGTCGAAGTCGTATACGAAGTTGCTTGACGGCGCGTTGGTCAGGGCGTCCCACGCGTTCATGGCGTGGTACTTGGGCATGGCGGGCGGCGCCTCCGAGGGCGAAGACCCCGGCTGTCCCGAAGCTGGCGCGCCATCGAGGTGCGGACGGGCAATGGCCTGCTCGCCATTCTGGTTATAGAGAAAGAACGACATGGACGGCCGCGGCCCAAAGCGGTCGGGCAAGCTGACCGGCTGGCGCAGACTCATGATGCCGGCCGCCCAACGGTTCTCCATCAGATAGGTCACCGCGAATTGCGCCGTCTCCCGAATGCGCTCGGAATTGTCGCTCTCAACATCGATATGCTCGTTGTGAAGGAATTCCGTGTAGACGCGCAGGTCGGCGCCCCGACGAATTGCGGCGGCCAGGGCTTCAGCGCTGCCGGCAACGGGTTTCCGATCCGATCCCAGTTCCAAGGCACAGGTCCATGTTGGCATCAGTAATGTCCTCCTCCATTCACGACTGCATCTTCGCGCGCTTGATTTTAATAAGGTTTCCAGTCAGCATCAGACAGAATCTGATTTCCATTAGTGTTTATGATGCTTCCAGATTCCCATTGATTCGGATCGGTCAAAGCAGGCATCTTCCCGCAGGAATCTTGAAAAATAGGCAGATGTTTTCCGTGAGGTGTAATGTCCACGACATCGTTTCCTATCCATCTCACGTGATAGACATCTTCGGAGCCATCGTATCCGACCGGCACCCGTTGGGTAAATTCGGGCATGGGATAATCAATGCGAAGCCGGTCACCGGACTTTGCCGGCTGGAAACGGATGTAGGAACGGCACCAATCCGCTGTTATCCTGTTATCGTTTAAGTACACATGAATCTTCTCCTGCGGCGCCCAGGCAGGGGGACGGAGGTGAAATATCGCATTCCGGAGCGCCGTCACTTCCAGCCGTCCTTGTTTTGGGGCGAACGTCTTTACTGAACATGCGGTGCTCTCGCGGTCCAGCGCCATGTTGACAAATACATTTTCACCCTTGTCAACAACTGTATTGATCCAGGCGAGATACAGCGAGCGCATTCCTTCCGGCGGACAACACCCCATCATGGACATTTCCAGAACGTTGTTGCGAAGATAAACGCGGTCATTCGGGGTGAGGCGCGCCAAAAAACCGCCCTCATATTTCCGCATCATGTTCATGGCCTGGTCTACCTGACGGCTGTCCAATTCCGGATGGACACTCTCGTACATCTTGCGGTATTGAGGAGTTACGAAAAATTGACTTTCGCGAAGATAATTGCGGACTGTCCTTTCAATGTGATCCCAATAATCTGGATATCCTGAATTGGCAATGGCGATGCCCGCTTCGACCATGTCTGCGTCAAAGCATGTTTCGGAATAGTATCTGCGGTCTCGTTCAAAGATGTTTTCGGGATACCAACCCCAATCGGTTCCAGTGGCACGGTTAAACTCATAGGTCCGGCGTACGCATTCCACGTAACGTGCATCACCCGTAAGATGGCCCAACTGGGCGATCCCGACCAAGCCGCGCATCGTCAGGTGGCCGTTGTAACTGCTGTGGCTGCCGTCGGGCTTCAAGCGGCAGACTCCAAGGTTCGGCTGTAATCCGGCAATAGTTCCTTCTGCCATGGATTGAGAAAAGTCCAGAGCGTCCGGATCACCGGTGACTTTCCAATACTGGACAACCCCTGTCAGCATCGGATAATGGCAGCTGCATTCATAAAACCATTTGCCATCAGCCCAAGGGGCTGCCCCCCCTTCATAAAATTTCATCCCTCCTTTGCTGGTGGCCAAGGATTTCAAGCCTTTAAACATGTTTCGAGCCATTGGAAGCAGTTTCCTGTCGCCGGTTCGGGTGTAACGTTCCAATGTTGACAGCAGCAGATGCGAGGTTGTCCATGTCATCGCGGCTACTTTTGTACCGCAACCACACGCACACGCCGAGCACCAACAAAGCCCGTCATCCCTCAAATAAGAAATCAAACGCTTCCGGATACTGCTCTCGATTTTCCGACCGACATCCATGCCGGTCATCTCTCGCATATAGATGTAGGCCAACTCCATTCGGCTCTCAGTATCGCCCACCGCGATATCATCATGGACGTTATCTCCCAGCGTTGGAGGGAAGCGAAGCGGTGAAATGATGAACCGGCATTCATAATCCAGCGGTCTTTGCGGATTACACACCAGGTAGTGCATTGCCCAGCGAGCCATCTGGACCATGTCCGGGGCGTTGAATTTGACGTCGCTGAGTTGTCCCGGCTCGATCCAGCGATGGATGTCAACGTCTTGGGATTGGCTAATGAAACCTGGTATTGCTGGTGTCTGCATAAGATATTGGCGCATCAATCATGTCCTCCTCTATTCACGACCGCATCTTCATTGCCGCCGCAGCCGAGCCGCACACGCGTGTTTGTCTTTCCGTGCTCGCATCCTCAATTGAAGGCCGCTTGCTTAGGTTTCCGGTTCGGACGTTCATCGCATCCAGGCGTGGCATTTGCTGACATGATAGCCAGTCAGCAGGTGCCTCAACCGGGAAAAGCGCCGTTCCCCCAGACACCGGCGGAGATCGCCTTCGATCCGGTCAAGGCCGGCGATGAAGTGCCCGGCCCGGCGCGTGGCGGCAATGGCCTCCAGGGCGTTCGCGGTGTCGCGCTCCAGGCCGGCGACAATCTCCGCGGGCGCCTCGACCGTAAAGCCTGTCAGCCCCACTCCTGACTCGGCGGCGAATGACCGCAACTCGTACGGCTGCAGTTCGACGCCCCAGTCGGTCGACGTCCCGACCCTCGACCCGTCCGCCAGGTTCGTCAATTCCGCCGGCCGGTCCAGGGAAACCCGGATCTTGAGCGGATAGTGCTCGCGGTTGACAAGGTAGATGTATCGGCGGCCGTCACCTTGCGGCGCCAGGGTTCGCACCGCAACGGGATCGGTGGAATGGCCGACGGTTTCGAATTTCTCCGCCGGCAGATTCCGGTACGCCGCCGCGAAGCCGCGCAATTCTTCGGAATGCGCCTTATCGAGGAACAGGCCGCCGCGCGTAATGCGGCAGGCATCCAGTTCGGCGACGGCGTGAGCGTATTGCTCCATGAAATGGGGCGGCGGCGGGAAGGCAGGCGCGATGCGCGCCTGCGAGTCCCACCAGAACCCGTCCTTCGGATACTCGGAGTTGCAGCGGAACACGCCCTCCGCCGGCTTGCCATACACCTCCGACACGCCGGGCAGGTTGGAGTCGTTCTTTTCGCACGGAAACCACTTGTGGCGGCCCCAAGCCTCGTGCCACGCGTTGAAAATGAAGACCCCGGGCGCGCGCTGCGACTGCGTCGCGGCAAGTGTTTCGCGGTCAAGGTAGTCGTGATCGCGGAACATGTGAAACCACTCCGTCGGAGTGTTTTCCCGCGGCTGGTAAAACCCGGTGCGGTCGCGCCCGCCCCCTTCGGTCTGCAGATCGAGCCGG
Organism: PVC group bacterium; assembly: GCA_945898015.1. GTDB lineage: Bacteria > Verrucomicrobiota > Kiritimatiellia > CAIKKV01 > CAIKKV01 > CAIKKV01. The sequence continues at coordinate 67,096 of CAMDGM010000004.1, read as the reverse complement.
ATGTTGGGCTCGTCCGTAAACAGGTCCATGTCCAGCCCCGCCTCCCGATAGATCGTTTTCCCGTTCGGGCGGGCGTACAGTTGCTGGCGCGGCTCGCCGTTCCCATAGAGCACGGGAACGAGCGGCTCGCTCCAGAGGTTCAGCGTCAGGGTCAGGTCGGCGCGCCCCGCGGTCAGGGCGTCGCGCAGGCGGCAAATCAGGTCGCGGATCTTCCGGCAGCGCCACTCGACCCACAGCGGCTTGCAGTGGAAGGTGAGGAACTCGTAGCGTTTCGAGAAACGGTCCGGCGCCTTCGCGTCCACCGGCAGCTTCACCCCCGTCTCCTTCTCGAACAGCGCCGCGGTGGTATCGTCATAGCCCGCGTGCAGCGAACCGAACCAGATGATCGTCGGCGCCCAGAAGTTGATGGCGATTCCCTTGAAGGCGGGATATTGGCCATAGCGCCGGCCGATCTCCGCCACAAAGCCGACGATCGCGTCCTGGACGACGGGATGCAGCGGATTGAAGATCGGACCGGCGTGGTACGGCATGCCTATCTTTTCGCCATACGCGAATGGAAAATCGTCGGTTGCGTGCACGCCCAGGCCACGCCGGACAATCTCCGGGTAGTTTAGGACGTTGTAGACCGCCGTCCAGTCCATCGTTCCGGCCTGCACCTGGTCGCACCACAGCATGTTATTGATGGTGTCGGCCCCGGCCTTGATGGCGTCGAGGTCGGTGTTCATCCGCTCCATCAGACTGCCCAGCCGCAGCAGGGTCAGGACGCCCTGGAAGGCGAGGCCTTCGCGGCCGAAGCGCTCGAGCAGCGCGGCCGGCCAGTCCGGCGGACGGCTGGTCCACGCCACATACCCCTTGCGATCCCGCGCCACGGTCACCTGGAAGGCATCGGCCGGCTCGCGTTGCGAGGGGAAGAGCGGTCCGTGATACCAGCAGATCGGGTAGGAAAGCAGACCCTGACCGGTGTGTTTCGCGTAAGCGACCACGCGGTCGAGCCACTCGGCGTAATTCATGGCGCCTTCGGCCGCGCAGATGCCGCACGGGTCCTCGTATTGAATGCCGAGTTCCCGGCCCCGCGGTGTCCCGATTTTCAGTTCAGGCAGGTCGTCGAGTTCGACGATCTCGATCGACGCCACCGCCGCGGGCTCGGTGTGGCCCCAGGTCATGAAGCACAGGCTGCAATCCTCCCAGCGCGGCCAGAACACCTGCCGGATTTCCCGCATGGCGTTGCTGAGCGGCCAGGCATGTCCCGTGGTGATTCCGGTCGAAAGGTCGTAGGTCGTTCCGTCATTGACGATCATGAACCGCCGTTTGTCGTCCGGATACCGGATCACCGCCAGGTGCGGCCGGCCCACATGCTCGATCCGGAACCGGTAGCCGAACCGGGACAGGGGCTTGCCCGCCGCCTCCCGGTACCGGCCCGCCGGCCCTTCGACCACCGTGACGTCCCCCGTGGAGAAATACCGGTCGGCGGCATACTCGCGGGTGCAGTCGAAGTCGGCAAGCCTGGTCTTGACGTTCGTCGGCATTTCAGCTCCCATATCGTGATCCAAGGTCAACCATTGACTCTTCATCGTTGTCTCCTGATCCAGATTGCCTGCGCGCTTCCTGGTTGCATAGGATAACTGTCGATCGCGCTATTTCTTTTGCGCCAGCAGCGCCTTGCGCAGAATCCAGTAGTTTCGATACCAGACGACGAGCAGAACGCCGACGGCATAGGCTTGAAGCTGAACGAATCCGGCCTCCGGAAGCTTCTCGGGAGCGTCGGCCAGGAAGACCGTGAAATCGTCGGGCACCCTCTTGACCGTAGCCATTATTTCAAGCGCCTTTTCAGCCGCGCCGGGATAACCGATGCCGGCCAGGCCGCACAGAGACTGTACCGTGTGGACAGAACGAACCCCGGGACCCTCGGCCCTTCTCATTCCAGGAAGGGAAAATGTGGCCAGATACTTGAGCTCTGCCTCATAGGCGCCGTCGAGAACGGCTTTGGGACAGGCCCGCTCGAATTCCTCGGGCCCCAGCAGGTCCGCCAACATGATCAGGTCGCCTCCAAATTTGAATGTGGCCGTAACATCTCTGCTGGCCCCCGGCAACTTCGCCTGTTGGAGTTTCCGCCACTTTTCGTCTCCCGTGACCTTGGCGGCAAAGACGATGGCCGGAAAATAGTAACTGCCCGCATGCGCACTATCGTTCCATGAATGGACAATGCTCTTATACCAGAGATACTTGAAGTTCTGCCGTTCGTACCAGGAGAGCGTTTTGACCATGATATCGGTCAGTTCGCTCTTCTGCTCGCCTTGGGCATGTTTCCACAAGGCGTATTGTCCTCTTAACAGGGGGCTGGCCTGATCGGTTCCCAGCGGCTCCATCCACCGGCTCATGCCGGCGAAGCCGCCGGCAAAGCCGCCATAGGGCCGCAGGAAACTGCCCTCGCCGTACACCTGGGAGGCGTAATAGCACAGCCGGTAACGCTCCCAGATCTTGAAGGCCTGCTCCAGGGCTTTGGCATCGCCTGTAACCTCGTACTTCAGAACCAGGGCCACCATGTAATGTCCCGCCGTGATGACCGAGTCTTCATACGACCAGTAGGTCACGGGATCAGAATCGGCGCGCCGATTGGCCTGCCAGGCTTTCGCTTGGAGCGCTTCTTCCTTAAAGTGCGCCACATACGTCTCGTCAAACGGCCTTCCTGTGCGGACGTCAACATAGGAGTACATGAGTCCATCGACATCGAAGAGATGCCCGTTGATGTACTGCTCCGCCTGGCTTGCCGTGTTTTGAAGATCGGCGATCCTGTCGGTCATCTCCAGCCACTTTGATGACTTCATCTCCGTTGTCTCCATTTGGTGTTCTTTACGTCCAATTTCATTAGCTTGGTTCCTGTCGGAATTTGCGCCTACCGTTCTGAGCATCGTTTCATGGAGCGGCCTTGGACGTGCCGTTCACCACGCACCGGAAGCCGACGGCCGTCCAGTCGCGCACCTGGGGCGGATGAACCATGCGGGCCGCCGAACGGCTGAACCGCTCGTCGAACAGCGCGAAGCCGCCGCGCAGTACCTTGTGCGTCCCCGTTGCGGGGCCGGTCGGATTCTTCGCCAGCGCCGTCGCGTAGTATTCATGGGCATACCAGTCCGCCACCCATTCCCAGCAGTTGCCGGCCATGTCCTCGACCCCGTAAGGGCTCGCGCCCGCGGGCGAGCTTCCCACCGGCATCAGGCCCGAGGTGAAGCGATAGGTTGTGCGCTCCAGGCCCACCGCCTTCTCCGGGTCCCAGTCGTTGCCCCACGGGTACTCGCGGCCGTCCGTGCCCCGGGCGGCCTTCTCCCACTGGGCCTCGCTCGGCAGGGCCGCGCCCGCCCATTTGGCATAGGCGTCCGCCTCGAACCAGTTCATCAGCGCGGCATAGGTTCCGGCCTCGCCAACAGGCTCGGCATGCATGTCCTGGCCCCAGGTCGGCTCGAATTTCTTGCCCGTGGCGGCACAGAAGTTCGTGTACTGCGCCAGCGTCACCGGATGCTTGTATATCCAGTAGCCATCGAGGAAGATCTTCTTCTGGGGCCGTTCGTCGCTGCACCCCTTGCCTTCCGGGCTGCCGCGCAAGAACTCGTCGGCGGGGATCCACACCAGTTCGGCGCCGTCCAGTTCGTTGATGGCGCGGCCGTTTCCGAGATCCTTGATTTTGGGAGTCGCTGGTTTCATGTCGGACGTGTCGGACAATACCTTCACCACCGGCACCTTCTTCGCGCTCAGCGTTTGCGCCGGCAAGGCATTGGTCACAGGATCCGGTCCCATGGCCACCGGAACGCCGACCAGAGTCACGCGCACGTGCTTCTTGTCCACCACGGGTTGCAGTTCCACCGTGGCCCAGCCCGCGGCAGGCGTGGACAGAACGGTCGCCACGCCGTCGCCACGGTCCAGTTGGATCGTGATCGTGTCCGTGCTGTTGCTTGCCACCGGCAGTGCAATCGTGCGCACGACGGGCATCCCGTCGGCGCCCGTGACGTTGTCCACGACGAACCTGTCGGTTGCGGCGCTCACGCTCTTCCGTTCGCCGGCCTTCGCGACACCGGCGACTCCAGCGGACGCCACGGACCGCAGATCGAACGTCTTTGCGATGCCGCCGCCGCTCACGGCCACATTGGCCTTGGCGGGATCGGGCACGGCCAGCAGCCAGCGGGTCGTAAACCGGGTGGGACTGGGCATCTTCCCGCCCTTGCTCTGGACATATGTCCGCTCGATTTTCAACCCTCCTTCACCGACCGTGACGGAACGACGCAGGTGATTGTTGGGATCGAACCCCCAGTAGGACGGCGAGAGGGTCAGATCGGTTTCAAGGCTATTGCCGGATGGATTGACGAACCGGCTCCAGACGTCCAGCCACTCCGACCCCGGCTGGTTATAGCCCTTCTCGGCCACGGGAACGGGAAGCCAGATCTGGGCGGTGACGGAGAACATGTCACGATAGCCGGTTTCCGCGCCCACCACGGCCAACAGTTCCTTGCCGCTGCGTTTATCCATCGCGCTCGTCACCTGCCCCTTGAGGTCCGGACACACCGCCGCCGACAGCGTGCCGGAATCCAAGTCCACTACTGGCCCGCCTTTTTCGCATGAGAACGCGGTCAAATTGCGCGGGAAGCCGAATTCGCCCCCGCCGCCCGCTACGATGCTCTGCCTGACCCGCGCCAGGCAAGCGGGTATGCGCGGGTCTGCCGCGGGGACGAACCAGCGCTTGCCGTCTTCCGGATTCTTCACCGGCCCCCAGTTGCCCTCCGCCCTGGCGGCGTCGATGGTGAGGTGATCGACGGAACTGCCTCGGGCCTCGACCAGGTTCGTGAACAGGGCGGGATTCTTCTCCTTCCTCGCGGCGTTCATGGCCTTGTCCATGAGGGTCGTCATCTTTTTCAGCACCGAGGGGGAATATATCTTGAGCCGCGTGGTCGTGAGGAAACCCGTCCACCGGCACGGATTCGGCACATGGCCGCTGTCGGCATAGGCCGCCTGAGCCAGCTTCAGATAGTCCCATACATACGGTGCGGCGCCCCTGCCGTAGTTGTCCTCCAGGAACTGCCGGATCAACGCATCCGCGTCGGCCTTCGGATTCCAGGCCAGTTTGTAGTGAACCCAGCCATCCAGCCATTTCCAGTTCTCCGTGTAAAGATACTGGTTGACGCCGTATAGTCCGCATTCCTGCCAGTAGCGCATCGTGTCGGCCCAGTAAAAGATGACGGGCCACTCCGTGATGTCCTGCGTCCACACCGGCCCCTGCGTCCAGTGGTAGTTGGCGACGCGGTTCGGCGCAATCTTGCACCAGTCCCGCAACGCAGCGGCGTAGTCGCGGTTGGCGGGATTACCGAGCATCGGACCGACCGTATCGCCGGCGGCCATGGCGGCCAGGTCGCTGGTCACGATGCAGACCCACAGATTCTTATGGGGCCGGATCGTCTTGGGGGCGGGCAGCGTGGCGAAATAGGCAAACGTGATGACCTGCTGTTTCGGGTACTTCGCAGCCAAAATATCGAGCGCGCGGTTCAGCATCAGGATGTAGGGCGCCGCCTCCGACTGCTCATCCTTCACAAGCTTGCGGCAGGCGTCGCACAGGCAGCCGGAAAACCCATCGCCCTGCCCAACCGCCATCGGCACACCGGGGTCATACTTGACACCCCGCTTGGCGCAAGACTCCATGTTCTGCTCGATGTCTTCCTGGAGCGCGGCGGCCAGATACTTGGGGAGGTCCGGATTGGCGCCGCAAAGCCCCATGGCAGGGGTCACCTCACGCTTGCCGGCCTTATTGAGCGGATAAAACTCCGGGTGCTCGGCGAACAGCCCCTTGCGGCTGCCCCGGTCCGTGGGCGGAACCAGATGATGGAAGTTGTGAGTCGCGGAGAGACTTCCGTAGCCCGCGTTAATCGGATAGCCGCCGGCGCGGTTCTTCGACATCCACGTCGGAGCGTCCGGCGCTGTCATTCCCCGCTGGGCGAAGGCGGGCTGCTGGAAGTCGTCGATCTTGCCGATCTTCAATGTGGGCTGCGAGGGCACGACCTCGAAGCCGGGCCCCGTGTACGTCAGACTCGTTGCCTTGAACGTGTAGAACCGGCAGCCGAGATGGTCCTCCAGAAATCCCCAGACCGCGTAGGTCAGGCCCATGTCCGAGCCGCCGGTGAGGCGCAGAACCTGGCCTTCGGTCACGATCCGGTACGCCTGCCGCGCGATCTCCGGGCGGGCGCCGGCGCCCGGAACCTTGTCCACGATCTCCAAGACGATGGCCGGCCGGCCGGCGGCCTCGGCTGCCGTGGCCACGAAGGGCAGATTCGTGCCCGTGATCTTGGCCAGGTAGGTCTGCAGGGACGCGGCCTGGTTGGTGTATCCATTGTGGACCAACACGGCGACGGGTTTTCCGTCCTGGGTCAGGGTCACCTCAGCCCTGGCCGCCATCGACCATGCGATCAGCAATCCGATCATCGTCCGCCTTAACGTGTGCGCTGCAGTTGTCATGTTCATTGTGTCCGTTCTGATACTGTGTCCGTTCAACCCTTGGTTAACGTTTGAATCTTTCCCCGTCCAAGCCCGTAGAGCGTCGCGTCCGCCCCGCTCTACTTCTTGCACTTTTCGAAAAACACCTTTCTGTCCTCCGAAAAATTATCCTGCGAAGCCACGCCGTCGCCGTGGCCGCCCAACGGGGCATTGAATATGCGTTTTTCGGAAGAAACGCCGTTGTAAGCGGCATACACGGAACTCGGGACGCACATCGTGTCAATGAAACCGACACTGACGATCACGGGGCATTTGATGCGGGTGGCGAACAGCGCGGCATCGTAATACTTGGCGTAGTTGGCCACATTCGAGTGAGCCGTCATCAGTTGCGGCCAACCGGCGGTGCGTCCGTTGGCCTTGCCGTTATGATCGCAGAGCGCGGGCACAGCGGCGGCCACGCCGGTGACGGAATCGGAGAACAGCCCGGCGATGATCAGGGAGAACCCGCCGCCCTGGCTGCCCCCCGTCACGAACAGGTTCTTCCTGTCCCATTCCGGCCGGGTCATGGCGTAAGTGACCATGCGCATCGCCCCCAGAATCGACTTGTAGTAGTAATAGGTCTCGCGCGATTCCGCGCCCTTGTAGAAATACCACTGAGTTTTATTGAACGCCTCATATTCGCCGGGCCCAAAAATCCGGTCAAAGACGCTGATGGATAACCCGACGCAGCCCGGAACCGTTACCATCGGCGTGCTGTCGGGGCCGGCGCCCGGAACGAACACGCGGATCGGGAACGGGCCCTTCGCTTTCGGCACGGTCAGGCCCGCCGTGATCCGGGTGCCGTCGAAATTCGCGCCGCTCAACCGATAATATGTGAATTCCCCGTCTTCCTTCTCTACGGCGATGCGCAAATCAAAGGGAACTTCCTTCTCCAGGCGTGCCAGTTCGCCGTGCCAGTAGGAGGCCAAATCGGCCGGCGCCTGGTCCCCCGGCCTGATGCGTTCGACATCGAATCCCGCCGCCACGACTCTGCTGCTATAGACCTTGGCGCCGTCGGCGTAGGTCACGTTGCACCGCAGGAAGCCGGGCTCATTGAGCGTCTCGCGGAACACGAGCGCGTCCGGCGGACCGGCCACATCCGCCGTGCGCGTTGCGATCACCCGCCCGCCGTCCAGTGTAAAGACCGCGGTCAGGGTCCCGTTCGTGATTTCGTCCAGTCCCCGCACCTTCTTGACAATCCTGAACTCAGCCTTCTCGCCGCAGCGATAGAGCGCGTCGAACCGGTCGAGTTTGACCAGGCAGAACGGCACGTGGATATAGGCCGGCTCCGCAACGGCCTTCCCGACCGCCCTCAGCGCCAGCTCGTCCGCATACACGACGCCCTCCTTTCCGCCGTTCGCCCGAGCCCACATGATGAGACGCACATAGCGCGTGCCGGGACGGAAGCGGTCCACTCGGGTCTGGTAGGCGCTGCCGCCCTCGATGACGTTGCGATACTCCTTCCATTCACGGGTCAGTTCCGTTCCGAAAAAGCACGCCCACGGCTGCTCAACAGCGCCGAACCGGTTATGCTGCCGCACGGCCGTACCCTTCGGGTAATGGTTGGTCAGCGGCGATGCGAATTTGACCCGTATCCCGGCTTCCTCCGACCAGACAGCCGCGGGAGGTGGGGAGAGGTCGCGATTGGGCAGATCGGCAAACGTTGCGTCGGCATGGAAAGCGACAGGCATCCACGGATGTCCGATATAAGCTTTCAACGACCCTTCGATGAGAATGGAGTCGTCGCCCGCTTTGGCGTCCGCCGCCAACCGGCTGAACGTCGACTCGTGATATCGCACCTCAACCAGCTCGATGCGCTGTTTGTTCGCATCATACGATTCGATCCCGAAATGGGCGGTCACCGGTTCGGCGCCGCCGTTCCGCAGCCAACCCGACAGTTCATATCGGAGGCCGGGGTCGATCTCAATGAAATCCGAGACATACGCGTAGTCCGCCGCATACTTGACGCAGGGGATCGCGTAACCCCGCGCTCCGCTGTGGGCCGCCTCCGCCGCGCACACCGCGCGCTTCAGATAGCCGCACTCCCCTTCGGCGTCCAAGACGCCGGACGCCGCGCGCGCCACCGCCGGCGGCGCGGCCGTTGCCCTGACCGCACTGACACAGACGGTCATCATCACCACACATATCCAACGCATTTTACGCATAAGAGCTCCTTTGCTGTGTTATATCCGCATCAGCCTGCGGTCGGCTTCAAGCCCTTCGGCGGGGCGTAATCCACCTTCACTCGGCGGAAATCCTCTTTCGCGGATTGCTCGGCCGCCAGGCAGACCATGTGCGAACGCCAGGCGTCCAGGGGATCCTGCACCGGCGGCTTTCCGGCGGCGCACCGGCGGATGAACTCCCAGCGCATGACGTCGGAATCGTGGTAAAACCCGTAGCCCGCACGGCTGAAGTCCTCAGTCCGCTCCTGGATCACCCGCACGCCGCCGGAGCCCGCCGGCCATTCCTCGATCCGGTTGATCATGATCGAGGGCTTTATAAAGTCCACGGCGATGGACCCGCCGGTCAGCGTGAAGATCATGGTCATGTCGTGACCCATGGCGTTCATGTGTTCCTTGGTGTCCCGCCATTGTCCGGGAACAACGGGTATGGCGCTGTGCGTGTGGGTGTTGAGCATCGTCGCCAGCACGCCGTTCGCGAAGGAGAAATGCGCGCAGATGTTGTCCTCGAAGCCGTAGTGCGGCAGCACGTTGGGCCCCACCGTGCTCTGAACCCACTCGACCTCCCCGGCAAAGAAACGGAAGATGTCGATGTAATGGATCGGACACTCCAACAGCAGCCCCCCGCTCGTCTTCGGATCGATCCGCCAGCCGCCATTTCCTCCGGTCTTCGGCCAAGTGCCCTGGTGGTGCAGGTACTCGATGCGCCGCAACCGGCCGAACTCGCCGCTGTCGATCAGGCTCTTGAGCCGGCGGGCGCACGGCGACACGCGGATCTCAAAATCGATCCCCAGATTCTTGCCGCTCTGTTTCCACGCTCCCATGATCCGGTCGCATTCCGCCCGGTTGACGCCCATGGGTTTTTCCAGGAACACATGCTTGCCAGCCTCCAGGAACGCCACGGCCTGTTCCGCATGCACAAAATTTGGAGTGGAAATCACCACCAAATCCAATTCGCACGTGCGGAGCATGTCCCGATAATCGGTGAACATGGCGATTTTGGGATGTTGTTTGGCCGGGTCCTGAAGTTTCCGGGCGTCGATATCGCACCACGCGACCGTCGTACATTCCGGCCCCTCATCATGCATTAACCATCCGATATAACCAATTTTCAGTTTTTTCATTTCATCCGCTTCTCTGTGTTGTGATGTTGCCAGGTTGTCTCCCGCCCGCGGTCCTCGGGATCGGGCGCCAACCGCCACGTTTTCGTCAGTTGCATGGTCTACTTTCCCGCAACAGGCAGCAGCGCGTATAGGTCACGTTGGCTTCAGTCACGTAGAAGGCGACCACGATCGTGCCGTCGCCGAGCTGGGCGATCGAGGGGGTTCCGAAGGTGAAATGGTGGTACGCCTGCGGCGCATTGTCCGAAACGTCCCGGTCGGCGGCCAGCGCGGGGGCGCTCCGCGTGCGGCCGGGCTCAAGTCCCCACAGCTCGACGGCGGCGGCCTCATCGAACCGTTCCCCGCCCTCATCGGACAGGATCGCCCGGATGCCCAGCGGCGGACGCCGGTGGTTGGTCACCGCCAGGACGCGGCCGGAACGAAGCGCGAGGATGTCCGTGACCTGCCCCCAGAAACCGGCATCGCGCGGCGGCGTCCACGTGCGGCCGGCATCGCCGCACCAGGAGAGATGAACGTTCAGCCCTTCGTTGGCCTGCATGTCCTGCGTCCAGTAAGCCGCCACGAGACGGTTTCCCGGCAACGCGGCGAGCCGCAGGTCGAAGTAATGCGGCCGCGTGGAAAGATGCGCCGGGGCGAAAGGCGCCCAAGTCTTCCCGCCGTCGGTCGAGCGGGTAACTAGCGACACCCAGGCGGCCTCCCGGGCGCCGGGCCCGCCGCCTTCGCACTCGCCTCCGGAAATCAGCGTCCCGTCGGCAAGCATGGCCATGTTGCCGCCCGGACCGACCTTGTCGAAGGGGGCATGGTCGATGTCCGCCGGCGGCTGCCAGGTGAGCCCGTTATCGGACGACCGGTACTGGTGAATGCGCGTGCGCACGGGGCCGTCCTGGATAGCCCAGGCGAGAACGTCGCCGCCGGCCGTCACCCCGAAGCCGCCCGGCAGCCACCACCCGGCCAGATCGCCTGCGGGATCGGGCAACGCGGGGAGCATTTGCCAGCCCCGACCGCCATCGGTCGAGCGGTGCACCCGCACACGTCCGTCCGCGCTTTCCCGCGCCGAGCCGTGGCGGCACATGCAGACAAGCGTGTCGTCCGGCAACGCCTGAATGCACGGGAACGCGACGTACTCGCTGACCCGGTTCGGTTCCGGATTGCGGTAAACGGTGGAGTGGGCAACAATCTCCAGTGATGACATAGACTACTCCTTCCGCCTGTCGGCTGCTCCGTGTCCGCATTTCAGGGTCAGCGTTCTTGTCTTTCCGCCGATCCATTCCTTGATCTCGATCTTGATGTCCCCAGCCGCAAGGGACAGCGGCAGGCGAATCGGGATTGAGGCCCGGCCGCGGTCGACCCGGTGGTATCGCGGCAAGTCGAGCGGCACGCCGCGGGCATCGGTCGCGGCAAGCTCCAGGACATCGCGATGCGCGATCAGTCCGCCGGCCACCGTACGCACGGTCACGCGCAACTCGGCTTCGCCTCCCGCATCGAGATTCGCGGGAAGTTCGGCTTCGATGCCGCCGATCGGCTCCGGCAGGACCGCCAGGACCGCGGCGTCGCCTGGCGCCAGGTCGATTTTCAGGCGGTTCTCTTCCGGGGCTAGCGCGGCATGCGAGCGCACATCGTAGACCGTCATTCGTTCCAGAGGCGGGAACGTAAGCTCGACGGTCTGGGGCTGGCCCTTGTCCCGCAGCGGGATCTGCTCGCCGCTCGTGATGATGGCGGCCTTCAGGTTCTTCTCCCTGCCCAAGCGCCCCGGTTCCATGCGGTCATTCACGACAAAGACGAAACGCGCCGCTCCGTCGACCTTGTCCAGCAACCAGGCGTCGTCGCCCGCGCGCAGGCGCAGCGGCTCGGGATGCGTCGCCTCGAATTCCCTCGCCCAGGCTTGCAGGGCCTTGACCGCCTCGGCCTGCTTGCCGCGATTGGCGTAGTCCAGCACCACCGCGCCGGGGAACTCCGCGCGGCAATATTTGTCGACAACGACCGTGCCGCCGGCTTTCGCGAAATCCGTCAGACAACGGTATGCATCCCCGGGTATGCGCAGCGTGCCAGGTATGACGACGGCTTTGTAACGGGCCAGCCATCCGGCTCGCAGATGTTCGTCTCCAATGACATCATAGCGCACGCGCGCCTCCGCCAACGCTCGAGTCGCCGCCCGGGTGAACCAGAAGTCGATAAACTGGTTGTCGCCCGCGCCTTGCCAGAGCAGCCCGTCCGAGCGCAGATAGGCCACCGACCGCGCCCCCTGCGGGAGCCCCCCGGTCAACAGGCCGATCGGATAAACCGCGCCCAGCGTTTCACGCAACGCCTGTTTCGTGTCGGCCGGCTCGAAACCGTCGCGCAGTTCCCCCATCCCGTATGCCCCGAGGTGGTCGAGGGGATGGGCAACAGCGATCCACAGGTACTGGCGCATCATGTCGGGCGAAAGGCAGACGATCTTGCCTTCAATCTTGAAGGGCCAGGGATCCCAGAAGATCGTGCCGGGCGTCAACGAGACCTTCTTGCCCGCCAATTCCGCGAGGTTGCAGACTCGGTTGAACGTTGCCGGCAGCCCCGCGGACGCGTGAGGATAGTCCCAGACGTCAACGGACTCCAGCCCTTTCAGGTCGGCGGTTGTCTCCGGCTGGTCGGTATAGAAGAGGGTGTCGGTGAGGCCCGCCGCGCGCATGCCCTTCGCGACTTGCGCGTTCAGTTCCGGCCAGCCCTTGCCCTCGCCCCGATACCAGCGGGCGAACCGCAGCGAGGGGTCGCTCTCCGGTATGACCGGAGGATTCGTGGCCTGATTGACGATGCGCAGCGGCTCGAAACGCAAACCCGCCGGAATCTCAGCCAGGCCCGTCTGCCGCTTCAAATGCGTGAGGAACCAGGGGTTGCCGGATGGGTCGGGAATGCCGACCTCGGTGTTCAACAGACACGCGTAGACATTCGGAAACGGCGCGACGGCCTCCGCCGCCCGTTGCGCGGCCGCCAGACTTTCCCGCGGCCGTTCGGGTTGGAGGGGATGCCAGCGGCGGACATCGAATCGCAGACTCGCCAGCAAACCCCGCCGCATCGTCGACTCGATCTCCCAATTGTCGCTGAGAGCGGCGGTGAAGCCGTAGCCGGGAACGTCGCTGCCGGCGCTCCATGACAGGATGACGAAGTCGCGCGAAGGAAGCGTCGGCACAATCTCCAGTTCCGAAGTGGCGTCCAGGGCGCCGTCGTCCGAGCGGAGCGACAATGAATAGATGCCCGGCGCCGCAAGCCAGGGTTGGAAAGGAATCCGGTGTTCTTTTCCGGGCGTCAGGATAACCCGCTGGGCAATGCCGAGCGCCGGAATGCTCAGGGTGGCCGCCACCGAGTTCGCCGTGGGGGTTAGCGGCACAACGGTCAGGTCCAGCGTGGCCCGCTCCTCCCCCCGGTGGTACAGCAGCCGCGCGGGCCGCTGCAACAGCCAGGGGGGCAGCCCGGCCACCAGCGGCGTCGGCATCGCAGCCAGCTCCTTCGCCTCCGCAGGCGTGACGGCGCGGCGCCAGACCGCCACTTCATCCAGATAGGCCGAGGCGTGGATGCCATCGAGCACGGTGGCGCCGATCACCAGCGAAGCGAGCTCGGTCGGATCTTTGCACAGATAGGCGGCGCGGCCGATTTCTTCGCCATCCAGATAGAGCGCGCACGACTCATCCGCCCACGTCAGGGCAAGGTGATGCCAGGCGCCGTCCCCGTACTTGCTGCCGCCGGGCGAGATGACGCTTCCCGCCCCCGCCGCATACTTCTCGCGAGCGGCATCGCCCACGTAGCAAGGGTAGTTCGGCGACAACGTCCAGACCGGCGCCCACCAGCCGGACCCCACGGTTACGAGGGAGCGACCATCGCGATTTCCGCCCCCTTCCAGAGGGGGATAGCGCACCCAGCAGGCCATTGTTCCCGCTTTGGCGTTGAAGGCAACAGGCCGCAAGGGCATGTGCAGTCTGTTGCCCTCCCGGCGCGTCCCTCCGGGAATCCAAGGACCCGCGTATGACTTCCCGTCCGGGAACCGCGGATGCTGCTCCACCTGCAACGCCGATGCTTCGATGGCTGCCGCCGCGGGTTCCAGCAAGGTCAACGTGAGCCGCAACCGCTGGGCCGGCCGGCGGGTGTCGACCCGCACGGCGGCGGTGACCCGCTGCCAGCCGCCCGTCAGCGTGATCTCGCCGGCTTCGCTGACGGTTTCGACATAGAGGCTTGGCGCGACCGTCGGAACATCCTCAAGAATATTGTTTTTCGCGGCGAGAGCATCCGTCAACAATTCATCCAAATCGGGTTCCTTCTTGTCTTTCGAAGCTGGGATCCGATCGATATCGTCCGTCAATGTCAGGCGTATTCTGGCGCCGGGCTGGGGCGCCCGCAGATAGAGCGAAGCGAGAAAAGACTTCCGGTCACGGTGCGGATTGCCCAGGTTTGTAAGCTCCACGGGCCGGGTGGACCACAGCACGCCGGTGGCGCCCTGGGCCACGAGCCTTGGCAGATCGCGGTAACCGCCCCTGTCCGCCGTCCGCAGCTTCACCCCAACGCCCTCCTCGAACCCCGCCCGGTCCGGAGTGGGGCTGGCCGTCTCCGGCGTCAGCAGGTTCTCGTATGGCGGCTCGCAGCGAAACCCTCTGCCGAACTTGCCGTCGATCAGATCGTCATCACGAAGGTCAAAGGAATAGGCGATGCCCCCCCGCAGGACCGCGACGCCCTCGGCGTCGAAACCTTGATAGAAGACCAGATCGCGTGCGATCGCCCCCGCGGCGGCGTCGGCTTCGGCCGTGATTGGCCCGGCAACCAGCAATCCCAGCAGCAATAGCACCATCGTACCCGCTACCCGCCTCATTTCATGATCCTTTCTGCTGCCATTTCGGTGGACGATTACGGCGACGCGAACGGTGGACGATCGGATGCTCTCTACTCGTTGTCCGTTCTCGCGGGCCTTGCCGTAGCACTTGCGCGAAGGCAGGTCACCGTTATCGTACACCGATTCCTCTCGCTGCCTTCTTCGGAAGTTCCGGCAATACCGCCGCCCTACCGCTCAACCCCGTACACCGTCGCGTCCTTCGCTTCCAGAACCAGCATCACCGCATCGTAACGATACGGGGCCGGTGTCCGATCGCCCTGCCAGCGCAACACATGCGCGTCCGAGTCGCCGATCAATGGAACCGACTCCGCCATGCCGTACCCGGGCAGCGGCCGGCCATAGGGGTCGCACAGCTCGGCAAGCACGGAGCCCCGGATGTCGGCGTCGACTCGAATCTCGTCCGAGCCCAGGATGAACGGCTTGAGGGTGATTCTCCCGACGGTGCGCGGCCGTGTGGCCAGGCCGGCGAAGCGGCCCGGACGGCACACGGCGCCCATGACGGCCCGCCTCTTCTCGGTCACCCCGTCGGGCAGCTTGCCGTCATGTCTTTGATTATGCCCGTCGTAGAGCAGAAGCAGGCGACCGTCCGGCAGGTTGATGAACCGGCTGGTGGGATAGATGCTCATGGCGTCGATGGCGTCCGGCCCCCCGCGCGGAATCCAGCCACCCCGCAGCGGCCGCAACCAGTGGCGGCCGTCGCGGCTGAACGCCAGTTCCATGTCCATGGTCTGTTCCCAGCAGCGATAGTGGCCCAGCAGGCCGATCCGCCAGTCGCCCGCGCGATGCACGGCCAAGTGGTAGAACTGCATGTGCCGGGGGTCATGCTCGTCCGGCGTCAGAATCAATTCCGGATCGCTCCAGGCCAGGCCATCCTCGCTGGTGCGCCGGTGCAACGTGCGCCGGGCCCCAGGGGCGTTGTCGAACGACACCTGGCAGCCCGTGCCCGCGTCGTTAGGCATCAGCCAGACGGAGTACATCTCGAACTCGCCGGTCCTCGGATCGCGATAGACAAACGTGGCGTCGTTGGAGCGCAGGCGCTTGGCTTCCATAAAATCGTAAGTACGCAAATGATCGAACTTGCCGTTTCCTTCCGCCCCGGGAACCAATCCCGCGGTCCAGGAAACCCCGCCCACTTCCCGGTCCATCGGGTGGAAAAGGCAGGGCCGATCAACGTTGCGAACCCGGAAGTGCAACCCGTCCGCGCTGTCGGCGGCAACAAAACGCACCATGCCCCGGTCCCAGCCGTGCAGCCAAAAATAGATCCGCCACCCCCCATCATCCAGACGCACGACTTGGGGCTGAATGATGCCTTCGGCGGCATCCAACCCTTCGATGCGCAGATGATTGGTGTCCTGACCCTGCCACGGATTCTGGCCCAGGGCGGGCTTGTCCCAGCGCAGGCCGTCGGCCGACTCGGCCACGGCAATCCGCGAGCCCTGTCCATAGACGGAGTGATACAGCCGCCAGCGCCCGTCATCGAGCGGCGCCACCGTTCCCGCGAAGCAACACATGTACCCGAGATCGCTCGGCCGGTCCGCGCTCATCAGCGGCCCGATCTTCTCCACCGGCCCGTAGGCCAGATCCAGATCGACGATCTGTTCGAGATCCCGGTTGTCATGGAACGAAACGCGCGCGGAGTTTGTGGTATCCGTCTTTTTCATGCTGTTATGGTCTTTCCTTCCGTACTCTCTTCTCTCTCACTCCGTTCGCGATCCCGCTCGGTTAAAGAGAGCGGCGACCCGCCTTCGCCCTACGGGCTACGGCGAGGCGCGCGGGAGCGGACGACGATTGGGTTGCCGCCTCGTTCACCGTTCTCGCGTGCACTGCCGTAGCGCTTGCGCGAAGACAGGTCGCCGTTCTCCAGGCCTCACGTCGCGTCAACGAATCGTGATGACCGTGCCGGCAAGTTTCGGGAGCGTATACCGAACGATCACGATGCCGGAGCCGCCGTCGCCGCCTTTGCTGCCGGTTGTGCCGCCCCCGCCGCCACCCCCGCCGCCCGTAGCGGCAACGCCATTGGTGCCGTTCCGATTAGGGTTGACGGCGTCGTAGAGATATCCGGCATTCCCGCCTCCCCCCAATCCCCCCTGGCCACCTGAGTAGTAGTAGCCGTAGGGCCCACCGCCGCCGCCGCCCGCATAGTAGATGTCGGCGCCCGAGATGTCGTACATCAACCCGTCGCCGCCATCGGCGGCGTCCCTGTACCCGAGTGTTACACCCCCCGCTTCCCCGGCGCCGCCACCGCCGCCACCGGCGTACCAGCCGGACAGAACCGCGCCATTCCCGCCCGCATTGCCTTGCGGTGAGATGCCGCTGCCTCCGCCAAGATGATAGCTTCCATTACCCCCGCCGCCCGAGCCGCCCGTCCCGCCGTTCGTGTTCCCGCTCGCACCGCCCCCGCCGCCGTAAGCGATAAGCGTTCCGAAAACGGAATTGGCGCCGTTGGAGATGACCACCGAATACGTCGAACCGGTGATTCCAAGACCTCCTGCTCCGACGGTGACGTCATATACCGTCCCCGCGGTCACGGCATACTGATTCGAGTAGATCAGCCCGCCCGCGCCGCCGCCCCCACAACCGTAGACGCCGCCACCACCGCCGCCACCGCCGCCGACGACCAGCACCTCGACGGAAAGGATGTGAGGATTGACGACGACAAAGTCGGCGGGAATCGCCGTGTTCGTGAAAGTGTGGACGTAGTCCTTCCCGACGATATCGATCGTGTCGCCTCCCATCGCGGCGGCCCCCGGAGGCGGTGGCAGGAGGTACCGCACGATCACGATGCCGGAGCCGCCGTCGCCGCCTTTAGTCAAACTCACGTTGCCTCCGCCAGCGCCGCCACCCCCGCCGCCCGTACAGGGAACGGCATTGCTGCCGTCTTTGGACGGGGCACCATACGGATAAGCGCCATTCCCGCCGCCCCCCAGGCCACCCTGGCCGCCTGAATAGTAGTAGCTATGCGTTCCACCGCCCCCGCCGCCGGCATAGTAGAAGTTGGAGCCCGAGATGTTGTACATCAACCCATCGCCGCCATCGGCAGCGACGTAGGTGGCACCTCCTACTCCTCCCGGTTCTCCTGCGCCACCCCCGCCGCCGCCCGCAGAGTACGGTCCGGCACCACTGCCTCCGGCATTTCCTTGCGGGGATATGCCGCCGCCGCCGGCAGTGCGATATCCTCCACTACCCCCGCCGCCCGAGCCGCCCGTCCCGCCGTTCGTGTTCCCGCTCGAACCGCCCCCGCCGCCGTAAGCGTTCAACGAGCCGAAAACGGAATTGGAGCCGTTGTGTATGGTCGTCGAATACCCCGTACCGGAAACGCCAATACCTCCCGCGCCGACGGTGACGTCAATGAGTGCGCCCGCGGTCACGGCATAGTGGTTCGAGTAGATCAACCCGCCCGCCCCGCCACCCCCTGAACCGTAGCCGCCACCGCCACCGCCGCCACCGCCGCCGACGACCAGCACCTCGACGGAGCCGCCGGACGCGACATCGAATTTGCCGGTGATGGCCGTGTTCGTGAAGGTGTGGATCCGATAAAGGCCGACGTCGTTGGTCATGTCGCCGCCCGTCGCAGCAACCCACTGCAAACCGAGTGCGGTTTGCGCCGACAAGATCGGCAGCAGCGCCGCCCCGGCAATGATCGCAACACCGGCCCGCCTCAGAAACCGCCGACAACCGTCTAGTGTCTTTGCTCCATTCATCGCTCGCCTCCTATGTTCGTTGCTTTCCGTTCGCCGCCCACCCACATTCCCGTCAGGCAACCGCACACTGCCCGCCATCCTCCCGCATCGTTCCCTTGAGCACGATGGGCAGCGGCGGCAGAGGTTCGTTGAGAATCCGCTTCCACAGAATCTCGACGCTTCGCTTCGCCGTTTCTTCGACGGGGAACTCGTACCGCGTGACCGGGATGCCGTAGTTCATGCGCACCCGATCGTTCGCGTGGGTCACGATCCTCACCTCTTCGGGCACGTTGACGCCGGAGCGCATCAGGCCAAAGGCCACGCCGCGCATGGCGATGTCGTCGCTCACGATCAGGCCGTCCGGCAGGCCTTCGGGCCGGGCGCGCCACGCCGCGATTGCCGCCAATGTCCGCTGCTGCGTCGCCGTATCGTTGTCGAATGCGGAGCCCGGCCTCGGGAGCGTCACCCGGTCGACCGGAGGCAGTCCCTGTTTCTTCGCGGCGGTTTGCAGCGCTTCCAGTACGGGGTCACCTGGCGCCCTCGCGAAGTCCGTCAAACACGACTCCAGGAAAACCAGCCGGCGACGGCCGTCCCGCGCCAGGTAGACGACGCTCGTTCGCAGAAAATCGGCGCTGTCCTGCACCACCGCGTCATGGCAGACAACAATGGGCAGGTCGATATCCCGTTCCAGCAGTTTCGAGAGGTTCACGTGCATGCCGACGAGAACGAGGCCTTTGAATGCATGGTTCTGAAGGTCGTGCTCGATGTGGGTCGCCACGTCCTTCATGTGCGAGGCATCGACATCCGGGGAAGGATTGAGCCCCTCATAGACGCGGCATGACCAGGAGTGGGTCCGAATTTCCTCCTGAAGCCCCCTCTGCATGGCGCGATAGAAATGCGCCGACTCCTCCACCAGCGAGGGCCCGAAAACAAGGGCAACCGATGCCTTCTCCGTGGAGGGTTGAATAAACGTTCCCACACCGGCACGCCGCGCCATCAGCCCTTCGGCTGCAAGCGGTTCGATCGCGCGCTGAATGACGCTGTTGCTGACCCGCCAGCGGCGCGCGAGCTCGCTGGTGGACGGCAGGCGCTCACCCGGATCGAAGGCGCCAGTCACGATCTGGCGGCGTAAGAAACGCGTGATCTGTACCTCGGGCGCCTCGGCACGCTGCTGTAAGAAATCTAGTTTCACTAGAGTTACCTCCTATTATTCATTTGATAATGCGCAGTAATATAAACGTTAAAAGGTCAGGCCGTCAACAGATATTTTTTGTAATAGTTTAGCGCGTTGAAGCGGCGGGGGCGGACGAGAGGATGGCGGCGGCGACGATTTCGGGGTGGGCCAGCAGTTGGAAGAGGACGGTCAAGGGATTGAGGTTCTGGAGGTGCGCCAGCCGCCGGGAGGTGAGTCCAGTTTGAGGTAGAAAAGGGGTGACACTCTGGAGTGAAGGGAGTGTTACCCATGAGCAGGATAGCCAGTGAGAAGACGGGGAGCGTGTCCCGCCCCCCGAGGGGGGCGGGACAGCGGCGCGGGAAAAGACGCGGTCGATCCACGAGCCCGCACCCGGTCGAGATGCGCCGCAAGGCGGTGCAGTTGCATCTGGAAGAAGGGATCCCCCTGGAGGTCGTGTCCGAGGAACTGGGGGTGACCGGCACAACGCTTCGCAAGTGGGTGGAGCGTTATCAACAGGCGGGCGATGCGGGGCTGGCCACACGCCAGGCCCAGGCCGGAAAGCGGAAACCCCGATTACCGGCGGCGGTGCATCAGGCGATCATGGACGTTAAGCAAGAGCATCCCACCTTCGGGGTGCGCAAGATCGCCCAGTGGCTGAGACGGACGTTGTTTCTTCCGGGCAGCGCGGAGACTGTGAGGCAGACGCTGCACCGGCACCAGGCGATGCCGGTGGCGGTGCGGCGGAAAATCCGGAGGAATCCCCCGAAGCCGCGGTTTTTCGAGCGGGCCACGCCCAACCAGATGTGGCAGAGCGACATCTTCACCTTTCGGGTGAACGGGCAGGCCTGCTACCTGATCGGGTTCATCGACGATCACTCCCGCTACATCACGGGGCTCGGGGTGTGCCGATCCCAGACGGCGGAGAACGTGATGGAAGTCTATCGGCGGGCGGTCGGCGATCATGGGATCCCGAAGGAGATGCTGACGGACAACGGGAAGCAATATGCGGCCTGGAAAGGGAAAACCCGCTTCCAGATGGAACTGGCCAAGGACCGGATCCACCACATCCGCAGCGCGCCGCATCACCCGATGACGCTGGGGAAGATCGAGCGGTTCTGGAAGACGATCTGGGAGGAGTTCCTGGAGCGGGCGCGGTTCGATACGTTCGAGAACGCTCAGGAACGGATCGCCTACTGGGTGAAGTACTACAACCATCAACGCCCCCATCAGGGCATCGACGGGCTCTGTCCGGCCGACCGATACTTCTCGCTCCAGAAAGAGGTGCGGGCGGTGGTGGAACGGGGAGTCGAAGCCAATGTGAAGGAACTGGCGTTACGGGGCAAGCCCCAGACGCCCTTTTACATGGTGGGCCGGGTGGGCGAGCAAAACGTGGTGTTGCAGGCGGATCGGGGACAGGTGCGCATCCTGGTGGACGGCCAGGAGGCGCCGGGAGGTCGGGATGGACGCAGCGGAGAAGCCGAAGCGGGAGCGCCGGGTGTACAACGCCCGGGAGAAGTGCCAGGCGGTGCTGGCGTTATGGACGGGTCGGCGCAGGCCCTCGGAGATCTGCCGGGAGCTGGCCATCCCCTCGAACTTGCTGAGCGGTTGGCAGGAACGGGCCATGGAGGGTATACTGCAGGCGCTGGAGCCGCAGAGCCGCCGACAGGAGGAGCGCGGGCCGATGCTGCCGCCGCGCATGGAGAAGCTGCTGGAGCGCAAGGCCG
The DNA here is from genome assembly GCA_945898015.1 of PVC group bacterium. Classification (GTDB taxonomy): domain Bacteria; phylum Verrucomicrobiota; class Kiritimatiellia; order CAIKKV01; family CAIKKV01; genus CAIKKV01. Next base: position 45,858 of record CAMDGM010000004.1, on the reverse strand, counting down.
TGCGGTTGACCAGCCGGCTCGCCCGGTTGGGCGCGAAGCCCAAGCCGGAGTCGGAGAAGCCGGCGCCGTGACGGTGACGCCGCCGGCGGAAAGGAGCGACCATGCCCGCGAGTCCACAGCAGATGATGCCGGTCATCCTGCAACGGTTGGCCGGGAGCCTGACGGCGGCCCAGGCTGCCCAGCGCCTGGGGATCTCCCGCAAGACGTATTACCAGTGGGAGGCACGGGCGTTGCGGGGCATGCACAGCGCACTGTGTCCGGGCCAGGCCGGACGCCCCCCCTCGACGCGGGACGGCCCGCTGGCGCAGATGCAGGCGCAGAACCAGCAGCTCCAGCAACAGGTGTTGTTGTTGGAGCAACGGTGGCGTGTGTGGAAAACGATGGCCGGGGGTAAGGACCGCGCCAAAAAAAAATAAGGCAGCGAGCACCGTGGTGCAGATCCTCCAAGAGTTGAAAGGCCGCCTGGGCTGGTCGGAACGAAGGCTGAGCCGGGCGCTGGAACTGTCGCGTTCCAGTGTCCGGCGCTGGTCCGGCCGTCTTCGTCGGGGGGAGACGGCCGTCCAGCCGTTCGTCCGCAAGACCGCGCAGCACGTCTCGGAGGCGTTGGACAAGGCCATCGCGGACCTGCGCCACGGTGTGCATCGCAGCCCGGGCGCCCCGGCCCTGTGGCGACAGTGGCAAGCCGACATCTCACGGCGGGAGTTTACGCGCCGGGTCCGGGAGCACCGGCTGCAACACCAACGCGATCAACAGGCCAGTCTTTATCACCTCGTGTGGCTTCACCCGGGCGCGGTCTGGGCCATGGATCCCGCCCAATACGGCCGGCTCTTCTGGAACCTCGTGGGGGACCTGGCCTCGCGCTTTCGCTTCGACCTGTTGGTCGCGTGGGAACTGCCGGCGGCCCGGATCGCGATGCAGTTGCAGTTCCTGTTCGACCGCTTCGGCGCTCCGCTTGTTATGAAGCGTGACAACGGCAGCAATCTGGTGCAGGCGATGGTTGATGGCGTGTTCGACGACTATGGGGTCCTTGCCTTGACCTCGCCACCCTATTATCCCCGCTACAACGGCGCGATCGAATACGCCCAACTTGAAATCAAGGCCGCCGTCGATCTGCTCACGCTCGCTGGAACGCCGATCACCACCGCCTTGGCGACGGCCCCGAGCCTGCTCAACGCGCACCCCCGGCCGTGTCTCGATGGTCACACCGCCGAGTATACCTTCTTCAACTCCGATCAGGCGTTCCTACGGAACTTCACCCTCAATAGGAGAAAGGAGGTAAAAAACTGGATAGAAGACCAGACAAGGACTATAGTGGCCCAGATGCCAAAGGATAGCCGTCGTGCAAGGGAGGCCGCACGGCGTCAGGCGATCGAAGCATGGTTACAGGATAATGGCCTCATGAAGATCGTTCAGCCAACAAAAACGTCACCCGTTTTTACCTGAAAAATGGACTCACCGGCGATTTTCGCAACAATCAGGCGCTTGTAGTTGGCCACGCCGGCCCGCGCATGCGGCAGCTTGCTTTTCGTCAGCAAAATGGTTTGGGTCCGGTTTTGGTAGCGGTGTGACAGATACCGATACGGCCCATGAAGCACAGGGTTTTTCTTGGCATGGCACCGGCAGGTGGGGTTGCCGCATCGGCCCAAGTGTTCGCGCAACGAGCCGCGCAAGACCGGCGGCCAGGCGCCCAATCGCGCCAAGAGCCGGCGGCGCTCCTCCAGCAATCCTTCAAAATCGAGCCGTTCATTCATGCCTATGCACTATATCATGCTTAGGTAAGAATGCAACAAAAAAATCGAGCGCCCCCGCCGCCCGATCAAAATCTTTCCGCCCCCGCCGCTTCAACGCGCTAAACTATTACTATTTTTTCAGGGATTTTTTCATAGCCCCGGTCGGTGCGGTTCTCGCCGGCGTTGGCCCGCGGTATCCGTTGACGCTTATCGTCAATAACTCACAAGAAACGGATACGAGACTGTCAGGCACCAGGCGCCCTTGCCGGCGCCCTCCGAACAACAGCCTCTACCAGAGATCGGTTCGATGAATCATGTATAGCGGCAATGAGGTCAGCGTGAAATCCACGGGGGTAGCGCCGGCACCGCAAGACACGGAACAGGTAACCGTTTGCCGGGAGGGTTTGTTCAAGTCATACCGCACCGCCCGTGAGACCTTCTTGTGCAGGACGAACTGGTGGAGCGACTTAAGGGCGCCGCTTTGGCCGGCTTTCACTTCGAGGGGCAGCACTCCCTGCGCATCGGCGGCGAGAAAATCCACCTCCGCATTCCCCGCCTTGCCTTCCCTCAGCCAGTAGAACAACTCAGGCGCGCAGTTCACGCGGCCGGCGAAGAATAGGTGTTGGGCGACGAATTGCTCCGCCACGTTGCCCTTGTTGATGAAGTCCATGGCCCTGATCGCTTCGGGGGCAATATACTTGGTGCCACAGAGGAAATTCAGAAGACCGACATCCAGAAAATAGAGTTTGAACAACTTGGGGTTGACCCTGGCATTCAGCGGCATGCCTGCCGCATCGGAATGCGTCACGCGATAAAAGATCCCCGCCTTGACCAGGAGGTCAATCGCCTCTCGCACCTGCCGGGCGGGGCGGTGGGGGTCGATATTGGAATACTTGACCTTGTCGCCGGCATTCACCGGGACATGCCGAAAGAGGTTCTGGAGAAGGATCAGTTGGCTGTCGCGCGCATATTTGGCGAAATCGTCCTGGTAGGTCTCACAGATCGAGGCTTGAACGTCCAGCACCTTGTTCAGACCCTGCCCGTCAACGGACTTCTGTACGGCTTCCGGCATGCCGCCGACAACGAGGAACTCACGGAGCGTAGTCAGCAGCTTCTCGTGTGCGGCATCGGAGAAGGTATCGTCCCATTTGAAATCATCGATCAGGTCAAGGAGCCGGTTTTGACCATGAGCCAGGAGATACTCCTGAAAACTCATCGGACCGAGGAATAGATACTCCACCCGGCCGACAGGCATCTCGAAACTATGCTTGGCCAGCACGAACTCTAACAACGACCCGGCGCTGACGACGGGCAAGTCTGGCCTGTCCTCGTAGAAGTAGCGCAGACAGGGAATAGCCGCCGGTGTCGCCTGGATTTCATCCAGAAAGAGGAGTTTGCCACCGGCGGGAGACAGCGATTTGTCGGCTATGATCTCGATTTCCCTGCAGATATCCGCCATTTTCTGCGTGGCAAAAAGGTCATTGAGCCGGCGATTTCTCTCCAGATTGACTTCGATCAGATCAAGGCCTTGCTCGCGCGCAAAATTACGGACAAGCGTTGACTTGCCGACCTGCCTTGCCCCACGGATCACCAGGGGCTTGTGCCCGGAGTTCTGATACCAAGTCTGGAGATTCCGTTCTGCCAACCTTTTCATGGATCACCTCATCTTTCGACTTCAGATGATGACTCATATCCTGAAAAACATCAATATAATACCAAAACACACCCCTGTTTTGTGCAATCATGGCAATTAAAAGGCGGTTGGAGGGGCTCTTATTCTTCTAAGAGCGCGTCGGCACCCCGTTCATGAGCAACCTTGGCATGGCGGACTGCAACGCTGTGGCCCGATCAAGCGTCCCCGCTCTTCTGTTCTTTATTGATTTACTTTTGTAAATCTAATGTATACATTATCTGCATCATTTCGAACTAATGCCCAACGACGGTTCATTGCAAGTCGCTGATGTAAACCTGGAGTATTCATCATGAAGACCAAGATAAACCAACTACTGATGCAATGGCCAAAGGGCGCCGTGGCGACATCGCCATGGTTATACAAGCACGGCGTGTCCCGCCAGTTGGCTCGGCGTTATGGCGCATCCGGCTGGATCCAGTCCATAGGCCGTGGAGCTTTCTTGCGCACCGGAGACACGGTGGACTGGCTCGGGGGTGTTTACTCGCTTCAGACTCAACTGGGGCTCAGCGTGTATGCGGGAGGCGGCACGGCGTTGTCGTTGAACGGTTTGGGGCACTATCTGCCTCTGGGCGTTGACTCCGTGGTCACCCTTTTCAGTGAACCCCGGGAGAAACTGCCCGAATGGTTCATTCAGCGCGCTTGGGGTGTGCGCATCCGACATCACAGCCTGAGGCTCTTCGAATCGGCCGATCCGGTTGGGTTCACGGAACTCAAGAGCGGTGAGTTCTCGGTCCGGATATCCGCACCGGAACGCGCGATCCTGGAGGTTCTCATTCTGGCCACCACGAATGACGCGATCACGCATGCGGTTGAACTCATAAGCGGTTTAAGCACATTGCGGCCGGCTGTTCTGCAATCCCTGCTGGAGAGCTGCCGGTCGGTCAAAGTCAAACGGCTCTTCCTCTGGGCGGCAGAGTCCGCGGGGCATGAATGGGTCAGCCGGCTTTCGCCCGAGCGCCTCGACCTCGGAAAGGGAAAACGCTCTCTCTATCGAGGCGGACAGTATGACCCGAAATACCGGATCACCGTTCCGAAGTCGGAGGAAACGGCCCATGTTTGACCCCGTTTATGTTCGGCAGGCGAAGTTGCTGTTGCGATGTCTCCCCGAGATCGGCAAGCAGCCCTGCTTCGCCCTCAAGGGCGGGACGGCCATCAACCTGTTTCTCCGGTCCATGCCCCGGTTGTCGGTGGACATTGACCTGACCTATCTGCCGTTGTCCGGACGCGAGGAGGCGTTGGCCGACATCTCGCGCACGTTGGAGGCCATCGCCAAAGACGTGACGCATCGGATCGCCGGCGCTCGGGTCCAATTCGGCCGGTCCCATGGAACAGCTACGAGACTCGCGGTTTCGCTGGACGAGGTCCAAATCAAAATCGAGCCGAACCAGGTCCTGCGCGGGAGTGTCTATCCGCCGGAGGCGCGGGATCTGTGTGTAGAGGCGCAGACGTTCTTCGAACTGTTCGTGGCTGCACAGACGCTTTCCCTGGCCGATATCTACGGCGGCAAATTGTGTGCCGCACTGGATCGGCAGCATCCGCGGGACTTGTACGACGTGCACCTCCTCCTGGCAAACGAGGGCCTGACGCCACAGGTCAGACGCGCCTTCGTGGTGTACCTGGCTTCGCACGACCGGCCCATGCACGAGTTGCTTGATCCGCAGTTCAAAGACATCGCGAAGGTCTATGCGGACGAATTTGCCGGCATGACCCGCGACGCGGTGCCGGTCCAAGCTCTATGCGAAACACGAGAAAAACTGGTGTCCCTGATTCGTGAGGAACTCGATGCGGATGAGAAACGCTTTCTCGTGTCCATGAAGCAAGGCGAACCGCAATGGGACGCGCTCGGGATCGCGCATCTGCGCGAACTGCCGGCGTTGCAATGGAAGCTCCAGAACATCCGTCGGATGGAAGCGGACAAGCGCAAGACGGCATTGGCAAAGCTTAAGACGGCCCTGGGTTTGTAGCAGCCTGGCGGCTTCTGGTGCTATCCACCCGCAAGCAACGCAAGGACTTTTTCGCGGTCTTTTTTCCATGTCTTCGCGGTCATGCCGTCGAGAATCTGCCGGACTTGCTCATCCCGCGTCGGCCCCCCGTTCATGAGCAGCCTTGGCATGGCGGCCTGTAACGCGGCGCGCATCTGCTCCTGGTTCGGACGGAAATAGTGCGCGATTACGGTTTCCGTCAACGTGTGGCCGGTGACCGCTTTAACGAGTTCCACCGGCACGCCGGCGGTCAAGGCCAGCGTCACAAAGGTTGATCGGAGCGCGTGGAATCCGTGAATGTTGACCCGGTGCGCGCCGCCTTCTCGCTTCTCATGCAAGTACCCCAGCACATCAGCCGCCTGCGGCGGCGCAACCTTGGCCGTCCGAACGATCGGGAATCCCACAATTTTTTCAATTCGCGTCAAATAGTTTGAAACCGATCCCTTGCTTATCCCCAGTTTCGGAGCAAGCGCATTGTAAGCCAGCCCCGAGGCATAAAGGTCGAACACGCGCAGGAGGTTTTCCCGCACCTTTCGGGTGTATGTCCTGGGGTCTATGCGTCCCAGCGCCTCACGGGCCTTCGCCAGTGCTTCGGGTGCGACGATGTTCGGCTCGCTGGCCCGGACCTTCCCCTCTTCATCGAGTTCGACAAATCCGGCCGCACGGAATACGGCATTCAGCCGGCGATTGACGTCGTCGGGCTTCCTTTGGTAAAGCCAGGCGGCTTCCGGAAAGCAATACTCCCCCTCGTGCGGCAGCTTGCTTAATTCGTCATACAGCAAGGGGAAGATCGGGATCCAAACCCGTTCCCCCGTTTTGGCCGTCTTCACGCTGATCATCCGCTTCGCCAAATTCACGTCAGCCCACTTCAACTGGCACACGTCGCCGCGCCGCATCGCCGTGCAAAGTCCCGTGATGATAAGATTCCGGAACAAGTCGTTCTGCTGCGCGGCATCCACGATCGCACGAATTTCTTCCACCGAGAACGGCTTGCGATGGATCGTCTCCTCGTCTCTGGTGACAATCCCATCGAACGGATTCTCGATGAACCCGCCTTCCCGGCGCAGGTTATGAAACGCGCCCTTAAGCAAGCTCAACACCGAGTTGAGGGTTCGGCCGGCGACTTCACGGTTTTCCTCGGCGACTATGAAAGCGATGGCCATCGCGTGAGTCACCTGGCCCATCTCCCGCACATCCGGATGCTGCTCTGCGAGGAACTCTCGGAAACGGGTGAAAATGGTTTCGGCCACCTGTTTGTAGGTTTCGCTCAGACGACCTCGGCGCCTGGGAATCCGGATCCATCGATCGTACATCTGGTCGATCGCAATGGCGCCGACACGGGAGCCCGTCCGAATCTCATGAAGCGTCTGGACCAGCTCTTCCGCACGCCGATTCTTGGATTGCCCCACCAATTCATTAAGCTTCGCCATGGCGATGGCTCGGGACGCTTCGAATCGGCGGTCGCTGGTCTGTTTGACGGAAGCGGGGCGTATGCCATCGATCACGACATCGAGGTTCCGGACATAAAGCTGGTTCCGGGCACGCCAGCGCCCGTACCACCATTTTGAATCCTTCCGCATTTCCAAAGATGCCATTTGAAAACTCCTGAACGGAATGAAACGCCATGAAATATTATGCAGAAAAGGGGCAAAGTGTCAAAGAAACGCCAAATTATAGCCATTTTTATTTGGGTTCAATTATGCTTCCTTTTTTGAGCAACAAAAAACCTCAAGAACATTAGTGTTCTTGAGGTTACAGATGGTCGGGGCGGAGGGATTTGAACCCTCGACCTTTTGGTCCCGAACCAAACGCGCTACCAGTCTGCGCTACGCCCCGAAAAACAAGATGCCAAAACAAACAGGCAAGTAAGATACCGGATTCCGGAAAATAGTCAAAGGAAAAGGCTTCACGGCCCGCAAAAAAGAAAAACCGGCCCGCGCCCGGTCATTCGTCCGAGGGGTGCCGATGGCGGCGGCGATAGTCCGACAGCATGGAAAAGAAACGGATCGTGTCCCGGAACGGATGGATGTGGCTCTCCCGCCCTTCCAGGTAAATCACCGAAATCGGCACGGGCCCGATCGTCAGGCCCCGCGCCGCCACATTCAACAGCGATTCCGATTCCGCCGCAAACCGGGTGGAGTGCGACTCCAGGAACGGCAGCACATCGATGCGATACAGCCGGTACCCGCACTGCGTGTCGGGCACATACTGGCCCATCTCGCGACTGAGCAGGTTGCTCATGTAGGTGTTCGTCCAGCGCCGGATGCGCGGCATGGTCGCGGTATCCCCCATCCGGTTGCCCACCAGCACCGGGATGCCCGTCCGCACATACGCCTCCACAAACCGGGGAATATCCGCCGGATCGTGCTGCCCGTCCGCATCCAGCGTGATCACCCAGGCAAACCCCTTGGCCCGGGCATACGCAAAGCCCGTGGCCAGCGCGGCGCCCTTGCCCTGGTTCACCTCGTGCCGCAGCACCGCCACGCCTGCGGCGCGCGCCTCGTCCGCCGTGGCATCCGCAGACCCATCGTCCACCACCACCACATCGGGCAGAAATTCCAGAACCCGGCGCGCCACGGCCCCGATCCGGCCCGCCTCGTTATAGCCCGGAATCAGCACACAGCCGCGTTGTGCCCCGCGAATCTCGCGCTCGCTCCGCCGCCCGGATTGTGCCGCCATAAACCCTCCCTTACCGATACCAACCCCGATAGGGATTGCCATCCCACAAATCCTCGAACATGAACCACTGGCCCGGATCCCGGCGAATGCCGTCCTGCAACACATCCCGCAACTGCCGGTGCAGCGACTCCTCGTCCTGGTCGCCCTCCGCGTTGAGGATGGGATACATCCTCATCACAAACGTGTCGTCCTCCTGGCGCAACAGAAAGCCAGGCAGGATCGGAACCTTGTAGTGGCTGCTGATCCACGCCGGACCCCGGGGAAGACTGGCCGGCGATCCGAAAAAGTCCACCGGCTGGTTGCGCGGGGTGTAATCCCGGTCCGCCAACAGGGCCACAAACTCGCCCTTCTCCAGCACCTCCAGCAACTGGCGCACCACCATCAGCCCCAGCGGCAGCACCGTAATGCCTCGCTTGCGGCGATAACTCAGGAAAAGATTGTCCAACTTCTTCGCCCCCTGCGAATGGGCCACCGCCGTGATCGGATACCCCAGCGACACCATCACCGCCCCCGCCAGTTCCCAGTTGCCTAGATGCGCTGTCACCAGCAGGGCGCCCCGGTTCAACGCCTTAACCTTTTCGATCTCTTCCCGATTTTCGAGCTTCACCAATGCCTCAGCCTCGGCCTGGGTCATGTGCCCCAGGCTGATAAAATCCACCAGGTATTTGGCAAAGCCCTGAAAGACCCGGCGCACCATCTGCTCCAAAGCCGCGTCATCCAGATTCATCCCGAGATGATCGGTCACCCGGCGCAGGTTGGCCCGGACCGCCTTCCGGGCCCGCACGTCCGACCGGTAAAAGGTGTCCGACAACCGCAAACCCAGCCAGTAACAAAAACGACGGGGAAACAATCGGCAAAGAAACTCTGCCACGACAAACATATAATATTGCCGTTTTGGAATTTCCTGTTTGATGCCCACAAGTGGTCCTCCAACAACCCCAGTCAAGGCGGACAGTCTCGCATTTTTGCCTATTTACGTCCAGCCTTTCGGCATGGTATTCTATTTAGTCTTATGCCAACGCCCCGCCATCCTCCTTTTTCGCTGCTCATCAAGCCCGCGGGGGCCGACTGCAACCTCCGTTGCGACTACTGTTTCTATCTGGGCAAGGCGGCGCTCTACCCCGAATCCCCCCGCCACCGCATGTCTGAGGCCGTGCTGGACCGCCTCGTGGCCTCCTACATGGCCACCGACCAGCCCCAATATGCCTTCGGCTGGCAGGGCGGCGAACCCACCCTGATGGGCCTCGATTTCTTCCAAAAAGTCACCGGATTGCAGAAACAATACGGCCGGCCCGGCGCCGTGGTGGCCAACGGGCTCCAGACCAACGGCACGCTGCTCGACGACGCCTTTGCCGCCCACCTCGCCGCTTACCACTTCCTGCTCGGCATCAGCCTCGACGGCCCCCCGGAACTCCACGACCCCCACCGCGTCACCGCCGACGGCCGGCCCACCCACGCCCGAGTTCAGGACGGAATCGCCTGCCTGCGCCGGCACGCGGTGGAGTTCAACATCCTGACCCTGGTGAACGACCTCAACTCGCGCCAACCGGAAGCCGTGTATCGGCATCTGCTGGCGGACGGCCACCTGTTCCACCAATACATTCCCTGCGTGGAGTTCGATCCCCGGGGCAACCCTCTCCCCTTCAGCGTCAAACCCGAGGTGTGGGGCGAGTTCCTCTGCACCCTCTTCGACCTCTGGCACCGCTCGGACACGCGCCGGGTCTCCATCCGGCTCTTCGACTCGATCCTCTTCCGTCTGGTGGAGGGTCAGTCCAATGTCTGCCACATGGGTCGCGATTGCCGCCAGTATTTCCTGGTGGAGCACAACGGCGATGTGTATCCCTGCGATTTTTTTGCCGAGCCCGATCTGAAACTGGGCAACATCCTGCAGGACTCCTGGGACAACTTGTTCGACTCGCCCGTGTTCAAGACGTTCGGCACCTGCAAGTCCGCGTGGAATCCGGCCTGCGACTCCTGCGCGTGGGTGGGCCTGTGCGCGGGCGACTGCCCCAAGCACCGCTATGCCGGATCGCGCGATCCAGGCCGGCTGAGCTATCTATGCCCGGGCTGGAAGCGGTTTTTCAGCCACACGGCGGACCGCTTCCAGAAACTGGCCGAAGAAATCCGCCGCGACCGCCTCCTGCAGAACGCGGCCTTTGAAAGGGCCATGCCGGCCCGCCCCCCCGCCGCCGGACGGAACAGCCCCTGCCCCTGCGGCAGCGGCAGGAAATTCAAATCCTGTTGCGGCAGCTCCGTGTAAGAGGGACACGGCGGTCCTCCGCCGTTATCGCCTTTCTACTCCCCAAAATGCCAGACCCTATCCTTCCCCTCGTCCCCGCCGTCGTCCTTGAAATCCGTCCCCACGGCATACACCCGCCGCTGGGCCGCATCATAGCGGAACGACGGCGCCCCATCAAATGGATCGCGCGGGAGGGCCGGCACATAATCCGGCGCCAGCGCCTCCAGCTTGTCCGGCCGCGTTTTCTTCTCCATCTCATACGCCCGTAAGGCCAGAACCAGGCGCACGCCACTCGCCTTGCCTTCTACTTGCGCTGTTTTTTCCCGGATCAGATCCAGGGACGACAGCATGATGGGCACCAAAATCAGCCCCACCGGATTGCGATGCATCAGCCGAACAATCCCGCCCTTCTCGAAATCCTTCGCGTACGCCCTGCCCGCCACCACCCGCGGTCCGAACGCCTTCTGAAGCGAATGGGTTCCACCGGCGATCAACTCGGCGTCATACTCCGCAAGCTGTTGCTTGGTTCTGTTCGGATGCAGCACAAGCCGGATCAACCCCCGGCGCATCCAGCCCGGCATCCAGGCGCCGGGTTTATGTGATACGTCCATGTTGCCTTCATTGACTTGCATAAGTTGCAGGAATGTCAGATCGCCACCGACCAATTGATCAATCACACCTGCCTGGAATCGGTATTCCGCCCGCATGGCCCGCTCAAAGCCGGCGGCCTCATCCCGGTAAGACTCCAATAGTTTCCCCAGCACCCGCACCGACTCGGGACTGTCAAGTGCCAGACCTACGGCCAGAACCTGGTCCAGCCCCATGGTTTTGATCGCAATCCCGACCAGGTATTCGATCAGGCTCCCGTTTTCCGACTCAATCAAGTGCCCCAGGAGGACCAGCTTGACCGCCGCATCCACGGCCGCCGCCTTCTCACCTCGTCTCAGATGCCATTCGCTCTTGACCCTCAGCAACCGGCCCATGTCCCGATAGGATACGATCCCAGGCATCAGATCCGTAAAGTTGTGTATAATCGGAGATTGGAACGATTCACGAGCCAGGGCCTTGTCCACCCGCGCGTAGAATTCGGCATTGGACTGCACGAGACTCGAGGCCGCGGAGGCGTCCCAGTTCGTGACCGCCACAGCCCAGTCCCGCACCCATTCGGGCGGCTTCACCCACACGTTCGTGGCATCCAGCAGCAACGGGTAGGCGTTTTGGTCGGCCGCCAGCATGGCCGGCTCCTTGCCCAGCCCCTGATCGTCAAACGTGGAAATGTCGTGACCCAGCCACGTGGCTGCGGCAATCAACGCCAGGACGAAAATACTCCGTTTCATTGAGGCCGCGGCGATCAGCGCCAGGACGAAAATGCTCCGCTTCATTCGCGCCTTTTCCCGTTTATTCACTCATCCGACAAAGAAAACCAACCACTAATGAACACGAATGCACACTAATCAAATCACTCTTATTCGTGTTCATTAGCGTCCATTCGTGATTCTCTGAATCCTGGCTCGACCCTCACGTTATTTTCTTAACTACGAAACACGCAAAAATCGCGAACGGGTTCTTTTTCGTGTCTTTCGCGATTTTCGTAGTTACCGCCCCTCTTCCCTGAACCCCGAACCCTCTTCTTCACCCGTTTTTATTCCAAAACTTCTCCACAATCCCGGCAAAATTCTCCAGCATCTTGCGTCCATGAAAGAACGGCGCCTCGAATTTCTCGGGATGGAACTGCACGCCATACAAGCAGCGCTCCCGGTGCTTCATAGCCTCGATGGCGCAATGCCCGCTGCGGGCCAGCAGCTTGAAGCCGGGCGGCAGCTTTTTAACCTCGCAGTAGTGGGAACAGCAGAGCGTCATGCGAGCCGGCAGTCCGGCAAACAGCGGATCGGCCTTGACGCGTTCAATCTCGAAGAATCCCTTGGCGGTGAAGCAGGCCGCCTGGCGCAACCCGGCCGCATCGCTGCCGCTCGCCTGGCGCGGCAGGGGATCGCCCGGCTTCAGGCTCCGCATCGGCTGATCCTTCAGCCGCCGGATCTTCCGCAAATTCCCGTTAAAGCAGAATCCGGCGAGTTGGTGGCTGCCGCAGATCGCCAGGATCGGCAGGTCGGCGGTGCGCAGCACCTCATCCATGCCCCAGAACCCCCGCACGGGATAATCCTCGAACCGCCGTCCGAACCCGGACATCACCACCGCACGGGGTTTGAATTCCCGGACCGTATCCCTCCCGAATTCCTGGTACGGCACGATGAGGCAGCGCTCGCCCGAAGCCTGCTCCAGCCGGGCCTTCACGCGGCTGGCGCCCTGCGGGCCGTCGGCATAGTAGGTCTCGCGGGGCATCACGGCAACGAACAGATACATGGTTCAGATCCCTTTCGGCTCACCCCTTCGAACATAGCGCCATGATCGCATACACCAGGCGCGCGGCGGTGAACGCGGAGATGGGACTGGCCGCCTGCGGCGCCAGCTCCACCACATCGAATCCCGCGATGCGGCGGCCAGCGGAAACGGCCCGGAGGAGGCGCAGCGCCTCGTACCAGAACAATCCGCCCGGAACCGGCGTGCCCGTGCCGGGCATGACGGCGGGATCCAGGGCGTCCACGTCGAAGGTGATGTAAATGGTTTTCGGAAAACCCGCCGGCAGCACGCGCCGGGGCATGCCCGTCAGCGCCAGCGTCTCGGCATCCAGAAAAGGGATGCCTTTCCGTTTCCGATAGGCCGCTTCCTCTTCGCAATAGGCTCGACACCCGATCTGGAACACGGGCGCCCCGGTTTCCTCCACCACCCGGCGCATCACGCAGGCATGGCTGAGCGGATTATCCTCGTAGCGGTCCCGCAAATCAGCATGCGCATCGAACTGAACCACGCCAAACGAGCCTCCCGTGGCCGCCAGCGCACGGATCGCCCCCAGTGTCACCGTATGCTCCCCGCCCAGCAGCACAGGAATTCGCCCGCCCGCCCGCGCTGCAGCCGTCCGGGCCTGGATCCGGCCCAGCGCCGCGGCCGCCGAGCCGCGGCAATCCACGGCCGGGCCGGTGTATATGCCCGCGTGGGCGGGCACGCCGACGCCGTCGAACGGTTCCAGCTGCTGCGACGCTTCCAGGATGGCGCGAGGGCCCTTCGCGGCGCCATGCCCGTAGGACACGCTTTTCTCGAACGGCGCGGGAATGATTTCAAACCGGGCCGTCTCGCGCGGCGCGGCGGGCACATCGCATTCCAGAAAACCAGGCAGGCGTTTCATGACAGCCTCCGTTTGAAATCTTCGTACCCGAATTCGCGCACCAGACGGAAGCCCCCGCCCAGCTCATCCCAGGTGGCAATGGACGGCAGCCGCACGCCGTTGAACGTGGTGTTCTTGACCATCGTATAGTGGGCCATGTCGGCAAACACCACCTTGTCGCCGACTTTCAGCGGCGCGTCAAAACTGTATTCCCCGATCACATCGCCGGCCAGACAGGTCAGCCCCGCCAGCCGGCAAGTCCAAGGCTTTTCCCCGGGCTTGCCCGCACCCAGCACATTCGGCCGGTACGGCATTTCCAACACATCGGGCATATGGGCCGCCGCAGAGGCGTCGAGAATGGCCACCGGCTTGTCGGCCTGCACGACATCCAGCACCGTGGCCGCCAGCCAGCCGGTATTCAACGCCACCGCCTCGCCGGGTTCGAGATACACCTGAAGATGCGGATAACGGGCCCGGAATCCGGTGACGATGCGGATGAGCCTCTCCACGTCGTAATCCGGCCGTGTGATGTGATGCCCGCCCCCGAAATTGATCCAGCGGAGCCGGCCGAAAAAGTCCGCGAACTGCGCCTCCACATGGGCGAGCACATGCTCAAGGGCATCGGCATTCTCCTCGCACAGGCAATGGAAATGAAGCCCCTCGATTCCCTCCAACGAACGGCCTTCAAAGGCGGCGCGGCGGATGCCAAGCCGCGAGCCGGGCGCGCAGGGATTGTAGAGCGCCACCGCCACCTCGGAATAGCCGGGATTCACACGCAGGCCCGGACTGAGGCGGCGCCCAGCGGCCGCCAGGGGCCCCTTGAACTGCTCCCACTGGGCGAACGAATTAAACACGATGTGATCGCACAAGCCGGCCAGCTCGGTGAAATCGGAATCGCTGTAGGCGGCGGCAAAGGCATGAACCTCCCCGCCCATCTCCTCACGCCCCAGCCGCGCCTCGTGCGGAGAGCTGGCGCAGACGCCGTCCAGATGCTGGCGCACCAGGGGGTAGACGCTGAACATCGAAAAGCCCTTCTGGGCCAGCAGGATCCGGCAGCCGGCCCGGGCCTTGACCCGGGCCAGCAATTCAAGGTTGGCCCGCAACGCCTGCAGGTCCACCACATAGCACGGCGTGGGGACGGTCCGCCAGTCGATCACAGGAACGTCTCCACCCAGGGCAGCCCATACCGGGCCAGATCGGCCATGAAGGGATCGGGGTCGAACTGCTCGGTGTTCCAGATGCCGGGCTTCTTCCATTTTCCTTCGAGCATGAGCTTGGCGCCAATCATGGCCGGCACGCCCGTGGTGTAGGAAATCGCCTGGGCCTTGACCTCCTTGTAGCACTCGGCGTGGTCACACACGTTATACACATAATAGGTGCGGGGCTTTCCATCCTTGACGCCCTTGATCATGCAGCCGATATTGGTCTTACCGGTGTATTTCTCGCCCAGGGACGAGGGCTCGGGCAGCACGGCCTTGAGGAACTTGAGCGGCACGATCTGATGGCCCTCGTAATCCACAGGGTCGATGCGGGTCATGCCCACGTTCTGCAACACGCGCAGGTGCGTGAGATATTCCTGGCCGAAGGTCATCCAGAAGCGGATGCTCTTGAGGCCCGGGATGTTCTTGACGAGGGATTCCAGCTCCTCGTGATACATCAGGTACATCTCTTTGGGGCCGATTTCCGGGAAATCGAAGGTCTTGTGGACGGACAGCGGATCGGTTTCCTTCCACGCGCCATTCTCGAAATACCGGCCGCGCTGGGTGATCTCGCGGATATTGATCTCGGGATTGAAGTTCGTGGCGAACGCCTTGCCGTGGCTGCCGGCGTTGCAGTCCATGATGTCCACCTCGTGAATCACGTCAAAGTGGTGCTTGAGGGCGTACGCAATGAAGATGTTGGACACACCCGGGTCGAACCCGCAGCCCAGGAGGGCCATGAGGTTCGCCTTCTCGTAGCGCGCCCGGTAGGCCCACTGCCAGGAATACTCGAACTTGGCCACGTTCGGCGGCTCGTAATTGGCCGTGTCAAGATAGCTCACCCCCGTCTCCAGACAGGCCTCCATGATGGAGAGGTCCTGGTACGGGAGTGCGACGTTCAGCACCAGGTCGGGTTTGAAGTCGCGGATCAGGGCCACGACCTGCTTCGGATCGTCGGCGTCCACGGCCGCCGTGCGGATGGGCCGCTTGAGCTGCGCGGCCAGCCGGTCGCACTTGGCCACCGTCCGGCTGGCGAGGCAGATCTCCCCGAACACCTCGGGAACCTGCGCGCACTTGTGAACGACCACGCCCCCGACCCCCCCCGCCCCGATGATGAGTATGCGTTTCATGTTATGCCTCGTAGTAAGTGTACCCGCGCAGGCCGGCCGAGTAGGCGTCAAGAATGTCGCGCCGCTCGTTCGGCGCAATCCGCTTCGTGCGCACGGCGTTCTCGGCCAGTTCGCGGAAGCGCTCGACCATTTCCTTGGGATCATATTCCACATACGTCAGCACATCCGCCACGGAATCGCCGTGGATCTCGTGCGTGAACTCGATGCCGCCCTCCGCGTCGCAGGTGACGGTGACCACGTTCGTGTCGCCAAACAGGTTGTGCAGATCGCCCAGCGTCTCCTGGTAGGCCCCGACCAGGAACGCGCCCATGACGTAGTCCTCGCTGGCCTTCAGCTCGTGCACGGGAAGCGCTTCCTTGACGTCGTGCAGGTCGATGAACCGGTCGATCTTGCCGTCGCAATCGCAGGTGATGTCCGACAGGGTGGCCAGTCGGGTGGGCTGTTCGTCCAGCCGGTGGATCGGCATGACCGGGAACAGCTGGCCGATGGCCCACGAGTCGGGCAGCGACTGGAACACGCTGAAATTGCCGTAATAAATGTCGGCCAGCACGGTCTCCAGCTTCTGCAGCTCCTCGGGAATATACTTGAGATCCCGCGCCTGGCGGACCGCCTTTTCCACGATATGCCAGAATATCTGCTCGCCCAGCGCCCGTTCGCGCAAGGTGATGGCCCCATGCTGGAAGCCGGTGCGCAGCTCATCCCGGTAATACACGGCATCGTGGTAGCATTCCTGGATGTTCTTGGCGGTCATGATGGCGTCGGCCACTTCCTTGAGGTTGCGCAAAGACTCGGGCGCGCCGGACTCCAGCACCTCGGGCGGCTGATGCGAACTGTACCGGGCCGTGTCGAGAATATTGAACAGCAGCACGGAGTGATAGGCGATCAGCGCGCGGCCGGATTCGCTGATGATGACCGGATGGGCCACGCCCGCGGGATCGGCGATGCGCATGATGCCCTCAATGACGTCCGTGCAGTATTCGAAGACGTCATAATTGCTGCTGCTCGGAAAATTCGTGTGGGACCCGTCGTAGTCCACGGCCAGGCCGCCACCGATGTCAAGAATGCCCATGGCCGCACCCTCGCGGACGAGGCCGACATAAATCCGGGCCGCCTCCGCGATCGCCGAGCGGATGTGGTCGATGTTGGGAATCTGCGAGCCCAGGTGATAATGGAGCATCTGGAAGCAGTCGAGCATGTCGCGCCGGCGCAACTCATCCACCACATCGATGATCTGGGCGGTATTGAGGCCGAACACGCTGCGGTCGCCGCCGGACTCCGTCCACCGGCCGCCCGCGCGGGCCGAGAGCTTGACGCGCACGCCGATGCAGGGACGCACCGCCATCTCGGACGCCACCTTGAGGATCAGCTCCAGCTCCCCGGGCATCTCCAGCACCAGGATCGGGCGGAGCCCCATTTTCTGGGCCGACAGCGCCAGGCGGATGAACTCCTCATCCTTGTAGCCGTTGCAGACGATATAGGCCTCGGGATCGTGCAGGTAGGCCAGTGCCGCAATCAGCTCGGCCTTGCTGCCGGCCTCCAACCCGTGATGCCAGGCCCGCCCCTGCCGGGTCACCTCCTCCACCACCTGCTGCTGCTGGTTGACCTTGATCGGGAACACGCCGCGATACAGGCCCTTGTAGGCCAGCGAATCGATGGCGCGCTGGAAGGTCTCGTTGAGCAGGCGGATGCGGTCGCCCAGGATGCCCATGAACCGCAGCACCACGGGCAGCATCATGCCGCGGGCCCGAAGACCCTCGATCACGTCCGTGAACTTGACCTTCACCGGCTCCCCGTTCGGGCCGGACAGTCGCGCCGTGACCACGCCGTCGGGGGAAATGTCAAAATAGCCGCTTCCCCAGGTCCGGATGCCATACAACTCAACCGCCTGGTCCACGGTCCAACGCTCGAGCGAATCAATTTTCATGTTCATGCCGCCACCTGCCGCTTGAGGCCCGCGCCCCGTGATTGCCTACCAGACCCGCCGGACGGGGATGCCCGCCTCCGTCATCGCCGCCTTGATCGCCTGAATCGTATACTCGCCCGTGTGAATCATGCCCGCCACGATCGCGGCATCCGCATGGGCGTCCCGGAACACCTCCACCACGTGCGCGGGCGATCCCGCTCCGCCCGACGCCACCACCGGAATCCGGACCGCTTCGGAAATCAACCGGGTCAGCGCCAATTCAAAACCCCGGCGCGTGCCGTCCGCGTCCACGGAATTGACCACGATCTCGCCGGCGCCCAGTTCCTCGGCGCGCTTCGCCCACGCCAGCGCATCCAGTCCCGTCCGCTCCCGGAAGCCGCGGATGGTGACCTCGTAGCCGCTGGGAAACCGGACCAGATCCCCGGCGCGCACGGGATCCATGCCCAGCACGATGCATTGCCGGCCGAAAGCCCGGGCGCCCTCGGCGATGATGGCGGGATTCATGACGGCCAGGGAGTTGACGGAGATCTTTTCGGCGCCCGCCAGCAGCACGCGGGACATGTCCTGCACGGTCGAAATACCGCCGCCGACCGCAAAGGGAATATGGATGGCCCGGGCCACCTCTTTGACCATCTCGATATCGATCGGGCGCCGCTCGGCCGAGGCCGTGATGTCGTAGAACACGAGTTCATCGCACCCGTCCGCGCAATAGCCGGCGGCCATGGTCACGGGATCGCCCAGTTCCACGTTGTTCTGGAACTTCACGCCCTTGGTGACGCGCTTGTTGCGGATGTCCAGGCAGGGAATGATGCGTTTGGTCAGCATTGGCCGTTCCACGTCGCGAAGTTGGAGAGCAGGCGGAGCCCGAGGCGACCCGATTTTTCGGGGTGGAACTGGGTGGCCACCACGTTTTGACGGCCCAGGACGGAGGCAAAGGAAAAGCCGCCGTATTCCGTTTCAGCCAGCCGTTCGGACGGTTCTGCCGGATCGGGATAATAACTGTGCACGAAATAAAATTCGCTGGCGTCGGGAATACCTTCGAAAAGGGGGTGCGGCCGGAGACGCCGGACCGCATTCCAGCCCATCTGCGGAATCTTGATCCGGGGATTGTCGAATTCAAACCGGCGCACCCGGCCCCGGATCAGGCCGATACACGGTACACCCCCGTCCTCCTCGGAGCGTTCGAGGATGATCTGGGTGCCCAGGCAAATGCCCAGAAACGGCACGCCCCGGCCGGCCACGGCCCGCAGCGCCTCGACCAGGCGGAAGGACCCCAGCGTGGCCATGGCCGACGCCGCGGCTCCGACCCCGGGGAAAACCACCCGCTCGGCGTCCCGCACCTGCGCGGGTTCATCCGTGACCCGCACCGGCACGCCGAGGTGCTCAAAGGCCAGCCGGACGCTCGTCAGGTTGCCTGCTTTATAATCGACAATGGTTATCATGATGGAGAAATTAGCATAGCACGGTCATCGCAGACTGCAAGCCCCCGCACACGGTTTTTTCGGAGCCGTGGCGCTCGAAAAACAAGGCGGGGATTCCGCGAGGGAAATACGAGGGAAATACGGTTGTTGACATTACGGCGCAAATGGACGACCTTTGTACTTGGCGGCGCCATCAGGAGGACCGCTTCCGGGCTTCAGCTTGTGTCAAGATGGGGAATCGGATCAATCAGACTCATGACACAGGAGAGGCTCACGCTATGGACATCTATGTTGGAAACCTTCCGTACGATTCGACCGACCGCGACCTGCAGGCCATGTTCGAGAAATTCGGCAAAGTGACGTCCGCTCGCGTCGTCATGGACCGCGATACCGGCCGCGCGAAAGGCTTTGGCTTTGTTGAAATGCCCGACAAGAGCGAAGCCGAGAAGGCGATCGCGGGCACCAACGGCCAGGACCTGAACGGCCGCGCCCTGCGCGTCAACGAATCGCAGCCCAAGCCCAAGACCGGTGGCGGCGGCTCGCGCGGTGGTGGCGGAGGCGGCGGACGCTGGTAGTCGATCGGTCGTAAAGACCCATGAAAAGAGGGGAGCATCCGCTCCCCTCTTTTTTTATGCCTGGCCGGCGGCGCCGGCGGCAGCCACCCGGCGATGAAGATGCGTCCGGGCAATATCCACGGACTCGCGCACGGTCGGATCGTCAGGCAAATGCGCAATAATCGCATCAAACAGCCCCCGGTCAATCAGGCGGCGACAAGTGGCGTCAAACGCCAGATCGAACGCCCACGAAAGAAGCTGCAGCCCGAAATCCGTGCGATTCCGGATATGCTCATAAGACGCGGTCCGCCCATTCCGGATACACTCCACAATCAGGGGATTGGGACCGCCCTCCGCCGGAACATGCAGGAAAATCGTCTCGTTCTTCTCGACATCCCCGCTTTGGATCGCATCGAGAATGACTTTGAAAATATCCAGTTTGTCCGAATCCCGGACAATCTCCGTCAGATGCCGCTCGGACGGGCTTAACTGCTCCGGCAACACCCGGCAGTTATGGTGGCGGACGGCCGCCAGCAGGTCACCGCGCCGGGACACGGACAACCGTAGAAAATCCGGATCCTCGCATAACACAGTCCATCCCCGCTCGCCATGGTTAATGGACCGGGGATCCGAAAAGGTGCCAAAATCGCGGAATTGCGGAAAACGCCCCACGTCATGGAGCAGGCCGGCGGTTTGCGCGTGAAGCACCTCGCCCCGGGAATGGCCGAGGTCCACGGCCAGGTCGCGGGCGTTGGCCGAGACGCGCCGGCTATGGCCGGCCTTGCCCTGAAGCAGGGGCGGCAGTTTGCCGTCCGGCCCGGAAAAACACGCTTCATATCCTTGAAACCAATCCCGGATGATAATCCATTCCGCGTCTTGCATCACACACACTCCCGTGACTCCGTTAAAACGCGGGGCTCATGAGCGCGGCATACCACGCCACAAACCGCGGGCCCCAGAACATCCACATCAGGGCCGCGAACACGATATAGGGTCCGAAGGGAATATGCCGGCCGAGCTTCCGACGGCCCGTCAAAATAAAGAGGATGCCGAATATCGCGCCCAGCAGGGAGGCAAAAAAGAGCGTGAAGCAAACCGCGGCCATCCCGAAAAAGGCGCCAATTGCCCCCATCAGCTTCACATCGCCAAAACCCATGGCCTCCTTGTGGAAAATCATCCGGCCCACCCGGGCCACCAGCCACAGCAACCCGAACCCGAACGCGGCCCCGAACGCGGCCTGGAGCAGCCCCCCCCACGCCGTGCTCGCCCCATGCAGGGCCGGCACCAGCGGGCTCAGGATCAGGCCGGCCACGATGCCGCCCAGACTGACCCGGTCCGGAATGATCATGTGCCGGCAATCCACAAACCCGCCCAGCAGGAGGCCGCTGATCGCCAGCCAATAGACCGGCACCACCCCCACGTGGGTCACCCCCGCCAGATGCAGCACCCGGTCGCCCGGCTGGGCGCCATACGTGAACCACGCCAGCAGGAACAGAACCGCCGTCAAGGCTTCCACGATCACGTACCGCGGCGAAATGGCAATGCCGCACCGGCGGCACCGCGCGCGCAACAGCACCCAGCTCAATAGCGGGATGTTGTCATACCACGCAATCAGATTCTTACAGCCCGGGCAATGGGAGCGCGGCGTCACCACGGACAGGCGCCGCGGGATGCGATAGATGCAGACATTCAGGAAACTGCCCAGGCAGGCGCCCCAGAAAAACGCCAGCAACGTGAAAAACGGATAGCCGATCGCGACCAGCTCGCTCACCATGACGACTCCTCAATCCGCCGCCATGGCGATCAGGCCCGACCGATTAATCTCCTGCACACGATAGGGTTTCATCACGTCGAGGAAATCCGCGATTTTCTGTTGCTCATCCACCAGGCGGATCACCAGGGAATTGGGCTGCACCAGGATCACCTTGGCGCCAAACACCCCCACCAGGTCCATCACGGCGCCCCGCTGCTCCTCGCCGACCGCCACCTTGAGAAAGACCAGCTCCTGCCCGATGTAACGCTGCGCGGTCAAGTCCGCGACCTTGATCACGTCGACCAGCTTGTTGAGCTGTTTCGTCACCTGCTCAATCACGCGGTCATCGCCGGGCACCTCGATGGTCATCCGGGAAACCTCGGGGTCCAGGGTCGACGCCACGGTCAGCCCCTCGATGTTATACCCCCGCCCCGAGATGAGGCCCACGATCCGGGCCAGCACCCCGGGCTTGTTTTCCACCAACAACGTCACGATATGTTTCATGGCCGGGTTCCTTATCGCGTTATGCCATGCTCTGGATCATTTCGGTCAACGACGCTCCGGGCGGCACCATCGGGTACACGTTCTCCTCCGGGGCCACGATGCATTCCACCACCACCGGACCGGTGGCCGTGAAGGCCTTCTCGAGCGCCTTCACCACCTCCTCCTGGCGCGTCACGCGGAGGCCCAGCGCGCCATGCGCCTCGGCCATCATGACGAAATCCGGAAGATATTTGCCGGGCTTCGCATCCGCCATCCGCTCGTTCGCCGGGCGGCCGTCGGGCGTCAGGATCGACGCGGAATACTGCTTGGCGTAGAACATCTCCTGCCATTGCCGCACCATGCCGAGGCGTCCGTTATTCAGGATCACGACGGCCACGGGCAGCTTGTGCTCCACCGCCACCACCAGCTCCTGGAAGTTCATCTGGATGCCGCCGTCCCCGCAGATCGTGACCACCCGCTTGTCGGGCCGGCCCAGCTGCGCGCCGATGGCAGCCGGCAGGCCGAAGCCCATCGTGCCCAGGCCGCCCGACGACAGGAACGTCCGGGGCTGGGTGTATTTGTAAAAATGAGCGGACCACATCTGGTGCTGGCCCACGTCGGTCACCACGATCGCATTGCCTTTCGACACCTCGTAGATCTTCTCGATCACGAACTGGGGCAGCAACACCTTGGAGTGGACGTCGTAAGCGGCCGGGCTCTGCTTTTTCCACTCGTCCAGCTGGGTCAGCCACCCGCTCCGGTCCACGGATTGCACCTCCAGGAGAAGCGCCTGCAACACCTGCTTGACATGGCCCACCACAGGAATATGCGTTTCCACACTCTTGGAGATGGCCGAGGGATCAATGTCGATGTGGGCAATCGTGGCATGCGGCGCGAATTCCGAGATCTTGCCGGTCACGCGGTCGTCGAAGCGGGCACCCACGGAAACCAGCAGGTCACAGGCGCTGATGGCGCGGTTGGCCGCCACAAACCCGTGCATGCCCACCATGCGAAGCGCCAGCGGATCCGTCTCGGGAAACGCCCCGAGCCCGAGCAGGGTCGTGGCCACCGGCACCCCGGCCTTGCGGGCCAGTTCGGTCAATTCCGCCGAGGCTTCACCCGCAATCACGCCGCCCCCCACGAGAAACAACGGCTTCCGTGCCTTGTTGATGGCCTGGGCCAGGCGGGTGATCTGCTTGGGATGCCCGCGTTCCATGGGCTTGTAGCTGCGGATGTCCGGATCGCCCGTGAACACCGCCGCCGTCTTGGCGCGTTGCACATCCTTGGGGATATCGATCAACACCGGGCCCGGACGGCCCGTGCGGGCAATCTTGAACGCCTCGGCCATGATCCGGGGAAGGTCATCCACATTGCGCACCAGGTAATTGTGCTTGGTGACGGCGCGGGTGATGCCCACGGTGTCCGCTTCCTGGAACGCGTCGTTGCCGATCATATGGCTCGGCACCTGGCCGGTCACGCACACGATGGGCACGCCGTCCATATGCGCGGTGGCCAGGCCGGTCACCGTGTTCGTGGCCCCCGGCCCGGAGGTCACCATGCAGACGCCCGTCCGCCCCGTGGCGCGGGCATAGCCATCCGCCATATGGGCGGCGCCCTGTTCATGGCGCACGAGCACAAACTCGAATGGCGCCCGGGACAGGGTGTCGAACAAATCCAAAACCGCGCCCCCGGGAAGCCCGAAGACCGTGGTCACCCCCGCATCCTTCAACCCGTCAATCACACACTGCGCACCCGTTCTCATGGTCTCTCCTTAACAAAAAAACCCACCGCTTCCGGCGGTGGGCTTCCTGTTGATCTGGGTCTCCAACTCAGGAAGGGCGATCCCCCACCGCAAGGCCTGTTACGGCCAGAATAACAACCACGACATCCAGCCCCGTCTGAAACGGAGCGGCGGCGCGGTTGCTCACGGTGAAGCTGTCCTTCATGATCTTCATGTGGTCATTGTCGAAAATGAGGGGCCTTGCTGTCAATCCCATTTTCATGTTTTTTCAACTCCGCGCGCGGGTCGACTCCTAATAGGCTTGCCTCGGCGCCTCATTTGAGCCAAAATCCAGACAACTTCAGCCCGGAAAGGGGTGCCTCATGAAAGTCAGCAAAACCGATCCCGCCCAGACGCCCGCCTATCCGACCCGCCAGCAGTTCCTTCGCCATCGGAAAATCGCCGGCGCGGCGGCCCTGGCGCTCGGGGCCTGGGCCTGCGGCGCGCAGGCGGATAACCTGCCGAAACCCCTGGCCGGAGTGCCCCTTCAGGAACCCAAGCCGGTCAAGCAATCCGAACCGGTCAAGGAAGGCAAGTTGCTCGGCGAAATCGCCGTGGAACCGGTGCGCCTTAGAGGCCGAATGCCGGCCGTCACCAACGCGCCGGTCGCCCCAACCAATACGGCCACCACCTGCGCCACCACCAACGTGCCGCCGAGTGGCGACACCCTCCGGCTGAAAGGCGGCATGCCCCTGCCGCGCGTTCCCGGCGAACCGGCCGGCACGCCCTAATCGCCCATGGATTTCACCCTCTGCCTGACGCACGCCTGCAACCTGCGGTGCGCATACTGTTATGCCGGGACGAAATCCAACCGCCGGATGTCCTGGGCGGTTGCCCAACGCGCCATCGACTTCTGTCTGGAAAACACCCTCAAACGGGCTCGCCTCACCGGAGAAAAAAGCCCGCCGGCGCAACTGGGATTCTTCGGCGGCGAACCCCTCCTCGAATGGCCGCTGCTGCAACGCGCCACGGCCTATGCCGCCACGGAGGCGGAACGCCTGGGCATCCGGCTCAACAAGACCATCACCACCAACCTGACCTTGATGGACGAAACCAAGGCGTCCTGGCTCAAGAAAAACGGCTTTTACGCGGGCCTCTCCCTGGACGGCAACGCGTCCATGCACAACACCCTGCGGCGCTTCCGCAACGGGCGCGGCTCCCATGCCGCCTGCTCGGCGGCGTTGCGCTTCTTCCGGGGTCCTTCCGCGGCCGGCGAAGTGATTATGGTGCCGGATCCCCGGAACATCGCGCATCTGGCCGATTCAGTGGAGTGGCTGATCGCCCAGGACATCCGCTCCATCTCGCTCAATCCGAATTTCTACATAGCCTGGCCGGAACCCGCGCTCGCCGCCTGGCAGGCGGCCTATGAACAAATTGGCGATCTTTACATCGGCTGTTACCGGAAAGGCATTCCGCAGCGCATTAACGTCATCGACGGCAAGATCCGCGTCCATCTCAAGGAGGGTTACGCCCCGTGCGACAAGTGCGGATTCGGCGAGAAGGAAATCGCCATCGCGGCCAGCGGGAACATTTACCCCTGCGAACGGATCGTCGGGGACGACACGAACGAGGCGCTGCGGATCGGCAACGTGTTCGACGGCTTTGACCGGGCCAAGCGGGCCGGCATCCTCGCCTGCCGGGGCAACCGGGTTCCGGAATGCGCGGAGTGTTCCTCCCGGGACCGATGCATGAACTGGTGCTCCTGTATCAACTACGCCACCACCGGCGCCATCGACCGGGTGGACGGCCTCGTCTGCCGCCACGAGCGCCTGTCGATCGCCATGGCGGACCGGGTGGGCGCCACCCTGTATGCCGAAGCCAATCCCGCGTTTCTCGCGAAATTCTACGGATGAGCCGGCCGCGCGTCTTGGACAGCGCCACCCGACGTCGCCAAATTGGCCTTCACCCGGTTCAACAGATTCTGATAAGACCGACTGGCCAGCCGGGACAGGGACTCTTCCCGTCCATCGCGCACCGCGTAAACGTCCGCCCGAACAAGATATCCACCCACCCGCCTGGATTCGAGCGACACCACGACCCGCATGACCAGCCGCTCGTCATCGTATCGCCCGAACAGCACCCGGTCTCGCTGGGTGCCCTCGCGTTCGAACACCAGGCTCCCAAACGAGTCCGACAACGTATAATTGTCAGCTTCAAACACGCGGATAATCTCCGCCTGAATGGCATCCACGCTTGGCGTCTCGACATCCACATAGGCCAGGCTGCTCGATCCGGGATGATCGGACAAACAACCGGCCAGCCACAACAGCATGCAAGCAGAAACCGTTCGGCCAACCCTGAATCGTTCGGATGCTATCACCTTGATCCTCCAGTCCATTCGTCCTATCCGTTTCTATTTATATCGGAATGACCCGCGGGTCAAGGAAATGGGGTAGGCAAAATGGGGTCAGCGCATAAACAACCTAGCCACGATGCATGTCCTGCGCACTCGCCTGTCCGCCATAGAACCTTGATTACCCCGCCGCCAGGGGGTTCCAGACTCTCTTGAAGCCAAACCCCTGAAAATCCTTCACGTTGCACGTCGCGAATTCGGTGACGCCGTGATGCCGCAACGTCAAGGCCAGGCGCGCATCGTAGACCTTCCGGTACGGGAAATCCGCCTTTGCGGCAAGTTCCCACAACCGGCTCATGACCCCCGCCTGGGGTCCCGGGTAGTCCAGAATCAACCACGTCGGGTGAGATCGGAATTGCTGAATGGCACGCGCCGCTTCGGCTCCGTTTAGCGGGTGTTTAGAAACGGTGGGGTTGCGCAAAAGTCCATAAAGTTCAACCAGCACCAACTCGCAGAGACCAAACTGCTCGGACTCTCTCACGCCATTCAGATAGGCGATGGCTGCCGCATGATGAGCGGACTCGCTGTCGAGCACGGCGAATAGAACGTTGGTATCGCACGACATCATGTCGTTCCGCTCTTTCGCCGGGTACGGTAGTTTGAAGGTTTCTCGCGCACCACTCCGCGCCCTTCGTTAATATCGTAACGCCAATCCCGATTTTCGAAGAACGCATCACCCCCCAGCGGCCGGGGTTTGGGCAACTCCCAGGTGGCGCGTGATTCAGGATGTGAGGGAAAACGGCTCAGGATGGTCTCCAGCCCCCGCCGCACTAGTTCAGCCAGCGACATCTCGCGCTCGGCGGCGACGCGCTTCACCTCGCGATATAACTCATCCGGCAATTGTATCTGTGTTCTGATCATGCTTAAATTATTACATCTACATGAAAATGGTGTCAAT
Organism: PVC group bacterium; assembly: GCA_945898015.1. Lineage (GTDB taxonomy): Bacteria > Verrucomicrobiota > Kiritimatiellia > CAIKKV01 > CAIKKV01 > CAIKKV01. The sequence goes on along the minus strand of CAMDGM010000004.1, from coordinate 18,820 downwards.
ATGCCATTTTGGCATATTCGGTAAAGGGCGCATGGCCGAATGGCCTCTGTCTTCTACTATTTCGCCAGCGGATTGACCCAGCGAAGCGCGGGAAAGCGATGGAAGTCGCTGTCGGTCGAGCATAGCTCGCACCCGTTCTCGATCGCCAGCGCCGCCAAATGGGCGTCCGTAGTGAGATTGCCCGCCGTCCCCGTTGCCTCAAGCAGCGTTCTCAGAATTCGCCAATGCGCTTCTCGTGGCGCCAGGATCCGCGCGCACGGCAATGCCAGCCAGCCATCCACAATCTCCATGGCCTGGCCCGGAGATAGCGGGTTCGCCAAAATGCGGGGATGGGTGGAGACGCGGAGAAACCCGAGCAGCACCATCCACGGAAACCCAATCGGTTCGTTGGCGGACAACACCGTCTCCAGCCACGTGCGGGCCTGGTCATGCTGGACGCTGTCGGCGTTGACGGCATATAACAGAAGGTTGAGGTCGATGAGTTTCAAGTCCGCTACTTCCGCCTCTCGAGTTCCCCGGCCGTCTCCGCGTCTTCCAAGGCAGCCGCCAGCGCAAGGGCCTTGTCAAGGTCGATTCCCGGCGATACCAGCATGCCCATATGCACGCTCGGACAGCGATAGGGCGCCGGCTGTGATTGGCGACCGGAGTCGTATAGCCCTTTTCGCAGGGCCGAATTCAGCGCCTTTCGCAACGATCCGCCCTCTCGACTCAAACGATCTCTCAACTCCTGAACCAAATCGTCATCCAGTTCCATTGTTGTTCTCATAAACGCATACTAGCATATCACATATGTATGTCAACGCATAAAGATAGCGTGAAGACAACGCCGTAACGGACAAAAAGCGAAAAGTGGCGTGACCTTTTTTAACGCAACTATATGCTGCCCAGCATGTTGCTACAAAGCTCACTCGGGTGAACTCGCCAGCCAGCATGAACACCGGGATAGATCCACAGGCTCACCATAAATAAATCCAGAGGGCTTTTTCGCGGGGCACAACCCGCCAAAACACCCGCCATGCGGCTCGGCAGGGACGCCTCGCACTACCCAGACGGCGGCGGAGGCCCGCCGCCCTCCAGAAGAGAAGAACGCTCGCGCAAGACCGGGAAAAAAGGTTGAAGCGGCCTGCGGCAAGGTCTATGATAACCCGCTATGACAGTCCCTTCCAGCCTTGCGGCCATTCTCCAGCGCACGGAGCTGTTCAAGCCCGAACAGATCGCCACCGTGCTCGAAAAAAGCGTTCAATCCGGGCAGGGCATCACCGCCACCGTGGTCGCCGAGGGGGTCGCCTCCGAGCCCGAATACCTGGCCGCCCTGGCCCGCGCCCTCAACCTGCCCTACCGCGAACTGGACGCCGCCACCATTGAAACCGCCGTGCTCGAAAAACTGCCCACCAAGGCGGTCTTCCAGCACAACGTCCTGCCCCTGGCCATCGAAAACGGCGCCCTGCTCGTCGCCGCCAGCGACCCGTTCACCCCCGGCCTGACCGACTCCCTCCGCCTCGCCTCCGGCATGCGCGTGAGGCTGGTGCTGGCCGCCTCCTCCGACATCGCCCGCACCGCCAAGAAACGCTACGGGGTCGGCGCCGAAACCGTCGAACAGCTCATCCAGGACAACCGCATCGAGGTCGAGGACGACGCCGCCAAGTTCAAGACCGAGCTGAACGAGGACGACCAGGAAGCCTCCATCGTCAAGTTCGTGAACCAGATCATCTGGGAAGCCTATCAGGAACGGGCCACGGACATCCATTTCGAGCCCATGGAGAAGGAGCTGCGCATCCGGTACCGCATCGACGGCGTGCTGCACGCCACCCCGCTGCCCCCGCAGCTGATGCGCTTCCAGGCCGCCATTCTCTCGCGCATCAAGGTCATGGCCACCATGGACATCGCCGAAAAGCGGCTTCCCCAGGACGGCCGCATCGGCCTGCGCATCCGCGGCGAGGACATCGACATCCGAGTCTCCACCATGCCCACGGTCTACGGCGAAAGCGTCTCCCTCCGCCTGCTCTTGCGCGGCAAGCAGCACATCGGGCTGCCGGAGCTGGGGTTCAACCCCCGGGACCGCGGGCTCATCGAAAAGATGATCCGCCGGCCCAACGGCATCCTGCTCGTCACCGGCCCCACCGGCTCGGGCAAGTCCACCTCCCTCTACGCCTTTCTCCACGAAATCAATTCGGTGGAAGACCGCATCATCACCGTGGAGGATCCGATCGAATATGAAATGGCCGGGATCAACCAGATCCAGGTCCGGCAGGAAATCGGGCTCACCTTCGCCACGGCCCTGCGCCACATCCTGCGCCAGGATCCCGACATCATCATGGTGGGTGAAATCCGCGACTTCGAAACCGCCGAAATGGCCATCCGGGCCTCGCTCACCGGCCATCTGGTGCTCAGCACCCTGCACACAAACGATTCGGCGGGCGCGGTCACCCGCCTGATCGACATGGGGGTGGAGCCCTTCCTGGTGGCCTCCTCCCTCGAAGGCATCATCGCCCAGCGACTGGTGCGCCGCCTCTGCCCCGCCTGCCGCAAGCCGGTGGCCGTGGACGAGGCGCTGGCCGCCGAGCTCCATCTCGATCCCGAGGCCCGGCTGAAGGCCCGGATCTACGAGGCCAACGGCTGCGAAAAATGCCGCCACACGGGGTTCCGGGGCCGCCTCGGCATCTTCGAAGTGCTCGCGGTGAACGACGCCATCGAACCGCTCATCGTTTCCCGGGCGCCCGTCTCCGCCCTGAAGCAGCGGGCCATTGCCGACGGCATGCGCACCCTGCGCGAGGACGGCTGGGCGAAAGTCTTCGACGGCACCACGACGGTCGAGGAAGTCTTGCGCGTGACCGAGGAAACCGAGTAGACCATGCCCCGCTTCACCTACACCGCCCGCTCCCGGACCGGAGAGAAATCCGAAGGCGTCATGGACGCCCCCGACCGCCGGACCGTGCTGCAAAAATTGCAGGCCGCCGGGTCCGTGCCCGTGTCCGTGACCGAAGACGGCGCGGCGGCAGCCAAACCCCCGGCCAAAGGCGGGGGCCCCGCCACCGCCCCGGCAAAGCGCCCCCGATCCTGGCGGCAAATCCTCCATTTCACGCCGCCGGCCCGGAAAATGCGCTTCACCTACACTGAGATGCTCATCTTCTCCCGCGAACTGGCCGACCTCCTGGCCTCGGGCATGAAGCTGAGCCAGGCCCTCAACACCCTCGCCCGGCGCGGCCAGGAGGGGGACGAGCATCCGCTCGTGGCCGCCATCCGCGACGAAATCAACCGCGGCCTGGCCCTGTCCGACGCGCTGGCGGAACACGCCGACTCCTTCCCGTCCTTCTATATTTCCATGATCCAGGCCGGCGAGGCCAGCGGCACGCTGACCGACGTGCTACAGCGGCTGGTCACGCATTACGAACGCATCAAGGAGGTTAAGGAAAAGGTCGCCATGGCCCTGGTGTATCCCTCGATCGTCATGCTGATGGGCATGGGCACGCTCATTTTCTCGATGGTGTTCGTGATCCCGCGGTTCGCCATCATCTTCGAGGAACTCAAAGGGACGCTTCCCCTGCCCACCCGGATTCTCATCGATTTCAGCATGATCTGCAAACGCTACGGCCTGTTGATCCTCGCCCTGCTCGTGATTGCCGGCGTCCTGATCCGCCGGTACCTGGCCTCGGAAAAGGGGCGGCTCTGGTGGCACCAGACCCAGCTCAAGCTCCCGGTGATCCGCAGCATTGTCCAGGCCAGCGCCTTTGCCCAGTTCGCCCGCACCCTCAGCACGCTCCTCGCCAACGGGGTGCCCGTGCTGCAATCGCTGGCCATCGTCGAACGGATCATCGGCAACGACGTGCTGGCCCGTGAAATCCACAATGCCCGCGAACGCGTCACCGACGGCACCACCATCTCCAAGCCGCTCGCCGCCGGCGGCATTTTCCCCCCCATGATCACCGACATGCTGGCCGTGGGCGAGCAGACCGGCGACGTGTCCGGCTCCCTGCTCCACATCGCCAACCGCTACGAAAACGAGCTGGACCGAAGCATCAAGATCTTCACCACCCTCCTGGAACCCATCATGATCGTCGTCATTGCGGCCCTCGTCGGATTCGTGGCCATCTCCATGCTCATGGCCGTCTTCGAAATGACCAGCGGCCTGGGCGCCTGAGCCGGGAAACGGGGCTTGCCCCGGGCTTTCACTTGCCTTATAGTTGTCCAATATAAATCGAGTTGGAAGGAACTGCCATGACGAATCAAACCCCTCGACGCCGCTCCGGCTTCACCCTCATTGAAATCATGCTGGTGGTGGTCATTATCGGCATTCTCGCGGCCGTGGCCGTGCCCAAACTGGGTCATAACCTCGGAAAAGCGCAAATCAACGCCACCCGCGGAACGATCTCGGCCATGGACACCGCCATCGACTCCTATATGCTCGATCACAGCGCCAAGCTGCCGCCCTCGCTGCAGGACCTGCTCCCCTACCTCAAAAACGCCAAATCCCTGCCTAAAGACGGCTGGGGAAAAGACTTCACCTACACGCCCAACCAAACGGACGGAAGCTACTCGATCGTCTCGGGGGGGCCCGACGAGGTGATGGGCAGTGCGGATGACATCACGAACTAAAAACGGGTTCACCCTGATCGAGGTCCTGCTCGTGACGGTGATCATCGGCTTCGTGGCTGCCATCGCGACGCCGGCGTTTGTAAAATCCCTTCAGGGCCAGCGCCTCCGGCAAGCCACGCGAACCGTCATGGCCTGCGGCCGGTATGCCCACACCATGGCCGTCTCGCGCCAGCGGCCCATGAACCTGGTCTTCACCCTCGGCGGCAGCCAGATCAACGTCGAAGAAGGACCGCCCCTCAAAACAACGGTTGCTCAGGTCTACACCCGCCATCAGCTGGCCGCCATCACCAATACGCCCGATTTTGAGACCCTCGCCACCAACCGGCCGCCCGACAGCACACCGGCCACGCCGGCCTCTCCCCCCCGGGGCCTGGCCCGGAAACTGGACGGCGTGATCGTAAAGAAACTCGCACGCGGGGACGATCCGGGCACGGAAGAGGCAGGGCCGGCATCCGTCCGGTACAAGACCAACGGCACCTGCACGCCCTATGAAGTGACGCTGGCGGATGAAGATGGCCATGAATCGGTGATCACCGTCGATTTCCTGGGCGAGGCCGAACATGAGGAAAAATAGCCGCATCGGACTGACCCTCCTGGAGGTCGTGCTGGCCCTGGCCATCCTCGGGCTTGGCGTGGCCGCGCTCGCCACCGCCACCTCGCGCTGCCTCGCCCTGGTCGCCGTCTCCAAGTCCTACCATCAGGCCCGCTACGCCCTGGAATTGGCCGAACTGCGCTTTCCCATCGTTGAAAAGGACGACGAACTGGTGAACAAGGAAGTGCCCGAAACCGAGATTCTCCCGGGTTTCCTGTTCAAACGCGTGGCCGAAGTCCAGCCGGACTACGAAGACGTGGGGCTGTTCGTCCTCCACAACCGGGTCACCTGGGAAGGCCGGGGCAGCAATACCTACGAAGAAACGGTCCGCTATTACTACTACACCAACGACCTGCCGGAGGCGGACCAGCCATGACGCCACGTCTCCCAGTCCGGCGCGCCGGGTTCACCCTGCTTGAAGTCACCATCGCTGTGGCGATCCTCGCTATGGCCATGACCGTGATCGTCATGACCTTCTCCAACGTCTCCCGGGCCTGGCGCGATGGCACCACCGCGGCGGCCAACCTCAACCACTCAGACGCCATTCTGGATCAGCTCGTCTCGGGGCTCCGGTCCGCGTACTATAAAAAAGCGGGCAAGCAATCGGCCTCCGTCTACGGATTCTGGCTCGAAAATGACGGCAGCGGGCCCACGGCCCGGGACCGGATCAGCTGGGTCAAAACCGGGTCCGCCCTCTTGGACACCGACACCACCGAGGCCTCCTCCCTCCACCGGATCGTCTTCACGGTGGAAGACGACGAAAAAGGCCGATCCTGCGCGGCGGTCAAATCCTGGCGCCCATTCGGACAAAAAGAGGACTTCGATCCCGACAAGGACGCCCCCTTCACCTTGCTTTCCTCGGCCGTGGCGGGGTTCGATTGCGAAATCAGCACCAATGTGGATGCCTTCGGCGAAATTTCCTGGGAAGACGAATGGGAGCCGACCAACAGCATTCCCTCCTACCTTCATCTGAGCCTCTACCTCAAACCCGCTGAACCGGGCGAAGAACCGCTCAAAGTCGAGCGGATCGTCGCCATCCCCATCGCGCCGCTCTCCTGGTGACCCCCTCATGAAACAGCCCGCATCCAGCCCCGCCGCCTGCCGGCCCCGACCCCGGGGTCGGAGCCGCTCCGGTTCCGCCCTGATCGTGGCCGTCTGGGTCATCGCCTTGCTCTCCCTCATGATCGGTTCGTTCGCCTACGAAATGAAGCTCGAATCCCGCATCGCCAGTTTTTACCGGCAGCGCCTGAAAGCCGAGCAGATTGCCCAGTCCGGCATCGACAAGGCCCGTTTCCTCTTTGCCATCAGCAGTCAAATCGACCCGAAAAACCCCGACGACGCCCACGCGGAGAAAGTCTGGTTCGACCAGGCCAAGCGGCTCAAGGAAGGCCTGAACGTCGTCAGCATCACCGATTCGCTGGGCGAGGGGGAATTGAACCTCACCATCGTGCCCGAACCCTCCCTGATCAACGTCAACGAACTCAAGACGCTGGCCGACTGGGAGGGGGTTTTCGACCTGGGCGGCATCCCTGAAGAGGAGTGGCCCAAGCTGTTCGACGCCTTCATCGACTGGATCGACCCCGACGATGTCCCCTGCCCCGATGGCGCCGAAAGCGACGACTACTACCTGAAACAGGATAAGCCTTACCGCGCGAAAAACGCCCCTCTCGACACGGTGAACGAGTTGCTCCTGATCAAGGGCTTCACCAACACCTACCTCTACGGCGGAACGCTCGAGACGCCGGAGGAACGGGGCCATTCGGATGAGCCGCCCAAGACGATCAGCGGCATCGCGGACCTGCTCACCACCTACGGCAGCCGCCAGGTCAACATCAACGCCGCCTCCCTGCGGGTGCTCATGGCCCTCTCGCTGGACATCGATGAACCCATGGCCTCCGAAATCATTCTGGAACGCGAGGGTGACCCTGAATTCCCCGACGAGGACACCTCTTATAAAAACCCCGAAGACTTCTTTAATCGCTTCTCCGATTTTCCGGACTTGAGAAATCGGCTGAAAGACCGTATAACCACTCAGTCGCAGATTTTGCGGATCACCAGCGTCGGCCGCGTCGGGGATGTAACCTGGACCGTTTCCTGCATCGCCGAACAGAGCAAGGGCGCCTTCCGCATCCTCCGCTGGCAGGAAGAGACCGCGCTTTAAAGGAGTCGGATGGGTAAGCCGGAATATCAGGCGATCGCGCTCCGGAGCAGCTCGATCGAATGGACGCGCCTGCGAAAAGGCCGCGAGGGCTGGGAACTGGACGCCACCGGCCGCGAAGCCCTGCCCGACGGCGAAGATCTCCTGCGCAAGCCGGCGCCCCCTTCGCCCGAAGCGGAGGCCGCCCTCGAAGCGGCCGTTCGCGCCATGCCCGGACGCCACGCCACACTGGTCTTGCCCGGATCCAGCGCCATCCAGCGCCTCGTCATCCTCCCCGCCGTCGAGCCCCGTGAATTAGCCGGTATGGTCGAACTCCAAATCGACGCCCTTTCCCCGTTCCCCCCTGAAACGGTCTCCTATTCCTACGACGTGCTGGAAACCCGTGAAAACGATTCGCGTGTCCTGATCGCGGCCATCCAGAAATCCGTCGTGGAGTCCATCGGATCCGCCCTTCGCCGGCACAAGCTGCGGATCGACCGGATCACCCTCAGCACCCTGGGTTGGTGGGACATCCTGCGGCGCCGGCCCGAGATCATGGGAGCTGGCCGACGGGTCCTGCTGATCGCCGAAACGCAATCCTGCGAGCTGCTGGTGGCCGATTCCGGCGCTCCCGTGTTATTCCGGTCCCACGCCCGAATCGACGGATTGTCCCCTGCCGAATTCGCTCAGGACATTGCCGAGGAAACCGCCTCCGCCATGACCTCGCTCGAACTGGAGCACGGATCCCAGCCGATCTCTGAACTTGTCATCTGGATGGCCGCGGACGCCCCGGCCGAACTCCCGGCCGCCCTGACCGCCGCCGGAGGCTGGCCGGTCAAGGCCGAGCCGCTCGACTCCCTGGGTCCGCTGAGCGAGGGAGTGGCGCGGCGGGAAGCTGACACCCCCGGTGTCCGGCTGGACCTGGTCCTGGACACCTGGCGGATCGCGGAAAAAAACCGCCAGATCAAGCAGCGGCTGGCGGCGGCCTCGGGAGTGGCACTGGGCGTCTGGCTTCTCAGCATCGGCGCGGTGCTCGGTTGGCAGGAATTTCATTCCCGCCGGCTGGCCGGCCTCGAAGCCCAGCTGGCCGTCATGAAACCGGCCGCCCAGGACGTCCGGGACAACCGCAAACGGGTACAATCGCTGAACCTGTTTGGCGACATCACACGATCCGCCCTGGAATGCCTCCGAGAAATCACCTCGCTCATGCCCGCCGGCATCGAGTTGAACCAGATCACGTTCGAAAAGGGAAAAGCGATCGCCCTGTCCGGAGAGGCACCCGCCTCCCAGGCCGTCTATGACTTCAAAAAAGCGCTGGACGCCTCCACCCTGTTTTACGGCACCGAACTACAGGGCCCGATCCGCACCAAAAACCGGGAGACCTTCCGGATCGCGATTGCGCTCTTCCAGGAGGGCGGGGAATGAAGCTGACGCCGCGCGAATTGATCTTGGCGTGGATCACCGGGGTTGTCCTGGTCTTCCTCCCCACCTGGTATTTCTTTGCCGATCCCCGACTGACCGCCGTCCGTGAAAAACGCGACCGCCAGGAGCGCTTGATCGCAACGCTCGAAACGGAACGGCGCATGACCGACCAGAAGGGGGCCTGGCAGGCCAAGCTGAACGAGGCGCTCAAAACACTCACCGCGTACCCGGAATCCCAGGATGTCACCGCGGACATGCTGATCAAGGTCGAGGGATTGGCCACCCAGAACAGCCTCACCCTGACACGCCGGGAACCGCAGAAGGAAAAGCGACACGGCGATATCGGCGCCCTGGATATCAAGTGCAACTGGGAAGGGTCTCTCGACGCCCTGGCCCATTTCCTCTTTGCCCTGCAAGAGGATCATGGTATGCTCGATATCAGCCAGCTTTACATCAAGTCCGAGAACAGGGGCTTGTTAAAGGGAACCTTCACGATCAACTGCTCGTACCTGCGCCTTAAAGCGGCGGGCGGTCCGGGAGGGTCCACGAACGTGACGGCGACCACGGCAACAGCTCGTCCCTAGAGCCCAGCAAAGGATCCGGTATGACGCATTGGAAAAGCATGGCCCTGTCAGTTTTGGCCGTCCTCCTGATGGCTTTCACGACGAACGCTCCGGCGCAGGATCCGGTTCCGCCGGTCGATCCGCCCGCGCCCACCCTCCCGCCTGTCCACGCCATCACCACGGTCCGCCCGAACCTGCCACGGCCGGCGCCCGTCCCGCTTCCGGATGCCGCTTCCGGGGCAGATTCTGCGGCCGCCAATCCGGCCCCGCCCTCGGATAGCGGCGAAAAGCTGCTATCCCTGAAATTCAGCGATTCCCCGCTTGAAATGGTGCTCGATCGCTACGCCGAGCTGACCGGACGCACCATTCTCATGGCGCCGGGCGTCAAGATGAACATCACACTGCGCATCGAGAAAAAAGTCACGGTTCCCCAGGCCATCGCCGCCATCGAAGCGATCCTCGCCATGAACAACGTGGCCCTCGTCACGGAAGGCGACATGTTCACCAAAGTGGTCCAGATCAACACCGTCCGGGCCGAAGGGGACATGATTCGCACCGGCACCGAAGACGCCGCCGCCCTGGCGAAGGACACCGGCTACCTGGTCTCGGAGATCATCCCGCTCAAACACATCGAACTGGCCGACGCGCAGGCCGCCATCGCCACCGTCGTCCACCCCTACGCCAACATCCAGGCCCTGCCCCGGATCAACAGCCTGCTCGTGACCGACACCTCGGTCAACATCGAGCGCGTCAAGCAACTCCTCGCCCTCATCGACCAGCCGATCGAAATGAAAGAGGAGCTGCATATCGTCCGCATCCTGCACACCAAGGCCTCCGAAATCAAGGCCCGCCTGGCGGAAATCATCGCGGAGACGGAGGCCCAGCAGCAGAAAACCCCGGCCACCGTGGTGCGCCCCGCCCTCACCGGGCCACCCGGCGTCATCCGGGCCGGCACCGTCAGCCGGGCGATCTCGCCCGTGGTGGAATCCGAAGCAAAACGCGATTTGATCCAGGGGCAGGTCAAACTGGTGGCAGACGACCGCGCCAACATTCTCATCATCATCACCCGGCCCGAAAACATGGAATTCTTCAACAAAATCGTCGAAGCAATCGACATCGGCGTCGAGCCGAACGTCATCGTCAAGGTCTTCCGCCTGGAATATGCGGATGCCATCGAAGTGGAAGGCATGCTCAGCAAGCTCATCGGAGCCTCCAAGGAAACCACCCCGGCGGCCGGCGCCGGCGCCGCCACGGCCAAGGACGCGGCCGGCGGTGTCGCGCCCGAGCGAAGCGCGGAGCTCAGCGATTACATCAAGCAGATGCAGCAGAAAACCGCGCCCGCAGCGGCCGCCGTCAAATCCAACGTCGGCGAGTTGAGCGCGCAGAGCGTCAAAATCCTCTCGGACAAACGGTCCAACGCCCTGGTCATCATGGCCAGCAAAGGCGACATGGCCGCCCTCGAGGAAATCATCCGGGACATGGACATCATGCTCTCGCAAGTGCTGATCGAAGCCATCATCCTCGGCGTCACGCTCGATAAAAATTCAGAAACAGGGGTAGACTGGCTCCAGCGCTCCATGACCGCCTTCAAACAGGATGCCGCCGGCGTGCGGAAACCCCTTTTCGCTTTCACGGGCGGGAGCGCCCTCGGAGGCGGGGCGCCCATGAATGCGCTGAACACCCCGTCTGCCGTCCCCGGCAACCTCGGCTATTTCATGACCTTTTTCGACCTCAACTTGGACGTGGTCCTCAAGCTCACCGCCAGCGACAACCGGACCCGCATCATCTCCTCCCCCGTAATTCTGACTACCGACAACAAAAAAGCCACCATCGATGTGTCCGAAGATCTTTATTTCTACAAGGGGCAGAAACCCGTCAACGATGGCACCGGCGTCACCTATGTCGACGATATCGAGCGGCTTCCCGTCGGCACCACCTTGTCCGTGACGCCCCGCATCAACAAGAATAAGTTCGTGGTCATGGAAATCGAGCAGAACACGGAAGATGCCGATAAGACGAAAACCATCCAAAGCACCCCCTGGCCAATCGTGTCCCGCCGCAAAATGAGCGCCTCGATCGCCGTCACCAGCGGCGATACGATCATGCTCGGCGGCATGACCAAAAAAACCGAAATCAACAATGTCACCAAGATTCCGTTCCTGGCCGACATACCCCTTCTCGGCATCCCCTTCAGGGACACCACGCGCGGCAACAAACGCGAAGAGTTGATGGTCTTCATCACCCCCTACGTGCTGGACAACCCCGAGGACATCCGGAACGACGCGATCCGCCGGCGGGACTCCGCCGACGTGGCCGGTCTCTGGAAACGCGGCTGGTCCAACAGCAAACTCGGCGACCCCTCGGATCAGGAGCTCCGCCAGAAGAAAATCCAGGATAAACTGGACCGACGCCACCCAGCAGGCAATAACTCCGCCGCCACCCCCCCCGTCACCGAGGCCGTCCCGGCCATGACCAACCCGCCGCCCATCGTGGCGGACGAAAAATCAGCCAAATAGCAGTTGACAGGCTGGGTGGGTTTTAGATAGATTTCACCGTTCATTGTCTCAGCAAGGAAACGTCACGAATGAAAACATTTCTGCCCATTGAAAAAGATATCAAGCGGGGTTGGGTTCTGGTGGATGCCGCCAACAAACCGCTCGGCCGTCTTGCCGTCCAGATCGCCAACGTGTTGCGCGGCCGTCACCGGCCCACATTCACGCCCCACATGGACACCGGCGATTTTGTGGTGGTGATCAACGCCGAAAAAGTGGCGCTCTCCGGCCGCAAGGAAGAGACCAAAGTCTACCAGCGTTACACCGGCTTCCGCAACGGCTTGCACAAAACTACCGCCGCCCGGATGCGCGCGCGCCATCCCGAGCGCATGGTGGAATCCGCCGTCAAAGGCATGCTGCCGAAGAACAAGCTCGCGGCCGATATTTTCAAGCGCCTCAAGGTGTATGCCGGAGTCGCGCACCCCCACGAGGCCCAGGCCCCGAAAGCCATTTAATCGAAGCAAGGAGATAAGATCGTGGCCGACAAAGTAATCGAATTCAGCGCCACCGGACGCCGCAAGACTGCGGTCGCGCGCGTGCATCTGGTGCCGGGCACCGGCAAGTGGCAGGTTAATCAGCGCACGCCGGAGCAGTATTTTTGCACCGAAGCCGTCATCAACTACATCCAGCAGCCCATGAAAGCCACTGACACGCTCGTCCGGTTCGACCTCAAGGCCGAATTGACCGGCGGCGGCGTCACCGGCCAGGCTGGCGCCTTGCGCCACGCCATCTCCCGGGCCCTTTGCGTGGCCGACGCGTCCAACCGCAAGGTCCTCAAGGAAAGCGGCTGCCTGACTCGCGATCCCCGCATGAAGGAACGCAAGAAATACGGGCAACCGGGCGCCCGTCGCCGCTTCCAGTTCTCCAAGCGGTAAAACTCCTGTTCGTAAAAGGCCCCGGACATTCCGGGGCCTTTTTTTTGCCCGCATCCCCTCTTTTTCGTTCGACTTTTCCTTCAAATACCCGATACTTTCCTCTCCTCTTCTCGACAGCGCAAGGAGCTCTCATGTCACGTCACATTCAGGAAATAACGGGAGGCGTCACCGCCCCGGCCGGTTTCCGGGCTTCGGCCGCCGCCGCCGGAATCAAGTATCCGGACCGGAACGATGTGGCCTTGCTCGTCTCGGACACCCCCGCCACCGCCGCCGGCCTGTTCACCACCAATCGCGTCAAGGCGGCCCCGGTCCTGCTCTGCCAGACCCGCCTGAAACGGGGCCGGGCCCAGGCCATTCTCATCAATAGCGGGAATGCCAACGCCTGCACCGGGCCGCAGGGCCTCCTGGACTCCAAAGCCACAACCCGGGCCGCCGCAGCCGCGCTCAACCTGCCGGTTGAATCGGTGCTGGTCGGCTCCACGGGCACCATCGGCGTCCCCCTGCCGGTCGACAAACTCATCAAAGCCATTCCCGCCGCCGTAGCCGCCCTCTCCCGCACCGGCGGCGATGCGGCCGCCCGCGCCATCATGACCACCGACACGGTGGACAAGCAAACAGCCGTCCGGTTCCAGGTCGACGGCCGGACCGTCACGCTGGGCGGCATGTGCAAGGGCGCCGGCATGATCGAGCCAAACATGGCCACCATGCTCTGCTTCCTGACCACCGATGCCGCCATTTCCCCGGCCGCCCTCCGTTCCGCCCTTCGCGAATCCGTGGAACACAGCTTCAACCGCATCTCCATCGACGGGGACATGAGCACCAACGACACGGTGATTCTCCTGGCCAACGGAGCCGCCGGAAATCGACCGCTCAACCCCGCCCACCCGGCCTGGCCCCTCTTCCGCGAGGCCCTCAACCGGATCACCCTGGATCTGGCCCGCCGCGTCGTCTGCGATGGCGAAGGCGCCACCAAGTGCGTCACCGTCACCGTGGACGGCGCCCGCACTCCCGACGACGCCCGCCGGGCGGCCCGGGCCATCTGCAATTCCCTGCTCGTCAAAACCTCGTGGTTCGGAGGCGACCCCAACTGGGGCCGCGTGATTTGCGCGGCCGGCTATTCAGGCGCCCGCCTGGATCCCGACAAGGTCGACATCGCCTACGACGGCAAGCGCGCCGTGAAGAACGGCCGCCGGGCGCCGGGGTTCTCCCTGTCCACCCTGGAAAAAATCCTGGCTCGGAAAACCTTCACCCTCACGGTATCCCTGCATCTGGGCCAGGCGTCGCACACCATGTTGACGTGCGACTGCTCGGAAGAGTATGTGAAAATCAACGGATCCTACACGACCTGACTATGAAAACGATCATCGCCAAAGCCCGAACCCTGATCGAAGCCCTGCCCTATATCCAGTCCTTCCGGGACGCCGTGGTCGTCATCAAGTACGGCGGCAGCACCATGGAGGAGAAGGCCAACAGCGACAACATTCTCACCGATCTCACCTTCATGAGTTGCGTGGGCATGCGGCCTGTGATCGTCCATGGCGGAGGCAAGGCCATCTCCCGGCGCATGAAGGAAGCCGGCCTCCAGGCCCATTTTGTCAAAGGCCTCCGCGTCACCGACGAAGCGACAATCGCCATCGTCCACGAAGTCATCCAAACCGTCATCAATCCCGAGATTGTGGACAGCCTCAAGGCCAAGGGCGCCCGCGCCCGCGGCATTCCGGGCGAAACTGTTTTCCAGGTCGTCAAACGCGTCGAAAAAGACCCCCAGACCGGCGAAACCCTGGACTGGGGGTTTGTAGGCGATATCCGCAACGTAAACACCGCCCCTTTGCAGGCGTGCTTCCTGGCAGGGGAAATTCCCGTCGTCACACCCCTCGGCATGGGCCCCGACGGCCACCTGTACAATCTGAACGCGGATGACGCCGCCGCCGCCGTGGCCAAGGCGCTCAAGGCCCGCAAACTGGCTTACCTGTCCGATGTGCCGGGCCTGCTGCGCAACCCGCCGGACGAGAATTCCATCATTTCCACCCTGCGCGTGCGGGATGTGGAGGGATTGGTGAAAGACGGCGTCATCGACGGCGGCATGCTGCCCAAGATCCGAAGCGCAGTGGACGCCTTGGAATCCGGCGTCTTCAAGGTGCACTTGATCGACGGGCGGCTCCCCCACTCCTTGTTGCTTGAAATCTACACAGACGCCGGTGTCGGCACGGAGATTATCCAAAATGACTAAGACCGAACAGATCGCCAGCCTTTACTCGCAGTTCGTCATCCCCACCTACGCGTCCCCCAGTCGGGCGCTCGTGAAGGGGAAAGGCACCCGCGTCTGGGATGCGGAAGGCCATGTCTATCTCGACTTCATCGCCGGCATCGCCGTGTCAAATGTGGGGCATTGCCATCCGAAGGTGGTGGCCGCCATCCGTGATCAGGCCGGCACGCTCATGCACGTGTCCAACCTGTTTTACACCGAACTGCAGGGCCGCCTGGCCGAGAAACTCTCTGCCCTGTCGCTCAAGGGGAAATGCTTTTTCTGCAACTCGGGCGCCGAGGCCAATGAGGCGCTCATCAAGCTGGCCCGCCTGCACGGGCATGCCCGCAAGCGCACGGAAATCATCTCCATGACCGGCTCCTTCCACGGCCGCACCCTCGCCGCGCTGGCCGCCACCGGCCAGTCCAAGCACCAGGCCGGCTTCGAGCCCATGCCCAAGGGCTTCGTCCATGCGCCCTACAACGACCTGGAAGCCGTCCGCGCCCTGGTGACCGACAAGACCGCCGCCATCCTCGTGGAAGCCGTGCAGGGCGAAGGCGGAGTCATTCCCGCCGATCCCGCCTTCCTTCAGGGCATCCGCGCCCTGTGCACGGAACGGGACATTCTCATGCTCTGCGACGAAGTGCAGTGCGGACTCGGCCGGACCGGCCATTGGTTCGGCTATCAGGCCGCCGGTATCGAACCCGACGCCTTCTCGCTGGCGAAAGCCCTCGGCTCCGGCCTGCCGATCGGCGCCATCGTGACCTCGCCCCGCGTGGCCGACGTGTTCCAGCCCGGCAAACACGGCAGCACCTTCGGCGGCAATCCCGTCTGCGTCGCCGCGTCCCTGGCCATGCTCGCCGTCATCGAGGAGGAAAACCTCGTGGCTCGCGCGTCGGTAGCCGGAGCCCGGTTCCAGGCCGGACTTCAAGCCCTCGTCGGCAACTACGAGCACGTCAAGGCCGTGCGCGGTGCCGGCCTGATGCTTGGGCTCGTGCTCGATCAGCCGGCCAAGCCGCTCGTCGAAACCCTTTGCGGCATGGGCCTGATCTCGCTCGCCACCGCGGAATCGGTCGTCCGGTTCCTCCCGCCCCTGACCGTCAAGGATACGGAAATCGACGAAGCCCTCGAAATCATCGAGGACGCCGTGGCCGAGTGGCACGGCGTGGCGCGTCCCCAGGATGAAGAAGGCTGATCCGGAGAACTCCCATGAAACTAGCCGACTTGAAGCACGAAAAAATTGGCGCCTGCGTGTCCGGCGGACTGGACAGCCGAACCATCTGCAAGAAACTGGTCGACTCCGGCCTGCCGGTGCTCGCCTTCGCGGCCGATCTGGGCCAGCCCGACGAAACCGACATCCAGGATATCCGCACGCGGATGGCCCCCTGTGGCGTCGATACGATCATCGTGGACCTGAAGGCGCCCATGGCCGAGGCCTGCTTCGAGGTGCTGGAGGCGCAGGCCATGTATGATGGCGGCTACTGGAATTCGACCGGAATCGCCCGGGCCGTCACCGTCCGCGGCCTGCTGGCCGAAATGCGCAAGCGCGGATGCACGGTGCTCGCCCACGGCGCCACCGGACGCGGCAACGACCAGATGCGTTTTGAACGGTATACAAACGTGCTGGCGCCCGGCATGAAAGTGTACGCGCCCTGGCGCGATCCGGGCCTGCTCAAGGAATTCCCGGGACGGACCCAGATGGCTGAATTCCTGGCCGCCCATGGCATTTCGGCGCCGGTTGGCGGAAAAAAGAAATACTCCACCGACGCCAATCTGGCCGGCCTCTCCCACGAGGCCGAGGATCTGGAAAGCCTGGAAACGGCCATGACCATCGTGAAACCCACCATGGGCGTCTGGCCCATGCAGGCGCCCGATGCCGTGGAAACCGTCACGATCCGGTTCGAAAAAGGCCGGGCTGTGAAAATCAACGGGCAGTCTGTGGATCCCATCTCCGCCATGCGCACCGCCAACCAGGTGGGTGGCCGGAACGGCATCGGCATGAAGCATGCCCTGGAAAACCGCATTGTCGGCACCAAGAGCCGCGGCGTGTACGAGGCGCCGGGCATGGAACTGCTGGGCACCGCCCTCCGGTACGTCTACCAGGCCGTCATGGACCGCCGGTCGACCCTCCTCTTCCAGCAACTGTCCAAACTGGTGGCCGATCAAATCTACGATGGCCGCTATTTCGACCCCGTCACCCAGGCCGCCAGGGCCGCCATCGGCGTCTTCTCCGCGCATGCCTCCGGAACCGTCTCCATGGGCCTTTACAAGGGCAACATCCTGTTCCAGTCCCTGACCGACTGCAAGGCCTCGCTCTATAACGAGGCGGACTCATCCATGGAAGCCAGCGCCGGGCTGAACCCGGTCAGCTCCCAGGGATTCGCCGAAATCCAAAGCGTCGAAGCCCTCGCCTTGGCCCGGGCCGGCCAGATTCCGTAAATGCGGCGGCGGCCCCTGATCGGAATCGCGGCGGCCGGAATGGCGGGTACCCTCGCCGGACTATTCTTCCGCCCCGACCCTTTATGGCTCTTCGGCGCCGCCCTCTTTCTGTTAACCGCATTGCTCTATGCGCTCTTCGCCTGGCGTTCAGCTTCGGCTCGAATGGGGTTCGTTTCGGCCGGAATACTCGTCCTGACTGGCACCCTGGCGGCCCTGGCCGCCTCCCTGGCGGTCTCCCCCGTCTCCCTGTCCGATGTTCGCCTATGGCTCCCGAAGGGGACTGGCGGCTACGTGGAGGCCGTTGGCGTCGTCGCTGGCGATCCGATCCCCATCCAGAAAAAAGGCCCCTTTTCGCTTCGCTTTCCCATGATGATCGAATCCATTCGCACGAGCACATCCTCACCGCCCCGTTCCGTCCGCGGGCCCCTGATGGTCACCTGGGTGAAACCCCGTCCGGTGCCGCCCCCCGCCTACGGCGAACGCTGGTCCATTCATGGATTCATCAGTCGCCGCGATCCGGTTGAAATCAGGACCGGCCCCTATGGCGCCTATTTTCAGGAGCGGGAGCGCGGCAACCGATTCCGCCAGTTCTGCGAGCGACAACGCCGGGATGCGTCTGGCATCCTCGCCGCCGGAATCGCCGACCACCCCGATGAATCGGGGCTTTTACAGGCGCTCCTGCTGGGAACCCGGCTCCGCATGCCCGCGGCTATCCGCCAGGACTTCATGATCACCGGCACGTTTCACGTGATTGCCATCTCCGGGCTTCATGTCGGCATGATCGCGTGGCTGCTCGCCTGCATCCTGCGGGTTTGCGGCCTGGGCCGGATCTGGTGGTTCCCCGTCCTGGCGCCGCTGCTGCTGATCTACACCATGGGCACCGGCGCGTCGGCCAGCGCCCTGCGGGCCTGCATCATGTCGGGCCTTTTCTTCGCCGCCTCGCTGGCCGGCCGGCGCGCGGACGGACCGTCCGGGCTGGCGGCGGCCGCCTTGCTGATCGTGGCTCTCGATCCATTCCAGGTGCTGGATCGCGGATTCATCCTGTCGTTTTGCCTGGTCGGTGGACTGATCCTGTTCGCGCCCCTGTTGCATCATACCGTGCCGGCCTTCCTGAAGCCGGATCCTTTTCTCGCGGATGACCTGATTCCAGCCTGGAAGCGAATCGGTTTTCAAATGCTCCGGGCGGTTTGGACCACCATGTCCCTGTCCACCGCCGCCTGGTTCACCTCGCTCCCGCTGTGCGCCTATTTTTTCGGGAACGTCTCGCTGGTGTCCCTGATCGGCAATATGGTGGCCATACCGATGTCCTTCCTGATCGTGCTGACCGGTAGTCTGTCGTTGATCCTGGGGTCGGTCTGGCTGGAACTGGCGGAAATCCTCAACTACGCCAACCTGGCCCTGA
>CAMDGM010000003.1 GCA_945898015.1 PVC group bacterium | reverse complement strand
TCGTAGGCATTCCCGGAGGCGGCGACAGCCGAGGCATTCCCATTCACCACGATCTGGGTGGTCGAGTTGGAAAGAATGTAAAAACAGTTGGTGCTTGAGACGCCCGTCTTGGCATTGAGAAACTTCCCGCGCAGGGTTCCGAATGAGGCATTGGCGTCGGTCAGGGTCGTGCGGCCGCTGGCGTAGGCCGGCGCAAGGGTCCAGGAGCCGGTGGGTCCGCCGACGAACAGGGGGTCCTTATCGATGTTGTTGCCCGCATCCACCACATACGGCGCCACTGAAGCCGTGCCCAGCAGCCACCCGGCTGATCCGCCAGAGCCTTGGACTTCACTATATTTGACCGTACAATAGTTGGCAGCTGAATTAGCCGTGACATTGGTGATGCCGTTCCCCCAGAAAACACTGTTCTCAACCGTCAACGTTGGCGAACCCCATGAATAAATTTGCCTGCCGGCAGGAACATTAGTGGTGAACGTGCAATTGCTCACCTTCAGCGTCGTGTTGGCCCCCTTGTAAATAGTTATGGCGCATCCGTTACGGATGAACAAGCAGTTTTTGAGCGTACCGGTCAAGGATCCGTTCGCATTAAGGATAGTGGTTCCATTGAAATTATTACCCCCAACGACGGTTGTGTTGGCCATGAAGATACAATTCGAGAACACAAAGTTTTTTCCTACAAAAACAACGCTGCCATAGTTTCCGGCAGCTCCTCCGCTATTGTTTTGAGCCACGATGCAGTTACGCAATTCAAAACCAGGCCCATTGTCACACGAGAGAGCTGAACCTACTTTATCGCTTGTCACGATCGTGGAGTACACGCCGTATCCATGCATGAGGTGAACCCCATCGAGGACGCCGTTGGTGTTGGCCGTGAAAACGTGGCGGGAATTATCCGCGTCAAGCAGTCCATCGCGGTCAATGTCGCCACTGAGAATCGTGGGATACTCCATCCAATTGCGTTGGTCCAGACTGGTCATTCCGTTAGTGAAGCCGCCGTAGAGCTGCACGCCGGACAGCGCCTTGAAGGTGACCGAGGTATCCGTGCCGGTAGTGGGATAGTAGGCGCCCTGGGCCACCCACAGGTTTGTTCCGACTTTAGTGACGGCCAGCGCATCCTGCAGGTTGGTGTAGGCGTTCGCCCACGACGACCCGTCGTTCGCGCCACCCGCTCCGGTGCGCCCGATATCCACATAGTTTGTTGCCGCGGCCTCGCCAATCCTGACAACCGCGAGAAGGCTTAAGATCGCCAAAACCGCCAGTTTCACTGTAGTTTTCATCCGGCTTCCTCCACGTATTTAAAGAACACTAGCATACTGGTGTTATTATTTCAACATCAAACTCTAGAAATATTCCTCATTCGCAATTGCTTGCACCTGCCCGCTCAACGCCGAACGCTCCGCCTTCTCGGCCACCAGCGTCACCGCCATCCCTTGGGAGAGGCCGGAATCGCCCGAATCCCCGCCGTCGAGGGCTGCCACAAACCGCCCCAGCATCTTGGGGTCCGTTCCGCCATGTCCGCCCGCTCCGTTCGATGCCACGGCGTGATCGATCTCATCCCCGGTCGCGGAAAGAATTGTCCGGATCTTTCCATCGACCGCCTGCAAACAGCCCTTTTCGCCCCAGATGCGGGTCTCCCGGCAGCCGCGCGACTGGAACAGCTGCACGTTGAAGTTGCCCCGCACCCCGTGATCCCACTCCAGGATCACCGTCTGGTTGTCAAACACCGACTTGTCATCGTTATACACACAAAGGTCGGCGCCGTAAATATCCGATGACTGGTGATGAATCGGACGATCCCCGTGCACAGGAAAGACAAAACCGGCCGTGTCCTTGTAAGGGCAGGCCTGATAGATGCCGGCCGGACACTCGTGGCACGTCTTCGCCGGCGCCTTGCGCGGCAGAAACACGTTCAACCCCGCGAAGCTGGCCACCTTCACCACCCGCCGCTCGTGGCCGATCAGCCAGAGAATGCGGTCGAGGTCGTGGCAGCACTTGTGGTTCAGCAGGCCGCCCGTATTCTCGCGCTTGCGATGAAAGCGGCGCATGAACGAGGCGCTATGCGCCACGCTCAACTGCTCCAGCCCCTCCACATGCAGGATCTGCCCCAGGATGCCGCTGGAAACGATATCCTTAAGCCGTTCGCTCTGCGCTGCCGCGCGCAAGTTGAAGCCGACAAAGGCGACTCGCCCCGTCTCGCGCTGGCACCGGATGATCTCCCGGCACTGCTCGCTCGTGGGGGCAACCGGCTTCTCAAGATAGATGTCCTTCCCCGCCCGCATGGCCTGGAGTGCCACGTCGCGATGCGTGAAATCCGGGGTCGTGATGATCACAGCGTCGAGATCCGGCTGGCGGAAAAACTCCGCCGAATCGGTAAATGTCCGCGCACCCTTCAGCTCGCAATAGTCCACAAACTTTCCAAGCCGATCCGCATCCCGGTCGCAAATGCCAAAGAGCGTGGCCCGCTCCATACCGGCATACAGCTGCCGGGCAAACGTCTCGCCCCGTGCGCCGGCCCCAATAACCCCAATACGGTACATCTTCATCTGCCCAATCCTGATTCAAAAGAAAATTTAACGCTTTTGTAGACGCCTGCTAGGATTCTTCTTGAGGCAGACTAGCATACTGGTGTAGCATTGTCAAGTAATGCACGACTGGAATCTAGCATCTTCAGGGGCCTTGCGCGTGACGGGTGACAAGGCGGTCGGACTGCTCCATGCTTCGGCATGCCAGCCCGGAATCGCCCATGGAAAACCGATTCCCTTCCACCCGTGTGGAATCACCTGGGTGGCGGAGGGCGACGGAGTCCACCTCACGCTGGAACCCTTGCCCACGGCGCACGACCACGAAACCGGCCATCAGCGCCTGCATCTATCGGTCTCCGTCGATCAGCCGGTTAGACTCGAGATTCTCTTCGCGCCCGAAGTGACAACCGGAAACGCCTTTCACCTCGTTCCCGGCTTTCTCTTCGGAAGCAACAACCTGGCCGTGTCCGGTCCCGGGCACTTCCCCAACCTGACCGACATGGACAGCCCAAGCGTTTCCTGCTCCCGGGCCTGGCGGATGCGGACCGACCGGGCGGCAGCGCCCGTTTCGATGGCGTTTCTTCACGGCGGCGGCCATGTGGCGCTGGCCGCGCCACCCTACCTGGCCTGTCAGGGCCAACTCATACGCACCGGCTTGATTGCCGAACTGCCCGGCGCTGTGGGCGTCGCGCTCGGCTATCGGAACGCGCCCCGCACGTTCGTGAACAAGGACCTGTTCACCGACCCCACCGAAGAGGCGCTGCCAGCCGGCGCCCATATCGACTTCACCCTGGACCTCTTTCTGGGCGCGGACACCACCCGGAACACCGCTTTCAAAATCGTGCGGGAACTCTACGCGCTCTACCATCAGCCGCCGTTCTCCACCCTCAGCAAGGAGCCCTGCATCCAGGCTATCGGGGATATGGTCCTGGAAGATTCCTGGGATGCCTGCACCCAGACGTTCCGGGCCATGCAGGTCAAAGGGCTTCCGGGCGAGCCGGTCTATCGCAAGATCGGAGGGCGGGCCATCGCCTGGGTCGGCGGGGTCAACGTGGGCTTCCCGCTGCTGCAGGCGGGTTTCCAGCTGCAAAATCCTGGCTGGCGGGCGACCGCGCGGCTCGGGCTTAACAAGATCGCCGCCAACACCAACCCGGCCAACGGCCTATTCTTCGATGCCTTCGACGAAAACGGACGGCCCACGGTCAACTGCTGGTGGAGCTCGGTGCTGAACCGCGACCGGCATTCCGCCTACACAAACGCCGAAGCCGCCTACTACCTGCTTCAGGCGGCCTTGCTGACCCGGGCCCGGACCGGCTCGACGGAAACGGACTGGACCACGCCGGCGCTGGCCGCGCTTGAAACCATGCTCCGGCTGCAACGGCAGGATGGCCATTACGGATTCGCCTACGAGCGGGACCGCGCCGCCGTGGCGGACTGGGAAGGCTTTGCCGGATGCTGGTGGGCGCCCGCCATGTGCGCGGCCCACGAGTGGACGGGGGACAGCCGCTTCCTGCGGTCGGCCCAGCGCGCGATGGACCTGTACGCGGAGTGGGTCGCCACGCTCGACGTCTGGGGAACGCCCATGGACGCCTGGAAAGGCAACGACGAGGAAGGCGTGCTCGCCTTCATCCGGGGGGCCCGGATGCTGCACCAGGCCACCGGCGAGGACCGCTACCTCGACATGCTGCGGCTCGGAGCGGAGTACGAGTTCCTGTGGCGCTACCTCTTCAACGCAAAGCCCCAGGCCGAACCCCTGATGAGCGCGGGCTGGCATTCGTGCGGCGGCAGCATCACCTCGGTCAGCAACCCGCACATCCACCCAATGGGGCTGCTCATCGCCCCGGATCTGGAATACCTGGCCAACCAGACAGGCGACCGGCACGTCGCCGACCGGTTGCAGGACAGCCTCGTCTGGGCCCGGAACTGCCTGGAGCTGTTTCCCGGAAAGACGGGGTATGGCCGCTTCGGCTGGACCGGCGAGCGCTACTGTCCCTCTGACGGACTCTTGATCGCCAAATACGCAGACGGCTCGCCCGCCAGCACGGAGCTCGGGCTGAATCTCTGGGCGGCCTCCGCCATGCTGGAAGGCCTGACAGGAGGATCGACGTGACTGACTCCATGCTGAACCGGGTTCTGCTGAAACCCATCGTCGCCAACGGGAGAACCCGCCGCTATCAGGAGACGCTCGACGCCTGGGTGGACGAGCTCAAGTCGCACGGGGACCTGGAGCGGGGGGCCCTCGGAACGCACGACACGCCGGCGCCGCTTAAAGGGCGCGAGGGCACGGCGCCGCTATGCGTCGCGGCCTTCTGCTGGCACTCCCCCCTCTCGCGCTATCACGGCAACCCCTCCCTGCTCGCCTTTTTCTCGGCCGGATTGCGCTATTATAGCGAGTCGATCCAGGATGACGGACTGATGGCCGCGCACGGGCTCAACGGTGCGGACTGGGCCCACGGGTGGGACGTGGAGGGCCTGATCTATGGCCTCATCTTCTGCCAGAAGGCCCTGCCCCGGGACCTGCTGAACGGGGCCATGGCCCGCTTCCGGCTCAGCGCCTGCCGCCAGGCGAGCCTGCCGCAGGCCCGGAATGCCATCGGGTCCTACGGCAACCAGCGATGCGTTTGGACCCTGGGCCTGCATCTCTACGGACAGCTTCTGGACCAGCCGGAACTCGTCGCCCTGTCGGACCATTTCTGGGAGGATGCAAAGGCCAAGGTGCTCGACGATTCCGGCCAGGTGATCGAGCAGGTGGGCCCCTGCATGCACTACTCCTACACGGCCTTCTTCTACGCCTGGCTGAACCTGGTCATCCGCGGCGATGACTCGGAACTGGACCGCGTCGAGCGCTGCCTGGAATGGTTCCGCTGGCGCCACACGGAATCCCTCTACCCCATCGCCGGGCCTTCGACGCGCCAATACTACGAAGCCATGGCCCCCGTGGCGATCGACCTGTTGCCCGCCGCCGAACAGGTCGCCCCCCGAAACCCGCGGCCGCTCGACTTCGCAACCCGGGCAACGGGAAAAGCACCCGCCCCCCGTGTTTGCGGGCACGGCGCTTCGCCGCTGATGTGGGCCATCCTGATGGCCCGGGACGAACGCTTCGCCCCGCCCGATGCGATCCCCGGGCCGGAAACGGTCACCCTCGACTGCAAGGGCTCGACGCTTCTCAAGCGCAGCCCGGTCAGCTATCTGCTCGTTCGCCGGCAGTACCAGACCCATTTCAACTATACGGATTTCCTGCCCTTTTCAGGCGTCCAGACCTGGGCTCTGGCCGGAGAGCCGCCAATCATCCACCCCACGCCGCTGGCCCCCTCCACGACCCGGGGCCACGGCCTCGACACGGCCCGGCAGGGCGTGAGCCACAACTGGGGGCTCTATGGCGCCGGCGCTGTCGGCGTGGACGCCTATTCGTTTGAAAGCGCCGGGCCGGGTCGGCTGCGGCACCTCGTGGCGCGCTACGATTGGCTCTGGCGCATCGTGATTTTTACGGAGGCCTCCACCGTCATCCTGGAGTTCGGCAACAACGGACCGCGCCGGACCCTCTGGACACTCAACCGCATCGAGCCCTCGCCGCCGGTCATCGACCGGAACATCGTGAGTTTTGAGGGACGGCGGGCCTGCCTCCACGTAAGCCCGGACCTCCGCCCCCGGCTCTCGTCGCTCGCCGACCTCGACCCCTGGGCCGCCGGGGTACAACAGCTCGAGTACGACTGCGGCGAAGGGCCGGTCGCGTTCGCGTTCTCGGATGCATCCTTCACCTTCGACGCCCCTCCCCCTGCAGATGCCGCGCCCTGGCATTTCTCGGACGGGAGCGGGCGCTACGAAGTCATGCTCGACCCGCGTTTCTTCCTGCCGAATCCAGGCAACCTCCGCGTCGACCCCTTTAAACTGGCCATCGGCACCACCACTAAACGGCTATGAAATCCACCCTCACCTTCAAGCTCGATCTGCGGCATCACGCCGTGCCCGCCATCCCGAAAGGGCCGATTTCCACCTTTGCCGGAACCGCGTTGCCCCCGTCTGGCTTCGACTCCGGTCGAGGCCTGCGGTTCCCGCTTCCCCCGACCTCCGCCTTGATTTACCCAAGTGATGGACGGCTCTCGGATACGTGCGGAGCTCTCCGCGTGACGTTTTCGTTCGACGAAGACGATCCAGGCGGACAACTCCTTGAAAGCTGGGCGGGCTACCTTCGGCTCAGCGCCCGGAAAAATGGAAGGCAGCTGTCGATCGAGGTCTTCGCCTACGGCCATTATCTCCGACTGATGCATTCCTGCCAATGCCGCACCTCCTATACGGTGGCATTCGACTGGGACTGCGGCCGGGGGATGTCCCTCGCCCTCTCCGAAGGCAAGACCCCGCTCCGCATGACGGGCCGCAACCTCACCTGGCACGCCTACCGGCAGCACTACATCCCCCTTGCCCTCGGCGGCAAGCTGGAATCCACCCACCCGCGGCAACGGAAATGGATCGGCACCTTCACCGGCTGGATCCGCGAGCTGTCGTGCTTCGGGAAGCCGATTGCTTTCCCCGGGGTTCCTCCCCTTGCCGAAAGCCCGAAAACAGATCGCGTAAGCGACAGGCCGCCGCGCCTTCGCCTGCCCCCGGGTGTCACGCTGATCGAGCTCCACGATCCGCCCATTCACGACAGCGCGCTTCGCGCCGATTCCATTCCCGACCGGCTGGCCAATCTGCGGCAGTGCCGGAAGCTGCACCCGGAGCTCGCGGAGCTCTACCACTCGGCGCCAAACGTGTTCGACGGCCTGCTCCGCGTGGGCCGCTATGTGGGGAACCTCTGGCCCCACACGGATTACTGGCCGTGGCCGCGTGAAATTTTCACGGCGCGGGGGGACCGTCTGCTCACCCGCATCAAAGAGGGCCAGGTCGCCGGCCTGTGCGGAGGCTTCGCACACACCCTGGAGGAAGTCCTCTGGGCGCTGGGAGTACAAGCCCGGCGCACCCAGGTCTGGCAGCATTCGTCACTGGAAGTCTATGATCACCACCATGACAAGTGGATCTGCCTGGAAATTGACAACCACCTGGGCCATGCGGGCTGCTGGCTCTCCCCGGATGGGGATCCCTACTGCATTGGCGAGCTCATCGACATTCTCGAGCGCGACCGGCATGAGCCCGGCACGGCCCACCGGTTGGTCCGCCACCTGCCGCTGGGCGCGGCCTGCCCCAGCGGCGCGGACAACGCCCCGAATCCCTTCTCCTGGCTGCGGTTCTGCTATGTGCTGATGGGGTATTCGCGGCCGCGCAGTCGCCCGGACAGCACCCCGGAACAATGGTTCTACCACGCCACGCCGGCCGTGCGGCTTGATCCACAGAATCCCCATGCCCCCGCCGAGGCGCAGCGGCAAGTGGCCAACTGGCGAAACCTGTACTGGTCCTGTGACCGGCTCCAGGTCACCCTGACACCGCTGAAGTCCCGCCCCGCCATAAACGTAACGGCGAAACCCTTTCAAGCCCAGTTCTTCACGGGCTGTGAGGCTCGGGTGGACGGCGGAAAACCCCGACGCATCGGCGCCAACTACGCCTGGATGCTGCATACCGGAGAAAACAGCCTCGAACTGACGGCCGTCAACAAACTCGGCACACGCGGCCATCCGTGGAAAGCGGTGCTTCGCTACCGCCCTTCGGCTTTATGCGCCGCATCGCCTTTCCGTTCTCTGAAAAATTTCTTTTGACCTTGGGCGGTGTCAAACAGCGGGTTCATCATTTGTCCTCGAACCGCTGGACCGCAACGCGTCCCAAACCTTCGCCTACCGGACGACGATGATCGTCCCCGGACTAGCCTTCACAAGAGCGTACGAATCCAGCACCACGCTCTGGGTCCCAATC
The DNA here is from genome assembly GCA_945898015.1 of PVC group bacterium. Lineage (GTDB taxonomy): Bacteria > Verrucomicrobiota > Kiritimatiellia > CAIKKV01 > CAIKKV01 > CAIKKV01. The sequence continues at coordinate 123,074 of CAMDGM010000003.1, read as the reverse complement.
GCCACCCGGAAGAAACCCACCGCCCTGCCGCCCGCATTGGTGTAGGCTGGAACGGTCCCGAACGGCATGTTGCCGAACGAACCGGAGACCGACAGCGGGCTTGGATTCGTCATGATCACAAAGGCCTGCGTATTGGTCGGCGTAAAGCCGCCAGTCAGCACCACGCTCAAGGCGCCGCCCAATTGCAGCGAGCCGTTGGTCACCGTGAGCAGGTCCCAGCCCGCGCCGGGCGTGGTATTGGCGGCCAGCTCGATCTTGGTGGTGGCGCTCGATTTCAAGGTCAAGTCGCCATTGTTCACGATCGCGCCGATGACCACACCCGGACTCACGGCGCCATAAACCGTGGTCGTGGCCACAATCACGCCCGGCCCGGTCAGCGTGGCATTGGTGGCGATCACCAGTCCGGAGGGGAAGCCCAGCGTTCCGCCCTGGGCTTTCAAGGTCGCCGTCTGGGTCCCATCGCCAACCGTGAACAGGCCGCCGTTATAGGTTGCGTTAGCCACGCCCAGCGTTCCGCCGTACAGGCCCAGATAGTTGTTGGAATACACCGTCAGGGCGCCCACATTGTCCACCGCGCCCCCCTGGGTGACGATCACCGTATTGCCGGTGCCCCCTCCCGCAATTCCGATCTTCATAACCGCTCCCGAATTCGTCAACACGGAGCCCGGACCCGTCACGAGCAGGGAGTTGCCGGGGCCGTAGCCGATCTGGATGCCGGCAGAGGCCACGACTCTACCGCCATTGCTGATGGTGAGGCTGTTCCCAACGGCATCGGCGTTGTCTGAGATCATTAAGATGCTGGCTTGGCTGCTATTGACCTGCCATACCGAACCCGTGCCGGTCACCGTCACGGAATTGGAGGAGGCTCCGGCGCCGTGGCCGATGGTCGCGGCATCGGACATGACAACCTGACCGCCTTTGGCGATCATCATGCTGTTGAATTTGGCTTGGGTGCCGACGTAGAGATAGAAGGTCGTCCACTTGGAACCGGACCCCGTCACCGTCACGGAGTTGCTGCTGCCATAGTTGCCGGGCCCCGAGCCGATGTAGGCGAAGCTATTGTTTCCGAACCACCCGCCATTGGTGACAACCACACGGTTTAAATACCGACCAGCAGAATTGTAGCTCGTGGGCACGTATAAAATTGCCACGTTAGTCACCAGAGCACTGCCGGGAACTCCTGCGCCATCGATCAACAGCAGGTTGTTGTCGGCATTCGCGCCGCTCCCGATCGACAAATCCTGATTCGTCGCTCCGGTCCCGACCTCCCACCGCGAGGTGACCCCCGCGCCCCCCGCGACGATCAGCGTGTTGTTGGTGGATAAGGATCCGATGAGGGAGGCCGCCGAGCCCGCCAGCATCTGCCCGCCATTGGTCACAACGAGGGTGTACGGGCTGCCCTTGATCGACACAGACCCCACGTTGATCCTGCTGGCCACCGTGACCACCGAAGCGGCCCCGTTGGACGGCGTCACGAACCAGGCGTGGTCGCCACCGACACTCCAACTAGTAAGCACGGTTCCGGTCGCCGACTGCGACCAGTTGACGTCCGTCGTGCTCCACGTCCCATGGCCGCCCTGGATTCCGGGACTGGCCGCAATGTCCCAGTATTGTGTCTGCGCCACGAACGGCGCCACCGGCGAGGTGAACGCCACGGAACTCGACGCCCAGGCTGCCTGTCCGACCGAGTTGCTGGCGTAAGAGCGGTAGTAGTTCGTCGAGCCGAAAGAGACCGCTACCACGGTCGAAAAAGGCCCGTTCGTGGGGCCCACTGGCACCACGTTCGTCCAGGCGGATTTGTCGGTTACGCCGTCCGTGGAACCCCAGTAAATGTAGGCGTCGGGCGTCGGACTGCCGCCCGTGACCTCTCCTTGCAGCATCCAACTTGTGCCGGACGTGTTGGTAGCCCCGCCCCCATTGTTCACCACCGGCGGACCGAGAGTCGAGAATAGTACGGCCGGACTCGCCCACGCGCCGTTCACCGAGTTGCTGGCGTAGAAGCTGAAATAGTAGCGAGTCGACGCGGAAAGGGTATAGACAGTATTTGTCAGAAACCCGACGTTATTCGTGCCGAGATACGCGTTCGTAGCCCAGCCGGCCTTACTGGTCCCGGCATTGGTGGGTCCCCAATACACAGTGACCTCGGTCGGTGCCGTCCCCGTGGACGACAAGTACCCAACCAGTGACGCATTCGTTGCGACGATATTGACCGCCGGGCTGTTCGAGATCGAGGGCCCCACGGGCATATCCCCCCCCGGAGTGTACCTTACAATCACAATGCCGGAGCCGCCAGCGGCGCCGGCATAGGCGCCTCCCGTTGTTGTAGGAGCGCCGCCCCCATTGCCGGTATTATTAGTACCTGCCGTACCGGCGATGATTGAACCAAAATATGTCTTTCCACCAACGCCCCCGGCAGCGTAGCTAACAGAATTTCCCGATATACTGCTGGCTTTGCCGGAACCACCCACCCCAGGGGTGTTCCCATTGACTGGAAATCCACCCGCCGTGCCAGCGCCACCCCCACCCCCGCCGGCATAATAGCTTCCACCATCAAGACCATGGCCGCCGGCGTTACCTTGATCGGACGGGGTGTTTGTTCCGCCAAGTCCAGTGGTGCGACTGCCTCCTCCACCAGAACCTCCGTTCTTTCCGTTTGCCGCATTGCCACTACCACCAGCGCCGCCGCCCCCCCCGTATGCGATTATGGTGTCAAAGCTCGAATTCGCACCGTTTGTGCCGGAGTTATTGCCTGTAGCACCTCCAGCCCCGCCGGCGCCTACGGTCACCGATTTAGCACCGATCGTCACGGCAAATGCGCCGTTCGAAACCAGTCCACCGGCCCCACCGCCCCCAGACGCATAAGAACCTGCCGCGTCCCCCCCGCTGCCGCCACCACCTGCCACAACCAGCACTTCAACGTTGCCAGGGGAGTTGATCGTGAGGTTGGTGGCTCCCACGTTTGTAAAGATATGGGCGCGGTAAGCAACGCCGTTATTCGTGTAGTTGGTCGTGATGTCGCCGCCTGTCGCGTCAACGGCGGCGCGAGCTGTTTGCGCCAGTCCCGGCATCAGCATAACCGCACCCAGAGCCAATGTCAGCCAACGTGTAGTCGCTTTCATCGTCACGCACTCCTCTGTTGAATTTCGTTATCTTATTCTTTTGTCGGTCAGTTGAAAAGCACGAACGGACGCTATTGATTTTATCCCGTTTGACCTTGAACTCCCTGAACGCCGTGCCGCTCAGGATGCTATCCTTTCATTCCGTGCTCACCAGACACAGGCGCGGCCGCCGTTCCGTATCGGGGCAGTCGATCCCATAGAAATTGAAGCCATAGCCGCCGGTATACTTGCCGGTATATTCGGCGCGCACCAGCAGGCTTATCGAGGTGCGACCCGCCTGCAGCGCCTCGCGAACCGCGCGCGTCACGTCCCAGGTGAGGCTGAGGCTCGGCTGCACCGTGAAGAGCGGCGTCGCTTTCGAAAGGAACGTGCCGCCGGCATCCAGCTCGCCCGCCGCCCACGGTTTGCCGGGCGCCGCTTCCCCATAGGTCGCGGTGGCGGCATCCCAGTCGTCGCGGATGGCACAGCAGGACACGTCGACCCATGAGACCATTCTTTGCAGGGGATATTTCTCGGACTGGGGATCGCTGGTCAACTCCAGCGTCGCCTGCTCCAGCGCGGCCAGCCGCGGCAGGTCCGTGAACCTTAGCAGGATCAGCCGCTGTTTCTGGACGCTTTGCGGAATCAGCGTGCGCACCTCCAGCTTGCCCCCCTTGCGGGGGGTCGGCTGAGCGGGCTTGCCGGCATCCAGCCAGCACCCCTGCAGGCCGCCATAGGCGGGCACGCCCCAGGCACCCGCCGGACCGTTGCGCAGCACCCGGCGTTTCAGCGGCGGGACCGCCGCCCCGGCGCCATTCGAGAGGGTGGACATTTCGCCATGGATATTGGCGGATTTCACGACCACGGTTACAATCTTTCCCCCGGAAAGCGAGAGGCGGGCGGTCTGCGCAGCGCCCTCCGCGACGGTGTACTCGCCCGTCACCGACGGCTGGACGGCCCAGTCCAGCTCCGTGACGGCAGGCGACGCACAGGCGCGCAGGTCATACCGGACCGCTCCGGGCGGCCGAGTCCAGCGCAGCAGGAGTCCTTCTTTGTCAGCGCCGGTCACGGTCAAGTCGCTGACCGCCGGCGGCGCGCCCGCCGGCACGCCTTTGAAGAAGATAATGTTGTTGAGCAGGTCCGGCGTCCCGTCACCGTCAACATCGCCGACGTAAAAATAGCGATACCCTACCGGATATTCGATCGTCACGGGTTCGCCTATGTTTTTAATCCACGCGAAGCGCAATTCCGTCGAATTGCTCGACACATTCCGGTAGTAGCGCAGCCCGGTTTGCGGCCCCGCGTCCTCGACCACCAGATCAAACGACTTCCCGTCGCCGGATCGATCGAGCACGGCCACGCCGCACTGCGGACCCACGGTGTTAAACTGATACGCGGACAGGATCAGCGGCGCGCCGTTCTCGCCGCACAGGGGCTTATAATCGTCATATTTCGGCTCGTCGTTGGAGCCTTTGTTCAGATACAGCCGGTATTCCTTGTTGACCGGAAACCCGACGTTGCTGTTCAGCACCCCCAGCACCAGGTCGCACTTGCCATCGCCGTTCCAATCGACCAGCGCCGGACACGCCCGCATCATCTCATTGAGCATGCGATCGCCCACGGCCGTCCAGTTGGTTTGGTCGGCCGAAACTTCCACATTGTAGGTGTACCAGGTCTCGCCGACATTCAGCGACTGGCGAACCTGCTCCCCTTGCCAGTAAAACGGCCAGAGGGTGTTATACCAGGATGGGTCACGGTCGGCGAGCTGGAACCGGATCTTCTCCAGCGACACCGGCTTCTTAAATGAGACGATCGCCCGGCTGCTCCAATATTGTACAGATAACGAGGTGAAGTTCGTCTCGGTTTCGCTAAGCGTGTTGCCCGGGGTGAGCATGGCCTGCGGATTACGGGGAGCGCCTTTGGTTTGGGTGACTTGCGCGCCGCGAGCGGCTGTCGCCCAGTTGGTCCCGTCGCCAATCGCTTCAAACGCCACGATGTGCAGGCTCGGACCCCACGTGCTCAGGCGGATGTACTGCACCTTCTCCGGCGCCTTGACCGGAATTGTCTGCCACCCGGTGCACCGGTTGCGGTTGGGAACGGGAATGTTCATCGGCGTGCACGTCTCGAAGGTGAGGCCATCAGCCGCTAGGTTGGTGAAAAGGTACAACTGCCCGCTGACGCTCAACATCAGGCGCTTCTTGCCGCTGCCGTCGTCGGGCATCAGCGAGACATACGACCCGTAGATCCCGCACGAGCTGTCCTCGAACGGAAATTGCTGGGGCACCAGCGATCGATTACCCCGATAATTAAAATACCCCGCAAACGCATACTTGATCTCCCCGGGCCGGGTGGCGATATTTTTGTAAAGCGCCGTACGCCGGTAGGCCCCCTGGCAGTGCGCGTCGTTACAGCCGTGCAGGATGAGATCACGGGAATTAGGCCCGAACCAGTTGACCACCAACGGCTGGTACATGAAGCCAAAGCGCGCGAAATCCTCGCCTTCCAGCGCCAGGGGCGGCGCATAGACAGGCCGATCGGCCATCGCTTGGGCGGTATTCTGATACCAGCGGATCCCCGTCACGGGGTCCTGCACCAGCAGGTCCCGCACACCGGCACCGCGAAAATCGGCGACCCGCGCCTGAACGCCTGCCGGGATCGGCTTCCCCGCGGCGTCCAGCACCGGGCGCGCGGGCTGAAGATGAGCCGCATCGGACTGAACCGGGCGCTTAAACCAGACAATTGAGGGAGGCGTCGGCCAATCCACCCGGAACGTGTTGCAGGCATAGGCCGTCTCCGTGCTGACCAGGTCTTGGATGCCGTCGCCGTCCACATCCGTCACCACCGGATTCGGAGCGGCAAGGGAGGAACCGTCCGGCGCGGTGATTTCCACTCCGCGGTCGAAATACGGCTTCTCTTTCGCGCCCGTGTTCCTGTAAAAATAGAGCCCGCGATCGGGGGCTTGCGCGAGAGGCTTAAGAAAGGCCGGCGTGCGGGCGGGCGGCGGGAGGGTGGGCATTGAAATGGCGGCGAGCCCCACGGGCGTCCATTGCTCGCTCGCACCGGTCGATTGCACGCCGGGCGCCTCGCCCTTGAAGCGACTAACCAGCAAGTCTTCCAGTCCGTCGCCGTCCCAGTCGGCCACTGTCAGCGTGAGCACCTGGCGCGGGAAGACACCCTTGCCCCAGTACATCGTCTCCGGCGCAAGGGTATAGCGGGTGTTATCCTTGATCATCTGCGGACTGCCCGGGAAAAACGGGGCGGGCAACGCCAGATTCCAGTGATTCGGCCCGTTCGTCGTGCCGGTGTTGTAAATTAAGCGCAACTGGCCGTCGAAGACAATCATATCGAACAACCCGTCGTGGTTGAGATCGCACAGGTTTTGCAACTGGTTGCCGATGACGGTCTGAGGTTCGGCCTCCGTCAGGTTCTGCGCATACCACAACGAGCAACCGAACTTGGGTTGCGTCTTGCTGCCTTCATTCAGGTGGACGGAGCCTGCGGTCATCGCGGGATCGGGCAGGTACACGTCCAGCTTGCCGTCGCCATTCCAGTCCAAAAGATCAAACCCGGCATCCGCATAAAACTGGCCGCCGGGCAGTTGAACCCCCTGCGCGCTGATACGCACAACCCGGTCTTCCGCAGCAACCGCGATCCGACACCCGAGCAGCAGTCCAACAACAAGACTGGTCCTCACCATTACGCGCTCCCTTCCGCATTCGCAACTATCCCTGCGCCGTCAGGGGGGGGGGGCATCTTCCAGATTATCCTACGAGTTGAGAGTAGTCTATTTGGAACGTACTGCACCAGAAAAATCAGCAATTTCCCACTAAGAGGGAGATAAGGTTGCATTTTCGTCTCTATTTTGGCATTTTCTTGCTCATGAAATCGCTTCTTCAGGACGATCCCCGCGCGCGAGTGTCCGTGCCGCCCGAAACACGATTTCCGATCCTCGGTGGCCGCCTCGCGCTCATCCCCGCCCTGGTGTGGCTGATCTTCCCCGGCCCGTGGGCGCTCACCTCTCCGGCGGCCACACCTGCGACTATCAGCCATTTTGCCCCGGCGCACGGATCCGGCAAACAGGACTTTCATATCCTTTTTGACGGGAACAGTTGGGTCTACGGCGCGGGGTCGACCGGCGGATCGAACTTCCCCAATCAGACGGCGGCCTTGCTTCGAAAGACCGGCAAAACGGCGGAGATTCTGAATTTCGGCGTATCCGGGCAGACAATCGATAAAATGCAGTCCGATGCCGTAAGTCAAATCGATACGAATCATGCCACATACGACATTCTCATTGGCCTGGAGTTGGTCAATCAGTGGGGAAACCTAGATGATTCGAAAGAGGTGATATACGGCAAGTACAAGCAATACTTTCTGGATCGAAAGGCCGCGGGGTTCAAATACGTTTTTGCCTGCACCCCCCACAACCAGGGATACTACAGCCGGGTCGCAGGAGGCACGTGGGCCACGGTTCGGGCCTACTTCATCGCGCAGATGAAGGCGGAATTCCCGGCGCTGGGCATCGGCGTGATCGACTGCGGCTCCGACGCGCGGCTTTCCAACTGGACCGATACGACCTACTTTTTAGCCGATAAAATCCATTTGAACAATGCCGGACAGGCGGTTCAGGCACAATATGCATGTGATGCCTTGACGAACATCACGTCGGGCGACAGCGTCGTCCTTGGCTGGACGGGCACGAATACCTGCGCCTATAACCTGCAGCAGACACCGGCCTTGGCTCCAGCCGCCTGGGCGAATGCCGCCCCCTATACAAACCTGACCGGCCTTGGCGCGATGGCGGTCACGACCGGGGTCAGCACCAATTCCGTGATGTTTTACCGGCTGATCTCAGTCGACACGAACTGATTGACAGACGAGATCCGTCGCCGGCGTCTATCCGTATCGCTCACTGCCCCCCCTACCGGGCCGTACAGAACGGCAACGCCGGCAGCCCGCCTTTGTTAAAAAGGTTGGCCCACGGGCGATTGACGGTCCATGCGTACTGAACCGCGACCGGTTCTGGCACCTCCTGGCTGGAAAGCACGACGGTGTTGCTGTCGATCCACGCCTCGGCCCAGTGCCACGCCTTGTCTTTACCGGCCATCGCAAACCCCTGTAGTTGGTCGCCGTGCTTGAAGGCCAAACCTTGCCCGACATGACTGAAACTCACGCGAATCGTGGCGCCTTCTGCTTGGTGCGACTTGTAAACCGGTCCGTAATAGTCGTTCGTCCCGCCATACACGAAGCCGAGCGCCACGTCCGCGGCGCGTTGGCCATAACCGGATTTGTTGACCGGATGAAGGCCGGCCCCCAGGTCGCTGCTCGTGACCATCGCCGTCTTCGGATACGTCATGATCTTGATGAACATCCCGACCGCGTCGCCATCATCGGGCACGCTCGCCGGCAGCGGCGTGAAGGGGGCAGCCTCTTTCGTCACCGGACTGGCCGGATCCCACGCGCAACCGCCGCCGCCCGGTTTCTGAACATACAGAAACGGGAACTCGCCCTCGCCCCACGCCCGGCGCCAGCCGCGGATCAACGCCCCCATCGTCGTGTATTGATCGATCCCCTCCAGGGCCGTATTGCTCTCGCCCTGGTCCCACAGCACGCCGCGAATTGCATAGGGCTGCAGCGGCTTGATGAACGTCTCGTACAAGTGGCCCACTTTGCCATAAGCCTCGCCGGCCCGGATCGGGGGCGACGGAGGCGCGGAGATCGCCTTCTTGTCCCCCTGCTGCGCCGCGTTGTACCGGGCCAGATCCTGCTCATATTTCTGCTGCCGCAGGGCGAAGGGCGCCCTCGCCTCGGCTTCTGCGGCGGCCGCCTGGCTGGCGGGATCGGCCGCCAGCATGTCCCGGGTGAGCCAGTAGCCCGAGGGCGACCCGCCCGCCGCACCCAGCATCAGTCCCACCGGCACGTTAAGGTGCTTCTGCAAGGCAACCCCGAAGGCAAAAAGCAGAGCCGAGAAGCTTTTGATCGACTCCGGCGTCGCCTCTTGCCAGGCCCGGGTGGCCGTGGTCAGGCGGATCTGGGGATAACGCTCCCCCATCATCCTGGCCAGCACCGGATCGCCAGCGGCAAAATAGCCCGTCAAATACTCCATGTTCGACTGACCGCTTCCCACCCAGACCTCGCCGACAAGCACGTCCTCGATCACCACCGTCTTAAGCGCGGTCACCGTCAGATTGTCCGGTCCGCCCGCCGTCAGCGGATCGAGCTTAACCATCCACTTGCCGGCCGCGTCGGCCGTGGCCGTCTTTTCTTGATTGCGAAACGTGACCGTGACCTTTTCCCCCGGCGCCGCAGCGCCCCACACCGGCACCGCGCACTCGCGCTGCAAAACCATGTGCGCGCTGAACACATCCGGCAGCGTCACCTCGGCGCGCGCACAGGCGACGCCGAGCGCCAGCATGCACCCGAAAAATCCAATCCAGCAAGAGATCGATTTTTCCCGAACAGTCATTGACACGCTTCTCCTTATCATGCCGTTAAGCGGATGATGACGGGTGTGCCGCCAGTTTCTTGAGCAGTTGCACGGACGCCTTTTCGATCATCTCCAGCGCTTCCGGCGCCAGTCGTGAACCCCATCCAATCCGCGTCTCATAGCCGCCGCCGGCCAGCGCCCGCCGGGTCGGCACGTAACAGCAATAGCCGTTGCACAGGTGGGCAACCTGGAGAAAAGGGAACGGCGACTTCAGCTTGATATTCAGCTGCGCTTCCACGAAGGGCTCGCCCATGATCGCCAGCAAACCGAAGTCGCCGATCCGCAACGCCTGGATTTCATAAGGGAAGTCGGGCTGCGTCCGGTCCTCGTCGGCCATGTCGACAATGCCGACGTTGTAAACCCAATCCCATTCGACGCGATTGTGTTTCGGGTCCTTCCAGAGCGGCCCGGGATGTTCCTTCAGCATGCTCCTGGCCTCGGCGAGCGCCTGGCGCGGAATCACCCGTTTGGGGATCGGCAGGATGCGGCTCGCCCATCCGAACGCGGTCCCCTTCACGGGCCGCATGTCCTTCAGCGCCCGCATCGTTGACTCGGTCAACAATCGCCCATAGCGGCGATAGTCGCCATCGTTTTTCTGCGCGGGATTAAGATAGTCGAACGTGATGATGTTGCCGCAGCAGCCATTGATCACAAGCGGGGTGCAGGTTTTGCCGAAGTGCGCCTCCATGCCCTGGCACCAGGCGCCGGGCCAGTCGGGCAGGACCTTGCTCCCCCAGAACCCGTTGCAGGGATGGGCCGTGTGATGCAGCAGCGCGGAGATCGTCCGACCTTTCGCGCCGGTAAACGTGACCACGCCGACCTCCGGATCCGTAGGCCCTTCCACATGAAGCACGTTCGGGTTGCCCGCCCCGGGCTGACACCGCGACGTGCCGTCGCGCATCACGTAACGCCGGTTGGTGGCAATGCGCCCGTCGATGGCGCGGCCCACGGAAACGGCGACAGGCTCGAGATTCGCCAGCGCCTTGCCCATGGCTTCCAGGATGCCGGCCACGGCCGGCTCGTTATACCGCGCGTCGCCCCCCCGCAAATAGGCGTACCGATCCGGAATCCGGGTGCACGAGTCGCGACAGAAATGATTGCCAATGCTCGGCGCGGCGTGGTTCTGCGTCGTGTGGATCACCACCGCCTCGGGCGGGAACCGGTACCGGGCTTGGGCGCGGCGGCGAAGCTCGTCCGCCCACGGGGTGTCGATGGCCAACACATCGAGGGACAGCACGCAACACTGTTTCCCGTTTTTTTCGAGCACCAACGCCCGGGCGTAAATCGGATCCGCGATGCCGGTGCAAGGCCGGCGGCGACCGATATCCCCTGCCAGCTGAATGCCCTTCGCCGGCGAAATATCCACCTTCGCCGCACCCGCGCGGAGCGACGTGTTTTTCGTTTTTTTCATCTTCCCCTCGGGGTCCTGTTCATCGGCGTTTCCAGGGGAATGCGCAACGACATCACCCTCGATCCGCAGGAAAAATACAGACGTCCGTCAATGATGACCGCGCCGCGATGAAAGAGCGATCCCCCTTCATACCGGCTGGCCTCATCGCCCTCGCAACGGTACAGCACGTCGATCTGACCCGTCTCCGGGCGCCAGCGCAGCAGGGACATCCAGGTGATGCCGTAGAGGTTCCCATCCGGGCCCCAGCATAAGGACTGTTCACGGATCGCCGAGATGCGGGAGGGTACGTTATAGTCCATCGTCCGGCTCTTCAGATCAAACCGGAAGAAGGAAAAATTGTTCCCGGTTGAGCCATAGAGCTTGCCATCACGATAAAGCAGATTGAGGATGCCGGCCGCGCCCGGGATGGGCGCCTGCTTCCACAACCGCTTGTTCCGACGCGTGTCCCAGGCGAACAGATGCGCCTCCGGGGTCGCCGCCGCCAACCCGCCGCCGCGGGTCGTACTCGTTCCGCCGTAGAGGGTGGCTCCGGATTCATCCGCCGTGAGCGCAAGCACGCTCTGGTCGGAAATGACCGCGTCGTGAACCGTGAGCGTCCGGCGCCGGGTGTCGTAGCAGGCCAGCCCGCCGTGCCGATAGCCGTAATCGGGAATGCCGCCGACCCAGACGCGTTTCTGGCTGTCCACGCAGATGGCGCGCGGGCGGCAGTTCCCCCTGCCGAGATAGCCGAGCAGGCGGGGGTTGGTCTTCCACTTCTGGCCGCCCGGCGGATCCTGGTGGAGCGGCTTGGCCGGATCGTAACACATCAATAAGGCGCCGGAATAGGTTCCATAATAGACCTTGCCGTCGCAGTGACCGATCGAGTAGGCCTCGGCGCGGTCGGGTCCGCCGCGCCCGAGGTCTTCCAGCTTCCGCGTGGCCGGCGTATAGCGCACCAGGTGAAGCGGGTAAATGGTGCTCGCATAGACGGTCCGGTCCGGCCCCGCGGCCAGATGAAAGAGGGCCGTCCCCTCCGTCTTGTAGGTCAACGGCCAGAGCCTGGACGCGGGCCCTTCCCCGACGCGAATGTGGTCCAAGTCCACCAGCGTGACCTTTCGGCCGTCGGGGAGTGTCGGCATCGACAACTCCGCCAGGAACTCCTCCGGCGGCTGGGCCCGGCATTGGCGGCTGAGGCTCGCGTCGAAAAACGCCTGGCCGTGAGCGAGACGGTAGATGTGGCGCCGGACGGTCTGGGTGTAGAGCTGACCATCCCGTCCGCGGCCGACCAACTGAAAGCCAGGCCTCACTTCGGATTTCGGCAACAGTCGGACCATCCGTCCCGTGGCGATGTGATACGCAACGACCTGGGCCGCCATCGTGCCGATCCCGACATACAGGTAGCCGTCATTTCCGCCAATAACGTGACGGGCATTCATTTCGCTCTTGTCGAGCTGGCCAAGATCCTCGAGTTTCTCCGTCACGGCGTCGTAGCGGAAGAGGCGGCATTCATTGGCCGTCACGATGTAGAATTTGCCATCCGCCCCGCGGTCGATGCTCCAATTCCAATGCCCGGTGTTGGCCGTGATCCGGAACTCGCCGGTTCGCGGGTCGAGGCGGCATAGTTGACCGGAGGTGCTGGTGACCAGCACATGCCCTTCCAGAGTGAACGTCATACCCCAGGGCCCGCTGCAGGACGGGGGCATGTGAAAAGCCCGGCATCGGCCGGTCACGACGTCAAGCTGCACGACCAGTGACGACGTGCCGATGATGCCGGCATACACGTAGTCACGGCCGGTCTCCGCATCACGCCACGGCTTATAGCTGAAGCAAACGCCCTTATGCAGGGCGACGCCGTGGTCACGAAGACCGGTTACTTTAGGAGCAGCGGTCGAACAGGCTGATTTCATGAGTGAGAGTCCCCTCATCCCGTAAATGCGAGTTCCGAACAGAACTCCGATCATTCCGCAGAAACCGCGTGATGTCAAACGCCAAAGCGATCCTTGGCAAAACGATCCTTGGCTCCAACATTATAACCAACCCCGTTGAGGCCACATTACGCGCTTGAGCAATTCCGGCGATCCCACTATCCTGTCGCTCTAACAAGGAAATCCATCATGGCCGATTACTACAAATTCCCCGATTCGTTTCTCTGGGGCTGCGCCACCGCGTCGTACCAAGTGGAAGGCGCCGCCAAGGAGGACGGCCGCGGCCCCTCCATCTGGGACGTCTTTTCCCACACTCCCGGCCGTACCGCCTTCGATCACACCGGCGATGTGTCCGTGGACCAATACCACCGCTTCCGCGACGACATCCGGCTCATGAAGTGGCTCGGGCTCAAGTCCTACCGCTTTTCCGTGAGCTGGTCCCGCATCTTCCCCGACGGCGAGGGCGAGCCCAATGCCAAAGGCCTCGATTACTACGCCCGCCTCACCGACGCCCTGCTCGCCGCCGGCATCCAGCCCTGGATGACCCTCTTCCACTGGGACCTGCCCCAGGCGCTGGAGGAAAAATACGGCGGCTGGCAGTCCCGTGAAACCGCCAAGCGCTTCGGGGATTACGCCGGCTATCTGTCGGACAAGCTCTCGGACCGGGTGAACCGCTTCTTCACCATCAACGAGTTCATGTGCTTCACCGACCTGGCCTACCGGAGCCAGCAGTTTCCGCCCGCCCTCAAGGTCAGCACCCAGGTCGCCAACCAGGTCCGCCACCACGCCCTGCTGGGCCACGGCCTCGCCGCCGCCGCGTTGCGCGCCAACGCCAAGCGCCCTATCCAGGTCGGCCTCGCGGAAAACATCCAGGCGCCGGCCCCGGTCCTCGAAACAACCGAGCATATCGAGGCGGCCCGCAAAGCCCTCCGCCGCCTGAACGCCCCCTTCCTGACCGCCCTCCTGGAGGGCACCTACATGCCGGCCTACCTCGAGGAAGCCGGCAAGGACGCCCCCGTCTTCTCCGAGGCGGATATGAAAACCATCGCCGCCCCGCTCGACTTTGTGGGCGTCAACGTCTACTCCCCCGTCTGCGTCCGCGCCGACGCCGGCACGCCCGACGGCTTTTCCGTCGTGCCCTGGAGCGACTCCCACCCCCGCATGCACATGCCCTGGCTCTACCTGGGCCCGCAGGTCCTCTACTGGGCGCCGCGCCTGCTGCAGGAAGTCTGGAACATCAAGGATGTCTACATCACGGAAAACGGCTGCGCAGCCGACGACAAGCTCAACGCGGCCAAGGAAGTCGACGACACCGACCGGGTCCTGTACCTGCGCCAGCACCTGATTGCCGCGCAGCGGGCGGTGGCCGAGGGCTGGCCGCTGAAGGGCTATTTCCTCTGGAGCCTGCTCGACAACTTCGAGTGGTGCTGCGGCTACACGAAACGGTTCGGCATCATCTACGTGAATTATGAGACCCTGGAGCGCATCCCCAAGCTCAGCGCCAAGTTCTATCGCGAGGTCATCGCGCGGAACGCCGTGGTCTAATCCTGCAGCGCCACCTTGACCACGATCTTGTGGATCGCGCCCTGCCCCACCATGGGGGCGTGCCCTTCGCCCGTGAAATACAGGGCGAAATAGCCGGGCCTGAGCTCGTTCCAGCTGACGCACGATTCCTGGTAAAGCTCCGCGTCCTTTTCCGGAATGGTCTTGATCAGGGTCTTGCAGCGGCCCTTGTCCATCCAGCCGATCAGCTCCCAGCCCGTCAGCGGCACGTGGATGTCGATGTAGTGGTTGTGCACCTCCACCTTGCTGGCCGCTTGCGGAAACATCTCGCCCTGGACCACGTCCACGTGCAGGTAAGGCTTCACCGTGTTGCGCCCCAGCGGCAGGGTGGCCAAGTCCTTGCGCTTGAGTTGATCGAAGGCTTCCCGCAGGCGGGGGTGCATGTTCGCGTACATATCGGCCCGGCTCACTGTATCCAGAATCATGGTCGCTCCTTGTTTTTTAGAAAGTCCGCCACCGGGACGCCATCGAAATACAGGTTTTCGATGACCCCGCGGCCGTCCAGCACCTTCACCACCGCCCAGACGTCCGTGGTTCCGCGCCGGTTGAATTGACGATACGCCGCTTCGGCCTCCGGCGCGAGTTTTTCGTTCATGAAAAACTGGCTGAACGGCACGTGCACCTGCACCCGCCGGTTGGTCGGATAATCCGTATACCAGCCCATCTCCACCTTCACGTAATCGGGCGTATCCGGGGGCCTCGCCTCCGAAATCGCCTCCACCCGGGCAAAGCCATTCGACTCGCCGAGCCGCGCGTAAACATCCGCGTCCCGCCGGTACGCCAGGCCCGCGGGAAGCGCCACGGTCAACCCGTCGAACGTCAACTGCACGTACCGCCCCCGGAACGCATCGTAGGGGTCCACCGGCCGGGTCTTGAACTTGAACGCGCGCCCCTCTTTCAGCACGCGCTCGTACTTCACGATCTGCGAGACCGGCGTGGCCAGGATGGCGGCCGCCATCACCGCAAACAACACCGCGCGAACCCCTTTATTCATGACACGCGCCTCCTGCGGATCATCACGCCATTCGCCCCCAGGAATGCCAGGCCCAGCACGATGAACGCGAGTCCCCGCCCCAGGATGCTCATGTCGGCGTCGAAAAACCGGGCGGTCAGCAGCGCCGCCAGCAACACCAGCCCGAGATTCATCTGCCCCAGCCGGGACGCCCTCACCGCATCACTCACGATCAGGATGCCCAGGGCAAAGGCATACCCGTTCATGAGAATCGCGGGAATCAGAGCCTTCCCACCCCAGGCCGTATTCAGGGCCACCAGGACCGCCGCCACCAGCGGGAAGACGGCCGCCAGCCGGAGCGGCCAGCCCTTCAACCGCCGGAAGGCCACCACCATCAGCACCACCGCCAGCACCGTGAACAAGGCGACCAGCCCGGCATCGATGGCCACCGCCTTCTCCCGGTAATCCCAGTAATAATGATGTCCCCGTCCCATGTCCTCCCAGAACCCCATGAACGAATACAGGAAGATCATCATCCCCAGCCCGGCGCCGCCCAGAAGCGTGAGCGGCCGGGCCCAGAGGGTCATCCCGCGCGCGCCCCACAGTTCGCCCGCCAGCAGGCAGGCCGTGAAAAAGGCCGCATACAGGGAAAACCAGAGCACCGGCTCATGCGCATGCATGCCCGTGGCCACGCCCGAGCCGGCGGACAGCACCACCCCCCACAGCACCCAGATGCCGCGCAACCCGTCCCGGTCCCGCCACTGGCGCCAGACCAGGTAGGGAATCACCCCCGCCAGCAATAACCAGAACAGATAAGGATTGTCGTCATAACACCGCTGCCCGATGGCCCAGCCCGTGATGCCGAACAGGTAAATCAGCGCGGGCATGACCGCATCCAGCACATACACCGAAGGCAGGATCAGGATCATCCACGCGAGGGTGAAGGCCCGGAACGTGCCGCCCAACTGATAGGTCTGCGCCACCAGCGCAATGGAGGCGCCCACGGCCAGCGCCAGGAAAGCACCCACGCCTTCCCGCAGACCCGTGCCGGTTTTCCCCGCCACCACAATCCATCCGGTCAACCCCAGCGCCACCAGGAGGGGCAGGTAGGCGATCCCCGCCCGCGCGCTCCGGGACAGGTCCGACCAGTTGTACGCCAGCAGGAGGATGATGCCCAGCCCCACCAGCAGGCTTCCAAAAATGCTCGTGATGATCATCGCCCAGCGCTTGGCTGCCGGCTCCGGATACCGGGCGCGGATCGCGGCGGCCTGCTCATCCGTAATGAGGCCATCCCGTGTCCAAACCCCGATCTCGTCCATCAACCGTCGATGTTCAGCGCCATTCATCAACGCGCTCCTTTCGGCATTGCCAAACCTGACTCCTGCAAGATAGGCTTTCCCCATGCTCAGGCACAATCAAAAAAATGGAACGAGGCCTCTGATCGGCGCTCACTTCTCAAGCGCCGGCGGACCCCACCACGCCCTCGAAGAAGCGCGTGACTGGAAATGCCCCGTGGCCCAGCTCTTCACCTCCTCCCCGCGCCAGTGGAAACCCTATGCGCTCACCACTGAGTCCGTAACCCGCTTCCTGGAGCTGCAGAAAGAGACCGGCATCCTCGCGGTTTCCCACGCCTCCTACCTGATCAACCTGGCCGCCGAAGGCGAGCCCGGCGTAAAATCACGCGCCGCCTTCGCCGATGAGCTCCGCCGCTGCCAAACGCTGCAAATCCCCCTGCTGGTGGTCCACCCCGGATCGGCCGGCGCCCGGTCGGTGGAGGACGGCATCCGGCAGATCGCCGCCGCCCTTGATGAAGCCTATGGCGCTTCGGAAAACACGGCCACCGCCGTGCTGCTGGAAACCACCGCCGGTGCCGGCCATTCCATCGGCTCCCGATTCGAACACCTGGCCGATATCATCGATCTGTCCAGGCAGGGCAAGCGACTGGGCCTCTGTGTCGACACCTGCCACCTCTTCGCCGCGGGCTACGATATCCGGACCGACGCGGCCTACCACAACACCCTCGACGCCCTTCAAGCCGCCCTGCCGCTCAGCCGGCTGAAGCTGTTCCACATCAACGACTCCGTCACCGGCTTCAACTCCCACGTCGACCGGCATGCCCACCTGGGCGACGGCAAACTGGGGCTCGACGCCTTCCGCCTGATCATGCAGGACGCCCGGCTGGCCAAAATCGGCAAATGCCTGGAAACCGAGGCCGACGATAAACGCGCCCTCGATTTGAAAATCTTGCGGTCTTTCTCAGAGAATTAGGCAGAAAAACAAATATGGCTTGAATGACGGCAAAATCTACCGTACTTTATCCCTTATGAAAACGACCATCGATATCGATGAGAAAAAGCTCGCGACCGTGATGCGGCTGACCGGCGTCCGCTCCCGCAAAGCCGCCGTTGATTACGCGCTAGCCTGCACGGAACGGAGCGAACGGGTGCGCCTGCTGTTTGAGAACGCATTGCCTGACGAGGCTTACAAGGCCGCCCTTGACCCCGCCTATGATTTAACCGCCATTCGGGCAAAAGACAGGCCGAAGCATCATGTGGCTCATTGATTCCAGCCTGTTCATCGACTGGATGCGTCTTGGGCAAAGCCCGCTCCGCATCCTGCGTCCCTTTGTCCTTTCGGAGCAGGTGGTCACGTGCGGCGTCATACGACTGGAGGTCGTGCGGGGGGCCATCAAGCCCGCCCTGAAAACCGAGCTGAACACCTTGTTTGACGTGATACCGGAAGTTCCACTCACCCCGGCGCTTTGGACAAAGACAACCGAACTGGCATGGATACTGGACCGACGGGGAATCGTCTTGCCGGCCACGGACCTGATCATCGGCGCTTGCGCCCTCCAGGCCGGCGCCGTTCTGGTCAGCACCGATCCCCACTTTACCTCCATCCCGAATCTCGTCGTCCGCACCCATCTGCCCGGTGTCCACAGAAAGGACGTATAGACCATGTCCCGAAAGCATCAGATCAGGGTGGTCGCCTTTGGCGACTCGATCACCGAAGCCACTCACCAAGCCCCCGAAGCCCGCTGGCCCGCGATCCTCAACCTGACCATTCAGACCCATTTTTCCGATTGCGTCATCACCATCATCAACGCGGGTGTGGGCGGAAACACCACGCGAGAAGGGTTGCGGCGCATCGAAAAGGATGTCACGTCGCATGAGCCCCACCTTGTCCTCGCCGAATTCGGCAATGACATCGTCCAGCCTGTCTTGAGTGAAGAGATCCGGTTAATCCTTTCAACACACAAGGAACAACACCCATGCAAAAACCTGCCGACAGCCTGAACCCCGTCGTCATCACCCACCGAGGCCGCACCGCCTACCAGGCATCCATCACGCCCGGCTATGGCGCCAACCTCACCTCCTTTCAAGCCAACGGCACGGAGATGATCTACTTCGACGAAGCGCTCTGCCAGAACGGCGAAAAATACACCGGCGCCTTCAACATGTTCCCCACCCCCTGCCGGCTGGCCGACTGCGCCTATGCGTACGACGGGCGAACCATCACGCAGAACAAGCGCGGCGAAAAAGTGTTCATCCATGGACTGGTGCGCGACGAGGCCTTCTCGTTCCAGGCGGAACCGTCCCGGGTGGTCTCCTGGATCGACTTTAACCCCGGAACCCCGGTGTATGAAGGGTTCCCCTTCACCTGCACCTTCAAGCTGATCCACGCCCTGGACGATTCCGGGTTGACGGTCACGTTCCAGGTTATCAACCGCGACACCCGCCGCCTGCCCTTCGGCTATGGCATCCACCCCTACTGGCGCCTCCAAGGCTCGCGGGATGACGTGCTGATCCGGGTTCCCTGCGACCACCTGCTGGAATCCAAAGACCTGGTTCCCACGGGCGGCACGATTCCGATTGACGGTTCGCCGCTCGATTTCCGCAAACCGAAACCCCTGGGCAACCTGCTGCCGGACAATATTTTCTGGAAACGTCAGCCCGGGGAAACGGCTGACCTCCAATTCACCAAACTCGGACGCACCCTGACCCTCGAGGCCAGCCACCATTTCCCCCATGTGATCGTATACACCGCCGCCGGGGCTGAATACGTCTGCGTGGAAAACCTGACCACCTCGCCCAACGGCCAAAACCTGATTGCCAAGTCCGGCAATACGGTTGCCAATGTGTTGGTCGCCGAACCAGGCCAGACCGTGGAAGGCTGGGTCCGCTATTCGGTGCGGCCATGACCCATTCCGCCGTCATTCCGGTTCCGAAATTGGAAGAGGATTTCTACGACTGGTGGCCCCGCCACGAGGCCAAATGCGCGGAAGCCGCCGCCGGCCCGCATGACCTCGTGTTTATCGGCGATTCCATCACCCATCTCTTCGAAGGCTATCCGGCTGGAGGAATCCCGCGCGGCGAAAGGATCTGGCAGGAGTTTTACGCCCCCCGGCGCGCGCTCAACCTGGGCTTTGGCTGGGATCGGACGCAGAACGTGCTCTGGCGGCTGGATCATGGCGAATTTTCGGGTCAAACGCCCAGGCTTGTCGTGCTCCTGATCGGCACCAACAACCTGACCGGCTCGACGAACGCCCCCTCCAACACGCCCGCCGAAATCGCCGAAGGCGTCCAGGCCGTGTGTGGCCGGATTCACGCCCTGTCACCCGCCAGCCGGATCCTGTTGATGGGCCTTTTCCCGCGCGGTGAGGCGCGCACCGCCCCCTTCCGGTCCGCCATCCGCGAAACAAACGCCCATCTCGCGGCTTTCGCGGCAGCCCGGCCTCTTCTGGAGTTTTCCGAAATCGGCCGCCTTTTCCTGGATTCGGATGAAATCCTGCCACCCCGTATCATGAACGACGGCGTTCATCCCACGGAAGCGGGCTACCGGATCTGGGCGGAAGCCATCGAGCCGCAGGTTCAGCAGGGTCTTGCCTGAAACAGCCCCTCGGTCTTATTAATACTGGAGATGCTTCTTGAAGAAGGCCTCGGACTTGTTCCCGCCCCAGGCATGCTCCTTTTCGAAGAAGTCCAGCTCCAGCTTCTCAGACGCGCCGGCAACCTTGTAAATCCGCTTCACCTGCTCGAAACACTGCATGGCAGTGTCCACGATGAAGCAGGTGTCATAGGCGGCAATGTCCACCAGCAGCGGCCGCGGAGCAATCAAGCCCTGGGCATCCGGCAGATCCACCAGCTTGAACAGTCCCGGCGCCACCTGCGACCCGCAATAATTCGTATCCCGCATGCCGAAGTAAGCCCACAGATCGCTGTAGCAGATGATCTCCGTCGCCTTGAACCGCGGATCGCACAAGGTCGACCAGAGGGTCATCGTCCCGCCGCCGCTCAACCCCATCACGCCCAGGCGTTTGGCATCCACAAATGGCAGGGTGCACACGAAATCGGTGGCTGCCATACCGTGCGTCACATTGATCGAAAGAGCCGTCATGCCCAGCATGGTCGCGTGCAGATAATACAAGTTGCACCAGTCCCGGCCGCCGGCCACATTCAGGTAATTCGGCTTCCGGCTGTCGTTGCGCTCGCCGCAGCCCATCCAGTCGATGGCATACGTGACGAACCCCTTCTTCGCCATCTGGTACCCATAATTGTAATTATGGTCGGAAATGGACCGCTTCATTTCCGGCGAGGAATCATTGCCCATCACCGGATCCTTGCCAAACGACCCGTGCCCGTGCCAGCAACAGATCGCCGGGCGCTTCTCGCCCCGTTTCATTCCGGCCGGAATGTTCACGTAAAGCGTCGCGGAAAGATACGGCCCGACATCAATGATCCAGCGCTGCTTGCGCAGCCCCTCGTGAGTCCACTCTGCCAGCAGCTGAGGATTCAAGGGCACCCGCTTGGGGAAATCGCCCAGGCATTTCATCACCTCGGGCAGCGCTTTGCCCTTCCAGGCCTTGAAGGCCGTCTGGTCACGCCCCGCAAACCGGTATTTCGGCTTGTGCGCCTTGGCTATCTCGAAAAACATATGTTGCGGACTCAGATTCCGAATCGTCATGACACTCCTCCTATTTTACATGCAAAAATCCAGTGTTGCCTCACCGCCATCATCTTGACGCCCTGCCTTCCTCAAAACAGCCATCCCTCCCGGGGCTCGGTCTTCGTCACTTTCTTTTCCCCGGACACCCGTGCCAGGAATGCCTTCTCATCCAGCACCGGCACGCCCAGTTCCCGGGCTTTGTCCAGCTTCGACCCCGCGTTCTCCCCCGCCACCACAAAATCCGTCTGCTTCGACACCGTCGAGGCGACCGAGCCGCCCGCGGCCCGGATAAGGTCCGTGGCCTCGTCCCGTGTCGTGCCGGCCAGGGTGCCGGTCAGCACTACCGTCTTTCCGGCCAGCGGAGCATCGCCCGACGCCTGCCCATCCCCGCGCGGCGCCAGGCCCAGCTTCGCCAGGCGCGCCAAAACCGCAAGGCCGGCCGGCGACTCAAAATAGGCGATCACCTTCTCCACCACCTTGGGGCCAAAGGCGAGCAACCATTCACGCGACTTGCTTTTCGCGGACGACGGTTTAGCCGCTCCCTTTGCCTCCAACTTTCGGGCCAGTTTTTCCATGTCTTCCGTGGCGGAAGCATGCCCCGCGGAATCCTCCTTCTTTTTGGGCCGCGAGGCATCCAGAGCATAATACTTTTGCATGGCCCGAAGCAGGTCTGAATGGGCCAGATCAACGAGATCGCGGTGCGCGCGACCCAATTCATAGGCCGTACTCTCGCCTACTTCAGGAATTCCCAGGGCGCAGATCCACCTCGACAATGGCAAAGCCCGGGCCGCCTCAAGCGCCTGGCGCAGCTTCTCGGCGTTCTTTTCGCCAAACAAACGGGGCGACTCCGCCGTTCCCAGGTTGAGGGCTCCCAGTTTTTCAACGGTCAGGTCATACAGGTCCAGGGGTTCCCTGATCAGCCCTTTTTCCACCAGCGCTTCGGCCACCACCTCGCCCAGCATCTGGAGATCGAGCGCCTCGCGCATGGCGAAATACCGGATGCGCCGCACGCTCTGGGCCGGGCACTGCGGATTCTCGCAGCGCCAGGCCACGAATTGCGGATCGCGGGCAATCGGCCCGTGGCACTCCGGGCATTGCCCCCCCAGGAAACGCTCCATGTCGAACGGCTGCGCGGAGGCCGGGCGGCTCTCCTGGCGCACGCTGACCACGGCGGGAATGACCTCGCCCGCCTTCTTGATTTCCACTAGATCGCCCACGCGAATGTCTTTGCGACGGATCTCATCCTCGTTGTGCAGCGTGGCCCGGCTGATCGTGGACCCGGCCAGGGCGACCGGTTCCAGTTCGGCCACCGGAGTCAGGGTGCCCGTCCGGCCCACCTGCACGGTGATGGCCGTCAACCGGGTGAACGCCGTTTCCGCCTCATATTTATAGGCCATGGCCCAGCTCGGGGCCTTGGCCGTCCAGCCCACCGTCTCTCGCCGGGCATAATCGTCCAGCTTGATCACCGCGCCATCCGTGTCATAAGGCAAGGTCGGCCGCATCGCGTCCAACGCCTCGACCGCCTGCCACATCTCGTCAAAACTCGACGTCACCCACACCCGGGCATGCGTCCGCAAGCCAAACTCGCGGAAGGTCTTCAACAGCTGTTGCTGGCTCCGGATGTCGAGTCCCGCCACCTCCCCGGCGGCATAAAACAAAACCTCCAGCGGCCGTTGCGCCACGATCTTGGGATCCAGTTGCTTGATCGACCCCGCCGTGGCATTGCGGGCGTTGGCGAACGGCTCCTCGCCCGCCTCCCGCCGCCGGTCGTTCAGCCGGGCAAATCCCTCGCGCGTCATGAACACTTCGCCCCGCGCCTCGAACACGGCCGGCGGCCGGGCGCCGGACAACCGCAACGGCACGGAGCGGATCGTCCGGATGTTGGCGGTCACGTCATCGCCCGTTTTCCCGTCCCCCCGGGTCAGGGCCCGGACCAGCACGCCGGCCTCATATCGAACTGAGAGACTGACGCCGTCAATTTTCGGTTCCACCACGTAAACGGCCCGATCCGTGCCGAGCCGATCGCAAACCCGCCGGTCGAACTGGGCCAATTCCTCCCGGCTGTAGGTGTTGCCGAGGCTCATCATGGGGACCGTGTGTGTCCGGGTCGAAAACCCGGACAGCGGCTCGCCACCCACCCGTTGCGTGGGCGAATCGGACGTCACCAGGTCCGGATGTCTCTTTTCGAGTTCTTCGAGTTCCCGGTAGAGCGCATCATAGGCCCGGTCCTCGATCTCCGGACGGGCATCGACATAATACAGGCGGTTGTGCCGCTCAAGTTCACCGCGCAGGAAGCGGATACGACTTTCCGCGTCGCCCCGGGTTCCCGAACCCGTCATTGCAAGCCCTCTTCCGCGGCCGGCTTCCGCACCACGCGGACACGCGTCGAAGGCCGTCGATCATCCTGCCGTTCCACCCGCGGCTCCACCCGTGTTTCCACGGGCGGCGCGACTGGCGTCACCACCGGTAACACAGGTGCCACCGGAACAGGAGCCGTGACGGGTGGAGGCAATTGCCATAGCGCCATGCCGATCCACAACCAAAAGGCCGCCAGCAGGACCAGCACCGCAAAGGTCGCCCCCGGCGAGGACTGGGCCGGCGGCGGCGGGGCGCGGCGGGGCGCGGTCGTGGCCGGGGAACCGGTGGGCCGTGCCCGGGCCGGCGAGGCGATCAGGATCGTGCTCAATCGCCCTTTTACCCCGGCCGGCAGGACCTTGGCACCATCCAGCACCGTGTCCATCTCCTGCATCGCGGGAAGCCATCCAGAATACCGGTCCTGGGGATCCTTCATCATCAATCGGGCCATCAGCTGGTTCGTCGCCACCGTGGCGCCCATCGACGCCGGATTGGGCGCCGGCAACTGGCCCGTCACCGTCAGGTTGAGGATCTCGGCCGACGAATTTCCCTCAAACGGAACCCGCCCCGTCACCATGTAATAGAGCAACGCTCCCAGCGCATAGATATCCGCCTGGAAGTCGCACGACGTCCGGTGCTGCACCTGCTCGGGCGACAGGAACGGAACATCGTCGATGGAATAGCCGATCCGGGAAAAAATATCGCTGAACCCGAACCCGAGGATCTTGACCTGCCCCTCCTCGTTGATCCAGACCTGATCGGGCGTCAGCGCCAAGTGGAGCATGCCCGTTTTATCGTACACATGATTGAGCCCCTCGGCAACCCACCGGGCGATGGTGAGCGCCTTCTTCCCCTTGATCGCGCCCCGCTGGCGCACATATTGCCGCAAGGTCAGCCCCGAAAGGTGCTCGACCGTCACCACCAGGGTGGCATCCAGCTCGATCACATCAAATACCTGGAACAGGGCCGGATGCTTGAGGCTGGCCACGATCCGGATATCCCGGAGAAAGGCCCGGCGGGCCTGGGGATCCGAAACCGCATCGGGCCGCAGCAGCACCAGCGTCACGTGCCGGTTCAACGACTGCTGAAACGCCGTCCAATAGGAAGCGAAACCGCTTTCGGAAATCTTCTCGCATTGATCAAACCCTGGAATCTCCATGGCGGAGCCACTCCTCTCGAATTAACAATGGCATCCTACCAAAGCGGAGAAGGCTCGTACAGCGTTCTTACGCCCCCGGGCC
Source organism: PVC group bacterium (assembly GCA_945898015.1). GTDB lineage: Bacteria > Verrucomicrobiota > Kiritimatiellia > CAIKKV01 > CAIKKV01 > CAIKKV01. The sequence goes on along the minus strand of CAMDGM010000003.1, from coordinate 98,117 downwards.
AGGGGCGCATCTGCGATTAGTTACGAGGCTTAGACCTGTCATGGCCTTCCGAACGAAGCCCACGAACCCGAGCGTCCTTCCTTGAAAGCCAATATAACTGGGGCTTCTAACGGGAACCGAAGAGTCGCGCGCCGCCCTTCATTCAATTAGCAGACCTCCGCCGCACTCAGTGCGGCGCTACACAACCCCGGGCGCAAACCATCTAGTCGGGCTTTTCACGGCAGCCGTCTCGCGCGCCGGCCCTGAGCGGAGTCGAAGGGCCGCCCGAGGCACCCCGCGAGGGGGCCGGGCGCGCGATGGCGTTCAGGCTTGCGGCGTTTCGATCAGGCGAAAAGGGACGCGACGATTTCGAGGCGCAGCCGCCTGACGGCGAGGGGGCGTGGGCTCGTGCCCCGACGCCTCCAGCCGGAAGGCGGATCCGCCCGAAAGCGGCCGGCCATTTGCGCCCGAAACGACGCAGGCCGCTCAACCACCCGCCGGTCAGCCACGATGCGGCGGCGACGGCGCGCCGCCATCCATTCAATTAGCCGGCATCCGCCGCACTCAGTGCGGCGCTACACAACCCCGGGCACAAACAATTCAGATCGGGCTTTTCACGGCAACCCAACCGCCTACGCAGCCCCCCCCGGAACCGCTCAGCGCTCAAACTCCGTCACCATATAAAACTGCTTCGACCCCGAGGCCCGGGAATTAAAGAGCAGCAGGCTGCCGTCCGGCGACAGAATGGGATGCGCATGCGTGCCGGCATCCGGGCCTAGAAAGTTCAGCCTCGTGTTCAGGAGGTACGTGAACTCCAGCGGGCTTCGTTCATTCTTGGCGCTCGCAAAATAGACCTGCATGCCGGCCCGCTCCCCGTCAAAAACGGGAAAGGTGTCCAGCGCGAACCTCAGCCCCGTTACATCCGTGCACAGGTGACAGAACCGGGCATGCGGAAAATCCTTCGAAAGCTCGACGCGCGTCCCGCCCGGCGTCAGCCGCCCCGTGTGCGCCTGCCGCGAGGCCTTCACCGGCCAGCCCGCCACCACATCCTGCCGGGTGCCGTCGGCCCACCCGTACGAGGTGTCGCGCGCCTCCAGCGTCACCGTCACGCCCGCCCGCGTATTGCCGCGCCAGATCTGGTGCCCGATCAGCGACTCCTGCCCGTCGCGGCCCCACGGCAGATTGCGCCAGGCCGTGCCGTCATCCCGAACCACATGGGCGTCCACACCCCGTTCAGACAGCGATCCGGCCGGACGCCCGGGCGCCGCCCTGCGGGTGCGATGATTCATCTGCACCATCAAGTCGTGCGACGCGTCCAGCTCCGTCGAGCGGCAATACTGGACATGCGGGTTCACAAAATCCCGGTCCTGCGCCACAATCCGGGTCTGGCCGCAGTCGAGATCGAGCACGACAATACCGATCGGCGCATCCTTCGTCTTGCCGTCGCCAAGGGAACAACCCGTCGTGGCCACGCGCCGATTATCGGCGGAAACGGTTTGAATGCGCGGAAACTGCGCCACCGGCAGAGCCGTGCCCGGCAGTTTCCCGGTCACCTGAAACAGCACCTCGCTTCGAAACGTTTCCAGATCCTTGCGGAAAAGCGTCAGGCTGCCGCCCCGCTTGTCGCTCGTCTCCGTGTAATAGGCGAAGCGACCGTCAAAGGTGATCACAACATGTCGAGGTTTGCGGTCGGGAAACAGCTTGCGGGTCGTGACTTTCCGACCCAAATAGCAGACCTGCGGCCCCTCGGAACTATCGAATACAAAACTCCGACCATCGCGCAAAAAGCACGGCACGTCGGGATAGATCAGCTCCGTCCATTCCAGGCCGACGACCGGCTGCGTAACCCGAATCCCCTTCGGCGATTGGCGATCGATAAAGTGCATATTTTCCACCCTCTTCATTGATATTCCAACCAAGATTTCATCTCGACAGGCCTCCGGTGCCCACCTCGTTAAGCCACTTGCGCTCGCAGATAATCGCAATCTGATTGCAGCTTGTCCGATCCAGAAACCACGAATGGCCCCGAATCAACACGAATCCTTGCACGTGACGTTTCTGAAACATGGCTGTTCTTGCGGGGCGGCCCCGCTCCCCCGTTTTATGGCGCGCTTCGCGCCCCTTCATCTCCGCATTCGTGTCTATTCGTGTTTATTCGTGGTTTCTTAATGCCGTTGCTATGACATGGAGAACCCGCTCCCGCCGTCCGAGATCGTCGGCACATCGCCCCAATACCCCATGGTCTTTTCTTCTCGCGGTCGCTATCGATCAGGCGGCTTCCCAGGGATTCAAGACCGGTGCGCCGGCGGCGGCCATGTCGGCAGCGTTGCGTGTGACGACGGTCATTCCATGCACCAGCGCCGTGGCGGCGATCAAACCGTCGAGGGTTGGCAGAACCGCGCCATGGGCGGCAGCTTGAGCGGTAACGAGTCCCCAGCGTTCGGCGACCTCTTCATCAATCGCCAGCCATCTTCCGGAAAACCTCAGCTTGAGATCACGGTCCAGCCAGTTTTCGAGACGCCTCCGGCGTCGGCCATCGGTCAAGCGTTCCACGCCTTTGCGCAACTCTCCCAACGTCAAGACGCTGAGAAAGAGATGCTCTTCCTGTTGATTGCGGACCCAGTCCACAACAGCGGGCGACGGTTGAGGCCGGACCAATTCCGAGATGGCACAGGTGTCCAGAATGTATTTCACAACGACACCTCCCGACCGGCATCGCGGGAACGGGCCAACCAGTCCGCCTCCAGTTCGGCAAGCGGAGATTGGGCGAAGAAACCAACCAGATCGCCGCGACCCTTTCCGCGGATCAATTGGCGGTACTGCTCCACCGACACCACCACCACGGCTTCCAGCCCGCGCCGCGTCACCGTCTGCGGCCCCTTGCGGCGCGCCTGGTCCACCACATCGCTAAACCGCGCCTTCGCGTCTTGTAACGCCCAACTGGCCATCCGGCACCTCTTTCTAAACTAGTCAGACTAGTTTGCAATGCGCCCCGTGGCCGGTCAAGGGAAAACGAACGCCTATCCATCGCTCTGGGCCAAGGCCGTCACGCTCATCTTCCCCCGCAACTGCCCGGGGGTGCAATCGCGGCCGCAATCTCATCGAGAAACGTCTGCCAGGGCAGCGCCATCACCTGATCGCTGATCTTGATTTTCTGGGGAACACGACAAATGATATAACCTTTCCCGAAGGTTGGATACTCCTTCAAAAAACAGTTCAGGTGGCGGGCGTCACCCGCGTCGGGTGCCTCCGTCCATTTGACCTCGATCGGCAGATACGTCCCGTCGCAGGCCAGCACCCCATCGACCTCGGGGCCGTCGGGACCGCGCCAAAACCGCAGTTGAACGGCTCTCTGCCGGGGGCGGAAGAACCGAAGCCGTTCGAGGCCGACAAATTGCTCGAAAAGCTGGCCCCCTTGAGCACGGGGAGGACGACATCCTTCGCGGGCGCCCAGGCGACGCACCCCAAGATCGAAAAAAAGATATTTGTCTGATCGTGTGAGTTTCTTGCGCGTGGCACTGGCGGACAACGGCTCGATGCGTTCGACAATCAAACAGTCTTCCAGAATCTGATAGTAGCTGCGGATCGTGGTATGGGCGACGCCGATTTCAGACGCGAGTTTGCGCAGGTTGACAATCCCGCCCTGGACCCTCGCCCCCTGCCAGGAATCCTATTTCTTCTCCAGCCGCGTCTTCACGTACGGCACCAGGCCGCCGGCCGCCATCAGCTCGCGCATGAACGGCGGGAACGGCACCGATTTCCACGTGCGGCCCGTGACCGTGTCCGTGATGACGCCCGTCTCGAAATCCACGCCCACCACGGCGCCGTCGGCGATCGCCTTCGCCGCCGCTTCGCATTCCAGGATCGGCAGGCCGATGTTGATGGCGTTGCGATAGAATATCCGCGCAAAGCTCTCCGCAATCACGCAGGAAATGCCGGCCGTCTTGATCGCCAGCGGCGCATGCTCACGCGAGGAGCCGCACCCGAAGTTCCGCCCCCCCACCATCAGGTCGCCGGCCTTCACCTTCTTCGGGAAGTCGGCGTCGATGTCCTCCATGCAGTGCGAGGCCAGCTCCGCCGCGTCCGAGGTGTTCAAATACCGGGCCGGGATGATCACGTCCGTGTCCACATTGTCGCCATACTTGAACACTCTGCCTTGCGCCTTCATTGCCGCTCCTTGTTCGCTCATCACATCACCTCCGACGGATCCGTGATCCGCCCTGTCAGGGCCGACGCCGCCGCCACCGCCGGGCTGGCCAGGTACACCTCGGATTCCGGATGCCCCATCCGGCCCACAAAATTCCGGTTCGTCGTGGCCACCGCCCGCTCGCCTTTCGCCAGAATGCCCATATGCCCCCCCAGGCAGGGCCCGCAGGTCGGCGTGGACACCACGGCCCCCGCCTCGACAAACTGCTTGAACAGGCCCTTCTTCATGGCCTCCAGCCAGATTTTCTGCGTGGCCGGAATCACGATGCACCGCAGGCCCTTCTTCACCTTCCGGCCGGCCAGCACCTTCGCCGCCGTCACCAGGTCGCTCAGCCGCCCGTTCGTGCACGAGCCGATCACCACCTGGTCAATCGTCACGCTGCCCGACTCGCGCGCCAGCCGAGTATTCGACGGCAGATGCGGGAACGACACGGTCGGCTCCAGCGACGCCAGGTCGATCATGATCGTCTGTTCGTAAACGGCATACTTGTCCGCCTTGAACACCGTGCCGCCCGGATGCCCGACCGACTTCAGGAAGGCCAGCGTCTTGGCGTCCACCGGGAAAATCCCGTTCTTGGCGCCCGCCTCGATGGCCATGTTGGCCATGCAGAGCCGGTCATCCACCGTCAGGGACTTGAGCCCGTCGCCGAAATACTCCATGGACCGGTACAGGGCCCCGTCCACGCCGATCTTGCCGATGATGTGCAGGATCACGTCCTTGCCGCTCACCCAGGCGCGCGGGGCGCCCGTCAGCACGAAGCGCATGGCGGCCGGAACCTTGAACCAGGCCGTGCCCGTCGCCATGCCCGCCGCCATGTCCGTGGAACCCACGCCCGTGGAAAACGCGCCGAGCGCGCCGTAGGTGCAGGTGTGGCTGTCCGCGCCGATGATCACATCACCCGGCCCGACCAATCCCTTTTCCGGCAACAGCGCATGCTCGATGCCCATCTCGCCGAGCTCGAAATAGTTCGTGATGTCATGCTCGCAGGCAAAGCAGCGCAGCACCTTGCACTGCTCGGCCGCCTTGATGTCCTTGTTAGGCGAGAAATGATCCGGCACCAGCGCGATCTTGTCCTTGTTAAACACCCGGCCGCTGCCGATCTTCGCGAATTCGCGGATCGCGACCGGCGCCGTGATGTCGTTGCCGAGAACGAGGTCCAGCTTGGCCTCGATCAGCTGGCCCGGCTCGACCCGGTCCAGGCCCGCCGCGCGGGCGAGAATCTTCTGCGTCATCGTCATGCTCGTTTTCCTGCCCATCGTCCTGCTCTCCTCAACCCCGGTTAGAGGGATGTTGTTCCCGATCCTGGATCAATTTGTATTCGATCGAGTCCACCAGCGCCTTCCAGCTGGCCTCGATAATGTCGGTCGAAACGCCCACCGTGGTCCACACCTCGCGGCCGTCGGTGGACTCGATCAGCACGCGCACCGCCGCCTCGGTGGCCGCGTTCCCGTTCAGCACGCGCACCTTGAAATCGGTCAGCCGCACGGTCTTCAGCGCGGGATAAAACCGCTCCAGCGCCTTGCGCAGGCTGCGATCCAGCGCGTTCACCGGCCCGTCGCCTTCGGCCGCCGTGATCTCCGTCTGCCCTTCCACGCTGATTTTCATCAGGACCGCGGCGCCCATTTCGCCCCGCGCCGGCCGCTCGCCGAGAAGTCGGAAATGCTCCAGCTCAAAAAGAGGCTTGTAGGTGCCCAGCGCCTTGCGCATCAACAGGTCGAAGCTGCCGTCCGCGCCCTCAAACTGATACCCCTCCTGTTCCAGCGCCTTGAGCCGGGCCACCACCGCGTCCACCACCGCGTCGCTCTTCTGGATGGCCGGGTCCAGCTTGCGAAGCCGTTCCAGCACGGCGCTGCGGCCGGCGACTTCGCTCATCAGGAAGCGGCGCGAGTTGCCCACGCTGTCCGGCGCCACATGCTCGAACGAGGCGCTGCATTTGCGCACGCCGTCCATGTGCATGCCCGCCTTGTGGGCGAACGCCTTGCGGCCCACGTAGGGCAGATCGTCAGGCAAAACAATGTTAGCCACTTCCGCGACACGCCGCACGGCGGGCGTCAGCTCTTTCAGGGATTCAGGCGGAATGCACGCATACCCCAGCTTGAGCTGGAGGTTGGCCAGCACCGTCGCCAGGTTGACGTTCCCGCACCGTTCGCCGAAGCCAGCCAGCGTCCCCTGCACATGCCGGGCGCCGGCCTGCACCGAGGCCAGGGTATTGGCCACCGCCAGCCCCGAGTCGTTGTGCGCATGGATCCCCACCGTCGCCCGCAGGCCCGGCAATGCCAGGGCCTCCGCCGTGCCCGCCGCCACCGCGTCGGGAAACGCGCCGCCATTCGTGTCGCACAGGCAAAGCACGTCCGCCCCGGCGTCCGCCGCCGCCGCCAGGGTCTTCAGGGCATACGCCGGATCCGCTTTCCAGCCATCAAAGAAATGCTCGGCGTCATAGATCACCCGCATGCTCCGGGCCCGTGCCAGGGCCACCGTGTCGCGGATCATGGCCAGGTTCTCGTCCAGGGTGGTTTTGAGCACCTCGGTGACATGAAGCGACCACGTCTTGCCGAAGATCACCACCACGCCGGTGCCGGCCGACAGCAGGCTCTTCACCTGGCTATCGTTCTCCGCGGCAAGGCCCGGCTTGCGCGTGGCGCCAAAGGCGCAAACCACCGCCCGGGTCAGGGCGACGTCCTTGACAGCTTCAAAAAATTCCAGATCCTTGGGATTGGAGCCGGGATTGCCCGCCTCGATGAGCGGAATGCCCAGCTCATCCAGCGTTTTCACGATGGCCAGCTTGTCGCGGACCGAAAAGGAGATCCCCTCGGCCTGCGCGCCGTCCCGCAAGGTCGTATCCAGCACCTCGATGGTCTTAGTCCCGGCTTGCTTTTCCGCTTTCATCACTCGCTCCTCCGGATCGACCGCCAACCCGGTCAGTTTGTCTCGCGTCCGCCCACGCCGCGCGCCCGGCCCGGCGCGGCCTTCGCCGGCGCCCGGGGCCGCAGGCGGCGCACCGCCGCACCGGCCGTCCACATCTCGGAGTGACGCAACGCGTCGAGCTCCTTCTGCAGCCGCTTCTTGTAGTCCGGGCGGCCGCAGACCTTCATCACCCGCGCCGCCTCTTTACCCGATTTCACCGCCGCATACAACCTTTTGAACGTTGGAAGCGTCGCTGCCCGGAAGCGCGGCATCCAGTCCAGCGCCCCGCGCTGGGCCGTGGTTGAGCAGTTACAGAACATCCAATCCATGCCCTTCTCGTCCACCAGCCGGATGAGGCTCTGCGTCAGCTCCTCCACCGTTTCATTAAAGGCCTCGCTCGGGCTGTGCCCGTTGGCGCGCAGCACCTCATACTGCGCCTGCAGCACCCCCGCCAGGCCCCCCACCAGCATCCCGCGCTCCCCCGCCAGGTCAGCGACCGTCTCCTTCCGGAACGTTGTCGGAAACAAATGGCGCGCGCCCATCGCAACCCCGCAGGCCAGGCAACGCTCCGTCGCCCGGCCGGTCGCATCCTGGTCGATCGCAAAACTGGCGTTGATCCCGGCTCCCGACAGGAAGTTCCGCCGGACGGTAACCCCCGCCCCCTTCGGCGCCACCATGAACACATCCACCCCCGGAGGCGGCTTCACCTTCGTCAGGGCGCTGAAAACCAATCCGAATCCATGGGCAAAATACAGCGCCTTGCCGGCGGTCAGGCGCGGCTTGATGATCGGCCAGACCGTCTTCACCGACGCGTCCGACACCAGCACCATCAGGATCGTACCGCGTTTCGCCGCCTCGTCCAAGCTGAACAGCGACTGACCGGGCGCCCAGCCGTCTTTTTTAGCCCGCGCCCAGCTGCTCGTTCCTTCGCGCTGCCCCACAATCACCGTGATCCCGTTGTCCGCCAGGTTCAACGCATGGGCCGGCCCCTGCACCCCATAGCCCAGCACCGCCACCACCTCGTGCTTCAGCGTCGACCGGGCCCGGGCCAGACTGAACTCCTGCCGTGTCACCACGGTTTCCCATGTCCCGCCGAAATTGATTTTGGCCATGTCCGTCTCCCAAAAGAAAAACCCACCGCCTGCGCGGTGGGTTATAAAGGCGCCGATGTGTTCCCTTTCAGGAAGCCAACATCTCCACCGCGCCGGGGGAGCTTATAATCCCAATAATCGCCCGCGTTCCGTTTTCACGGAAACTGGCTTGGCTCGGCACGGTCAACTGGGGGGTTGTTCTGTTCATCATCATTAACTGTGCGACATTTCCGGTGGTTTTGTCAAAACCATTTTTCCCGGCCGGGAAACGCTACACGTCCGCTTTATTTGTCGGTTGATATTCCCATATGTCTTGTATACCTTAAACGTAATGTCTTCGAGGTAAGCCCAAAGGGAACGTTACCATGATTCTTTCACTCAGGAAAATCCTGATCGCGCTGCCCTTTGTGGCTCTGTTGCTTTGCGGCGCGACATCGCTTCCTGCCATCGCCGCGGAAAAGCCGGCGAAGCGCGTCTTCGTCCTGAACTCATTCAACCGCGGCTATGTCTGGACAGACAACATGCTGCGCGGGATCGACGACACCTTTGCCCATTCCGATCCTGGCGTGGAAACGTACGTGTCCTTCATGGACACCAAGCGCATTCCGCCCAGTCCGCCGTATTTCGCGCAGTTCAAGGATCTGCTTCGCACGGGCTATAAAGGCTTCCGGTTCGATGCCGTTCTCGCCTGCGATAACGATGCGCTGGAGTTCTTGCGAACGTACCGCGACGAGCTGTTTCCGGGGGTGCCGGTGGTCTTCGCGTCGATCAACGATTTCAACGAGCGGATGCTGGACGGGCGGAAAGACATCACGGGAACCAGCGAAAACACCGACTACGAAGGGACCATCCGGTGCGCGCTAAAACTCCGCCCGGCGACGACGCGCATCGTCGTCGTGACGGATGGCACGACCACCGGGAACGCGCACCGCTCCGCCGTTGAGAAGATGCGCGGAAAGTTCCCGCCAGACCTCGCGTTCGTCTATCTCTCCCTCGGTGACATGACCTTGGATGAGCTCGGGCAGGCGCTGTCGAAGCTGCGCCGCGACAGCGTCGTTCTTCTGCTTCACCATTTTGTCGACAAGAACGGGACAACCTACACCGTCCCGCAAAGCACGCCGCGGCTCACCCGGCGTTCGTCGGTTCCCGTGTTCGTGCTATCCGATATCCGCATGGGGCTGGGTGCGCTGGGCGGGCGCGTGACAAGCGGCTATCATCACGGTCAAGCCGCCGCGGAAATGGTCGCGCGGATCCTTGGCGGCGCGCCCGTTGAATCGATCCCCGTGCTTCTGGATAGCCCGAACAAGTACATGTTCGACTTCCAGGTCATGACCCGTTTCAACATTTCCGAGCGTGACTTGCCGGAAGGCAGCATTCTGATCAACAAGCCGGTATCCGTTTGGGCTGTCTACAAGAAGGAATGGTTGATCACGCTCGGCGTCTTCCTTGTCTTATGCGCCATCCTTTTCTACCTGCTTCTTGAGATCAAGCGCCGCAAGACAAGCGAGGAGACGCTTCGCCAAAGCCAATCCCTGCTGTACGCCGTCTCGGAAGGCACGTCGGATGCTGTTTATGTGAAGGACTCAGAAGGCCGTTATCTGCTGGCCAATAGCGCGACGGCGCGATTTTTTGGCAAGCCCGTGAAAGACGTCCTCGGCCGGAACGACAGCACCTGGTTCCCCGCCGTCGAAGCTGGCAAGATCATGACGGGCGACCGGCGCATCATGGAATCGGGCGTGACTCAGACGCATGAGGAAGTCGTGACGATCGGCGGAGGGAGGCATACGTTCCTGACCACCAAAGGGCCCGTGCACGATATCGAGGGCAAAGTCGTGGGGGTTTTCGGTGTCTCCCACGATATCACCAAACGCAAGCAGGCGGAAGAGGCGCAAAAGAATGCCGAACGTCTCTATCGCGATCTGTTCGAACAGGCGAACGAGGGCCTCTTGCTCATGACAACGACCGGACAGTTAGTCCAGATCAACAGCGTCTTTGCCGAGATGCATGGGTACCGGTTGGAAGAACTCAAGACCAAGAACATCACGGAGCTGGATGTCCTCCAAGACAGGACGATCGAAGACCGTGCCGATATCCTTCACCGCCTCAACGCCGGTGAAACCGTCCGTTTTGACGTCGAACATTACCACCGGGAGGGGCACATCCTTTCACTCGCCGTTTCCACACGCCAGGTCACGCTGGACGGCCAGCCGTTCTTCCTGGCGTCCCACCTGGACATCACCGAGCGCAAGCAGGCGGAAGCGGAGATCGTGCGGGAGCAGGCCCTCACCAAAACCATCATCGACAGCATTCCCGGCACCTTCTACATGCTCGACGAGAAGGGCGAGTACGTGCGATGGAACGCCTTTCAGCGTGATGAAATCGTCGGCAAGCCGGAGGACCAGGTCGCCGGCACAAGCGCGCTCACCACGATTCACCCGGACGACCGGGAATTCATCCAAATGAAGATCGCCAGTGTATTGGGAAGCGGCAAGGAGCAGACGGTGGAAGCTCGGGTTCTCCTGCGCGGCGGCCCGGCGTTCCTGTGGCTTCTGATGACCGGCCGGCCGATCACCATTGAGGGCCGCCCGTTCCTGGTGGGTACGGGTATCGACATCACGGAACGCAAGCAAAGAGCGGCGGAGCACGAGATCCTGTTGGCCCAGCTTGCCCAGGCCCAGAAGATAGAATCCATCGGCCGCCTGGCGGGCGGCGTGGCCCACGACTTCAACAATCTTCTCCTGGGCATTCTGAACTACGTCGACCTGTGCCGGGACAAACTGCCGCCCGAGCACCCCATCCGCCCCATACTGGACGAGATCACGACCGACGCCCAGCGCTCGGCCGACCTCACGCGCCAACTCCTCGCCTTCGCCCGCAAGCAGACGATCGCGCCCAAAGTTCTCGACCTGAACGACATGCTGGCCGGCATGCTCAAGATGCTCGGGCGGCTGCTCGGCGAGAACATCACCCTCACCTGGTCCCCCGGCCCGAACCTGTGGAAGGTCAAGCTCGACCCCTCTCAGGTCGACCAGATCCTGGCCAACCTGTGCGTCAACGCCCGGGATGCCATTGCCGGCGTAGGTCGACTCACCATCGGGACCTCCAACATCACAGTCGATGAACCCTACGGCGCGAGTCACGCTGACGCGGTTCCCGGCGAATACGTCCTGCTCATCGTGAGCGACACCGGTCACGGCATGAAGAAAGAAGTCCTCGATCATGTTTTCGAGCCGTTCTTCACCACCAAGGAACTCGGCAAGGGCACCGGCCTCGGGCTTGCCACCGTATTCGGAATCGTGACACAGAACAAGGGCTTCATCACGGTCTATAGCGAACCCGGAAAAGGCACGACGTTCAAGATCCACCTGCCCAGGTTTGCCGAACCGGTTTCCGCCGAGGCCCCCGTTACCGCACCGCCCGGCACACGGCCTCGTGGCACAGAAACCATTCTGCTGGTCGAGGACGAGAAGTCCATCCGCGTCACGACGACGCTGTTTCTTGAAAACCTGGGCTACAACATGCTCGTTGCCGATGATCCCGCCAAGGCGCTGGCTCTGGCCGCGCAGCATCCGGGCGAAATTCACCTCCTCATCACCGACGTCATCATGCCCAACATGAGCGGAAGCGACCTGGCCAAACGGCTTTTGGAGCAACGCCCCTCCATCCAGTGCCTGTTCATTTCAGGTTTCACCGCCGACGTCATCGCCCAGGAGGGCATTCTGGAAGCCGGCGTTCACTTCCTCTCCAAGCCATTCAGCCGCGACGTCATCGCCCAGAAGGTGCGCGAGGTGCTCGGCTAACTCCGGGCACAAACCATTTAGGTCGGGCTTTTTACGGCCGCTCAACCCACCCGCCGGACAGCCACCATGCGGCGGCGACGGCGCGCCGCCCTCCATTCAATTAGCCGGCATCCGCCGCACTCAGTGCGGCGCTACACAACCCCGGGCACAAACCATTTAGGTCGGGCTTTTCACGGAAGCCGTCTCGCGCGCCGCCCGAGGCTCCCCGCGAGGGGGCCGGGCGCGCGATGACGTTCAGGCTTGCGGCGTTTCGATCAGGCGAAAATGGACGCGACGATTTCGAGGCGCAGCCGCCTGACGGCGAGGCGGCGTGGGCTCGTGCCCCGACGCCCCCAGCCGGAAGGCGGATCCGCCCGAAAGCGGCCGGCCATTTGCGCCCGAAACGCCGCAGGCCGCTCAACCCACCCACCGGACAGCCACGATGATCGGCGGTCAAGGGACCCCTTCGACAAGCTCAGGGCAGGCTGGCCGCCACCTACTGGGCGGATATCCGCCGCACTCAGTGCGGCGCTACACAACCCCATGCGCAAGCAATCTCGATCGGGCTTTTCACGGCACTCAACCCGCCCGCCGCTGGCCATTCACGGAAATTCGCACCGGTTTTGAAAACCCGGGGCCGGGCCGGATGACGGGCGTGAGCGAACGCGGGGCTGAAACGTCGATCCAACTGCCGCCGCGGCCCTGCTCCCACGCCACATGAATCTGGCCATGCGGCGTGGGAATGCTTCCCGACGCCCCCGGCAAGCCGCAGGGATGCGGCTCAACGGCAAAGGTCTTGAACCCCGGCGTGAGCGGACAAACCCCAAGAATATAAGCCATGTTCAGCCAGATCGGCACCGCCGACCACCCGTGGCACAAACTACCGGCCTCGGCAAACATGTCATCCCCTTCATAGGGAATGCGTTCACGGGCGTGGCCCCGCCCGCTGTCATTTTCAAGCCCGGGCGCCATCGCGCTCTTGTCCGCCACCTCCCAAAGCGAGGTGGCGCCATTCATCACCATGCCGCCATAGACGCCCCGCACCCGCTTGAGCATGGCGCCCTGTTCCGCCACGGAAGCCTGACGCATGGCGTGAACGCCAACCCCCATCACCTGCAAGGTCATCTCCACGAGGGATTCATCCGTCACGAGGGCCGCCTGCAAAGGCCGGCGCAGGCCGGCTGGCACCACGCCGGTGGCGATTGCCAGCGCCTGAATCCCGGCAGCATAATGCCGGCGCCGGCGCCGATCCGCATAGGTGGCATAGCGCTGGCGCGCCGGATCCCAGAACAACCGATGCACGGCCGCCGCCAGAGCGTCGGCTTTCCGCCTCCAGTTCTTCGCCTGGCCGTCATGCCCCTTGAACGCCAGCATGGCGGCATAGGCGCGCATCGCGTCAATCAGGTACATGTTGTGGGGCGCATCCAGCCGGAACCCGGATCCGGGCCCCGTTTTCGGCTGATAATCCAGCCCCGTCGTCCATTCATAAAAAGACCAAAGCCCGGCAAACGTGCGGGTGACGCCCGTCGGCTCGTCCACCCGCGCCAGAAAAGCGCCCAGGATCCGCTCGATCACCGGCTGGAACTCGTCGAACAAGGTCGAGTCTCCGCTGAACAGCCAATGTTCCTGCAGCGACCGGATCCAAACCAGGGAAAAGATCGGGATAACGATATCCACCGAAGCCGGCGCGCACATTTCCAGCAATCCGTCCGCGCGCCCGCCCCACCCGAGAAGCCGGAAGGACTGCCGCGGATAGGCATATTCGCCAAACGCATAATACCCGTAAAGCGCCTGGTTGCGGCTGTCATAGGAATACAGGCTCTGCTCCCGCCACGGACAATCGAAATAGTGATCGCCCATGCAAAGCTTCAACGTGCGAAGGGACACCTCCTGCAATCGGGTCAGAATCGTGTCGGCACAGGCAAAGGAGCCGGCCTCGACCACCGGATATTCCAAAGGCTCCAGCCCGACCGCGTGCACCTGCACCGGACGCGTGAAGCCGAAGAGGTGCAATTCGATATACCGGCCGCCCAGTCGCCGGAACGGCACCTGCAGCACCTGGCGCCCGGCCGCGCAGATGAACCGATCCACAAACCGCCGATACCCGGGGGCGGCCCGCACGCCCAGGTCCTCCAGCTGCTCGCCATGAGCCACATCCACCACGGTGCCCGCCGGAGCCTCCAGCTCAATCCTCAACAACCCGAAAGATTCCGCGCCCAGGTCCGCCAGCACATAACCGCCCTGCCCGGCCGCCTCCGGCACGGCAAACCGCCACGGGGCTTTGTGGGACGGCGGCGGACGCACCGCGTGCTTGAATTCCGAGGCCACCGCCAGGGACGGCGACAAGTCGGCGGACGTCCGCAACCGCACCGCCGTGCCGAGGCAAACCACCTTGGCGGCCGAAAACGGCCGACGCACCATTTGAGGCAACGCGCGCGGAGACAAGGCCCGCCAATACCCGTCGGTCGGCCCGGCCAGCTCCGTCGCGCGCCGCCAGCCGCGACCCACCTGGTAACCCAGGCTCGTCCAGCCGTCCTCACGCCGGGCGTCATGCACCACGACAAAGCCCATCTGTTTCGTCACCTGGTCCACCTGGCCGCCCGACGCATAGGCCGGGGACAGCCGTGCCCGCCACTGGCTATCGCTGACGATCCGGGTGGCCCCGGCCTCCAGCTGGACAATCAACCCGGGGCGTCCGCTCCGGTAGTCGCTGGCGCCACGGCCCCGGTAATAACCCAGCACCGCGATGGCATTCCGCCCGCGCCGCAGCAGGTCGCCCACCGGATAAACATCGAACGAACGCTCCTGCGGATAATCCGAAAACTGCCGCCCGTAAATTTCCAGACCATTGAGAAACACCTGGTAGTCTGAATCCGCCGAAATCAGCAGGCGGCCGGAATCCGGCTTTTGCGTAAGCGTAAAATCACGACGGAAGCCGACGTACTGGTTTTCCGTTTCGGCGCAATCATCCAACCAGATCCACCGGCACTGGGCAGCAAACATAAGCCTCCTCAGGGCCGCACCCCGTCCGCCTTGCGGATTTTATCGGAAACCTCCGCCGTGTGCCGGACGATCCGGCCTTCGATCAGGTAAATAAGGTCTTCCGCGATATTCGTCGTATGGTCGCCAATCCGCTCCAGGTGGCGGGCAATGCTCATGATATAAAGGAACGTGTCGATCAGAGCGGGCCTCTCCAGGATCGCCGCCTTCACTTGCGCCACGATCTCATGATTCAAGTCATCGATCTCGCCATCACCCACACAAACCGCCCGGGCCTCATCCTCCCGCTGATTGACAAACGCATCCAGCACTTTCTTGAGCTGCTTCCGGGTTTTATCCGCCATCAATCCGATCCGGAAAGGAATGTCCAGGCGCGGTTGCTCGCACAGCGTCAGGCTTCGCTCGGCAATATGCACGGCCAGGTCGCCAATCCGCTCCAAATCCTGGTTGATTTTGAGCACGGCAATGATATACCGCAAATCCGCGGCCACCGGCTGATACAGGGCGAGGATCTTCAGGCATTCCTCCTCCACGTCCACTTCCATGGAATTCGTCCGCGTCTCGCCGTTGATCACCTCCTGCGCCAGCTTGGGGTTCCGGTCCTCCACCGCCTGGACGGCCGCCCGCAGGTCGCTCT
This sequence comes from PVC group bacterium, assembly GCA_945898015.1. GTDB lineage: Bacteria > Verrucomicrobiota > Kiritimatiellia > CAIKKV01 > CAIKKV01 > CAIKKV01. The sequence continues at coordinate 82,520 of CAMDGM010000003.1, read as the reverse complement.
CCACTTCCGCGCTTAACGCCAGAATCCGCCGTTTAAGCGACTCGATTTCACGCTGCATGTGTATGCTCATCGGCTTCCTCTTTTCTCGTTGTCGCCGGGCGCCGCCCGGCGGTCACCCGAATCGTCCCGTGATATAATCCTCGGTTCGCTTGTCCGTCGGTTTCGTGAACAGCCCCAGCGTTCCGCCGGCCTCGATCATCTCGCCCATCAACATGAAGGCCGACCGGTCGGAAATGCGGGAGGCCTGCTGCATGTTGTGCGTGACAATCACGATCGTATAGGCCGCGCGAAGCTCCAGCATGAGTTCCTCGATCTTGGCGGTGGAGATCGGGTCCAGGGCCGAGCACGGCTCGTCCATGAGGATCACCTCCGGCTCCACGGCCAGCACGCGCGCGACGCAAAGCCGCTGCTGCTGATCCAGCGGCAATTCCAGCGCCGGGGCGCCCAGCTTGTCCTTCACATAATCCCACAGCCACGCCCCGCGCAGGCTCCGCTCCACCACCGCGTTCACGCTCGCGCGATCCGTCAGCCCCGACACCCGCAGCCCGAACGCCACGTTCTCGAAGACCGACAGCGGGAAGGGATTGGGCCGCTGAAACACCATGCCGATCCGTTTTCGCAGTCCGCAGACATCGACGCCCCGCGCGTAAAGGTCTTTTTCCTCAAACCGGACCGCACCCTCGATTCGGCAGCCGGGCACCAGGTCATTCATCCGATTCAAGCAACGCAACAGCGTGGACTTGCCGCACCCCGAGGGCCCGATCAACGCCGTAATTTCACGGGCGCCGATCGCCAGGTTCACGTTTTTCAGGGCGTGAAACGCTCCGTAGTGAAGGTTCAGGTTCTCAATCTGGATCACGGGCGCCGCCATTATCCGAACCTCCCGCTGACATAGTCGTTCGTCCGCTGATCCCGCGGCGCGGTGAAGATCTGCGCGGTCGGCCCGCACTCGATCACCTCGCCGGTCAGGAAAAACACCGTGCGGTCGGCCACGCGGGCCGCCTGCTTGGTGTTGTTGGTGACCAGCACGATAGTATAGTCGCTCTTCAACGCCACCAGGGCCTCTTCGATCCGGGAGGTCGAAACCGGGTCCAGGCCCGAGCACGGCTCATCCAGGAGAATCACCTCCGGCTCCATGGCCAGCACGCGGGCCAGGCATAACCGTTGCTGCTGGCCGCCGGACAGCCGCATGCCGGACATGTCCAGCCGGTCCTTGACCTCCTCCCACAAGAACGCGGCGCGCAAGCTGCGCTCGACCCGCTCCTGGAGTTGGCCCCGTTTGCGCGAGCCCGAAAGCCGCGGCCCGTACGTCACGTTGTCGAAAATGCTCATCGGCAGCGGCACCGGAAGCGCAAACACCATCCCCACCCGCTTGCGCAGCCGCACCACGTCATACTCCGGCCGGTTGATGTCCTCCCCGTCCAGCAAAACCTGGCCCGTCACCCGGCAGTTCGGGCTCAGGTCGTTCAGCCGGTTCAGGGCCCGCAGGAACGCGGTCTTGCCGGACCCGGCCGGGCCGATGGCCCCCAAAATGCTGCGCGCGGGCACCTCCAGGTCAATCCCCCGAAGCGCCACGACGTCGCCAAAGCGAACCTCCAGGCCGCGGACCGAAAATTTGACCGCCTCGTTCATGCCGACCGTCCCGAGATGAACTTGTGCATCATCCAATAGGAAACCGAGTTCACAATTAGCACCGAAATGACCAACACGGCGGCCGTGCCGTAGGCGTTCTCGTTGGAGATCCCCTCCCGGGCCAGGATGTAGAAATGCACGGCCATGGTCCGCGCCGAGTCGAAGAGCGAATCCGGCAACCGAAGCGCGGTGCCGGCGGTGAAAATCACGGCGGCCGTTTCACCGATGCACCGGCCCACGCTCAGCATCACGCCGGTCACAATCCCCGGCAGGGCATTGGGCAGGACCGCCTTCAGCACCGTCTCCCACCGCGTCGCGCCCAGCGAATAGCTCACCTCCCGGTAGCTGTTCGGCACCGCCTTGATGGCCTCTTCCGCGGTCCGGATGATCGTGGGCAGAACCATAATCGCCAGCGTAAGCGCGCCTGACAGGATGCACCAGCCCATGCGCAGAATCGTGACAAAGAAAATGTAACCGAACAGCCCGAAGATAATGGAGGGAATGCCGGCCAGGCAGTCGGTCCCGAACCGGATGACGCTCGTGACGCGGCCCGGCCGCGTGTATTCTGTCAGGTACACCGCCGTGCCGACGCCCATCGGCAGCGCGATCGCGATCGCCACCAGCGGAAGCACAAGGGTGCCCACGATCGTCGGAAAGATACCGCCGGCCTTGCCCATCTCGCGGGGCACGTCCAGAAGAAAAGCCCAGTTGATAACCGGCAACCCCTTGCCGAGCACGAAGACGATGACGAACACCAGCACGGCCAGCGTCAGCAGGGTGGCCCCGCCCAGCAGGGCGACCGCGATGGCCTGGCTCGCTTTGGGCGGAATTCTCATGTCCGGGCGCTCCGTTTCTTCATGGCGGCCATGGCCAGTCCGTTCAGGACCATGATGCCGATAAACAGCACCACCCCCGTGGCGAACAGCGCCTGCCGGTGCAGGCCCACCGCGGAACCCATCTCCAGCGCGATCTTCGCCGTCAGCGTGCAGACCGAATCGAGCGGCGAATGCGGAATCGTGACGGCGTTGCCGGCCACCATGATCACCGCCATGGTCTCCCCCACAGCCCGGCCCATGCCCAGGATCACGCTCGCGGCAATGCCCGACCGGGCCGCCTTGAGCACCACCATGTGCACGCTCTGCCACCGCGTGGCCCCGAGGGCCAGCGCCCCCTCCCGGTATGACCGGGGAACGCTTCCTATGGCGTCCGACGAAATGCTGATCACCGTGGGCAGGATCATGACCCCCAGGATGAGCGCGGCCGCCAGCACCGACAGCCCCGCCCCGCCGAGATGCTCGCGGATCAGGGGCGCCACTACCATGACGCCAATGAAGCCGTAGACCACGGAGGGAATGCCCGCCAGAAGCTCGATCATCGGCTTGATCACGCGTCGCACGGACTCGGGCGCAAATTCATTGAGGAAAACGGCGCCCGCAATCCCCAGCGGCGCGCCCACCAGCATGGCGCCCAGCGTCACCCAGACCGACGCCACAATCATGGCAAAAATGCCGTAATGGCCTTCCTGCGGCCGCCAGTCGGACGAAAAGAGAAAATCCTTCACCCCGAGGCGGACCATAAACGGGGCCCCCTCCATGAAAATGAAGACCGCAATCAGGAGCAGGCTGGCCAGCGCCGAAAAGGCCAGGCCCTTGAGCGTCCACTCCACCACTCTTTCACCGACAGGTTTCATCTTATTTTGCGGGCAGCAGGCCGTCCTGTTTGATCATGTCCTGGCCTTCCGCCGAAAGAATGTAATCGATGAAATCCTTCACCGCCCCGGCGGGCGCCCCCTTGGTGAGCAGGTAAACCGGCCGCACCAGCTTGTATTGGCCGGCCACAATCTGATCGGCGGTGCAGGCCACGCCGTCCACGCTCACGGCGCTGACCTTCGCGTTCAGCAGACCGTGCGACAGATAGCCCAGCGAATCCCGGTCATTCGCCACGGTCTCGCGGATCGTCCCGTTGGAGTCCTGCACCAGCGCCTCGCGGAGCAGGCTGATGCCGCCCACCACCTGCTCGAACGAGGAGCGGGTGCCCGAGCCGGTTTCGCGGGACACCACGCGGATCGGCCGATCCTCGCCGCCCAGCTCTTTCCAATTCCCGGTCGTGCCGTTGAACACGGCGCGAATCTGCTCCGTCGTCAGGGTCTTGATCAAATTAGCCGGATTCACGATGATCGCAATGCCATCGCGGGCCGCCACGACCGGGGTCAGGGCGGACGCCTCGGGAGGCAGGATCACCAAGTCCGCCATGCCGATCTGGGCCGTGCCGGAAAGAGCGGACTGGATGCCGAGGGAGGAGCCTCCTCCTTGCACCGTGATGTTCACGTCCGGATGCGAGGCCATGAACTGATCCGCCAGCTTTTCGGCAAACGGCTGGAAGGCAGTCGAGCCCGCCACCGTAAACGCCGTCTCCGCCTTGCGCCCGCAACCGCTGGTCATCACCACCAGAGCCACACCTGCCAATAAAACGCTCGTGACAAATTTCATGCTGCTGCCTTTCTCTTGTAGGCAGCAAGTAAAGCCGACGCTTGTCAGGCTCATGTGAGGGAATTGTTAGGTTTGTGTTAGGGCCATCACGCCGGGCGCGCGCCGATTAATCTTTAATCAGCCGTAATTCGTGCTAAATTTTTAATTATGGACATTGACCATATCCTGACCGTCTTCAACCGCCGGGAGGTGCGCACGCTTCTTATTGGCGGGGTCCACTTTCTGCTGCGGCACAAGCCGGTCCTGACATTCGACATCGATTTATGGATCGAAGACGACGCCGGCAACCGTCTTCGGTGCGAGGAGGCCTTGGCCGAACTGGATGCCGAATGGGGCCCCGCGGAGGAAACCTGGGGTCCGGTGGCAGCCCTGCCAACGGGATGGCTGGGCCGGCAAACAATCTATTGCCTGAGCAGCCCCCACGGCGCCATTGATGTCTTCCTCAGCGTCGCGGGTCTGCCGAGTTGGCAACAGTCCTTCACCACATCCGTGTCCGGGCAAACCGCTGCCGGAACCGTTTACCGGGGGTTGTCGGATGCGGACATGCTGGCCTGCCAATTGAGCCTCGATCCCGAAGACCGGAAAAATGATCGCATTCGCGATTTGAAGAAAGCATTATCTGCCCGTGAATCCTCTCATCCAACGTGAAGCATGCAAGCGCGAGCGGAACTGGACAGCCCAGGAGCGCTGGCGCTTGATTCAGGACGCCATGACCTGGGCGGAGGCACAGTCCACCGTCCGGCGCAACAGCCCTCGAAGCCGGCTTGACGAGCAGGCGCGAAAGCTCGCTTTCCTTGCTAAATCGTCAAATCTGGCCATCAAGTAGGCCGCACGCTTATCACCTCAAACAGTTTCAAGGTCACGATCTTATACGGAGCCACCTCGAGGGTCACGCGACCGCCGGACACCTTGACGGGCCGGATCGCTTCCTCGTTGAGATTGGTTTCAACAACCTTTCCAAAGGCCGGGGCCAGCGTGAGGCGGGCTTTTGTTTTCCGGCCCTCGTTCTCCCAGAACCGCACAATCCAGCCGTCATTCTCCGCCGCACGCTTGAAAGCGCTGACGCGCAGGTGGCCCGGCTCAACCCGGAAGGCCGGGGCCGGGATCGCCCCTTTCACGCCCTTTTTCACGAGCGCCGGATCCACCAGGATATGCGTCGGATCCGCCTGGTGCCCCATGGGCGGATAGAGGAATGCCAGCGCCTGCGGCATGAACGGCGCCCGGGCAGCACGGCCACCGGCCGAATAGGGCAGGAAGGCATAATCAAAGGTCTGCACGCCCAGACACTGGGCGCCGGGCGTCGGAATCGTCGGCGACGTCGCCCCCGCCCGCGCCTTGACGTTCGACCGGCCCATCCGCCCGTAACCCCGCTGCAGCGTAACCCGCAGGTCCACGCCGTGGCGGCCACTCCTGGACTCATACTCGTGGAGCCCGCGGCAGGCCACCGCCAGTCCGGCCCGCCCCGCCTCCACCGCAATCCATTCACGGAAATAGAACGTCACGGGCGGCGGCTGGGTCCACCCCGTCTTGCCTTCGTCGGGATTCCGCACAGGCCGGCTCAGAATGCCGAAATGGCCCTGGCTCATCACGCGGCCGCTTTCCAGCCCGGTCGGACACACCAGCCTCAGCCGATGATCGCAGGCCTGGTTGTCGAACGTCAGCGACACGTCCACCCGGCGCGCGCCACGGTAGAGGCTCACCTTCGCAACCAGCGCCAGGTCCACCTTTTCGCGTGACCGCTTCTCACCCTCAAGCCGCTTGGGCACCCGCATCCGGGTGGTGACCTCCAGCATGGCCCGGACCGGGCCGGATTCGACCCGGCGGCAGGTGGCGGGAAAGTCCGTGCTGCGCAGGACCGGGCTCTTCTCCCACGGCTCGGAAAAGTCCCAGGCATCGCCCCGGTCCGCCTCGTCCTCGATGACGTTCAAGCCGGCATATGTCCGGCGGGTGGCCTTGTCGTAGACCTCCAGCGCCCCGCGCTTGAAACTCACGCGCAGGTGCTCGTTCTCGATCGATGTGGCGGACTGCGTGCCGAGCCGTTTCGACTTCGGCGCCTTGCCGGCGCGCATCCGCAACGCGGCCAGGCCGCCGGCCGGGACCGACGCCGCCACGAGCACATGGGCCGGATTGCCGTCGGGCCACGCCGGCGCCCAGCTGGACGTCTTGGACGGTGGGTCCGCCGCCCAGGGATTGGCCACCACTTGAATCGGCAGAGGCCGGTCGCTCTCGTCGACTACAACATGCTTGGCCGGATCATAGCCATGCAGCCACGTATCCACAATGGCCGGCGCCTCCGCGCTCCCCGCGGGATTGAAAGCGAGGACGAGTCCGCCCGTCGCCTGTTTGTCGTCCCGCCGCGCCGCCAGCACAGCCAGGGCCTCGTGGGTCAGGCCCACGGCGATCTGCCGGGCCGCGTTGAACCGCTGCACCATCTCCTCGTGCACCGGATCGGCGCTCGACCCGTGGATCCCGTCGTGCGCCTGATTGAGGAACAGCCAGCGCCAGGCCTCCTCCAGCGGCCGCGCCGGCCATTCCGCCCCATCGAGCGAAGCCAACGCGCTGAGCGGTTCGGCATAGCGCTCGAGCAGCGCCTCGGCCAGAAAATTCGACTGCTTGAGGTAGCTGCGCGTGGTGATGGCGCCTGTCAGGAGCAACTGGTACTTCCCGCCCCACAGCTCGCCCTTGAAATCCTTCAGCGGCGCGCCGCGCCGCTGAATCGCGTTTGTAAGCGCTTCGCAATTCCCGTGCACAAATTCGAATTCGTCCTGCTGCTTGTTGGCCAGGGCGATCAGCTCGGCGATGGTTTCCTGGGGCACGGCGCTGTCATAACCGTTGGCCAGCGGAATCACCCCGGTGTGACAGCCGGGCTCGGCCTTCTTCGCGGCGTCCACCAGGGCCTCCACGCCCTTCTTCCTGTCCGTCTCGCACGCTGCGCGATGCAGGAACTCGGGCGTCTGAATGTAATCGCCAAACGCGGCGGCACGGAACGCCGGCGGCCCCCAGGCGTTCGTCTTCGACCCCGCGGCCAAAGCATTACAATAGGTGTTGCGCAGGTGAATACCCAGAACGCGCGTGCCATCGAGGCCAACCCAGTGAAACTGATCCCCCACCGCCTCGGACCGCTCCGGCATGCCTCGCATGAAAATGAGGCTTTTCAGGCCGAAGCCGTCCAGGATCTGCGGCATCTGCGCGGGATGACCGAAATTGTCGGGCAGGTACCCGGCCTTCATCACCCGGCCGAGTTCGCGAGCCCGCCGGTTTCCATAGAGGCAGTTGCGGACAATCGCCTCCGGTCCCGTCAGCCACTCGTCGTACTGGGTATAAAAGGGACCCACGGAGAGCTTCCCGGACTTGACCAGCTTGCGGATGGCCGCCTCGCGCTCCGGCTTGACCTCCAGGTAATGTTCGATCGGGGCCACCTGGCCGTCGAACACAAAGGTCTTGAATCCCGGCTGCCGCGAGACCGGATCGATCAACCGGTCCAGGCTCTTCACCAGCCAGAACCGGAAAGACCGGAACGGGAGATACCATTCAATGTCCCAGTGGACATGGGAAAACACGAACGCCGTTTTTTTCATAACACGCCAAGCCTCTTCGAGCCGTAACTACGAAAAGCGCAAAAGGCACGAAATAAAGAAGGTTCTGTTTTCGTGCCTTTCGCGTATTTCGTAGTTCCCTCTTTCCTCAGGAACAATACTTGTATTACGGTTGGCGCGATTTCTTTGCCTTCGGATACTCGTTCCCGAGCAGATACAGCGGCTTCGCATCCTCTTTGATGGCAGGAAACCGGCCGACCTTTTCATAAAACCGGTTGTCGACCCGGTCGTCGTTCATCTTGGAGACCTCGCCCAGCAGGATCCGCCCGGTGCCCGGCTCGCCCCAGAACTTATGGTACTGCCCGGCCGGCAGCGTGATGCTTTCGCCGGGAGCCACCTTGATCACCGTCCCCGCCTTGACCTTGTAATTCCGGCCGTCCATCGAAACCGCCACCGGCGACGCGGCAAAACGGCCCGCCGGGGTCGCGTTGTAAACCTTGACCATCAGGTTGCCGCCCCCGCGGTTGATGATGTCCTCCATCTTTTTCCAGTGGAAGTGATAGGGGGTAATCTGCTCCTCCTCGACCAGCAGAAGCTTTTCGGCATAGGGCTTCGTGTATTTCTTCAAGCTGAAGTTGCCGTTCCGGATGGTGAACAGCAAGAGTCCGATCGTGCGGTAATCCCCGCTCCCGAAATCAGTAATATCCCAGCCCAGCATGTTGTCCCGGATCTCGTCATACTCACGGCCCTTGCGCGCCCATTCGGCCGGGCTCCAGAAGGCGAACGGCGGCAGCTTGAAATTCATCCGGTCCAGAAACTCCACCGCATCCTTCATGATCGCATTGATTTCAGATCGCTTCATCTCGCTTCCCCCTTCTTTTTTATCGCTTCCCAATCCTTATCCGTGGGCATCACAAACAGACACGTCCCCTTGCTCCGGGCCTCCCAATACGGGAGAAAGGCTTTGAGCACGAGCAGGTTATCGCCCTGCACGATCAGGTTTCCGGTTCCCGGATCGCCCACGGAAAGCTCCGGCACATCCTTCAGCAAATGAAATGGAACCGTGTGGTGATGATTCACCACCGCTTGTTTTCCGATCCAGTCGAGCGTGGGCATTTCTAGCGTGTCCTTTTCCCGTTACGAGAATTCTCGGCACCGGTATCGGTATCGGTTCTTGCATCGGCATCGGCATCGGTACTGGAGTAGATGTCCCTGGACTCGTGGACAGTGTATCCGCGCTGACCCAGTTTCGTAAGCATGGCGACAAGGCGATCAAGAAGTTTCTTGGCTTCCAGATTCTGTTCATGTGACAGCATGTCGCACACTTCAAGGACGTCTTGAATGGCGGCACACTCAAGCGTCGACCCCCGGGCAATTTCGAAGTAGCGACGACGATCAGCCTCCGTGACTTTTCCGTTCCCCTCGGCAATATTCAAGGGGATCGATTGCGAGGCCCGCAACAACTGATCCTTGGTGCTGCGCTGATCTCCCTTCAGGCCCATGCACAAACGATGCGCCCAGCCAACATACTCGATAGCGGCGCGATAAACATCCAAGCGTTCGTGGCTGAAGGCCATCTCTCTCTCTGTCCCCCCTGGAGTCGTCATCTTCGATAGGGATTCCGATCCCGATGCCGAAATCTCCGAATCCCTATACCACACGAACGCCCGTGGAACAACCTGATAGTCTGTCTCATGTTGGCTCCATCTTTTCTTTCTTCCCGGTATTCGGCATCGGCATACTCAGTATATCGGTATCGGTATCGGTATCGGTATCGGCATCGGCATCGGTATCGGCATCGGCATCGGTATCGGCATCGGTATCGGTATCGGCATCGGTATCGGCATCGGCATCGGCATCGGTATCGGCATCGGCATCGGCATCGGCATACTCAGTATATCGGTATCGGTATCGGCATCGGTATCGGTATCGAAATCGGCATCGGCATCGGTATCGAAATCGAGGTCGAGATTGCGCCCGGCGATAGCGATTCCGATTCCGATTCCGACCCAGATTAAATCTCATTTGCCGTTATTTATGGATATTACAAGGAAAAGATAAACTCCCTAAACTCTATCAAAACTCTCTGCTTCAAGCTTGTTACGCCGCCTTCCACACGAGCCGGGTCCTGAGTTTATTCAGCGCCGTGCCAGGCAACAACACGTCGTCATGCACCAAGCGGCCGACCACAACTCCCCGCAACGCAACCAGGCGCCAGGAGGCCCGGGCCATCCATCCGGAACGGGCGGTTACCGCGGCAGCCAAAGAATAGGAAGCCACGGTTCGACCGCTTTGAGTTCGGGATCGCCCGTGACCACGGTGGCGGCCGATTCCGGCGCCAGGGCAATCACGAAGGCATCGGCAAACGACACTTTGTAATGCGCCTTGATATGCGCCGCCGCCAAGGTCCGCGCACGATCCGCGGTCAGAACGTAGAGATCATCCCCGCACCCGGGCCAGATAGGCGTCAACCCCCAGAGCGCCAGGCAACCGGCCCTTTCCCCTCCACTTCCTGAAGACATCCTCGGACACACGCTTGCTTCCCACCAGCTTGCCCCCCACGGCCTCAAAATCAAGCACGGTGCCGGGCCGCCGCCCCAGCCGGTCCCGGCACGCCTTGGGCACGGTGATCTGCCCCTTCTTCGAAATGGTCGTTTTCATGCTTTTATCGGACGCTATCTTACCTGAAATATCATTTATTTCTCAGACCGCTGAACGAGGGTTCAACAATCCTGCGGCCTACGCGGCCATCAGGAGATACAGCACGGCCGCCACCCCAACCAGGGCGAGCACCACGGCCACCGCCGTTTCCAGACGCGGGTGCGCGTCCGGCATGATTCCCGCCTTGAGTTGCCGGAGATAAAAGCGATACCGCCCCAGGGCCGCCAGGTTCATCCACACCCCCAGCACGACCAGGGCAATTCCCAGCCACAACGACACGCCGTGCTTCGAGGTGCTTTCCAGATGCTGGGCCACTTCCAGCTCCCGCAGAAACAACCCGAACCGCGCCACCACGAACCCGAAGCCCATCAGCGCCAGCCCGGTGCGGATCCAGGCCAGGAAGGTTCGCTCCGCGGCCAGCGGCACGCGGGGATCGTCCAGGTTAGGCCGCTTGCTTTCTGAAGTTTGTTTGTCGTAGTATGTCATGATGAGAATATGATGACGCGAAAGTCGGCAGGGGTCAAGCTACATGCCCGGATAGGGCCTACACCCCATATCACCGGCATGGGCGCTCGTGGTATTGTCGTAATCGGGACATAATGGCAAAAGGAGTCACCGCATGAAGAAATCGAGAGTGGCCGGATATCTAGGGATGGGGATGTTGCTTGCCGCCGCTTTGGCACGGGCAGCCAGCCTGCCGGGCGATACGGAGGCGGCGACACACGGCGACGAAGCAGCCAGCGTTCAACTCATCAAAGAAACCGAGCAGAAATCCGCTGACTTCGTATTCCGCCAGTACAACCTGGGCGTCCTGTCGCACTACTCCTATCTGATTGGCAGCGGCGGGGAGGCCATGATCGTCGATCCGGCCCGCGATATCGCCCGCTACCTGAAGGATGCGCAGGAGTTGGGCCTGAAGATTACCCGGGTCTACCTCACGCATTCGCATGCCGATTTCGTGGCGGGGCATATGGAACTGGCCAAGGCCGCCGGCGCCGAGATCATCGCCAACGCGGCCACCCAGGCTGGCTACCCGCACAAGGCCGTCACGAACGGGGATGCCATCGCCTTCGGCCGGGTGCGCGCGATGATCGTGACAACCCCGGGACACACACCCGACGGCACCTGTCTTTACGTGTATAATCCTGCCTCGGCGCCGAACCCGGCGTTCGTCCTCACCGGCGACACCCTGTTCATCGGCAGCGTCGGGCGGCCCGACCTGATGGGCGACGCCATGAGCGCCGCCGAGCTGGCCGAAATGGGCTATCATTCGTGGAAGGATAAACTCTCGAAATTGCCCGACGACACGCGGTTCTTCCCGGCCCATGGAGCGGGCTCGCTCTGTGGAGCGCACCTGAGCGACAAACCGGTCTCCACGATAGGCGAACAGCGCCTGGAGAACCCCTATCTGCAGCATCCGGATCGGACCTCCTACATCATGGCCGTGATCGACGGGCTTCCCGACGCCCCCCAGTATTTCAAACATAATGCCAAAATGAATCACGACGGCCCGCCGCTCGTGGACTGGGAAAAGACCACGCCGGCGGCGCTGCCGCCTGCCAACGTCGCCGCCCAAGCCCAGAAAGGGGCGTGGCTCGTGGATGTGCGCGACACCGGGCCCTTTGCCGCCGGTCATCCCGCCGACGCAATCAACATCGGCATCCGCGGCCGCTTCGAGACCTGGACCGGCATCATGATCCCTTGGGGTGAGCCGTTCATCCTGATCGGTTCGGATGGCGAAGTCCAGGAAGCCGCCTTCCGCCTGAAACGTATTGGTTACGACGCGCCCGCCGGCTATCTGCAGGGCGGTCCGGACGCCTGGAAACAGGCCAACCTGCCGGTCGGCTCCTTCGCGCTGGTGAAGCCCAAAGTCCTTTATCAGCAGATGAAGGCCGGCACGGCGCCCGTCATTGCGGACGTGCGTCTTCCGAGTGAATGGATGGGCCTTCGCATCGGCAACGTCCTGAATGCCCCGTTGAACAAGCTGTTCACAGAGGGTAAACGCCTATCCAAAGATATGCCGGTCCTCACCGTATGCAACTCCGCCTATCGCTCCAGCATGGGGGCCGCCGTACTCCAGAAGATGGGCTTCAAGACCGTCCTGAATATGGAAGGCGGCAGCGAGGCCTGGATCGCCGAGGGGCTTCCGACCCTGAGTGCCACCGGGAGCGGATCCGGCCAGGCCGCACCCGCTGCTCGAACCGTCAAACTCCCGGAACGACTGGCGGCCGCCGAACTCAAACGCCTGCTGATGGACCTTCCCGGCACGTTCGAGATTGTGGACATCCGCCCGCCGGCCGGGTATGCGGACTTCACATTGCCCGGTTCGGTAAATGCGGATATCGCAGAGGTGATCGCCAACCCGGCTTATCTAAACGGCACGGTTCCCCTGATCATCGTCGATCGCGACGGCTCGCTGGCCATGGCGGCTGGCGGCATCCTCTCGCAAAAGACCCAGCGCCCCATCAAGGTTCTGTACGGCGGACTGGAAGCCTACTGGAACGAGTCTGCCATGCCCCGGCCGGCGGCGGGGGCTCCGGCTTCGGGCCCCGCCGTGAAACCCGCGGCTCCCGGGCCGGCACCGGCCAGGCAGGCCGCGCCGGCTCCCGCCGCCCCTGAAACGCCCAAGAAGAAAAGCGCGGGGTGCTGAGTCATGAAAACGGAAGCTAACCCCCTCCATGGCGGACCCAAGCCCTACTCGAACCCCTATCTGACCGGGGTTTTGCTTGGTTTGGTGCTCCTGGCCTCATTCGTGATTCTCGGAGCCGGGCTGGGCGCGTCGAGCGGCATTGCGCGCATCGGCGCCTCGCTATCCCTGTGTGTGGCAACGTCTCACACACTGGGCAGTGCATACTTCGGCAAATGGGGCGCGAACCCGCTGCACTATTACCTCGTGTTCATGTTCGTGGGAACCTTCGTCGGAGCGCTGTTCTCGGCGCTTCTGGCGAACCGCGCGCGGATCCAGGTGGAACGCGGTGCCGCCTCTTCCGTGAGGCGACGTCTCTGGTACGCTCTCGCGGGCGGTGTGATCGTCGGCTTCGCGAGCCGCCTGGCGCAGGGGTGCACCTCCGGCCAGGCCCTGAGCGGCGGCGCACTGCTCCTTTCCGGCAGCCTCGTGTTCATGGTGTGTCTCTTTGCCAGCGGTTATGCCGCAGCCTGGTTTGTCAGGAGGCAATGGCATGATTAACACCCTTTACAGTCTCGATGCCCTCGGTACCAACCGGGCCTTTTTCCTCGCGGCGCTGATCGGCTTCGGATTCGGTTTCGCGCTCGAGCGGGCCGGCTTCAGCAGTTCGCGCCGGCTGGCCGGCGTCTTCTACTTCACCGACATGGCCGTGGTGAAGGTGATGTTCTCCGCGGTGATCACCGCCCTGCTGGGCCTCTCGTATCTGGTGGGGTTAGGCTGGATGCGCATGGATCAGATTTTTCTCATGCCGACCATTTATGGCGCCCAGATCGTGGGCGGCCTGTTGTTCGGTGTCGGCTTTGTCATGGGCGCCTGGTGTCCCGGCACGGCCGCGGCGGGTCTCGCCGCCGGCCGGATCGATGCGCTCGTGTTCCTGCTTGGCACCGTAGGAGGCAGCATCCTGTTCAACGAAGTGTTCCCCCTCGTCCGGCCGCTCTACACCGCCGGCGACCAGGGCACACAGATGGCCTATTTATCCCTGGGCCTGTCACGCAATGCGTTCGTCCTCACGTTCACACTGGTGGCCGTGGCGGCGTTCTGGCTGTCGGAGCGGACCGAAAAAGCGCGCACGGGCCGGGCGCCCTATCTGGGGTCGCCGTTCCTGAAGGCCTTCAGCCTGATCCTCGTGGCGCTGGCGTGCGGCTTGTTCGTCCTGTCTCCAGTCAGCACACGGGCTTCCGTGCAGCCGGCGAACACGGCCGCCGCAACGGCTGTGGATGAGAAGGCCCTGATGGAAACCGTGGAGAACGCCCGGGACCACATCGAACCCGAGGAACTCGCGGACCGCCTGATGGCCGGCGAACCGGATCTCGTGGTCGTGGACGTGCGGCCGGCGGCCGAGTTCAACGCCTTCCACATTCCCGGCGCGCTCAACGTGCCACTCGCCGAGTTGGCGGAGGCCCTTCAACCTTACAAGAACAAAGGGCTGATCGTTCTCTATTCCAATGGGATGACCCATCCCGCCCAGGCCCGAGACTCGCTTCAACGCCTGGGCTTCGGCCATGTCTACCTGCTGACGGATGGCCTGCAGGGCTTCCGGGATCGCTGCCTGAAGCCCGTCTCGCTGCGACCGGAGCCGTTGACGCCAGTCGATGCCGCCCGGGTCAACGCCTGGCGCACTTACTTCAACGCGTCCGATGGAACCCCCAAGGTCGGAATCTTCGCCAAGGTCGTAACCGCCGCCCTGCCGCGCGTCGTCGAGACCGACTGGCTTGCGGCAAGGCTCGGAACCCCGGGGCTCAAGGTCATTGACCTGCGGCCCCAGCCGGAATATAACGCCTCGCACATTCCGAATTCCCTCAGCCTCAACGTGGAGAGCCTTCGCGGCAACATCGGGGGCGTGCCGTCCATGCTCCTGCCTCCGGCCATGCTTGCGGCCCAGTTCTCGCTCCTGGGCCTCCACCCCTCCGACACCATTGTCCTTGTGCCCAGCGACAAGATGCACGACGCCACCCTGCCCGGCCTGGCGTTCGAGCGGATGGGACACATGGACTATGCCGTCCTGAACGGAGGTTACGCCAAGTGGGCGCAGGAAGGCCGGCCCGTGAACGCCGCTTTGCCCGCCGTCACCGAATCGACCTGCCCGGTGAAAACGGACGCCGATGACTTCACGGTGAATTTCAAGACCGTGGCCGCCACGATTGGCAAGCCTGGCACCGTGATCATTGACGTGCGGCCGGCGGATTTTTACACGGGCAAGAAGTCCGACGAAGCCCGCGGCGGCCATATCCCCGGGGCATTGAATCGCGCCTTCTCGGAGGATGTGATCACCAGTTCCAACAAGGTCGTCACCTTCAAGCCAACCGCCGAGCTGGCGGCCGCCTACCGCCAACTCATTCCGTCCACCAACACCGAAGTCATCGTGCATTGCCGCACCGGGCACCAGGCCAGCCAGACCTTCTTCGTGCTGAAACACCTGCTGGGCTATCCGAATGTCCGATGGTACGACGCCGGCTGGACGGAATGGGCCGCCCGCCCGGAGCTTCCGGTCGCGAACGAAACGCAGGCCTTGAAGAATAAAAAGTAATCGCCGTGTTGGGCTTATTCTCCTCGGGCACGATTCCCCGGACGAGTTGCGAGAGGTAATGGGATATCGCGAAAGGGTCTTGCCCTTATGCGCATATTCGCATATGGTGGCGTCATGACATACGAACAGGCCGAATTACGGGCGGACATGCTCAAAGCCCTGGCCCATCCGGTCCGGGTGCTGATCGTGGACGCCCTGACCGCGGGCGACCGGTGCGTCTGCGAGCTGAACGCGCTGGCGGACATCGATCAGTCCGGCCTGTCGCGCCACCTGGCCATCCTGAAGAAAACGGGGATCGTCAGCGACCGCCGCAACGGCATGAAGGTGTTTTACCACCTCGAGACCCCGTGCATCCTCAAGGCCCTCACGTGCGCCTTCGAGGCCGTGAAAAACCATGCCCGGCGGCGGGCCAGTTTGCTCAGGGCAGGCTGAATGAAAGCGTGGGGAGTGCACCTGTGAATAAAGCGGGCAAATATCTGCCGTGGGGCATCGCGGGTCTCGCGATATGGTGGCTTGTGTATCGCAGTCTCGCGCCGGTCGCAGCCTGGCTCACCTATTCGCTGCTCGGGATGACGCCCGGTTCGCATCTGGCTGTCGCCGTTGAGTTTTTTGTTTTCGAATCGCCCAAGGTGCTGATGCTGCTGACCCTGATCGTGTTCGGCGTGGGCATCATCCGCTCGTTCTTCACCCCGGAACGGACGCGGCGGATTCTCTCCGGCAAAAGCGAATTCGCCGGCAATGTGCTGGCCGCGCTGCTGGGCATTGTCACGCCCTTCTGTTCCTGCTCGGCCGTGCCGTTGTTCATCGGCTTCGTCACAACCGGCGTGCCGCTGGGGGTGACCTTTTCCTTCCTGGTGTCGTCGCCCATGGTCAACGAAGTGGCGCTGGTCCTGTTGTTCGGGTTGTTCGGGTGGAAGGTCGCGGCGATTTATATGGGTATGGGATTGGTCATTGCCATCGTGTCCGGCTGGATCATGGGACGGTTGCGGATGGAAAAGCACGTCGAAGACTGGGTTTACGAGACCAAGCTCGGCGACGCCGGCCCGGAAGAGGTGCCGGATTGGCCCGAGCGGATCCGCCTCGGACTCGACGCGGTGAAAGACATTGTGGGGCGCGTGTGGCTCTATGTGTTGATCGGCATCGGCGTGGGCGCGGGCATCCACGGATACGTGCCGGAAAACTTCATGGCCTCCATCATGGGCAAGGGCGCGTGGTGGTCGGTGCCGCTGGCGGTGCTCATCGGCGTGCCGATGTATTCCAACGCGGCAGGCATCATCCCGATCGTTCAGGCGCTGCTCGGCAAAGGTGCGGCACTGGGCACGGTGCTGGCGTTCATGATGGCGGTGATCGCGCTTTCCCTTCCGGAGGCGATCATTCTTCGCAAAGTTCTTAAACCCCGGTTGCTCGCCGTGTTTTTCGGTGTGGTGGCGATCGGAATCATGGCGGTCGGATACCTGTTTAATATCATGATGTAACAGAAAGCGTAGACACATGCTAAAAATTCAAATATTGGGAACGGGCTGTCCGAAGTGCAAGACACTCATGGCCAACACGGAGGCGGCGGCCAAAGCGTTGGGCATCGAGGCGCAGATCGAAAAGGTTGAGAAGATCCAGGATATCATGAAGTTCGGCGTGATGACCACGCCCGCACTGGTCGTGGACGGCCAGGTGAAAAGCGCGGGAAAGGTGTTGAACGTGGACGAGATCAAGAAACATTTAACCTGAGGAGCGTGAGATGAGCGAAAAGAAGAACGAGGGCTCTGCTTGCGGGTGCGGCGGCGGCAGTTGTTGCAGCGGGCCGGGCAAATGGATCTGGATCGTCCTGGCCCTGGCGGTTGTAGGGGTGTTGGCAGCCAAGAACGCCGGATTAAAAGATGTTTCGCCGGGCACTCCTCCTATGGCGACCGTTATTCCTGCCGTCGTTGAAGCAACCGGCGCCAACGCGGCCGCGCTGGAAGCGGCCAGCCAGACAAACATGTTACCCCGTCTGGTGGACCTGGGCGCCGGGAAGTGCGTTCCGTGCAAGTTGATGGCGCCGATTCTTAAAGACCTGCAGAACACCTACGCCGGGAAGCTGGACGTTCAGTTCATTGACGTCTGGGAAAACCCGAAAGCGGGAAAAGAATACGGGATCAACGTAATCCCGACACAGATCTTCTACAATGCGGCGGGGAAAGAATTGTTTCGCCACGAGGGGTTCTACAGCAAAGATGACATCCTGGCGAAGTGGAAGGAGTTCGGCGTGGACCTGGCGAAATAAAAGGGGCTCCGGATGGAACAACTATTCACCGCCTTGTCGCGCGCCGTCGATGGCTCGGCCGGATTGGCGCTGAGCGCCGCTTTTGTATGGGGCGTGCTCAGCATCCTGCTGAGCCCCTGCCATTTGGCCAGCATTCCCCTGATTGTCGGGTTCGTGGACCAGCAGGGCCGGATTTCGACCCGTCGGGCATTCACCCTCTCCCTTCTGTTCTCCATCGGCATTCTGATCACGATCGGCGTGATCGGCGCCATCACGGCCATGGCTGGACGGATGCTGGGCGATGTGGGGCGTTATGGAAACTACTTTGTCGCCCTCCTTTTCTTTGTGGTCGGCCTCTACTTGCTTGATGCCATCCGCCTGCCCATGCCGGGAGCCGCCCAGCCCGGCATGAAGAGCAAAGGGATGTTGGCGGCGTTCGTCCTGGGCCTGGTGTTCGGGGTGGCGCTGGGACCCTGTACCTTTGCCTACATGGCGCCGATGCTGGCGGTCACATTTAAGCTGGCGTCAACCAATCTGCCGTATGGCATCCTCCTGCTCCTGCTCTACGGCATGGGGCATTGCTCGGTCATCGTGCTGGCAGGCACGTTCACGGAGGTGGTCCAGCACTACCTCGACTGGAACGAGAAGTCTAAGGGCGCGGTGATCCTCAAAAAGGTGTGCGGCGGACTGGTCCTCTTGGGCGGGCTGTATTTGATTTACACGGCGCCGTGAACGAAAAGGCTGGAAGACGAAGGTGGCTCGAGAAAGAGTCGCCCGGCTGTTTCTCGTGGCCGGGCGGTTCGCGTAGCCGGAAGTTCTCCGGCTTCACCCCGCCGCCTGTTTGCCGTAAATCATGATGTATACCGTTGGAATGACCAGCAGCGTGAACGCCGTGGAGACGAAGAGCCCAAAGATGATGGCCCAGGCCAGCCCGCTGAAGATCGGGTCGAGCGTGATGGGCCACGTGCCCAGCATCGTTGCGGCGGCCGTCAGGAAAATCGGACGAAACCGGACTGCGCCCGCCTCGAACACGGCGTCTCGCACGCTGGCCCCCCGCTCCACCGCGTTGCGGATGAAATCCACCAGCAGAATGCCGTTCCGCACCACGATCCCCGCCAACGCAATCATGCCGATCATGGCTGTGGCCGTGAAGAAGACCGGATTGCCAAAGCCGCCCACCGGCCGGTCCACCAGGAGATTGAGCAGCCAGAAACCGGGCATAATGCCGATCAGCGTGAGGGGGATGGACGTCATGATGACCCCGGGCAGCACATACGAGCCGGTTTCATACACAAGCAGCACATAGATCACAACCAGCGCCGCCGCAAAGGCAATGCCCAGATCCCGGAACACATCCAGCGTGATCTTCCACTCCCCCTCCCCGCGCCAGTCGAGGGTCAACCCTGCGGGCAGCGGGTGGGCGGCAAAATGCTTCTGCTGGCTGAGCACGGCATAGGCCGGGCCCCGCCCCGCCATCTCAGCCGTCACATACACCACGCGCTCCAGGTTCTTGTGGAAGATCGTCTTGTCAACCGTCTTACGCTCGAAGCTCCCCAACTCGCCCAGTTGCACCGACCGACCGCCGCGTCCCTTGACCACAATATTCTTGAGCAGGGCCAGGTCGGACCGCTTCTCACGCGGCAACCTCAGCACAATCGGGACTTCGTTCTGCTGGCCCGGGACGTGCAGCGTGCCGCCGGGCATGCCGGCCAGCGCCAACCCGAGCGTCTGCGTGATGTCCTCCGTCGAAATCCCGTTCAGCCCCGCCTTCTCGCGGTCCACCCGGAAGAAAAATTCAGCCTGATTGGCTTCCACCGTGTCGTCCACGTCCACCACCCCCGGCTCCTGGGCCAGACTGGCCTTGACCGTCTCCGCCGCGTTGACCAAATCCTGGTACTCGTGATGCGGCCGGCCGCGAATCTCGGCAACCACGGTGGAAAGCACCGGCGGGCCGGGCGGCGTTTCCACCAGCTTGATGCGCGCGCCCCACCGCTTCTCGATCGCGGCCACATCCCGGCGGATGCGCAGGGTGATGGAATGACTGTCCATCGCGCGTTCGGTGCGGTTCACCAGGTTCACCCGCAGGTCCGCCACGTGCGGGCCCTGCCGCAGGTAATAGTGCCGCACCAGCCCGTTGAAATCCATCGGCGAACCGGCGCCCACCAGCGAGGTGAAGTCCGTCACCTCGGGCATGGTTCTCAGGTAGTCCTCCAAGTCCCGCACCACGGCGTCGGTCGTCTCGAGCGTGGCGGACTCAGGCATATCCACGAGCATCTGGAACTCGTTCTTGTTGTCGAAGGGCAACATCTTGAGCGGCACGCCGCCGGTCGGGACCAGGAGCATGGACAGGACAAACAGAACGCCGGTGCCCGCGAGCAACAGCTTGCCGTTGCGCCGCGAATCCGCAAAAGGCCGCATGGCGCGGTGATAGAGGCGGTAGGTAAGGGTACGCTTCAAATCATACTCCTCCTCGCCGGCGGCATGCTCGGGCAGGAGCTTGCTGGACACCCACGGCGTGATGGCGAAGGAAACCAGCATCGACGCCAGCATGGCGAGCGGAACATTGAGGGCCATGGGGCGCATGTAGGGGCCCATCATGCCGGAGATGAAGAACAGGGGCAGGAACGCCGCAATCACGGCCAGCGTGGCCAGGATGACGGGCGGCATGACCTCGTTCATAGCCATCGAGATGGCTTTCAGGCGCGGAAAGCGCTTCATGGCCAGATGCCGGTAGATGTTTTCCACCGCCACGATCGGATCGTCCACCAGCAGGCCGAGCGCGAGAATAAGCGCAAAGAGCGTGACGCGATTGATCGTGTAGCCGGCGAGATAATTGACCAGGAGCGTCAGCGCATAGGTGATCGGAATGGCCAGCGCCACGATCAGGCTGACCCGCCAGGTCATGGCGATGGCGATCAGCACGATGACCGTGATGATGGCCTCCACCAGGCTTTCGACGAGTCCGTTGACTTTGTCATTCGCGGTGGCCCCGTAGTCGCGCGTCACGCGGACCTGGATTTCGTCGGGAATGATCTTGCCGCGCATCTCGGCCAGGGCCGCCTCGACCTCTTTCGCCACCCAGACCGCATTGCTGCCCTTCTTTTTGGCCACGGCCAGCGTGATCGCGGGATACGACGGTCGGGCCGTCAGGCTCGGAGCCGCAGAGCCGGCCGCGGCGCCGAATCCGATGCGGCTATAGGTCGTGAGTTCGGCAGGACCATCCTCGACCCGCGCCACATCGCGCAGGTAGACGGGCCGGTTGTCGTGGATGCCCACCATCAGGTTGCGCACCTCGGCGGCGCTACTCAGGAACGGGCCGGCCTGCACACGCAAAGAGGCGTTGGCCTGGTCGAAGCCCCCGCTTTCGCCCTGCGCGTTCGAAACCTTGAGCGCGCCCGCGATCTCCATGGGGGTGAACCCGTAGGCCGCCAGCCGTTCCATGTCGAGATAGACTTGCAGCACCCGGCTCTGCCCCCCGTGCAAGGTGATAGCCGCCGTGTTGGGAATGCGCTGCAGGCGCGCCACCACTTCCTCGCCCACCCGGTATAGGACGTGTTCGTCGTAGCGATCACTATACAGGGCCACGTTCACGATGGGCACATCGTCGATCTCGATCGGCTTCACGAACCAGCCGGCAATGCCGGGCGTGGTCTTATCGATATTCTGGAAGAGCTTGTTGTAGAGCTTAATCAGGCTCTGCTCGCGGTTCTGCCCCACCGCGAAACGCACGGTCACCACGGCCATACCGGGCCGGGACATGGAGTAAACATACTCCACGCCGTCGATCTGGTAGAGCATCCGCTCGAGCCGTGACGATACCAGGCGCTCCACCTCCTGGGCCGAGCCGCCGGGATACATCACCATCACGTCGGCCAGGGGCACCACGATCTGCGGCTCCTCCTCGCGCGGCGTAAGGAAGAGCGCCGCCGCGCCCGCCGCCAAAGAAATGATGATCAGCAGGACCGCCAGGTTTCCCTTGAGAAAGGCGTCGATGATCCCCCCGACCGCGGAGTGCTTGGTCTCGTTTTCCATGACCTCAGTTCTCCTTCACCGGATTGAGGAGCACCGAGTCGCCACCGGCAAGGCCGGAGAGCACCTCCACAAAATCGCCGGTGCGCAGGCCGGTCCGGACCGAACGCCGGAGGGCGCGGCCCTCCCGGACCACCTGAACCATCTCGATCTGCCCGACCGAATAGATCGCGGCAACCGGGATCATGATAGCCTCGCGGGCGTCGTCGGCCACCCAGAGGCGACCGAAGGTACCTGGCAGCACACTGGCATCCGTCCCCTCGATGTGAACCTTCACGAGCTGGGTGCGGCTGAGCGGGTCGACCTCGCTGACGATCTGCCGCACACGGCCTTGATACACGTAGGCGGAGCGGTCCAGGGTCACCTCCACGGCCTGGCCGACCGGTAATTTGCCGAGCAGCCGCACCGGCACGGGCACTTCAAGCTGCAGGTTGACGGGATCGTAGACGGCCAGGAGCACCTGACCGGGGCCGGCCATGTCGCCGGGTTCACCGCGGCGGTCGGTGACCACTCCGTCCAGGGGCGATTCCACCTGCGCATAGGTCAGCATGACCTTGCTGCGGTCCCACTGGGCGCGGGCCACGGCAAAGAGAGACTGCGCGGCGGTCAGGGCCTGTTCGGTGGCGGCCTGACTCTCGAACAGGCGGCGGGTCCGGTTGACCTCGGTTTCGGCCTGCTTGAACTGGGCCTCTGCGGCCGTCGCCTGCTCCCGCAGGTCGCGGTCGTCCAGCGTCAGCAGGGGTTGCCCTTTTTTGACCGCACTGCCGGCGGACACAAATACCTCCTTCACGGTAGCGGGAATCCGGGCGCTGAGGTTGACCCGGAGCTCCGAGGCCACGGTGCCGACCACATCCACGCGCGGCGCGAGCGATTCGGCCTTGACCGTGAACAAGGCCGCTTCCGCCGGCAACGGCAAGCCGGGCTTGAAATCGATCCGCGTTCCCGCCATTTTTGCCTTTCCAACACCCACGCTCCACAGGATCAACACGACCAGCACCACCGTGCCCAGCACGGGTTTGACGAATTTCTTCATGGCTCAACTCCTCGTTACAGTTCTTTCACATAGCGGCGGACCAGCGCGCCGCGCGCCCGCTCCAGGTTCGACATCGCAGTCAGGCAGTCATACAGGGCCGCCACGTTCCGGGTGCGGGTTCCGGCCAGCCCCACCTGCGCGGTGAGCAGCTCGGGAATGTCGGCCGCGCCCTGGCGGTATTTTTCGCGGGTGATGCGCAGGGATTCTTCCGCATTTTCGATGCTCTTCCGGGCCACCTCGAGCCGGTCCCACGCTTCCCCGGCCTGCAACGACGCGGTGGTCAGATCCAGCTTGAGAGAATTGGCCGCCTTCTGAATATCTTCCCGGGCCGCCCGTTCCCCGGCCTCGGCGCCCGCCACGGCCGCCTGGCGCCGGAAGCCGTCGAACAGCGTCACCTCGGCCGACACGCCGGCCATGTAGCTTTGCTCGAAATCGGTGGACGCCTCGCTGTTCCAGTCCACGGACCCGAACCCGTTCACGGTAGGCCAATACTGGCGCCGGGCCTTCTGCGCGCCGGCGGCGCGCGCATCCGCGAGACGCACAGCGGCTGAGAATTCGGGACGATCCGTCACGGCGTTAGAACCCGCCCCAAACTCGGGCCGGGTATCGGGCAGTTCCATCCGGGCAGGCAGGTTGTTGGTGCTGACAAGGCCCTGGCCGATCGCGGTATTCAGGGCCGCGAGCGACAATTGCACGCCGTTCCTCGCCCGGATCAGGTCGTCTTTCGCCTGCGCGAGCTGGACCTCCAGGTTCAGCACGTCGGTTTTCACCGTGCCGCCGGCGTTCAGCCGCTCGCGGGCCACGCGCAGGCTTTCCTCGAACGTCTGGACCGATTCCTCGCGCACGGCCACGAAGGCGGCGGCCTGCAACACGGAAAAATAGCCGCGCGTAACCTGGTGAATCAGCTCATTCTGCAGGCCCTGCAGAACCAGGCGGGACAGTTCGGCCCCGTCGCGGGCCATGCGGGTGTCGAGTTCGCGCCGGCCGAAATCATAGAGCCGGACCTGCAGCCCCAGGCTGAGGGCCAGGTTGTCGGTGTCGGGGGGATTGTTGAAATCGGACTGCAGCGACACGCTCCGCTGGTTGAGCATCATCATGAAGGCCTGCGGCGGATTGTCGGTCCGCGCATAGGTGCTCGAGGCGCCCACGGTTGGGTAATAGGCTGACTGGGCTTCCCGGATGGCCGCCTGGGCAGCCTGCACGCGCTCGGTCGCACCGCGCACGTCGGGGTTGCGGTCCAGGGCCGCGGCAATACACGCGTCGAGCGTGACGGCCCGGGCGCCGGAGGCGCCAACCAAACCGAGAACAAGAAAAGCCGGGAAAGCCCGGCTCCACAAGGTCGATCGCTTCATCAAGGCCGCCCTTTCATTTCTTCCCGCAACCGCATCCGCCGCCCGCAGAGGGAACGCCGCACTTCTTGAGAATCGCCTCCAGAGGACATATGCCGGTGAAGGCAGACTGGAACAAATTCAATCCTACAAAAGCCGTGAAAATAAGCCAGCCTGGATTTACCCAATAGCCCAGCGCCACGCTGACCGCCACAAAGGCGCCTGCCACCATGCGGATATATCGTTCTGTTGTCATAGGACCTATCTCCTTTAATATAAGACTTATTTCTATCAGACCCTTTGCCCTTGTACAATTATTAGACCCGCGAGCCCGGGAAAGGATACAGGAAATCGAAACTCAGCCTTTTTTCTTCCACCTTTTCCGCAAGGTCTCGTGTAAACGGTCACGGAATTGGACAGGCAACTCGCAGGGCTTGTCCTTGCGATACAGCGTGATGGTTTTGCGGATATTGTCCACCACCACGCGGCAGGGATTGCAGCCGGCCAGGTGGGTTTCCAACTCCTTGCAGGCCTTGATGTCCACACCCCCGTCCACATATTCGTTCAAGAGAGCGAGGAGTTCGTCGCAGGTGGCGCCATGCTTGCCGCCGATGGTATGAGTCGTCTTGCTTTTTTTAGGTGTGGGCATGGAGGATCTCCTTGTCGCCAAAGGCCCGGGTGAGCCGCTCGCGCAAGTGCAGGCGCGCCCGCAGCAACCGGACCTTCACATTCGCTTCGCTGAGTCGCAGGGCTTTGGCTGTCTCCCGGATGGAAAGGTCTTCCACATCCCGGAGCATGAATACCGCGCGCTGCCCGGGCTCCAGTTGCGCGATAGCCGCATCGAGCAACTTCCGGGTCTCGGCATGCTGGGCCAGTCGGTCCGGCGTGTCACGCCAGTCGGCAATGTAATCCGGGTGCGGGACGTGGCCGTCGGGATCGGGCTCCACGGCCGCGTCGAGGGAGGTTGACGGCAAGCCGCGCCGCTTGCGCACCACCTTGAGGGCCGTGTTCACCGCGATCGTGGACAGCCACGTGGAAAAGGCGGCAGCTTCCCGGAACCCGTCCAGCTTCCGCATCACGCTCAGAAAGGTCTGCTGGGTGATGTCCTGGGCATCCTCCTCCGAGCCGGTCAGCCGGCGGGCCAGTCCGTAGATGCGCTGTTCATGGCGCGACACGAGGGATTCGAATGCGGCCAGGTCCCCGCCTTTGGCGCGCCGCACCAAGGTGCTGTCTTCCGCCCGGTCCGTTGTTGTTGCTCCCTCGGCCATGTCCCCATCATTGAGCAGCGTCCGCACGCTGTCAATATCAATGCCGGCCCCCTAATCCTCGCTTACGGATTGCCCCTTTCGGCTATGCTGGCACGTGAACGAGGCGGGAGGACCCGTCGGGTTGCGGCGTTTCGATCAGGCGGAACTGGGCGTCGCGATTTTGAGACGGAGCCGCACTGGAAACCGACACAACCGACCACCACAAAAAGCCAGGCTCGTAGAAGCTGTGAATAAAATGAAGCGTACGGTCTGTGTAGGCCGCGCGCTACGAGCGCGGCACGGCTACACAAATAGATATGTCATGAAAAGCACCAGAAAGTGTGAGACGCCGGGCTCATAGCGCCCGGCCTACCAGAAAAGACGGCGTCGACGGCGCGACGCCCTCCACTGCTTTGCACAGAAGAAAGACTCATTCGTCCGTACGGAAGGGAATGGCGGGCAGGCCTTCCTTGTTGAAGAGGGTGATGATGGGGTTGTAGGCCCAGCCATACCGGACATAGCGCGGCACCACCACGCCGGGCGCGGAAACAACCACCGTGTCGCCCTCGATCACCGCATCGGCCCAGACAAAATTCTTGTCCTCGCCGGCGACCGCAAACCCGTTCGGCTTGGCGTTGCCCGGCTTGAACACCAGCCCGCCGCCCACATGCTTGAAATACAGCCGGGTCTTGAATTCTTTGACAAACTCTTTATCGGGGCTCACGGTGGCCGGATCAGGATCCGCATTCTTGCGCTCCAGCATCATCTCGGTGAACTCCGGGCCGGAAACCAGCAGCTCTTTTTCGCCATACACCAGCTGCCGGGCCACCATCGCCAGTCGCCGCCCGACATCCTGCTTGTTCTTGGGATGGATGTTCGATACCGGCTCGTCTCCCAGATCCGCCGCGACCGCCAGCCCCGTGTTGGGAACTTTGCGGACCGTCCGCCACATCGCCTCCCGGACCTCGCCATACCCCGGCTCGGTCGGATGCGTCTGCTTCCCGCCTTGCGTCGCGAGCGACACGATCAGGAAGGGGAACTCACCCACCTGGAATTGATCCCGCCAATCGGCAATCAAGGCGGGGAGCAGCCGGCGGTATTGCAGCCAGAAAGGCCAGCTGGCTTCACCCTGGTACCACAAGGCCCCCTTGATGGCAAAGGGCGCCAACGGCCCGATCATCCCGTTGTACAGCCCCGTGATCGTTTTATAGTAGCCCGTTTTGGGCTTGGGAAAGGCGCGCGTCAGGTCCTTCATGGCGGCCCCCGGCCGGGCCTTCCAGATTCCGGCCAGGTGGACGTTCGTGGAGGCGGCCTCCGAGTTGAGCATCATGCCGCGCGGCTCCCCCGAAAATCCGCCCGGCCCATTGATGTTGACCACAGCCACCACCAGCAGGTTCCGGCCCGGCTTCAGCAACGCGCCGTTAATCCGATACCGGCGATAGGAACCCTTGTTCTGGTTGCACCCCACCAGCGTACCGTTCAGCCAGGTGATGTCCGTATCCCGGATGGAGCCCAGCGCGAGAACGGCCGGCTTGCCCGCCACCGCCGCAGGAATGTCGACAACCGTACGGAACCAGACCATCCCGTCAAAGTTGCTCAACCCCGCCTCTTCCCAGGGCTTGGGCACCGCCATATCCATCCAGTCCGCCGTGTTCAGGTTGGGGTCGGAGGTGATCTGCTTCTTCGCGCTCTCGGGATCCACGGCCGCCGCCCACTGTTCAACCTCCTTGAAATAGTCAACCGCAGGATCGCCAATGTTCGTGGCCAGCGTGGCCAGTTGATCATGGAAATCGTAGGGCATATACTTCCGGAGGCCGTCCCCGCTGATCCACACCTCGGCCGCGGTCGCGCCCACCGAGCTGTGAATGATGCCGATGGGAATCTTTTCGGCTTGATGAATGTCACGGGCAAAGTAATAGCCCACGGCGCTGAAACTGGCCACCGTCTCGGGCGTGCAAACCTCCCAGGCCGCCGGAAGAGGAGTCGGCAGCGGCACATACGATGGATAAAAGCCCACGGTGAAAGACCGGATACCGGGATACTTGGCCTGCGCAATCTCTTCCGTGGCGTTGGCCGCCGTGCGCACCGGAATGCCCATGTTCGACTGGCCGGAACAGAGCCAGACGTCGCCGACCAGCACATCCGTGAGCACCACTTGCTCCTTCGCGCCCTTGATCGTGAGCGTCAGCGGTCCGCCAGCCGCAAACGGCCCGATTTTCGTCATCCATTTGCCGTCCGCCCCGGCCACGGCGGTGGCGGTGGCCCGGTTGCCACCCTTCTCATCCGCAACCACAACGGAAATCGACTCACCCGGCGCGCCCCATCCCCAGATCGGCGCCGCCACGTCACGCTGCAACACCATATGACTGGTGAAGAGCGTATGCACAAAGGGAAGCCGGCTCGGTTGCGTCGGCCACCAAACCTGCGGCTGGGGCGGAGTGTCCGGCGGTGAGGGGGGCTCCTGCCCATTCACGGAAACCGCGGCCACTAACACGCCCAGCAAAGCCATCAAGCGAAATCGGGTCAACATCGTGCAACTCCATTCGTTTTTATCATGGGGTTATCCCACAAGCCGGAGTATTCACGAATTCCTGGATAAAGGCAAATGCGGATTACACGATGATCCGGCGCAGTCAGAAAAACCGCCAAACTTATTTCTTGATCGCGTTCACGGGAACGACTCGCCCCACGACCTCTCCAGGAGCAAACACCGTCAACTTTTTGAGATTCTTCATCCGATTCAACAACTCGGGCTTCGCGAGAGACTCCATCACCATGAGATCTTGAATGTCCGGAAAATAGTCCGGAATGTTTTGAGCGTCCATGAGTTTCGGCATATTGGTGACGCGCAAAGACTGCAATGGACAGCCGACCAGAGGTTTCAACTCTTTTACAGGAAGGGAGTCCAGTTCCAGTCGTTGCAGCAGTTCATTCTTGATCGGGGTCAGATCCGTTACCGTAAGGCCCCATAATCGCACTTCCCGCAACGGCATGCCCGCCAACGGCGTTAAATCGGAAATGGGCGAACGATAAAGCGCGATTTTATTGAGTGCTTTTCCCGCCAGCGGTGACAAGTCCTTGACACTGGAACCCTCCAGTTCAAACGTCAACAAATCAAAACCCTTCACCACAGAAATGTCGTGAATAACCGGATCCGTAAGTGATCCAATCCCGAGAGCCCTCAATGGTTTCCCCGCCAACAGGCTCAAGTCTTCCACCGGGCAATTTCTGATTGAAAGCGTTTCCAACGGGAACCCTTCGATCCCGTCCAGTTTGTCCATCCGACCGTTATTGACGGACAACGATTTAAGCTTTAGCCGGCGGAAGGGAAGCAGACTCTTGATAGACGAATAGGACAGGCCCAAGGAGCGCAACTCTTTCAAGTCCGGAAAAGAATCAAGTTTATCCCCTTTCCAATTGTTCAGCGTCAGCGTTTCAAGCGGCATGCCCGTCAAGGGCGTGAAATCCTTGATTTCCGCCCTTAACAGGGAAAGTGTTTTCAACGGAAGCCCGGCCAGCGGTCGAATATCCTGTATGTTTTCCGCCGAATGAATTGCCAAACACAAACCATCTTTAACCACTCGATACTCCGCCTTGGAAATCCCGGTGGCCTTTTTATTGGCCGCCTGGAGCGCCGCAAGCGCCTTCTTCATATTCTCCTCGGTGGCCTCGAGCATCGGAACCGGGGTGAACGGAACGGGCGCCGCCTCCTGGGCCGCCGCCAGGGCCGCGACCAGGGGCGCGGCCTGCTTGCCGATCTCGCTCTTGCCATGGTCGCGCTTGAACGCCGCCGCCGCCGCCTGGATTTTCGCCGCGTCCTTGCCGAACCCGCGCGCCTCGATGTCATCCAGAAGCGCCGCGGTCTGCTCCAGGTCCAACGTCAAGCCCGCCAGCTTGAACACCCCCGCCAGCTCCAGCTTCGCGGCCACCTCCGGATCGATCCCTTTAAGGCCTTCCACCAAGGCCCGGGCCACGCCGGCCTCTTCCGAGTTCCCGTACGTCTTTAAAAACGACTCCACGCCGGCCCGGACCTTGTCCTTATTTTCAGGACTCAGCGGTTTTGCGGCCAGCAGCTCCATCACCCGGCCCGGTTCATTCAAGTCCGCCGGCAGCGCCGCCGTTTTCAATATCACGCCCAGCGCCTGGCGCGCCGCCTGCTCCTCCCGGGACGCGCTTTTCGCCTGAAGAGCCGCCACCAGCGCCTCGCCCAGGCCGGGCCCGGCTTCGCCCAAGACCTGCTTCGCCTTGACCCAGTCCCCTCCCTCCACGCCCAGCATCAGCCCCCGCAAAATCATCGCCTCCGGCGTCTTTGCATCCCCGATCCGGCCCAGTCGCTCCCGCAGGCTCAAGTCCCCCGGCCCAAACGCCCGGTCCACGCTCGCCCCCTGCAGGACCTGCCGCGTCTGGACCCGGCCGCCGGACACCCCGAGCACCCGCATCTCCACAGCCAGCCCGGTCTTGCCCTCCACCTTCACCGTCTCGCCCTTGTTCTTCTCAAACGACCGCAGCACCACCGTGTCCGGGTCCCCGATCCGGTCCACCAGCGCGGCCAGCGCCTCGGCCTCCGCCGACACCGGCGCCAGCGCCGCATCGTACCGCAGCGTTCCCGCGTTTTCCCGGGCGCCCGCAAAATCCGCCTTCAACAACAGTCCCGCCACCTCGGCCTGCCGGGCCGAAAAGCGCTCCTGCGCCGCCTTGAGCTGGGCCGCCTTGGCTGCCTCTTCTTTCGCCCGCGCCTCCTGCGCGGCGGCTTCTTTCGCAACCTGTTCCCGGGCCGCCAGTTCTTTCGCCGCCGCCTCGGCCGCCTGGCGCGCCTGAACGTCCAGTCTCGCCTTTTCCTGGGCCGCCGCCACCGCCGCCGCTTCCTGGACTCTCGCCTCCAGCGCCAGCTTCGCCGCCGCCGCAGTCGGCACTGCCGCCACCGGCGCGGCTGAAACCGCGGCGGGCGCTGCCGCTTGCGGCACAGGATCGGGCGCTCCGGCGGGAGGCCGGCGCTTCACCCATATCGTCAGGCCCGCCGCCAGCACCACAAGACCACCGGCCGCAGCTGCCACCCCAATCCACTTTTTAGGCGAGTTACCCGACGACGACGCCCGCTTCGAGCCCGGGGTCTTGCCCCGGTAATCCCCGCGCATCAACAAAACCGATTCGCCCTCTTTCAACGCCTGCCCGGTCGGCTCCTGGCCAGCCAGCACCCGGTCAACATCCCCCAGCAGCACCTTCCAGCTCCCGGGCCGCTGGTCCTGCTTCTTGGCCAGCATCTTCTGCAACAGCATCACGCAGCCCTTGCCGACCGCCGGGTTGATGGTGCGCGGATCCGGCAGCGCCTCGTTGATTTGCTTCTGCAGCGTTTCCATGATGCTGCTGCCCGCATAGGGCATCTTCCCCGTCAGCATATGGAACAGCGTCGCCCCCAGCGAGTACAAGTCCGCCCGGAAATCCAGGTTTCCCTCTCCGCGAACCTGCTCGGGCGACATATAGTTCGGGGTGCCCATCACCGTGCCGCTGACCGTCAGGCCCTCGGCCTTGTCGATGCTTTTGGCCAGCCCGAAATCCACCAGCTTCGGCTCGCCCCGGCCGTCGAGCAGCACGTTGGACGGCTTGATGTCCCGGTGCAGCAGCTTGTGGTCGGTCCACGCATAATCCAGAGCCATCGCCATTTTGCGAACCAGCCGGAGCGCCGTCTTTTCGTCAAAGGCCCCGCTCTTGTCGATCTGCTCCTGGAGCGAATGGCCCGGCACAAAGGCCATGGCCAGGAAAAACATGCCTCCGTCCTCGCCGGCTTCGTGGGCGGTCACAATCCCGTGATGCTCCAGCCGGGCCAGCACCTTGACTTCGCTGAAGAACCGGCTCACCAACTCCTTGTCCCGGCATAGCTGCGGCGTGAGCACCTTCAGCGCCACATCCCGGTCCAGCGACTTCTGCCGCGCCAGGAACACCTCGCCCATGCCCCCTTCGCCAATCTTGCGCACAATGCAGAACCCGCCCAGCGTCACCCCGGGCTTCAGCTCCCGGTTCGGGACCACCATCTCCTGCCCGCACGTCGGGCATTTCACCTTCCGCCCGCTGGCCTCCCCGTCCGACTCCAGCTTCTTCTGGCACTTAGGGCATAGAAACATGATTTTCAAAAACACCCCTCCAGGCGCATGGTAAATACGACAATATGCTTATACCTTAGTAGTAATAATTACCGGGCACAACCCCATTTTGCATCTTTGCTGCATTTCCCCTAGACTTCCCCGGCACAATCAGTAATAATTCCGCTCTTTCATGGCCGAATCAGACGGTCCGGCTGCATTACTACCAAGGAGTTCATCGTATGGCT
Organism: PVC group bacterium; assembly: GCA_945898015.1. Classification (GTDB taxonomy): domain Bacteria; phylum Verrucomicrobiota; class Kiritimatiellia; order CAIKKV01; family CAIKKV01; genus CAIKKV01. Next base: position 50,788 of record CAMDGM010000003.1, on the reverse strand, counting down.
AAGATCGACTTTGGCGGCGTCGTGGAAACCGTCGTCACCCGCAAAGAGTTTTCGCTCCGCAAGGCCCAGCAGGTTCTGAAAAAGGAAATCGTGGCCGTGATCGGCTACGGCGTCCAGGGTCCCGCCCAGGCGCTGAACATGAAGGAAAACGGCGTTAACGTCATCGTCGGCCAGTCCAAGTCCTACCCCAAGGACTGGGAACGCGCGGTCAAGGACGGCTGGGTTCCCGGCAAAACCCTGTTTGACATCGAAGAAGCGGCCAAGCGCGCCACCATCATCCAGATGCTCGTGGCCGACGGCGCCATGAAAATGGTGTGGCCGCGCGTGAAACCGTTCCTCACCGCCGGCAAGGCGATCTATTTCTCCCACGGGTTCGCCTACGTCTACCGCAACCTCACCTCCGTGAAGCCCCCGGCCGATATCGACGTGCTGCTCGTCGCCCCCAAGGGCTCCGGCACCTCCGTGCGCCGCAACTTCCTGGCCGGCGTGGGCATCAACTCCAGCTTCGCCGTGGCCCAGGACGCCACCGGGCGGGCCAACGACCGCGCCATCGCGCTCGGCATCGCCATCGGGTCCGGCTATCTCTTCCCGACCACGTTCGAAAACGAGGTCACCAGCGACCTCGTGGGCGAGCGCGGCGTGCTGATGGGCGCCCTGGCCGGCATCATGGAGGCCCAGTACGACGTGCTGCGCGTCAACGGCCACTCCCCCAGCGAAGCGTTCAACGAAACCGTCGAGGAACTCACGCAGAGCCTCATCCGCCTGGTCGACGAAAACGGCATGGACTGGATGTACGCCAACTGCTCCGCCACCGCCCAGCGCGGCGCGCTGGACTGGAAGCCGAAGTTCAAGAAGGCGACGTTGCCGGTCTTCAAGGACCTGTATAAGGCCGTGAAGTCCCAGGCCGAAGCCCGCCGCGTCATGAAGACCTGCGGCGGCCCGAACTACAAGCAACTGCTCGAGGTCGAGCTCGCCGTCATGCGCAACTCCGAAATGTGGCGCGCCGGCCAGGCCGCGCGCGACCTGCGGCCCCACGAAAAGGCCCACTCCAACGCCGCCACCGCGGCCGGCGTCAAGGGACGTGGAAAAAACTAGGCAAACCCAGGCCTGCTATCCATACTAAGACCCGGAACCCGTGTTCCGGGTCTTTTTTTTGAACAGGAGCCTGGATGTCGCTGTCTCGCCTACCCATCCCGCCGCTGCCCCCGCGCTCCCTCCAAAAGGGGGCAGCCGGCATCGTCCAGCGCTCCTTTCCGTCCGGCCGGAAAAACTTCTTCCGCCTCTTCCGGGACCAGCCGCTCGCCCTCACCGTCACCCTGAATGTCCGCAAAGACGCACCCCCTCAAGTCGTCCTGCACACGGACCTGGACGATGCCGAACCGGGCGAATGGCGCGATATCCCCTTCTCCACCACGGACGGGAAAACCTTCGCGCTCTCCCTGACCCCGCCCCGGTGCGGCCTCTACCGCTTCCGCCTCAAATACTCCCTGGACGGCGGCGACTCCTGGTATTGGGACCGGGTCCCCCATTCCTATGTCCTGGTGGACCCGCCCTCCATGCGGACCGTCCGCCTCTACACCCTCATCCCCAGCGCCTCCGGCACCATCACCGACTGGAAAGCGCTTCTCCCCAGCATCGCGGCCATGGGCTTTGACACCCTCCACCTCCTGCCCGTCACGCAAATGGGGTTCTCCGACAGCCCCTACGCCGCCGCCAACCTGTTCGATGTGGACGCCCGCTACCGGGATCCCGCCGACCCCCGCAGCGCCCTCGACCAATTCGAGGACTTCGTCGAAACCTGCCGCCGGCAGGGCCTCCGGCTCTGCCTCGACCTCGTGCTGAACCATGTCTGCTCCGACAGTCAAATCGCCCTCGCCCGCCCGGACTGGATCGTCCCCGACGACAGCGAACCGGACGACTTCAAACGCGCCGGCTGCTGGCACCGGCAGACCTGGATCCGGTGGGCGGACCTGGTGCCAATCTATTACGACCACCCCAGCTCGGCGGTCCGGCGCGAGGTCGCCGGCTACATGAAGCAATACGCCGCCTTCTGGTCCCACTACGCCGCCAGCACCGGCGGCATGGTCCGATTCGACAACCTGCACAGCAGCAACGCGGAATTCATTGCCGACCTCAGCAGCTTCCTGCGCGGCCCATTCCCGGATCTGGCCATCCTGGGGGAATATTTCACCGATGAGCTGACCCTGGAGCGGACGGTCCCCGAATGGGGCATCAACCTGCTGCTGGCCAACAGCTGGGAATATCCCTTCGGGCCGCAGCTGCGCCACTACATCACCTACCTGCACACCGTCTCCAGCCGGCTCCGCCACCTGTGCGCCATCACCACCCACGACACCGGCGTGCCGGCCCAGCTCTTCGGCTCCGCCCGCTCCGCCCTCCCCCGGTATGCCATCGCCGCCCTCTATACGCTCGGCCAAACCGGCCTGGTCCAGGGGGTGGACGCGGGCGTTCAGGACCGCGTCCCGTTCATCGGGAAAGGGCAGAAACTGGACCTCGCGCCCAACCCGGAATTCGCGGACTTCTTCGCCCGCATCAACGCCCTGCTCGCCCGGCACGACCTGTTCAAGCAGAACGGCAACCTGGTGTTTGTGGACCACGGGCACGCGGCCGTGCTGGCCGCCTTCCGCCGGGACCTCTCGGAGAAAGCCGGCGCGTTCCTGCTGCTCGCCAACCTCGACGTCCACCAGCCCCAAACCCTCACGGTGACCCTGCCCGACACCGGCCTCGTATTCCCCGTCACCGTCCAGGACGCGCTGACCGGCGAGCGCCACATCCTGCCCGGCCCGACCTTTCCGTTCACCGTTGCCCCTTGCGGTGTCAACGTGTTCGAGTTCCCGACATCCGGAACATAGCCGGCGAACCAAGAATGTGACGTTTTTCACCTGGGCCGTGTATAGTATACATGGCCAACACTGGTCGGACACGAAACAGGAAGGGACTCCATCATGTTCAAACGCGTTGTAGTATTATTGTTGGCGGCGGGCTTTGCGATGACGCTGTCGGGAACAAGCTTGGCGGCAGGCAAGGCCGGCGGCGTCCAGAAAAATCGGCGGCCCGGCGTGCTCCTGTATAAATGGAAAGCCGACATGTCGGCGGAGCAGCGCGATGCGCTCGGCGCCCTTCTGCTGACCTACGACATGCGCCTGGAAAAAAAACTCGTGAACGACGCCGTCCTGCGCGTGAAAGCCAATCGGGCCGCGAATCGTACGGAAGAAGAGCTGGCGGCCAAGCTTTTCGACAGCGGAGCCGTGGAGTGGGCCCAGCCAGACTATGTTGAACAGGCGGTCACGACCCCGAACGACCCCTATTTCGCCAATCAGTGGCAGCACGTCAACATCCGGTCCGCCGGCGCCTGGGACTTCACGGTCGGCAGCACGCAGGTCATCATCGCCGTCTGCGACACCGGTGTCGACCTGAACCATGCCGACCTGAAATCACGCCTGATACTGCCCGGCTGGAATACCTACCTGAACACGACCAACTGCATGGACACCTATGGCCACGGCACCATGGTGGCGGGTTTTGCCGGCGCCACGGGCAACAACGGCATCGGCGTGGCCGGCGTCGCCTGGAATGTGCGCATCCTCCCGATTCGGATGACGTACGCCGACGGTGTGGGTTCGGCTTATGTCAGCGACATGGCCGAGGCCATCACGTACGGCGCCAGCCACGGGGCCAAGGTGATCAACATCAGCTTTTCCGGCTATTACAACTCCGCCATTATCGCCGCCGCCAACGACGCCCGCCTCAAGGGCGCCCTGGTCGTGATGGCCGCCGGCAACGAAAACATGGATATCAGCAGCTATGCCGATCCGGCCAGCATTCTCCTGGTTGGCGCGACCGACTCCCTGAATGCGCGGACCAGTTTCTCCAATTACGGCACACCCATCGACGTCGTCGCCCCGGGCCTGAGCGTCTGGTCCACCATTCTTGGCGGCTATTACGGCTACGGAAGCGGAACGTCCTATTCATCCCCCATCACCGCCGGACTGGCGGCCTTGATCTTCTCCCTGAATCCCTCCTTCAGCCCGGCCGTCGTCGAGGGCGTGATCACCTCCACCTGCCTGGACCTCGGCGCTGCGGGTGCGGACAGCGTTTACGGGTTCGGCCTCATCCAGGCCGATGCGGCCGTGGCCAAGGCCTACAGTTCCATCGGGAACCTGCCCCCCGTGGCGGTGGCTACCGCCGACAGCGCCGGAGGCGACATCCCGTGCCTGGTCAATTTCAATGGCGGCGCGTCCTACGATCCCAATGGCAGCATCGTCTTGTATATGTGGAACTTTGGCGACGGCAGTGCGGCGGTCGCCGGCGTGACCACGGCCCATACCTATACGAAGGCCGGCACGTTTTCGGCGTCCCTCGTGGTGACCGACAATCTGGGCGCCACCGCCATCAATACCGTAAAGATCACGACCACCGATCCTTCGGTGCTCCTGGCCCCGTCCAGCCTGACAGCCAAGGCCTCGCTGCGCACCGTCACCCTGACCTGGCTGGATAATTCCAGCAATGAAACCGGGTTCTACATTGAGCGCGGCTTGAGCTCGAGGGCGGGCGTGGTCTACGCCCGCGTCGGCGCCGTAGGGGCGAATGTCCGCACGTTCAGCAACACGGTTCCCGCCGCAGGCACCTACTATTACCGCGTTCAGGCCTACCGGACCGACGCCATCGCCGCCGTTTCACCCTACTCGAATGCGGTTTCGGTCAAGGTGCGCTAAGCCGGCGCGGACGCCGGCCCAATAAAAAAGGGCTGGAAGCACGCTTGCTTCCAGCCCTTGATCCAACCGGCCGCCGACTACGGCGTCGGGGTCAGGCAGGATCCATCGCGCAGCCGGTCGCGCGTCTTGGCCGCCGTGCTCACGGATGCGGCAGACACGACCGGCGTTGTGCAGGTTCCATCTTTCAGCCGGTCCCGTTTCTGGATGCCCGCCGCGGCGGCGGTTCCCGCTCCGCCTCCCTGCCGCTTCGCTTTTCCCTCACCCCCGAAAGACACCCCGGTCAACACCAGCATCGCCGCCATCGCCACCACGAAACACCGTTTACGATTCATCTCGTCTCTCCTTTCGGGCTTTTGCCCTCGATCGGCATCCGGTTATCGGATGCGCCACATCTGTTATACCCCTGCCCGCCCCAACTCGTCACATATGGGACACATAAGACGAATAAGGTGACAAACACCTGCCGCCCGGTGTATATTAATGGATATGAGCGATCCCGAGTTTAATGCCGTGGAAGAATGTCGCGCGGGTCGCACGGATGCCTTCGAGGATTTGATCCGCCGGAATCAGGATGCGGTGTTCAACCTCGCGTGGCGCATGACCGGGAACTGGCACGAGGCGGGTGACATCACACAGGAGACGTTCATTCAGGCATTCCGGAAGCTGCACCTGTACCGGGCTGAATACGCTTTCAAAAACTGGGTCATGAGCATTGGCGCCAACCTGGCCAAAAACAGGTTCCGCAGTTTCAGCCGCCGGAAACGCACGGAAGAGAAGGCGGTCGAATGGCAGGACATCGAGAAGACGCCGATGCCCGATAGCCGCGACGAGGAGCTGGCGGCGGCCTTGAAGCAGCTTCCCGGCATCCTGCGGGAGGCCTTGGTTTTGAAACATATGGACGGAATGTCTTACGAGGACGTTGCCGCATCGCTGGGCGTCGGCGTCAGCGCCGCCAAGATGCGGGTCGCACGAGGGCGGGACGAACTCGTCCGGCTTCTGGAATCGAGTCAGGCAAAAACATGAAAACAAAAGATCAGGACCGGATCCAGGCGCTACTGGACGGGGAAGTCGCCGAGAACACCGCCACCCCCGCCGAGCAGTCCACCGTGGCCCGTTACAGGGCCGCCCTGGCGCGCCTCGAACAGGCGCGCGTGCCGGCGCCGGATGGCCTGGCGGAAAACATCCTGGCCGCCCTTCGCGCCCCGACCCGGGCGACATTCCTTGACTATTTGCAGGGCTTGCTGCCCCAGCGAAGCCAGTGGGCGCTGCCGGCTCTGGCGGGCGCCCTGGCCATGCTGGTGATTCTTTTGGGGCTGGGTCGTCTGGCGGCCCCCGGCCTCCAGACGGTGCCGGTTCACTTCCAGATTCACGCCCCGGGCGCACAGCAGGTCGAGCTGGTCGGCAACTTCAACAATTGGACGCCAGGAATGATCCGGCTGCTCGGGCCGGACGCCTCCGGCCATTGGACGGCCGAGGTCAGCCTGCCGGAGGGCCGGTACGAATACCAATTTTTAGTCAATGGCAAGGTCTGGGTGACGGACCCGGCCGCGCCGGCTCACCGGCCGGACGGATTCGGGCGTGAAAACGCCGTCATTGACGTCTTGAACGATAGGAGTTGATTTATGATTACCCGATTCATCCGGAGGGGCAGCCTCATCGTGCTGCTGGCCCATCTGATAGAGCCTGGCCTGGGGGGGGAAGCTCCGCCAGACGGAGGCGGCTCCTGGGAAAGGCTGTTGAATGAAAAACCTGCCGATTTAGACGCGGGCCGATGGCACCGGCTGATGAACGCCATGAAAGCCAACGGCCTTTCCGGCGAGGCGGCGCACGACTGCCTGGCGCCGGTCGCAGAAGCGGCCCGCCAGGGATTGCCCTCCGACGCCGTGCTGGTGCGCCTGGAAGAAGGGGCGGCAAAGAAAGCCGGGGCGAATATCTTGCTGCAGGCTGGACAGGCGCGGCTGGCGACCCTCCGGACGGCCGCGGAGGTGTTAAAGGAAACCGGCTATGGCGCGCGGAAAACGGAGAACGACAATCTGCTGAAGACCGTCGCGCTGGCCCTGGAAAGCGGACTTGAGGCCAAGACGGTGAACCTGGTCCTGGCGCGGGGGAACGGCAGCCAGAGCGACCGGATACAAAGCATCATCGAAGCCGGCGAAACCATGCGGTTGAACGATATGGATGATGCCACCGTCGGCCCGATGATGGCTGACTTTATCGACCGGAACCTGCGCCGCTCCGAAGTGGTCCGGGCCTCCCGGTTCGCCATTCAACAGCACAAGGCCCATGTGGACGGCGATCGGATCCGCCAGCGTCTCTGGGGCCAGGAATGCGCCGGCGGAAACGGGGATGTCGGAGCCGGTAAGAGGCAGGTTGTCGCCCCGCGGAACCAGGCGGACGCCTCGCCTGGCCAGGGGCCTGTTCACGTCGACCCCGCCGGAACGGGTACGGCCGGACCCAAGCACGTCGACGGGCCGAACCGTGCGCCCGGACCAGGGGCGCCCGGCACGGAGCAACTGCGCCGGCGCCAAAACGGAAGAAGTCAGGCGTGACCAAGCCGCCTTTGCTGCGCGCTTTATTTCTCGGGATCCTCATGGCGGCCCCGCCCGCGTTCGCGGCGGACCTTTTCCTCTCCCCACGTCTGGAAACACAAGGCGGGTACGAAAACAACCGCCTTCAGGAGCCGGGCGCCGGATCAGGATCTGCCTGCTGGGGAGGCGCGTCCGGCCTGGATGTGTTCCTGATCAACGAGCAGGCGGAAGCCTCGCTCGTGTTCGATTACAGTCGCATGCAATATGAAAAAGAGGAGCCTGCGCACAAGGAAGAGGGCCTGCTCCAGGCGCGGGGACGAGCCCTGGGAGATCGTTATAATTTTGGCGCCATCGTCGCGACGGGATTCTTAAACGACGAGGCCCTGCCGGAGAACGATGCCGTGTTCCTGCAGGCCGAACCCTCTGTCGGCCATTCTCTGGAACACCTCTCTGCCGAGTGGATTCTGAAAGGCTATTGGCGGAGGACGGCGTATGATACCTCGGCTTACACCTCGACCCTTGCCCGGGTGGATACCCTTATCGCTCTTCGGCCCGAATGGCGATGGCACGTGTCCCGCCAGACAAGCCTCTGGGCTGAATTCATGATTGAAAAAAACATTTCGAGTGCTCCGGAAGCCGAATTTGAGGGCTTGGGTGGAACGCTTGGGGCCGAATTCAGCCCCACCGCCTGCCTGACCCTCGGCGGTTGGATTGCCTACGAAAGCTGGGCCTACGACGAAGACGTTGCCGATAAAGCGCATCAGGAAACCCCGTTGCATCTGGGCAGCTGGGCGGCTTACCGGGTTCGGCCCTGGATGGAGTTATTCACCTATGCCCACTGGGAGTCCGTTTCCTGCGCCAACAACGAGGATGACTACACCGCATGGAGCGCCGGGCTTGGCGCGCGCTTTGTCTTCGAATATGCAAGGCCTGCTTCGCGGCCAACAGGGCGATAAAGCACGCGACAACAGCCCGGCGGGTGAACCGTCTCGGCGAAAACCGGCCGGGCCCAAATACACCCGTCCGGCGCTACGGCTTCACGCCCGGATACATGACGCGGAACAACTCGCCGCCGCCGGCCAGGGTGGCCGCCTTGAACCCATGCTGCGCAAGGATGCGATAGGCCAGGTAGCTGCGGAACCCGACCTTGCAGTAGACGCGATATTCACGCGACGGGTCCAGCGCCCCGCACGCCGCCCGCAGCGCGGGCAGCGGCAGATTCACCGCGCCCGGAATGTGCCACGCCTCGAACTCGCCCTTGCCCCGCACGTCCAGCAGCACCGTCCCCGTCGTCTTCTCCGGATACTCCTCGGCATACCAGAACGCCACATCCCCGCGCAACAGGTTGGACGCAATGAAGCCCGCCATGTTGACCGGATCCTTGGCCGAGCTGTAGGGCGGGGCATAGCCCAGCTCCAGATGCTCCAGGTCGAACACCCCCAGCCCGCCCCGCATGGCCGTGGCGATCACGTCGATCCGCTTGTCCACCCCGTCATACCCGCAAATCTGCGCGCCCAGGATCGCTTTTCCATCCGGTGAAAACAGCAGCTTGAAATGCAGGGCCTGGGTGCCGGGAAAATACCCGGCATGCCCGTTCGGATGCAGATAGACCTTCCGATACGCCACCCCCGCCCGCTTCAGCGCCTTCTCGGTCAGCCCCGTCAGGCCCGCGCTCATCTTGAAAACCTGGATCATCGCCGTTCCCTGCGTCCCCCGGTAGCGGAGGTCCCGCCCCGCAATCTGATCCGCCACCAGCCGGCCCTGCCGGTTCGCGGGCCCCGCCATGGGAATGAACGCCGGCGCGCCCGTCACGAATTCACGGGTCTCCACCACGTCGCCGGCCGCATACACATCCGGGTCCGACGTCTGCATCCTGTCGTTCACCACCACGCCCTGGCTCCGCCCCAGCGTCAAGCCCGCCGCCCGCGCCAAGTCGCTGTTCGGCACGGACCCGATCGCCAGCACCACCAGATCGGATTCCAGACTCCGGCCGTCCTCCAGCGTCACATGCACCGCCCCGCCGGCATCGGCAAACCCCGACACCCCGCACCCGGTCACCACCCGAACACCGTTCGTTTCCAATTCTCCCTGGACATAGGCCGCCATCTCGGGATCCAGGGGCCCCATGATCTGCGGCATTTTCTCGACCAGCGTGACCTCCAGCCCGCGGCGGACGAGGTTCTCCGCCGCTTCGACGCCGATGAACCCGCCCATCACCACCGCCCGTTTGGCGCCCTGCCCCAGCCGGGCAAGGATGGCATCCATGTCCGCGACCGTGCGCAATTCATGAATGGCGGGATGCGCCAAGCCCGGCAGCGGCGGCCGCAATCCCCGGGCGCCGGTGGCGAGGACCAACTTGTCGTAGGATTCGAAATACGTTTTGCCGGTCTTGCGTTCCTTCACGCTCACGTGCTTCGCCGCCCGGTCAATGGCCGTGACTTCGGAAAACGGGCGCACATCCAGATTCAGCGACCCCTTCAGCGACTGAGGCGTCTGCACCAGCAGGTCGTCGCGATCCGCAATCACGCCGCCGATATGATACGGCAGCCCGCAATTGGCAAAGGACACATATTCGTCTTTTTCCAGCACCACGATCTGCGCCTGTTCATCAAGCCGCCTCAGCCGGGCCGCACACGACATCCCCGCCGCCACCCCGCCAACGATCACCACTTTCATGAATCACACTCCTTTAACCATGCCCGCCACTTTACGCCGCGCTCCGGCCGTTGTCACTCCCAGACAAGCCGCGGAGAAGAGCTTGTCAGGGGAAAGGCCGCTCTCTATAGTATGGCTTGAAAAGCAACCGGTACGGGCCCCCTCGGCTCACACAGAGGCAAACCATGGAACGACTTTTCGGCACCGACGGTATCCGGGGTCAGGCGAACCGCTATCCCATCACCCCCGAAATCGCGCTGCAGGTCGGCAAGGCGATCGGCCACGTCTTCAAGGCCACCGGCCACGGCTCGCGCCGCGCCGTCATCGGCAAGGACACCCGCCTCTCCGGCTACATGCTCGAAACCGCGCTGACCAGCGGCCTCGTCTCCATGGGCATGGACGTCCTGCTCGTCGGCCCCGTCCCCACCCCCGCCGTCGCCCACCTCGCCCGCTCCATGGCCGCCGACGTCGGTCTCATGCTCACCGCCTCCCACAACCCCTCGGACGACAACGGCATCAAGATCTTCGGCCGCGACGGCTTCAAGGTCAGCGACGACATCGAGGACGAGATCGCCCGCCACGTGGGCACGAAACAGCTCACCAGCGACCACATCCGCAGCGACCAGCTCGGCAAGGCCTACCGCATCGACGACGCCCGGGGCCGCTACATCGAGTTCGCGAAAAGCTCCATCAAGAACCAGGACCTGGTCGGCCTGAAAATCGTGCTCGATTGCGCCAACGGCGCCGCCTACTCCATGGCCCCCCTGATCTTCAAGGAGCTCGGCGCCCAGGTGACCAAGATCTTCACCGAGCCCGACGGCTACAACATCAACAACGGCTGCGGCGCATTGCACCCTGAAGCCGCGGGCAAGCTCGTGGTCGAACAGCACGCCAATATCGGCATCGCCTTCGACGGCGATGCCGACCGCGTCATCTTCACCGACGCCGCCGGCCGCGTGATCGACGGCGACCGCATCCTCGCCCTGTGCGCCATCGACTTCAAAGCCCGCCACGTCCTCGCCCGCGACACGCTCGTGGCCACCACCATGAGCAACCTCGGCCTGCACGAGGCTATGCACCGCCACGGCATCCGCGTGGACGTGACCGATGTCGGCGACCGCCAGGTGATCGACCGCATGCGCCGTGAGGGATTCAACGTCGGCGGTGAAAAGAGCGGGCACGTGATCTTCATGGATTACGCCACCACCGGAGACGGCATCATCACCGCCCTGCAGGTGCTCAAGCTCATGAAGGTCCAGGGCGCCTCCCTGCGCGACCTGGCCGACTGCATGAGCGAATATCCCCAGACGCTGGTCAGCCTCCCGGTGAAAACCAAGAAGCCGCTCGACACGCTGCCGACGCTCACCCGAGCCATCGCCGCCGGAACCACGGCACTGGGACATGACGGCCGCCTCATCGTGCGCTACTCGGGCACCGAAAATAAGATCCGCCTCCTGGTGGAAGCCAAAACCCAGCAGGCGGTGGCGCATTGGATCCAGGAGTTGACCGCGGCCGTGGGAAAGGATCTGGACGCATGAACGCGGAACTCCTCGACGCCGGACGCCCCGAAACCCTCCACCCGATCACCTGCACACGCGACCTCGCCGCCTGTCCCGTGGCCAACCGGCCGCTGGCCGATATCCAACGCGAGCGCCTGGCCCGCGCCGGACTGGCCCTCACCGCCACCGGGGCAAACAGCCTCTTCGTCCGGGGCGACGCCTGGCTCTCGACCGCCACGCTTGCGGCCTGCGCCGCCCGCCCCGGAACCTGGTCGCTGATCGACGCCAAAAAGGATCTTCTGGCCTGGTCGGGGCCCCGCACCGGCGTCCCGTCCGCAGCGCCGGCCTTTCTGGCGGACGCCGACAGCTTTCGGATCCGTTACCCCTGGGATCTGCTCCGCGTCAATGAACAGCTGCTGGCCGCGCTGACGGAATCCCGGATCGATGGCAGCGTCCATGCGGCCGCCCACCTCGAGGGCATTCTGATCCTGGGGCCCCGCTCGCGCCTCCTGCCAGGCGTCTACGTCGAAGGCAATGTCATGATCGGCGCCGACTGCAAAATCGGGCCTAATTGCTTCATCCGAGGAAACACCAGCATCGGCGACCGCTGCCACATCGGCCAGTCGGTGGAGGTCAAGAACTCGATCATCATGAACGGCACGGCCATCGGCCACCTGAGCTATTGCGGCGACTCCGTCATCGGCGAAGAGGTCAACTTCGGAGCCGGCACCATCTGCGCCAATTTCCGGCATGATGGAAATAACCACCGCTCCATGGTCGGCGGCGTGCTGGTCGATACCGGCCTCCGGAAACTCGGCGCCATCCTGGGCGACCACGTCCACACCGGCATCCACACCTCGATCTATCCGGGCCGCAAAATCGGGCCCGCTCTGATGACCCGGCCCGGCGCCGTGGTGCAGAAGGACCTGATAGAAACAGTCGGATAAAACAATTGGCACATCACGGTTTCGCGTCCAGATTCTTCAGCACCTTTCCCGGCACCTCGGATTCCGGAAGCGCCTGCTGCATGGCGCGATAAAAGGCGATCAAGTCCTTCCGTAGGCCATACCGGGCCAGCTCGTCAACCTCGTTCGTGGCGGTCGGAGCCAAATTCGCCAGCTTTCTAAAAATCCGCATAGCCTCCTTCCCCTCGCCCGCCTTCGCGGCGATGACCGCGATCTTCGCATACCACACAGGCAACTCAGAGGGCGTAAGTTGCTTTCCCGCCTCCGGGAAAACCCTTTCCGCCTTCACCCAATCCGCAATGTCCAGGTACGACTCGAACAGCGTAAAGGCCGCCGTCGCCTTGAAATCCTTGTCCGCCGCCCGCTCCACCGCATATTCGAGCAGGGAAATGGAGCGTTTCGGAAAACCCATGCGGTTCATGATCCAACCCAGCGTCCGGGCGCGGGTCGGGTCGGCGCCGGCGGCTAATTTTTCGGCGCGCGCAAAAGGCGCCTCCAACACCTCGCGCTTCGCATTCTCCAACATCCGCCACAATAGCCGTTCCTCCGTGAATTCCCATTTCGGCCGGCCGGTCAGCCAGGCCCACAACACATCGTCCTCCACCCGGACCTCCTTCTCGAAGTCAAAGGCCAGGATGCGGGCTGCCCGCGTAGCCGATTCCGCACTCGCAGGCGCGACCTCGATCTCCTTTCGGAGCAGGGCCACGGCTTCTGCCGGGCGCTTTTCCCGCGCCAGAAAGGCCGCGTAATCCGACAACATCCAACTGCGCCAATCCGTGTGCCCCTTGCCCTTGAACGTGTGCTCCGGTTCCAGCTGCGGCGTAGTCAGCGCAAGGCCTTTTTTTAGCGCCGCCTCTTCCTGCGCCGGCTCTTTCCGGCCCCGGTAATACCGCGCCCGCTCACGCCAGTATTCGGGGTCCGTTTCCGATTTCTGTTCCTCCGCCAGAATCCGTTCCTCAATCCTCCGCTGCCCGCTCTCCCCCTGGACTTGCCCGGCCAGCAAGGAGCCGTGCCCCAGCTTGTTTTTCTCCCGGATGTCCTGCGCCTCCACCATCCACAACTGCGCCTCCCCGGGCAGGCCCATCTTCAAGAGCACGCGCGCCAAGCCTTCCCGAACGCCGACCGCGAATTCCGCCTCCATCATCGGAAACGGTATCATGACCTGGCGCATTTCGCCCAACTGTCTGACCTCATCACCCGTCAAAGGAATGGCGATCGCCTGCCGGAAAAAGAACGCCGCGTTGGTCCAATCCGCCAACTGTTCAAGACGAGCGGCGATTTCACTCGCCCCGGTTGCCAGGCCCGGCTTGACCGTCTGGGTGAGCCAGGCCAGATTCAACGCGCCCTTGGCAAAGGGCTGCGCATAAGTAATCGCCTCCAAAAAGGCAACGGCCACTTCGGCATTCGTAGGCGAGTCGTTCACGCCTTGCTCCAGATCGCGGATAAGATCGTCGCCGCGGTCGTGTTTCCGGTTGAACTGGAGCCGCTCCTTGACCCAGAAGCCGTCGCGGCCGGTACCCCGATCGGCCAGCCAGGCGTCGACGCGATCGACGGACCAGCCGGCCTGTTCAAAGGAATCGAACAGACCGTTGCACAACGCCAGGCTGGATATGTTGTCCGAGAAGATTTCGGCGATGGCCCGGGCCAGCTCCCAGGCCTGACGGTGTTCGCCCGCGTCCTGATAGAGGCCCGAGACCTGGTAATTGTCCAGCCCGGGGCATTTTGCCTTCAGTTCCTTCAGCGCCCCGATGGCCGCCTGATTCATGCCCGCGCGCATGAACACGCTCGCCTGGAACAAGGCATCATGCGCGGTGGGGAAGGCTCCGTTGGTAGCCGCCCTCACCAGGTCGGCGATATTCGTTCCTCCATTCAGAAGGACGCCATCCAGTTCGCGCTGTACCTGCCACCAGTCCGGTCGCTCGTCTGCGGCCGGGGCGGTCTGCGGCAAGATAGCGAGAAGGACAAAACCAGCCATGATCAAAACAAGTTTCGTTTTCATCTTGCGCCCAGTATGCGGGTAATCACGCCTTTTTCAAGCCGGCACTTGTAAATATATTGTCATCGGGCTTTTCACGGGAACCGAAATCGCGCGCCGCCCTTCGGGCGCGCGAGGGGCTTGGGCTTGCGGCGTTTCGATCAGGCGGAAATGGGCGAGCCGGTTTCGAGGCGCAGCCGGTTGACGGCGAGGTGGCGTGGGCTCGTGCCCCGACGCCTCTAGCCGGAAACCGGATCCGCCCGAAAGCGGCCGCCTATTAACGCCCGAAACGCCGCAAGCCGCACAGGCAGCCAACCCGCTTCCCAGACCCGCCCGACAATCCCGCTTTCCATCCCGGCCCATACCCGCTATCCTTCCCCCCGTTATGAAATCCTCCCGTCCGCCAACCGCCAGCCCCGTGCTGTTGCTGACCCCGCCCCTGGTCCAGATCAACGCGCCCTACCCCGCCACCGCCTGGCTGGCTGGTTTCCTCCAGGTCCGCGGCCAGCCCTGCATCCAGGAGGACCTTTCCCTCGCCCTCGCGCTCCGCCTCTTCTCGCGCGATGGACTCCTCCAAATCGAAGCCGCGCTCCGCGCCGCACGGCCCGCCTCCCGCGCCCCGTCCGTCCGCCACGTCCTCAAGCACGCGCCCGCCTGCCAATCCGCCATCGACCCCGTCATTCAATTTCTCCAAAACCGAAACGACACCCTCGCCTACCGGATCGCCGCCCGCGCCTACCTGCCGGAAGGCCCCCGCTTCCAACCCCTCGACGCCACGCCCAGCCCCCTCGACGCCTTCGGGCCCGCCGATGTGCGCGACAAGGCCCGCCACCTCGCCAGCCTCTTCCTCGACGACCTCGCCGATGCCATACGCGACGGCCTGGATCCCCGCTTCGCCTTCGCCCGCTATGCCGACCATCTCGCGGTCAGCGCCTCTGATTTCACGCCGCTGGCCGCCGCGCTCGCCGCCCCGCCCTCTTTCACGGACCGGCTGATCGACGATCTCGCCTCCGAAGCCGGCGCCCGGCACAAGCCCGGATTCGCCGGCCTGACCGTTCCCTTTCCGGGCACGCTATATGCCGCGCTCCGCATCGCCCGCGTCCTGAAAAAACAAAACCCCGCCATCCGCATCGCGCTCGGCGGCGGCTATGTGAACACCGAATTGCGCAGCCTCACCGAGCCCCGCCTGTTCGATCTCGTGGATTACGTCACGCTCGATGACGGCGAACTCCCCCTCCTTCGCGCCATCCACCATGCCGCCGGAAAGATCGGTGATGATCAACTCGTCCGCACCTTTGTCCGGCGCGCCGGCAAGGTCGTATTCCTCGACGTCCCGGCCGGCGAGCCCGATCCGCCGCCCCTGGCGACCATCACGCCGGCGTATGAGGCGCTGCCGCTCGACCAGTACATCGGACTGGCCGAATCGGCCAACCCCATGCACCGGCTCTGGTCGGACGGCCTGTGGCTCAAGCTGCCCGCCGCGCGCGGCTGCTACTGGCACCGGTGCCGCTTCTGCGACGTCTCGCTTCCCTACATCGCCCGCTATTCCCCCACGCCGGCCGAGGCGCTCGCGGACAAGCTGGAAACGCTGATCGCCCGCACGGGCCGCGCCGGATTCCATTTCACCGACGAAGCGCTGGCCCCCGGCCTGCTCGCCGGTCTTTCGGACCGCCTCACGGCCCGCGGCGTGCCCGCCGTCTGGTGGGGCAACATCCGGTTCGAAAAAGGGTTCACCCCGGAGCTGGCCGCTAAGATGGCGGCCGCCGGTTGCGTGGCGGTGACGGGCGGCCTGGAATGCGCGCACGACCGGTTGCTGGCGCTGATGGACAAGGGCATCACGCTCAAGGATGCCGCCCGGGCCTGTTCGGCTTTCGCCAACGCGGGCATCCGGGTGCACGCCTACCTGATGACCGGGTTCCCCACCCAGACCCTTCAGGAAACCGTGGACGGCCTGGAGTTTGTCCGGCAATGTTTTTCAGCGGGCCTCCTGCAGTCCGCCTTCTGGCATCGCTTCGCGCTCACCGCGCACAGCCCCATGGCCCGGGAGCCGGACCGCTACAGCATCCGGCTCCTGCCCCGGCCGGCCGGCGGATTCGCCTGCAACGAAATTCCTTTCACGGAACCGGGCGCTCCGGATCCGGTGGAGCTCGAAGCCTGCCTGCGCCGGGCCACCTACAACTTCATGCACGGCGTCTGCCTCGACCAGCCGGTGAACAAATGGTTCCCCGGCCGGGCGCCCAAACCCCGCCTCGCGGCCGACGCCATCGCCCGCTGGATCCGATCCCCCCAATAAAGGAACCCTATGGACCCTCACTTATCCACTGACGTTCAACTGCAATTCATGCGGCCCCTCCAACTGGAAGAGGCACTTCGCCGATTCCCCGTGGTCTATGTGCCGTTCGGTTTGATCGAGTGGCACGGCCGGCACCTGCCTCTTGGAAACGACGCCATGAAGGCGCATGCCATCCTGATCAAGTGCGCCGAAACCTTCGGCGGCGTGGTCTATCCGCCCCTCTACTTCCCCTATGCGCGGACGGACATGGGCTCGAAAGAACTCCACCCCGAAGAGGCCCCCTGGAAAGTCGCTATGGTCACCGCCCTGTTCGACCGCATCAAGGCCATGGGCGCACGGGTGATCATCGGCGTGTCCGGCCACAATGTCTCCCAGCAGCTCGCGATGATCAACCAGGCCCTGGTCCCGGTGGTCGCCGATGGCACCGTCACCGGCATCGGCTTGTGGGAGATATCCTTGAGCCAGGGCCCCGAATCCAGCTCCGATCACGCCGCCAAGTGGGAAACCTCGAACATGATGTTTTTCTACCCGGACCTGGTCGACCTGCCGGCTCTGGGCCAGGCGCCGCTGGCGCCCGTAGACTGGAAGACGGACGTCGGGCACGACGGCATTTCCGGACTGGATCCCCGGATCCACGCTTCTGTCGAGGTCGGCCGGCGCAACGTCGAGCTGGCCGCCACCGCGCTCGGCCGCAAAGCCCAGGCGCTGCTGGAGAGCCTGCCGCCTCATTTTCGGACGTTTTCACTTCCCGCCATCAGTCCGGAATACTGGTGGAAGACTTAACCGCCCGCTAACGCCACAAGGACCAACCCCATGGACGCCCACCAGATTATCGCCGCCGTGCTGATTGTGCTGGCCGGCGGATTATTGCAGGGGATGGTGGCCTTTGGCTTCGGCCTGCTCTCCGTGCCCCTGTTTTTGATGATCGGGCTTCCCGTGCCCATGGCCATTGCCATCTCCTCCGTCTGCACCGCCGTGCAGGCCGCCAGCGGCGTGCACCACCTGAGCCACGCGGTGCCCTGGAAAATCGTCGGCTTCTCGGTGGCCATCCGCGCCACCACCATGCTGCTCGGGATCTGGGCGCTCAGCATCCTGGCCAGCCATCCGCCGGCCCAGATCAAGTTCTGGATCGGCATGGTCCTGCTCCTCCTGGTGATCCTGCAGGCCGCCTGGCAGCCCCGGCCGCGCCCCCGGCTGCACAAGGGCTGGGATTTGGCGGCCTTCGGCCTGAGCGGATTCACCGGCGGCCTTTGCTCCATGGGCGGCCCGCCGCTGGTGCTGTGGGTCATGACCCACGACTGGACCGTGGAGCGGACGCGCGCCTTCCTGTTTGCCACGTTCATCAGCATGGTGCCGATTCAACTGGCCCTGCTCTATGGCGCATTCGGCAAGTCCACCTTATTGGGCATGGCCTGGGGCGTGGCCCTCTCACCCGTGGTCCTGCTGGGCTCCCTCCTCGGCTTGCGGATCGGCGCCAAATTCTCCAAGCCCGTCTTGCGCCGGCTGGCCTTCCTGCTGCTGATCGCCATCGCCATCAACGCCATGTATGCCCAGCTCTGGCAGATGCTGCAACGCTGCTGGTCCTGACACCCGAAACGGCGCCGCTCAACCCGCCGCCGGAAATCCGCCATGCGGCTCGCGGGGACGCTCGCCCTCCCGTGCTTCGCGCAGAACAACCTTGACGGGCGTTGACACCCGGCCCGTCAATCACCATAATGACAGCCATCGTTAATCTTCCACCTTCATCAGACAGGAGATTCGCCATGACCACCGCCATTCAGGATGTCTTCGACACCGTCAGCCGCCGCAACGCCGGCGAACCCGAATTCCTCCAGGCGGTCCGCGAAGTGCTCGACACGCTGGAGCCCGTCCTCCAGCGCAATCCGGAATATATCCGGTCCGGCGTGCTGGCCCGCATCGTGGAACCCGAACGCCAGATCCTCTTCCGCGTCCCGTGGCAGGATGACCAGGGCCGCGTCCACGTCAACCGCGGCTTCCGCTTCGAGTTCAACAGCGCCATCGGCCCCTACAAGGGCGGCCTGCGCTTCCACCCCAGCGTCAACGCGAGCATTCTCAAATTCCTCGGCTTCGAACAGGTCTTCAAAAACGCGCTCACCACCCTCCCCATGGGCGGCGGCAAGGGCGGCTCCGATTTCGATCCCAAGGGCAAAACCGACAACGAAGTCATGCGCTTCTGCCAGTCCTTCATGACCGAACTATTCCGCCACATCGGGGCCGACACCGATGTGCCCGCCGGCGACATCGGCGTGGGCGGCCGCGAAATCGGCTACCTCTTCGGCCAGTACAAGCGGCTGAAAAACGAGTTCACCGGCGTGCTCACCGGCAAACGCCTCAACTGGGGCGGCTCGCTCATCCGGCCCGAGGCCACCGGCTACGGCTGCGTCTACTTCGCCGAGGAAATGCTCAAGACCCGCGGCGAATCGTTCGCCGGCAAGGTCTGCGCGGTCTCCGGGTCCGGCAACGTGGCCCAGTACACGGTCGAAAAACTCAACCAGCTCGGCGCCAAGGTCGTGACCCTCTCCGACTCCAACGGCACGATCGTGGATCCCGCCGGCATCAACGCCGAAAAGCTGGCCTACGCCATGGAGTTGAAAAACGTCCGCCGCGGCCGAATCAAGGACTATGCCGACACCTTCAAGGTCAAGTTCTTCCCCGGCGTCACGCCCTGGACCGTCACCTGTTTCGACTGCGCCTTCCCCAGCGCCACCCAGAACGAAATTTCCGGGTCGGACGCCAAGACCATGGTCCAGAACGGCTGCTCCCTCGTCAGCGAAGGGGCCAACATGCCCAGCACGCCCGAGGCCGTGGAAGTCTTCCTCGACCGCAAGGTGCTCTACGGGCCCGGCAAGGCCGCCAACGCCGGCGGCGTGGCCACCTCCGGCCTCGAAATGTCACAGAACTCCATGCGGCTCCAGTGGCCGCGCGAGGAAGTGGACTCGCGCCTGCACGCCATCATGGTCAACATCCACCAGCAATGTTACGAAACGGCCCAGACCTATGGCGATTCCGGCAACCTGGTGATGGGCGCCAATATCGCCGCCTTCACCAAGGTCGGGGACGCCATGCTGGACCAGGGCGTGGTGTAGTTACGCCGGGGGGGATATGCCCAAGCTCCGGATCAAGCTCAGCACCGGCCTGCCCGCGCTGGACCATGTCTTCCGCGGCCTCATGCCCGGCGACAACATCGTCTGGCAGGTTGAAAACGTCCGCGACTACCTCCCCTTCATCCCCGCCTACGCCGCCTACGCCCGCGAAAACCGGCAGAAGATCTTCTACTTCCGCTTCGCCCAGCACGAGCCCCTCCTCACCCCCGAGGAGGGCGCCGAAGTCATCCCCCTCAACCCCGACCGCGGCTTCGAGCCCTTCCTCTCGGAAATCCACCGCGTCATCAACGAGGAGGGGCGCGGCTGCCTCTACCTCTTCGACTGCCTCTCCGACCTCGCCCCCGACTGGTGCAGCGACCGCATGCTGGGCAACTTCTTCATGCTCACCTGCCCCTACCTCTACGACCGCGCCGCCATCGCCTACTTCGCCATCCTCCGCAATTTCCACTCCTTCCACGCCCTCAAGCCAATCGCCTCCACCACCCAGATCCTGGTGGATGTCTACCGCCACCGGGAAAAACTCTACCTCCAGCCCATCAAGGTCCAATACCGCTACTCCCCCACCATGTACATGCTCCATGCGTGGGAGGCCGACCGGTTCGTCCCCGTCAACCAGAGCGGCATCATCACCGAAATCCTCGCCAACTCGCCCTGGTCCCGCTCCGAGGCCGCCAGCGCCCAACTTGGGTACTGGACCAAAACCTTCTCCGAGGCCCAGGTCGTCCAGAACGAGCTCGACCAGGGCGGCGGCTCCCCCGAAAAGGCCGCCTCCTTTTTCCACAAGATCCTCCGCATGCTCATCTCCCACGACGAGAAGGTCCTCGCCCTCGCCGAGCGGAACCTCACCCTGCGCGATCTGCTGGCCATCCGCCGCCGCATGATCGGCACCGGCCTCATCGGCGGCAAGGCCGTGGGCATGATCCTCGCCCGCGCCATCCTCCGCAAGGCCGACCCCGACCGCTGGGGCCGGCTCCTGGAAATGCACGACTCGTTCTTCGTCGGCGCCGACGTCTTCTACACCTACCTCGTCCAGAATGGCTGCTGGTGGATGATCCACCGCCACAAGGCCACCGAAGGGCCTGACGACGACACCGAAACCACCCGCCGCCGCATCCATGCCGGCGAATTCCCCGACTACATCGTCCGCCAGTACGCCGACATGCTCGACTACTTCGGCCAGTCCCCCGTCATCGTCCGCTCCTCCAGCCTCCTGGAGGACAACTTCGGCAACGCCTTCGCCGGCAAATATGAAAGCGTCTTCTGCGCCAACCAGGGCGGCTCCCACAAGCGGCTCGAGGATTTCCTGTTCGCCGTCCGCAGCGTCTACGCCAGCACCATGAGCGAGGAGGCCCTCACCTACCGCCAGCGCCGCGGCCTCATGACCCAGGACGAGCAGATGGGCCTCCTCATCCAGCGCGTCTCCGGCAACGCCTACGGCAGCTACTTCTTCCCCCAGTCCGCCGGCGTGGCCTTCTCCTTCAACCCCTACGTCTGGGACCCCGCCATCGACCCCCGGGCCGGCATGATCCGCCTCGTCTTCGGCATGGGCACCCGCGCCGTGGACCGGTCCGATGACGACTACACCCGCATCGTGGCCCTCAACGCGCCCACCCGCCGGCCCGAAGCCGACTTCAACGAGGTCGTCCAATACGCCCAGCGCCGCGTGGACGTGCTCGACCTCGAGGCCAACCACCTCGCCTCCGTCTCCTTCAAGGACATCATCGACCGGCACCCCGACATCCCGTTGTCCATGTTCGCCTCCCGCGAACGCGCCCGCGACTCCGCCCGGCCCGGAGCCGAATCGCCCTGGGTGCTCACGTTCGACCGCCTCCTCACCGAAACCTCCTTCGTCACCGACATGCGGGACATGCTCGACACCCTCCAGGCGGCCTACCGGCACCCGGTGGACGTCGAGTTCACGCTCAATTTCGCCGAGGCCGACGAATTCAAGATCAACCTCGTCCAGTGCCGCCCCCTCCAGGTCCGCGGCACCGGAGACGCACTCGGCGATCCGCCCGACACCATCCCGCCCGACGATGTGGTGCTGGAATCCCGCGGCGCCGTGATCGGCAACAGCGTGGAGATGAAAATCGACTGGATCCTCTACGTGGCCCCCGCCGTGTATAGCACCCTGCGGGAAAGCGACCGCTACGCCGTCGCGCGCCTGATCGGGGAAATCACCCACCTGCCTGAACTCGCCAAGAAAACGGTGATGCTCCTGGGCCCCGGCCGCTGGGGCACCACCACGCCCGCCCTCGGGGTCCCTGTCTCGTTCGTGGACATCGCCGGAGTCTCCGTGCTCGGCGAGATCGTGGCCATGCGGGCGGACCTCATCCCCGACGTGTCGCTCGGCACGCATTTCTTCAACGAACTCGTCGAGCGCGACATCCTCTACCTCGCGCTCTTCCCGGGCAAACCCGGCAACGCCCTGAACACCGCCTTCTTCGAAGAGCGCACCGAAAATCGCCTGACGGCGTTCCTTCCCGATCAAAAGGAATGGACGCACGCCGTACGGCTGATCGACGCCACCCACCTGCCCGATGACGGCGCTCTGATCCTTAACGCCAACTCGCTCCGGCAGCGCGCCGTCTGCTACCGACTGCCCCCGGAGGCCATCCCGCCTTCACTATGAAAAAAACCGAACAATCCCTCAACGGTCCCAACCTCGGCCTGTCCCTCCACTATTAAGGAATCCCTCGTGACATTACTCACCCGCCTGCTCACCTCCCTGTCCGCCGCACTCCTCGCCACGGCGGCACCCGCCGCCTATGTCCAGGTCACACTCCCCGTCACCTCCCTGCCCGCCCATCACCCCTACCAGCAAACCCTCCGCACCTTCCTCGCCACCCTCGCCTCCAACGACTTCGCCGTCACCCCCCAGGCGTTCACCGCCATCACGCCGTCCGATGACGACGCCCGCTACCAGCTCTGGCTCCTGTCCCTCACCCCGCCCGCGATCGCCGAAGCGCTGCTCCCCGCGCCCGCCTTCACCCTCGCCGCCATCGAGGGCACCAACGGACTCGCCCTCCCCGCCGATCCCGGCGCCTGCCAATCGCTCGCCCGCCTCGCCGCCTGGTCCTGGCCCGGCAACCCCTACCGCGATAACCGCGCCCTCCAACTCCGCGCCCTCACCCTCGCCATCATCGACCTGATCATGCTCGACACCCTGTACGAACAGAACCCGCAGGGCTCTGACCGCGCCGACTACCTCGGCGGCAACCTCATCTGGATCGCCGACACCTACGGCCTCTGTAAAACGGCCCTCCCCGCGGAGGCCCGGGCCGCCTTCGAAACCGGCCTCAAAAAACTCAGCCGCCGCCTCGCCGCCTGGGGCCCCAAGGGGCTCATGACCGACATGGATCTCTTCGCGCCCGTCGGCCTGTGGTATGTTCAAAAAGCCACCGGCGACCCCGGCATGGCCGCCCTCGCGGAGTCCTATTCCCGACCCCTCTTCACGAACCCCGCCTTCTTCAACGAGGCCGGCTATTTCGTGGATAACGGCTGCTTCGACACCTCCTACAACGGCATCAGCCTGTTCTTCGGCTCCTGGGCGGCGCTCGCCTCCGACTGGCCGTTCGCCCGCGACGCCATGCGCAACGCCCTCGCGCTTCGCGCCCACCTCTGCTTTCCCAATCCCGACAACAAAGGCGCCTCCGGCCCCAGCGCCATGAGCTCGCGCACCTCCGCCGACCCGGCGCACGATCAATGGCCGTTCCCCGACCGCCTGCAATCCGCCGCCATGCTCAGCGACGACGCCATCTATCTGGCCACCCTGCCCGACGACCCGACACTTGCCGCCATCCCCGCCAAGCTGGCCGGCACGCTCAACCTCGTCAAGCCGCCCGTCCTCAAGGCCCGCGCCTGGCATGAATCCCACTGGAGCTACCGCGCCCGCTTCGCCTCCATCCACGCGCCCGCCGGCCACCTCGCCCGGCTCCGCGCCCTGGCCGCCGCAGAGTCGCCCCTGCTCCTCTCCCCCTACCGGCGCGACGGCTCTTTCATCCGCACCTTCGGTGACGCTTTCGTCATCGCCCGGTTCCCAACCTACGCCGTTGCGATCCACACCGGACCCGTGGGCCGGTCGTTCGGCCACAACAACCTGCCCTACGGCTACGGCGGCGGCCAGCTTTCCATCTTCTGGACGCCGGCCTCCGGCGTCACCCTCGCCGGCCGCCGCCGCGGCGTGCAGGGCGCAGTGTTCGATTCCTGGTCCGAATGGCGCGCCTGGCCCATCCACGCGGTCAGCGGCTGCACCGCCGCCGGCGCCCTCCTCACCACCGCCCGCCTCCGCCAGCCGCAAACCACGCGTCATCTGGACGCCACCCAGGCCGTCATCACGGTGTCAGGCGCCATTCCCCTCCTGACGCCCGACACGCAAACGGAAACCAACTCCGGCTACGCCTACACCCGCACCTTCACGGCCGGGGCCGCCGGCGTGACCGTGGACACCGTGGTCACACCCGGCTCCAACGCCGTGCCGGTCGCCGAACTCTACGAAACCCTGCCGCTTTTCCTGCAGGAGCTGCCCGCCCAGACCGCAGCCGTGATCCGCGTGCAGTCGTCCAACGTCTGGGTCCTCGCCAAGCCCGGCGACGCCTTTCCCGCCGCCGAACGGATTCGCGTCGAACGCTTCAACGGCGCCATGGATATTCAATTCGACCGCCCCCGCGCCCTGCTATTGTCCCCGGGCTGGACGGACGGCTACCAGTCCAAGGCCCGCACCTGCACCGCGCTCATCACCCTGCTCGATCCCGCCACGAACGGCACAGCCCGCTCGGTCCGGTATACCCTCCATTCCGCCGCACCCCGGACAGAATAAACCCACAAACGGAGACCGTCTGTTTTGAAACACTTCCTAAGGTAGCGTCCAAAACCACACCTACGGATTGCCCCTTTCGGCTATGCTGGCATGTGAACGAAACGGGCTTTGGTCGGAAGCCGTCTCGCGCGCCTGCCCTGAGCGGAGTCGATGGGCCGCCCGAGGCCGCGACAGCGGCCGGGCGCGCGATGGATCTCGGGGGCGGCGTTTCGATCAGGCAGACCACGACGAGGTGATTTTGCGAGGATAAGGGTTGAAGGCGATGGGACGTGGCCTAAAGGCCCGGCCCATCCAGCCTGAAGCCCTTAGCGCGCAAAAGCACCCGACGGGGAACGCCCGAAACACCGCACCCAGCCCGGCCTTCACCCCCCCAACCTCTCATCCACGCTATTCCCTTTGAAAGGGTTCCTTAGGCAAGTATCAGGATTGCGCCTCGTCCTTTACCCTGCTATCATAGAAACGTGAATGACACCCCTGACAAGTCGATCCGGAAAACGGTGGGCCGGGAAAAACCGGAACGCCCGCTCGTGCGCCTGGACCGCCTCAACCGGTTTGTTCGCAACCTGAAAGTCGAGCCACGCGATGACTCCGGAACTTACCCTGTTCGAAAAACTGTTGGTCACCCTCGCCCGAAATAAAGTGGCGTTCATGACCGTGGGCGGCGTGGCCTGCACCCTCAACGGCTTTGTCCGCACCACCGAGGATGTCGACCTGCTGGTCGCCAACACACCGGACAATATCGACCGCCTGCTGTCGTCCCTTTCCCGGTATGGCCAGGGTTTTGCCAGTGAATTAACCGCCGCCGATTTCACCGATGAGGAAGGCGCAGTCCGCGTTATTGAGGACTTTCCCATCGATCTGTTTGTCCGCATGGGCGGCCGCCATTTCGAGGATCTGCTTGCCTATCGGCTCTGGATCGACCTGGATGGCGTTCCGGTTCCTTACCTGGGCGCCGAAGGCTTGATCCTGCTGAAACAGGACAGTTTGCGCGATAAAGACAAGATCGACGTGCTGGCGCTTCGCGCCCGACTCAACGCGAAGACGCCGTAAATATAGGTATATGGTGTTCCCACGCCCCAAAACCAATTGCATCAGAGCACTATCCAGTCTATCGTTCCTTCAACTTGCATCGGTTGACTGATAAATCTTGCTAGGAGTACCGGTGATGAAACACATCCATTCTGTCCTCATCCTTATTCTGGGAGGATTAAACGCCATGGCCCTCGAAGAAGCCAAGTATACGGTGACGGAGAAAGCTGAAGCCTGCGAACTCCGCGATTACGCGCCGGTCGTGCTCGCGGAAACCATCGTGGAAGGCTCGCTGGAACAGGCCGGGAATAAGGCATTCCGCCGGCTTTTTCGCTACATCTCCGGCGACAACCAGACGAGCAACACCATCGCCATGACCGCCCCCGTTTCACAGGAGGCGCGGAGCGAGAAAATCGCCATGACCGCCCCCGTCAGCCAGGAACCCGCCCCGGGCGGCTGGGCCGTCAGCTTCATGATGCCGGCCGGCTCGACCCTGCAAAACCTCCCCGCGCCAACCGATCCGAAAGTCGCCTTGCGCCAGATTCCTGGCCGCCGGATGGCCGCGATTCGCTACTCCGGTGTCTGGTCGGAAAAGCATTACCGGCAACATAAGAAGGAGCTGGAAACGTGGATCGCGGCAAAGGGCTTAACCGTCCAGGGCGAACCCGTGTGGGCCCGCTACAATCCCCCCTTCACCCCCTGGTTCCTGCGCCGCAACGAAATTCTCATCCCGGTGAGCGCGGGGACGAAACGCGAATCACGGTCGCCATAACCGCCGGGCCTCCGGACAGCCGCACAGCGTGACCCCTGTATATAGAAGTCTCCGCTCTATCAACCGATGGAACAATTCTGTAGCACTCAAAGCATTATTCGACCATCTTGTCGCATCCAATGAATGGCGACTTTCTCGTCATTTATCTTGCAACCGATTCACCGTGAGTCATTTACAACTCTTTAGCCCGAGTTGGCATTGCCCTTGCTAAGGGAATTACGGACTGAAACAACAACCAGGGAGTACGAACATGCGGACGGCAACGGGACTGATGCTGATAGCGACGGCTGGAATTCTGGGCGCGGGAACAACGGCGCGCGGCGCGGATGCGGGCGTGGACCTGCCGATCCTCTCCGCCTACGTATGGCGCGGCCAGATGCTGAACGACGAAGCCGTCATCCAGCCCGCCTTGAACGTGGAAAAGGACGGATTCGGAGTGAACGTCTGGGCGAACTACGACGCCACCGACCGCGGAGAGACCCACGCCGACTTCTCGGAGGTCGATCTCACCGTCTCCTACGGCGGCCAGTGGGGCGCCATGGAATATGGCGTCGGCGTGATCGAGTACCTGTTCCCCAACACAGATGTTTCCAGTACGCGGGAAGTCTACGGAAGCCTGTCCCTGCCGGACGCGTCGCTGGCGGTCCCCACCCTTTCCGTCTACCGCGATGTGGAGGAGGCCGACGGGTTCTATGCCTCGTTGGCACTTTCAAAGGAAATCGCCCTTGGCGATACCACCACCTTGGAGCTGATCGCCTCGATAGGCGCCGCGGACGAGGATTACAACGCCTTCTACTTCGGCGTGGACGATGCGGCCTTGAACGATGTAACCACGGGCGCCAAGGTGTCGTTCGCCTTGTCGAAAACCGTCACCCTCACGCCCGGCATCCAATATGCCTGGCTGCCGGACTCGGATATCCGAGCTGGCGCGAAGGCCCTCTACAAGGATGATAACCCGTTCTGGGGCAGCCTGATGCTGTCCGTGGTTTTGTAAGGCGCCAAAGGGTCAGGACTAAATGCGGAGTGTCTATGGCCCGGCCGGCGCGCCCGGAGGAGCCGCGGGCGGCGGGGCGGTCAGCGCCTCGAGCACAACCCGCAATTCGTCCTCGAGGCTTTTTCCATAGCCCATATAGACCTCGCGCACGAGGCCGCTTTTATCGACCACCACGATCTGGGGGACCCCCGCCACCTGGTAAAGCCCGGCCACCTCGCTGCCGCCATCGAGCGCCACGGGAATCGTCACCCCGGCATTCCCCAGAAATTCCTTGATCGCGGCATCCCCTTCCTGCTGATTGATGCCCACGACCGCCACCCCTTTGTCCTTGAAGGCGGCGGCCAGTTTTTCAAGCATGGGAAGGGCGAGCCGACAGGGGCCGGCCCACGTGGTCCAGAAGCACAGCACGGAAACGGCCTGGCCTTTCTGCGCCGCCAAATCGAATGTCCCGCCCGCCAGTAACGGCAACCGGAACGTCGGCGCCGGCTTCAGCCGGAGGGCCTCCGTGGGATCCACTTCCACCGGTTCTTCCTCCGACTGCCCCGGGAAAAGGGAGTCCGCTTTTTGGGCCTCCGGCGGAAGCGTCATGGCGAACAAAGCGGCGGGCAGGTCCGTGCCAACTTCCCATCCCGTCAGGTTGAGAATCACGTCGGTCTTCATGCCGGGCGGCAATTTTCCCGCCAGTCCCATTTTGGCCAGACAGGGCTTGACCGCTTCGATCAACGGCTGGGGGCCGGTCCGGATCCAGGCCTCGCAATCAAACTCCGGATGCGTGAATTTCAAGCGATGGCAGGCAACCTCGCCCCGCTTTTCCTCGCCCAGGTATTGGATGCGGGACGCGTCTTTCACCAGCGCGTCATACGGGTCGCGCTCCATCAGCGCGGAAACGACCGGCAGGCAGGCGGGAGACGCCCCCCCCATGACCAGGGAAAGCTGCTCCAGCGATCCGCCCGAGGGCTTGACCGTGTACCGGTTGAAGGCCGGGAGAAAGGCGGTGACATTGGTACCGTCGCACACCAGGACCATCGTCCCGATCATGCTGTTCTTGACCGTCATCGCGAGCTTGTCCGGCTGTTTCACCGCCAGGACGGCCCGGGTGGTGAACTCCTGCTTCATATCCTCGGCCTCGATCCGGGTCTCGGCTTCCATCTCCACCTTGAAGGACGGCGCCGCCTTGAAATAGTCGGATACGGACTGAAGCACCGCTTCGGCCTTGGGATCCACGGTGTTCGTCACATCCGCCGCGGACACCGTCGCGAGTCCGGCCAAGACCAACACGGCAAGCCTGCGCATGCTCATCACGTTCCTCCCGCTAAACAATGTCAAGGCACCCCGGCGTGTTACAGAACCGCCACGCCAGGATTATGGCCGGAGGATACCCGGAAGACAAGCGGTAAGAATGGCCCCAAAACCACGTCTAGGATTTCCCCTTTCGGCCATGCTGGCCAATAAACGATGCGGGATGACCCGTCGGGTTGCGGCGTTTCGGCGTTAATGCGCGGCTGCTTTTGGGCTGATCCAGCCTCCACCTGGGAGCGTCGGGGCACCAGCCCACGCCGCTCCGTTGTCGGCTGGCTGAGCTCCAAAATCAGCTCGCTCATTTCCGCTAATCGAAACGCCGCAACGACAACGCCTTCGCGCGCCCGCGGCGCTGTCGCGCTCGCTCGGGCGGCGCGCGAGACGGCTTCCAACAAAAGCCCGTGAGACCAAGGCTCGACTCTTTGAACATCAATATTACTGCGGGCTTGGCACGGGAACCGAGATCGCGCGCCGCCCGAGGCTCATCGATAGATGGCCGGGCGCGCGAGTGGACCCGGTTGCGACGTTTCGATCAGGCGAAAATGGACGCGCCGATTTCGAGGCGCAGCCGCCTGACGGCGAGGCGGCGTGGGCTCGTGCCCCGACGCCTCCAGCCGGAAGGCGGATCCGCCCGAAAGCGGCCGGCCATTTGCGCCCGAAACGACGCAACCCACCACGGCGGGCACGCCCGCTCAACCCGCCGCCGAAAATCCGTCCTGCGGCTCGCGGGGACGGTACGGAATCGTGAGCGGACCCAGCGGCAACACCGCCACGCGGGCCTCGGGTCCCCGGGCCGCCAGCTCGCGCGCCACGGCGGCCTCAATATCCCGGCATGGCTCAAAATGCGCGGCCCGCACCGCCTCCTCCGGCAATCCGCTGTAAAGCATGAGCCGCGCCCGCAGCCCGATCAGCGCCAGGATCTGGGCCTGCCACTGTTCGGGCGCCCGAAACCCCGGGGCCGAAATCGTCTTCAACACCTCCGCCGGACCCGGCGAACCGCGCAGCAGCCGGTCGAACGGACTGCCGGCCGGCACGCCTTCCCGGCACTCGCACGCCAGGATCAGCAATCCGCCCGGCCGGACGATCCGCGCGCCCGCGCTCAGCCCCTTCACGCCCTGGTATAAATTCAAATCCAGCGGATACCCGCTGTTCGTCGTCACCACCACCTCGTACTCCCGCGCCACCGCCTGCATCGCCGACGCCTTCACGAAGGCGCACCCCGCCGCATGCGCCGCGAACAGCTCGCCCGCAAACACGCCCGTGATCCGCTTCTCCGCGTTCAGCGCCACATTCACCAGGAACGACGGCCCCACCGCCCGCGCAATCCGGGCCATCTCCTCCCAGATCGGATTCCCCGCCGTGATCCCGAACGAGGCGGCCGGGTCGGCGATGTGAGCCGCCCCATGATTGTCCTCCACGCTGTCCTGCCCCGCCACGCCGGGCAGGATCGCCTTGGGGCCCCCACTGAATCCCGCGAAAAAATGCGGCTCGATAAAGCCCGTCAGGATGCGGACATCCGCGTCCACCACGGCCTTGTGGATCAACGCCGGCCGCCCGTTGTCCAACCGCCCGACCTCCGCCAGCGCCGCCGGGTTCCCGGGCTCATGGTTGATCACGCGCCAGCCCCGGACCACTGCCGGGGTAAGCATTTTTTCCAGTTCGGCTGGCGTATTCGGCCGATGCGTGCCCAGGCCGTTGATCAGCGTCACGTGCTCGCGGGGCACCTCCCGGAGCGCATCCAGCAGCCAGGGAATGATCCGCTCATTGGGCGTGGCCCGGGTGATGTCGGTGAACACGATGCAGACGCGGGCGCCCGGCTTGATCCACGCCCTCAGCGGAGGCGCGCCAATCGGCCGCTCCAGCGCCGCCTGGAACGCCGCGCGTTCATCCGGCAGGCCCGCCGCATGCCGCGGCTCGATCACGTCCGTGCGGGCGGCGGGAAAGGCCGCCGTCAACACGCTCGACCCATAGGCCAAAGCAATCCTGGTATTCCCGCTGCTCATACCGCTCCTTGGGGTGAATGACGATGTCAGGCTACCCCATTCCGGAACCCGCATCAATGCTTTCCTCGGCGGCGGCAACCTGATAAAAGGAGAGACATCATTAGCCAGGAGCTTCCCATGGACACCCCCCGACCGATCAGCTCGACCGGCGAGCTTCTGAAAGCCGCCCTCGCCAAGGAGCAGCAGGCGCACGACTTTTACGACCACGCCATCCTGCAG
Source organism: PVC group bacterium (assembly GCA_945898015.1). GTDB lineage: Bacteria > Verrucomicrobiota > Kiritimatiellia > CAIKKV01 > CAIKKV01 > CAIKKV01. The sequence continues at coordinate 19,877 of CAMDGM010000003.1, read as the reverse complement.
TGCAAGATCAAGCCCGTCCAGGAACTTCTGGAGCGGCTGAAAGACGAGGAAACCCGCCACATCCGCCTGATCCGCGACATGCTCGTGAAGCTCGAGCTGGGCTAGGCCCCGGGAAACGTCCACTCCGGATGCCGGGAGAGCGGGTGGTCGGCCGTCTCGCGCGTGGCCGTGACCACCGCGTCAGGATGTTCCTGTAAAAGGGTCAGTGGATACTCCGCGCAGGGCGGCGCGAATAGGGCGGCGCGGAACGCCGTCATCTTCCAGGCGCCCGTATCACTGAACACCCGCATCCGCTTCGCCGACAGGCACTCCTTGATCCCGATCGTGCACGACATGGGCGGCACGAGCTGGTACGCGCTCCCGAAATTCCGCTGGCCCAGAGCCAGCACCGTGTCCCAATTGTTATTCTGGACACGCATTTCCGCGTTCCGCAGCTCGTCCAGGGAGACGGGGCTGAACGGTTCGCGCCGCGCCTGGTTGTAGGCGATGTGGCCATCCTGCCCCCACCCGCCCAGGCACAGGTCGATGGGCGCGGCCCAGAACGCCTTCCGGTAGACCGGCAAAAGATCGGGCTGCATCCAGAACCGCTGCGCCACGGGCACCGCCAGCGCCGCCTTGATGGGGCCGTAAAAGACCTCCTCCATCACGGCACGGAAATTCAGCGGATGACTTTTGGGCAGCAGGCGCCCCTGCCAGTCCAGGCATTCGTCCATGTGGAACACAGTCAGCTTCTTGAGGGAGAGGCGCTCTTCGTTGACGATTCGGGCAAAGGGCTTATACCACGCCATGGGGCCGCAGGGCACGATGGCGCGGGTCGGCTTGCGCGCCTTATTGTGGGCCGCGACCAGGTCAGCCAGCTCGTGCGCCATGACCTCGCCCATCTCGGCGGAATCCTTCACCACCCGGTACGGCACCCGCGGCCGATTCCGGCCAAACTCCTCGACTTTGATGCGGCAGATCCGCACGATTTCCTTTTTGTCCAGCACCTGCATACCGTCTCCTTGAACTAGCCTGTCAGTCGTTTGGCGAAGGCCGCCAGGTCCGCGTCAACCTCGCCGCGGTCAATCGCCTTGTCGAGCAGGGACAGCGTGGCGATCAGGGGCTTGCCCAGCACCGCCTCAGCCTGGGAAAAGCTTTTGGACGGCCCGCCCCCGCCATGCGTACAGAAAAACGCGGCCGTCCGGATCGCGCCGGCATGAGCCGCCGCATACGCCCGGATCGCCGGACACATCGTGAACGCCCACACGGGACTGCCCAGCACCACCCGGTCGAACGCCGCGGGATCCTTCGCCACCGGCGCCAGCTCCACCGGCCGCTTCAACATGGCATCCCGGCCGGCCAGCATGAAGCCCACCGCGCCCCCGCGGTCCTTGCCCGGCTCCACCAGCTCCTCCGTCTCCGCGCCCAGCAGCTCCGCCAGCTTTTCCGCCGCTTTTCTCGTGCGGCCCGTCCGGGAATAAAACACCACCAGCGTTTTCATCATGCCTCCCCTACCCGCCGCGCGTTTCGACCGGACACGGCGTAACCTGCCAGATGTCCGACGCATACTGCCGAATCGTGCGATCGGATGAAAACTTCCCCGCGCGCGCCACGTTCAGCAACGCCATGCGGTCCCACTCCATGGGCCGGCGATAAAGCGCATCCACCTTCTCCTGCGCCTCGATATAACTGCGCAGGTCGGCCAGCAGCATGTACCGGTCGCCCTCGTCCAGCAACGCGCGCAGGATGGGATCGAATTCGCCGGGCTTGAGCAGCGAAAACACGTTTTTGCGGATCCGCTCCAGCGCCGCGTGAATCTCCGGATCCCGGCTAGCCGTCTCGCGGGGATTATACCCGGGCCGCCGTTGGTCCACCTCGTCGGCCGTCATGCCGAACAGGAACAGGTTCTCCTCGCCCACCTCGTCACGGATCTCGATCGTGGCACCATCCAGCGTGCCGATGGTCAGCGCGCCGTTGAGCATCAGCTTCATGTTCCCCGTGCCGGAGGCCTCCGTCCCGGCCAGCGAAATCTGCTCGCTCAGGTTGGCGGCCGGAATGATCCTTTCCGCCAGCGACACGCGATAATCAGGCAGAAACACAACCTTCAGCTTGTGGTCCAGCGACGGGGTGCCGTTGACCACGGCGGCCACGGCATGCAGGAACCGGATGATCCGCTTGGCCATCGCATACCCCGGCGCCGCCTTGGCCGCGAAGATGAAGGTGCGCGGCTGGACATCCATCGTCGGATTGGCCACCAGCCGGTTGTAAAGCACCACGATGTACAGGGCCAGCAGGAGCTGCCGCTTGTACTCGTGCAGCCGCTTGACCTGCACGTCGAACAGCGAGTCCGGCGAGACCGCCACGCCCACGGTGGAAAGGATCAGGGACGCCAGCGCTTTCTTGTTGGCCTGCTTGACCGAACGGAACCGCACCAGGAACGCTTCGTCATCCAGAAATGCTTCCAGCTTGCGCAGCTCGTCCAGGTCCGTGATCCAGCCGGGGCCGATGGCGCCGGTCACCAGGGCGGCAAGCCCGGGGTTGGCTTTGAGCAGCCACCGGCGCTGGGTGATGCCGTTGGTCTTGTTGCTAAACTTCTCCGGCCACTGTTCGGCGAAATCCTTGAACAACCGCTCGCGCAGGATGCGGCTGTGCAGTTCGGCCACGCCGTTCACGGAACAGGACCCCACCACGGCCAGGTTGGCCATACGCACCTGCTTCTCGCCCCGTTCGCCAATCAAGCTGACCCGCTCGAGCCGGTCCAGGTCGCCCGGATACTGCAGGGCCACATCCCGCAGGAAGCGGGCGTTGATCTCGAAAATAATCTGCAAATGCCGCGGCAGGAGTCTCGCAAACAAGGGCACTCCCCAGTGTTCAAGCGCTTCCGGCAGGACCGTGTGGTTCGTGTATCCCATGCAGGCGCGCGTCAATTCCCAGGCCTGGTCCCAGGCGAGTTTTTCACGATCCATCAGCAGCCGCATCAGCTCCGGAATCGCCAAGGCGGGGTGGGTGTCGTTCAGCTGCACGAACACCTTGGCGGGCAGCTTGTGCCACGCGCGGCCGTTGTCCTGGACAAAACGCCGGAGGATATCCTGCAGCGAGCAGCTCACAAAGAAGTACTGCTGCTTCAGCCGCAGCTCTTTGCCTTCGGAAATCGCGTCATTCGGATACAGCACCTTGGTCAGGTTCTCGGCCAGCACCTTGTTTTCCACCGCATCCACATACGACCCGCGGTTGAAATCCTCCAGATTAAACTCGTCCGCGGCGTGGGCCGACCAGAGCCGGAGCGTGTTGACGGTGTGGCCGCCGTACCCCACGATCGGGATGTCGTGCGCCACGCCCGTCACGCTGGTGCCCGCCGTCCAGTGAATCGACGCCCCCTCGTCATAGGTCGCCGTTTCAACCACCCCCCCGAACTGCACCTCATAGGCGTATTCCCGGCGGATCAGGGCCCACGGATACCCGTCCTTGAGCCAGCGGTCGGGCTCCTCCACCTGGGCGCCATCCGCAATGCGCTGCTTGAAAATGCCGTAATCATAAAAAAGCCCGTAGCCCATGGCGGGCAGCGCCAGCGTGGCCATGGAATCAAGGAAACAGGCGGCCAGCCGGCCGAGGCCGCCGTTGCCCAGCCCGGCGTCGCTCTCGTATTCGCGCAGCAGGTTCCAGTCCAGGCCCAGGGCCGAGAGCGCCTCCCGGCACTGGTCCTCGATCTGGAGGTTGATCACGTTGTTGCCCAGCAGCCGCCCCATCAGGAATTCGACGGACAGGTAATTGATCCGCTTGGGATTCTTGCGCTGATACGTGCGCTGGGTCTGGATCCAGCGCTCCACCAGGCGGTCCCACACGGAGCGGGCCAGCGCCTCGTACCGGTCGCGGTCGGTGGCGTGGGACCGGTCCTTGGCCATGGTGTAGCGAAGGTGGCGGTCAAAATCATCGCGCAGCCCCCGGGCGGTCATGGACACGGTCGGGAACGCGGGCGGCGCCTTGGGCGCGGTTTTCTTAACGGACTTCACGGGCATATCAATTCCTTACTTCATCGCGCGCAGCTTGCGCTTGAGGGTGGCCACGTCGCCCCGGGGCGCCGGATACGTCAACTTCATGTCCCGCAGAGTGCGCAACAGAAGATGCGCCACCGCCCAGTTGCGATACCACTTGTGATCGGCGGGGATCACATGCCAGGGCGCCGCCGGCGTGCTGCACCGGCCCAGCGCCGCCTCATAGGCGGCCTCGTAATCGTTCCAGTATTTCCGCTCCGCCAAATCCGCCTCGCTGAATTTCCAGTTCCGCTCGGGATTGTCCAGCCGCTCCAGCAGCCGCTTCTTCTGCTCCTCGCGGCTGATATGCAGATAAATCTTCACCAGCGTGACGCCGTTGGCGGCCAGCAGATTCTCGAACGCGTTAATCTGGTCATACCGGGCTTTCCACACCTCGCGCGGAACGAGATCGTGCACGCGCACGACCAGCACGTCCTCGTAATGCGAACGATTGAACACGCCGATTTCGCCATGGGGCGGAACCGCCTTGTGGATGCGCCACAGAAAGTCGTGGTGCAGCTCCTCCGGGGAAGGCGCCTTAAACGACGTGACCGTGCAGCCCTGCGGGTTCAGCCCCGAAAAAACGCCGCGCACCAGGCCGTCCTTGCCGGCCGCGTCCATGGCCTGCAGCACCACCAGCACCGTGCGCCGGTTCTCCGCGAACAGGCGATATTGCAGGGCCCGCAGCTCCTCCAGCATCCCTGGCAACTCCTCGACGGCCTGCGCTTTGGACGGGCAGCCTGGCGTGGCGCCGGGATCCCGCTTCCCCAGCTTCGCCGGCCGGCCGGGATGAACAATCCATTGCTTAACGACTTTCACCACATCCTCCTGCCGATCCATACCAGCCCCTACTGTAGACGCGATCCGCCGGGGATGCCAACCGAAATATCAGGCTGCAACCAACCCGGAAAGATTGAACAACAACACCGACACCACGGCCAGCACCAGGGTGGCATACCAGGCCGGGCCCCGCTTCTCGTGAAACCCGAACGACGTCAGCAGCGCGCCCGCCAGCACGGAGGCCACGGAAATCGCGGCAAACCCGATCCCGCCGGGCAGGCCCGACACCCGGGCCGTCAACGCCATGCCCACGACCGAGCCCGCCCCCCCGACCAACCCGTTCCACGCCATCCGCCCCAGGCCCGCCCGCGGACATCCGTGCCGCCAGGCCTCCCGAATCACGCACAGCGTCAGCGCCGCGTACAAGCCCAGCATAAAGCAATCGTTATAACGCGGATTCAGCGGCGCGCCGCCGGAGGTCGTCACGGCCAGGTACTTGAACCCCACACCGACCAGACCGGTCGCCACCACCATGGCCAGCAACAAGCCTCCATACCGAAGCCGTTGCGCCCAGGTTGCCCGGGACGAACCCCCCGCCCCGCCCTCTTCCCCATGCCCCAGGGATGACACCACCACGCACAAAAAGGCAACCCCCATGCCCGCGGCCTGATAACCATCCAGCCGCTCGCCCAACATCGCGACCGCATAAAAAGCCGGCGTCACAAACGTCAGGTTTCCCGCGCACCAGAGCGGTGCCAGGGGCCCGTGCCGCAATCCCTCCCGGTACAGCAGGACCACCACGCCCTGGGTCAGGCCGGCGGCAAGCCCCAGGCCCCAGACCAGCATCGGCGCCGACCACCCCGCCGCCTCGGCGCCCCAGAACGAACGGAAGGCAAACCACACGGTCCCCACCAGCCCGAAGCCCACCGCCGCAAAAGCCGGAGGTAACCCCCGAGCCGCATTGGCCCGGTACGCCACCGCAATCAACGAAAACGCAACCCCCGCCATCAACGCCAGCATCAATTGAAACGTCATGGTGCTCCCGTGCCTGATTGAAAACGTCTATGGTGCCTGTTTTCGGCTCCCAGCGCAATCCTGAAGGCCCGGACGCAATAGTCTTGCACCCCCTTCCGGTTTCCCCTACTTTTTGATCTGCACGGCCCTGGTCCGCTCCCGTTATTCACCTCAAAGGACGCCCCATGACACGAGACGACATGATGATTTTCGCGGGCAGCGGAAGCCCGAAGCTGACCGCCAACATCTGTCAGTATCTGGGAGTGCGCCAGAATCAGGGCGAAGTCATCCGGTTCTCCGACGGCAACCTGTTCGTCCGCATCAACGAAAACGTGCGCGGCCGCCGCGTCTATCTGGTCCAGTCCACCAGCGCCCCGGTCAACGACAACTTCATGGAGCTGCTCTTCTGGCTCGACGCCTTCCGCCGCGCCAGCGCGGAGTCCGTCACCGCCGTGGTGCCCTATTTCAGCTATGCCAAGGGCGACAAGAAAGACGAGCCCCGCGTGGCCATCCGCGCGCGCGTCTGCGCCGACGCCATGGAGTCCGCCGGCGCGGACCGCGTGGTGACCCTCGACATCCACGCCCCGCAGATCCAGGGGTTTTTCAAAATTCCCGTGGACGACCTCTACGCCCTTCCCATCTTCTGCAAAGCCGTGCGCGCCATGAAGCTGCCCGACCTGGTCGTGGTTTCACCCGACGCCGGATTCGCCAAAAAGGCCAGGCTGTTCGCCTCCGCCCTCCGGTGCCCGCTCGCCATCGGCGACAAAGAGCGAACAAACCACGATGAAAACGCCGAGGTGCTGGAAATCATCGGCCAGGTGGAGGGCAAAACCGCGCTGGTGGTGGACGACTTCACCATCTCGGGCGGCACGTTGTGCGAAGTGGCCCAGAAACTGATGGACAAGGGCGCGAAGGCCGTGCACGTGGCGGTGACGCACGGCGTCTTTTCCGGGGGCGCCATGGCCCGGATCGACAAAAGCCCCATCGCTTCCGTGCTCGTCTCGGATTCCGTGGAGCTGCCCGGCGTGGAACTCGGCCCCAAAGTCAAAACCGTTTCCGTGGCCCCCCTGCTCGGCGAAGCCATCCGCCGCATCCACAACCGCGAAAGCATCAGCGTCCTGTTCAAGCATCCCTAAACGCACAACCCCGTGGGGGGCGACACCATGCCAAGGGAAAAATCCGGCATCCCCGTCCTGGTGCGGGCGGGCCTCCTGGTGCGGGCCTGCCGCTGGCCATTCACCGTCATTGCCCTCTTCCCCTTCCTGCTCGGCGCCCTGTCACCGGGCGGGCCCTGGCTTCCGGCGCCGTTTCTACTCGGCCTGATCGCCGTCCTCGCCGGCGCCGTCACCTCCCACCTGGTCAATGACTACGCCGATTCCAAAAGTGGCGTGGACTGGCGGGATCCGCGGGATTTCCAATTCTTCGGCGGCTCCAAGCTGATCCAGCAGGGCCGGCTCACCGAACGGGACTACCTCCGGGCCGGCATCGCCACCTCCCTGGTCGCGCTCGCCGCCATCGTCGGACTCGCCCTGCTCCGGCACGCGCCATTCATCCTCCTGATCGTGACCGGTGTGCTCCTGATCGCCTGGCAATACACCGCCAAGCCGCTGCAGCTCGCCTACCGCTACGCCGGCGAAGCCGTGGTCTTTTTCTGCTACGGCCCGGTCTCGACCCTCGCCGGATCCTACACCCAGACCGGCATTCCCTTTTCCGGGGACGGCCTGCTCCTCAGTCTGCCGATGGGCCTGATGGGCGCCGGGGTCCTGTTTGCCAACGAGGTGCCCGATTACCCCGACGATATCGCCGGCGGCAAACGCACGCTCGTCCACCTCACCGGTCCCGCCCGGGCCTGGCTTCTCTACACCGCCCTTGTTCTCGCCACCGGCGGGCTCGTGGTCGGGCTGGTAGCCCACGGCCTGCTCCGGCCGATCGGGCTGGCGGCCCTCGCCGCCGGGCTTCCCGCCGGGCTCGCGGCCCGGGTCCTCGCCCGCTCCTGGGCTGATAAAACCGCCCTCCTGACCAGCTCCAAGCTCACGATCGCCGCGCACGTCCTCCTCAGCCTAGGCCTGCTGCTGGGAGCCTGGCGATGAAGAATCCCGCCGCCTCCGCCCTGTTTGCCCACAACGACCAGGAGGCCGAATGGTGGTACGTCCACGGGCACGTCTCGTCGCCGGACGGCGGCCTCGGCTTTCACCTGGCCTTCTTCCGCCACCGGACCGATCCGGTTCGCATCGGCGGCGTCCTGCCCGTCCGCTGGCTGGGCCCCCACTTCCGCTTCGCCCATTTCGGCGTGACGGACTGGCACGCCAGCCAATTCCACTTTGTCCACCGCCGGTCGTTCGGCACCGACGCCGGCGCCTCCCCGTCGGAATTCCGGGTGTGGCACGGCGACTGGTCGATCCGCGACACGCCGGCAGGCTGGCGCCTGGCCGCCTCCGTCAAATGTATCCGGCTGGAGCTTGACCTCCGCCCCCAAAAACCCCTGCTCCGGTTCCGGACCTCCACCCCGGAAAACCCTCACGCCGATTATCAATCCTGTCCCCGTCTGCTCGTCACCGGCCGCCTCTGGCGGAACGGTCGGGAGATCAAAACGGAGGGCGAGGCCTGGCTGGATCACGAATGGGGCCGCCTCGGCTTGCGCCCGGACCGGCATGGCTGGGACTGGTTCGGGCTGCACCTGGACCGCGAACACGAGTTAGTGATGTACCAGCTCCGGGATCGCCACGGAACCCGGACCGCCCAGGCCTTCGCCGCCCTTGTTGAACCCGATGGCCGCATCGTCACCCTCCCAATCGACACGGTCACGGCGACCCCCCTGGCCTGGACGCGAAGTCCCCGCACCGGAATTGCCTATCCTGTCGAATGGCGGCTGAGCGCGGAGACACCGGCCCTGGACCTGCACGTGTCCTCCCGGATCCCCTGCCACGAAGTCGACACGCGCGGCTCCACCTGCGTCATTTACTGGGAAAGTCCCGTCACCTGTGCGGGCCGGCTGCGCGGACAGCCCATCGCCGGCCGAGGCTTTACGGAACTGACCGGATATGATCATCGCCCGGATCGGTCCGGCATTTTCAATTTCGAACGCGGGGGGTTGACCGTGACCGGGGGGCTCGCCAATGAATGGCGTTTCCTTTCGCATAAAAATGGCATCACCCACACCCCCGCCGCCTGGCCGGTTTTCAAAGCCCCTTGACGAGCCCCGCCGGGATCGGGGATTGCACGACACCGCGCGACCTGCTAGCCTGACCCTATGATCAAGATCAAGGAGGGGTCATGCCGGATGTTTTAGTTGCCGTGCGAAACGTCTCGCGCGCCTACAGCGATGGCAGCGTCACCGCCCTGGACAACCTCTCGCTGACCCTCGAGCGGGGCGACTACCTGGCGCTCACCGGCCCCAGCGGAAGCGGCAAAAGCACGCTGCTTCACCTGATCTGCGGACTCGATCAACCCAGCCGGGGCGAGATCCAGTTCGAAGGCCGCCACCCCGGCTCCGCCCACGAGTGGAGCCGGTTACGAAGCCGGCGCATCGGCCTCATCTTCCAATCCTTCAACCTTCTCCCCACCCTGACGGCTCTCGAAAATGTGGAAGTGCCCATGTTCGGCGTCTTGCCCCGTTCGCCCGATCGCGCCCGCCACGCCACCGCACTGCTGGACCGGGTCGGCCTCGCCCAGCGCCTTCACCACCGGCCCGGCCAGCTCTCCGGCGGCGAACGCCAGCGCCTGGCCATCGCCCGCGCGCTGGCCAACTCACCCGACCTGCTCCTGGCCGATGAGCCCACCGGCAACCTCGATTCCAAAAACTCCCGCGATATCCTCGCCCTGCTGGAGGAACTCCATCACGAGCGGGGCGTGACGCTGGTCATCGTGACCCACGATCCCGAAATCGCCGGCCGAACCCGGCGCATCCTCCGCCTTCTCGACGGCCGGATCCAATCCGACACCCGGCAGGAGGCCTGACCATGCACTTCATCACCATCGCCGCCCAGAACCTGCACCGCCGGCCCCTGCGCTCCTCCCTCACCGCCCTTGGCGTGGCCATGGCCGTGGGCTGCGTGCTGGCCATGACCGGCATCTCGCGCAGCCTCGACCACGGCTGGGTCAACACCTTCATGGCGCGCGGCACCCACCTGCTGGCCGTGCGCAAGGATTCCGCCGAAATGTTCACCGGCGCCATCCGCGAGGACGTGGGCGACCAACTGGCGGCCGTCGAAGGCGTCCGCTCGGTGAGCGGCGAACTCATGGAGTTGGAAAGCATGGCCGACGACACAACCATGCTGGCCGGCGGCTGGAAAACCGGCGGCCGCCTCTGGACCTCCCTTCAACTGAACGAAGGTCGCATCCCCGCCGAAGGCGAACGGGGCGTGGCCCTGGTCGGGGAAGCTGCCGTCGACTCCCTGAAAACCGGGCTGGGCCGCACGGTGAAAATCCAGGACAAGCCCTTCGCCGTCATCGGCATCTTCAAGCAGAGCGGCTCCATGGGCAACAGCATGCTCCTGCTGCCGCTCGCCGATTTGCAGGACGTCATGGGCATGCAGGGGCGGGTTGCCATCTTCAACCTCCAGGTGGACAACCCCGGGGATTCCGCACGGGTGGCCGATATCCGCGCGCGGCTGAAAACCCGGTTTCCAGAACTGGCCTTCTGGGAAACCAAGGACATCAGCGAAAAAAGCGAAGTGCTCCGCCTGTTGCGCGCCATTTCCTGGGGCGTCTCCACCATGGCCGCCATCATCGGGTGCCTCGTGCTGCTGAACACCCTCCTGATGTCGGTGGCCGAGCGGACCCGCGAAATCGGCGTGCTCTCGGCGCTCGGATGGTCGCCCCGGCGCATTCTCGGACTGATCGTGTTGGAAGGATTCCTGCTGAGCGCGGCCGGCGGACTTCTCGGCATCGCCCTGGGCTTCGCCGGCCTACGCGGCATGAGTTTCAACCCGAATTTAGTCGGCTTCCTGGACACCTCCATCCCCCTGCCGGTGATGCTGCAAACCCTCGGGCTGGCCCTCGGGCTGGGCGCCCTGGCCAGCCTCTACCCCGCCTGGCGCGCGCTTCGCTTAAATGTGGTTGAAGCCCTCCGTTACGAATAAACACCCCTCCCCCTCATGGAACTGCTGCAATCCTACCCCTACCTGATGAGCGGACTCGCGGGCTTGCTGATTCTCGGCATCCTGGCCCGCCTCGGTCCGGTGTCCGTCCGCCGGTTTGCCCTGGCCGGCGCGGCCATGGCCCTGCCCTGCGCGTTTCAGACCTGGCTCGACGCTCCCGCTTATTGGACCCCGGTCCGCTGGTTCACGCTGAAAGGAGTGGGCCTCGAAGACGTTCTCTGTGCCTACACCCTCCCGGGCCTCGCCTGCCTGCTGGCGGCCTGGCCGTTAAGCCGGACCCTCGGCCCGCCGCGGCCCTGGAGCGAACGGCCGCGCCGGTACCTGGTGATCGTCGCCGCAGGACTCGGCTCGCGGCTGATCCTGCATGCGCTGGCCGTTCCGGTGGGCGCCGCGCTGGTCGGCTCCACCGCCATCCTGGCCGCCGTCATGCTGATCCTACAACCCGCCCGCTGGCCCCTGGCAGTAGCCGGCGCCTTTCTTTTCACGCCGTTCTACTTCCTGCTGGTCAAAGCGGTCTTCCTCCTCGCGCCCGGCTACCCCGGCCAATGGAACCAGGCCGCCCTCTGGGGCCCCGCCCCCGGCGGCGTTCCCGCCGAAGAATGGCTCTGGAGCCTGGGCCTGGGAATCGCCTGGCCGCTCGCCACCGCATATGTGTGCCAGGACCAGACCTCCCCCCGGAAGGAGGCCGCCTGACATGGGCCCGTCGCTCCTCGCCTCCTATCCTTATCTTGTCGCCAGCCTTGTCGATCTGGCGGCATTCCTGACGGTCCTGGCCTTCTGCCCCGGCCAGCGGAAACCCGCCATCGTAGCGGGATGCCTCGCCCTGCCATTCAGCTTGACTGGCGTGCTGATGGTCCCAACCTATTGGACCCCGCGTGTTGTGGGGAGCTTTTGGAAGGTGAGTCCCGAAGATTTTCTGTTCACCTTTTTGACCGGCGGGCTGGCCTGGCTGACTGCGGCGACGTTCTGCCGCCGCCCGATCACGATACGAATCCAGCCCCGTCATCTCTTTTCGAGGTATGCGCTCTTTGCCGGCTGCGGGCTGACGACCTTATTGCTGGGTTGGCGCCTCTGCTCTGACCCCATGACCGCCGCCTTGATTTCCCTGGTGATCGGCGTTCCCGTACTCCTCGCGCTCCGCCCCGCCTTCTGGCGCCTGGCCGCGGCCGGCGCGCTGGGCTTCAGCGTCATCTACCTGCTCCTCGCCCGATTCTGGTTTGTCCTCGCTCCGGAATTTATCCAACAATGGACTCCGGACAGCCGCTGGAGCCGGCCGGTGGGCGGCTTTCCGCTGGGCGAACTCGCCTGGGCCGTCAGCTTCGGCGCCTGCTGGCCCCTCTTGATGGCCTTTCTGTTCCAGGCGAAACTCGTTCCCCCCGCGACCGCCCCAGAAAAAGGAGCGCCATGACCTTATCCGGAACGCCCTCCGACAACCGGGCCGCAATCCGCGACCAGGTGGAACAGATGCTCGGGCAACAATTCGACCGCCAGCCGCAAACCGAGGTGCTTCGGGCCGCCCGCTACCTGACACTGGGCCGCGGCCACCGCTGGCGCAGCCTCCTCACGGTAGCCTCCAGTCACATCTTCCAACCCCGGGACAGCCGGATTGTCTTGCCGCTGGCCTGCGCCCTGGAAATTCTCCACGCGGCGTCCCTGGCGCTCGATGACCTGCCCTCCATGGACAACGCCAAAACCCGCCGGGGCAAACCCTGTCTCCATCTGGTCTTCCCCCGCTGGGTCACGGACATGGTTCCGGCCTTTCTGGTCAACATGGCCTACACCGTCTACGCCGACAATCCGCTGGCGTCTGAAGAACGGCGGATTCAAGGGATCTTGTTACTCGGCGAAATGGGCGCCAAACTGGCGCAGGGACAGGAGCTGGATCTTGCGCTTTCCGGCTCCAGGGTCTCCGAGTCCGCCCTGCTGGAATGTTATGCGCTCAAAAGTGGCGCGCTTTTCGCCGCTGCCCTGGCAGGCGCAGGCATCCTGTGCGGTGGAAAAGCAACCGACGTGGCCGCCTTGCGGGAATCCGGACTCACATTAGGCCAGGCTTATCAATTCCTGGATGATCTCAGCGAAAGCCCGGACCAGGATGCCGGAAAATGCACCGCCGTCACGCTGCTCGGTCTGGCCGGTGCCAGAATCCGCGCCCAACAACTTCTCGCGGACGCCGTGGCACCCCTTTCCCGCTTCGGCCCGGCCGCCCAGCCCTTATGCCTGCTGATCCAGCAGCTCCAGACCCCGGTTTGACATTTATGGACATACCGTGATAATTTACAGACTTGTCCTGTGTCGGGCACAGATGCCCTTTTGAGGTGTGACGCATGCAGCTATCCGTTAAAGATACGGCCAGTATTCTCAACGTTTCTGAAAAAACGATTTACCGCTGGATCAAGCAGGAGGCGATCCCGTCCTACCGGATCAACGAGCAGATCCGCTTCAACCGGGCCGAGCTGCTGGAGTGGGCCACCGCGCGCCGCATCCAGGTCTCCCCGGAAATTTTTTCGGAAAACGAGCCCAGCAAATTGGCCCTGCCCAGCCTGAGCGACGCCCTGAAAGCCGGCGGCGTGGCCTACCGGCTCAGCGGAACCGACCAGCCCTCCGTCTTGCGCTCCGTCGTCGACGTGTTAAATCTGCCCGAGGAAGTGGACCGCGAATTCCTGTACCAGGTCCTGCTGGCCCGCGAAACGTCAGGCTCCACCGGCATCGGCCAGGGGATTGCCATTCCGCACGTGCGCAACCCCGTGGTGCTGCACGTCTCCAAGCCCACCGTCACCTTGTGCTTTCTCGAAAACCCCATCGACTTCCACGCCATTGACGGGCAGCCGGTCCACACGCTCTTCACCCTCATCAGCCCCACCGTAAAGGCCCATCTCCACCTGATCGCGCGGCTCTGCTACGTGCTCCATAACGCGGATTTCAAAGCCGCCCTGCAGCGGCAGGCGTCGCGCGATGACCTGATGGAGGCGCTCTCCCGCGCCGAAACCGCCATTCCCGGCGCCACCCCCCATGTCAGCCCTTAACCTCATCATTTCAGCGCTCCTGCTAACCGCCATCAGCGGACTTCCCGGTTTGTGTTTCTCCCGTTTTTCCCCCTGGAGCCAGCGGATCGCGGTGGGATTCATGAGCCTCGGCGCCCTCGCCGGATTGGCAGGCGCCGGCCTTGCGCTCCATCACGCCCCCATGACCACCGCCGAGCTTCCCTGGCCGGCCATCGGCCAGGCCATGATCGGCGTGGACGCCCTGAGCGCGTTTTTCCTGGTGCCCATCCTGCTGATGGGCGGCCTGGGCTCCGTCTATGGTCTGGGCTACTGGTCCCAGCAGCGCCATCCGGGAACGGGCCAGAAGCTGCGCGTGTTTTGGGGGCTTCTGGTGGCCGGCATGACACTGCTGACCATCGGCCGGCACGCGCTATCCTTTCTGCTGGGCTGGGAAATCATGGCGCTATCGGCCTTTTTCCTCGTCACCACCGAGGACCAGCGCGAGGAAAGCCGACGCGCTGGCTGGATTTACCTGGTGGCCACGCATGTGGGCACGCTGACGCTTTTCGGCCTGTTCGTGCTCTGGCGCTGGACAACCGGCTCCTACATCCTGACGCCCGTCGCGAGCGGCACGCTCAGCCTGGGCCTCATGAACGGCCTGTTCTTTCTGGCCCTGTTCGGCTTCGGCCTTAAGTCCGGCCTCATGCCGCTGCACATCTGGCTGCCCGGCGCCCACGCCTGCGCCCCCAGCCACGTCTCCGCCATGCTTTCCGGGGTGGTCCTCAAGACCGGCGTTTACGGGCTGGTGCGCTTTCTTTCCCTGTTTCCGGATCCGCCGGCCGCCTGGGGCGGCCTGCTTCTCGTCCTGGGCGCGATCAGCGGCCTCCTGGGGGTCGTGTACGCCCTGGCCCAGCACGATCTGAAACGCCTGCTGGCCTATCACAGCGTGGAAAACATCGGCATCATTTTCATGGGCCTGGGCGTGGCCATGCTGGGCCGTTCGACCCACCAGCCCGAATGGGTGGTGCTGGGCCTGGCGGGCTGCCTGCTGCATGTGTGGAACCACAGTTTCTTCAAAGCCCTGTTGTTCCTGTGCGCCGGCTCGGTGATTCATGGCGCCCGGGAGCGCCGAATCGACCGCCTGGGCGGACTGGCCAAGGTCATGCCCTGGACCGCGGCCCTCTTCCTGGTGGGCGCGGTGGCGATCTGCGGCCTTCCCCCGCTGAACGGATTCGTGAGCGAGTTCTTCGTCTTCCTGGGCCTGCTGAGGACCGCGCTGTCCAACGGAGCCGGTATGGCGGCCGCCACCCTCGTGCCCGTCCTGGCCGTCATCGGCGCCCTGGCCCTGGCCTGCTTCGTCAAAGTCTACGGGGCCGTCTTCCTCGGCACCCCCCGCCTCCCGCCGACCACCCCGGTCCACGAGTCACCCGTCACCATGCGCGGGCCCATGCTGGCGCTCGCAGCCTGCTGCGTGCTGATCGGCCTGGCTCCGGCACTGGTGGCCCCCAGCCTGGACCGCGTTATCGCGATCTGGTGGCCGGGACAGACTTTGACAACCCCCCGGCTCGCGCTCCTGGCCCCGTTGAACGAAATCAGTTTTCTGGCCATCACGCTGGTCACCCTCAGCGCGGGGCTCGTCTGGCTCCTGGCCCCGGGCCGCCGCCGGATCCCGCGGGTCGGCACCTGGGACTGCGGCTATGCGCAACCCACCTCCCGGATGCAATACACCGCCTCCTCCTTTGCGCAAAGCCTCGTCGGCCTGTTCCATTGGGCGCTGCGGCCGCACCGGGTTCAACCCCGCCTGCCCGAACCGTTCCCCGCCACCGCCGCCATGCACAGCCATGTGGATGACGCCGTGCTGGACCGGATGATCCTGCCCGCCGGACAACGAATGGAACGCCTCTTCGGCTGGTTCCACCGGTTCCAGCAGGGCCTGGTCCAGCACTATGTGCTGTATATCCTGATCACCTTGCTTTTGATGTTGAGCACCCTGATTTCGTTCAAGGACCTTCTGGTCCGGTTGTTTGCGCGCTGACCGGAAGCGCGTGACGTAAAGGATTCGATCATGTCGAGTGTGGAAATGGTGTTGACGGCGATTGCGGCGATCGGCTTCAGCGGTCTGCCGGGATGGCTGTTTCCATCCCGGTCGCCGGCGGGCCAGCGCCTCACCACCGCGCTCCTGCTTTTCGGCAGCGCGCTGGGCTTGACCGGCGTTGCCGCGGCGTGGCTCGAGGGCGGCACGCCCGCCTGGCGCGTGCCCTGGATCCTGCCCTGGGGCGAGTTTTCCGTCGCGCTCGACCCCCTCAGCATCCTGTTCCTGCTTCCCGTGTTCGTGATCCCGGCGCTGGGTTCGGTTTATGGACTGGACTACTGGAAACAAGCGGACCATCCGGAAAACGGCGGCAAGCTGGGCTTCTATTACGGCCTGCTGGCCGGCGCCATGGCCCTGGTGACCGTGTCGCGGGACAGCATCCTGTTCCTGATGGCCTGGGAAGTGATGGCCCTGGCCGCCTATTTTGCGGCCACCGTGGAAACAGACAACCCGGATGCCCAGCGGGCCGGATGGATCTACCTGATCGCCACCCACATCGGCACCCTGTGCCTGATCGCCCTCTTCTCCCTGTGGCACCGCGCCACGGGCTCCTTCGCTCTCGAACCGGCGGCGGCGCTTCCGGCCGGCGCGGCCGGAACCCTGTTCGTGCTGGCGCTGATCGGATTCGGATTCAAGGCGGGCTTCATGCCCCTGCATGTCTGGCTGCCCGGCGCCCACGCCAACGCGCCCAGCCACGTGTCGGCGGTCATGTCGGGCGTGATGTTGAAAATGGGCATTTACGGACTGGTCCGCATGACCGCCCTGATGCCGGGACCCGCCGCCTGGTGGGGCGGAACCCTGCTGGGGATCGGGGCCGTCACAGGAATCGCCGGAATCCTCTTCGCCATCGGCCAGCATGACCTGAAACGCCTGCTGGCGTATAGCAGCATTGAAAACATCGGCATCATCGGCATGGGCCTCGGCCTGGCCCTGCTGGGCCGTGTTTACGGCCAGGCCGACTGGGTGTTGCTGGGGCTGGGCGGCGCCCTGTTCCATGTGTGGAATCACAGCCTTTTCAAATCGCTGCTGTTCTTCAATGCGGGCGCCATCATCCACGCAGCCCAGACGCGGGAGATGGACCGCCTCGGCGGACTGGCTAAACTGATGCCGCGGGCCATGATCCTGTTCGTGGTGGGCGCGGTGGCAATTTGTGCCCTGCCCCCCCTGAACGGCTTCGCCGGCGAGTGGCTCCTCTATGCGGGCCTGTTCCGAACTTTGGGACTTAACGGGGAGCCCGGGGTCCCGGCGGCGGCCCTGGCCGCCGTGGCGCTTTCCCTGATCGGGGCGCTGGCCGTGGCCTGCTTTGTCAAGGTGCTGGGCACGGTCTTCCTGGGGACGCCACGGCACGCGCTCGCCAGCCCGGCGCACGATCCGCCCCGCTGCATGCTGGCGCCCATGGTCGTGCTGGCCGGCGGCTGCGCCGGACTCGGCCTGTTCCCGGCCCTCGCGGCGCCCGCGCTGGAGCGCGCGGTCCGGACCTGGGCCTCTCTGCCCGGGGCCGCCCCGTCCTTCACCACGCTCCTCTCCTGGCGCGCCATCACCGGACTGGGCCTTTCCCTCGTCGCGCTGGCGGGCCTCGTCCTGCTGATATTAAAACTCCTGCCGCGGGCCCGCGGGGCCACCCGACCGGTCACCTGGGATTGCGGATACGCCCGGCCCACCCCGCGCATGCAAATCACGGGCTCGTCATTCGGCCAGTCGCTGGTGGCCCTCGGCACCTTCCTGCTGTGGCCGAAAAGCCACCCCCCCGCGCTTCGCGTCCTCTTCCCCCGCGCCGCGTATTTCAAGAGCCTCGTCCCGGACACCATCCTGGACCGCCTGGTCCTGCCCGTGTTCCGTTTTGCCGGCGGCCAGCTGCCGCGCCTGCGGATCCTGCAACAGGGCCAGACCCATCTCTACGTGCTCTACATTCTGGTCATCCTGTTCATTCTGCTGGTGTGGGGGAGGTAATCGATGGTTGACAACATAATCCATATCGCGCTGCTGCTCGTGTTTCCGCCCTTTTTGCTGGGCGTGATCAACAAGACCAAAGCCTGGTTCGGCGGGCGCGTGGGAGCGCCGCTGCTCCAGCCGTATTACGACCTGGCCAAGCTGTTCCAGAAAGAATGGGTGCTGAGCACCACCACCACGTGGATTTTCCGGGCTGGCCCGGTGGTCACGCTGGCCTGCGTCCTGCTGGCGGGCCTGCTCATTCCGCTCGGCCGGTTCGCGGCGCCGATCGGGTTTGCCGGCGACCTGATCCTGTTCGCCTACCTCTTCGGCCTGGCCCGCTTCTTCACCACGGCCGCCGCGCTGGACACCGGGTCCGCTTTCGAGGGCATGGGCGCCGCGCGCGAAGCGACCTTTTCCTGCCTGTCCGAACCCGCCCTGTTCTTCGCCCTCCTGGTGCTGGCCAAGCTCTCGGGCTCGCTGATGCTGGGCGACCTGCTGCGCGGCCCCCTGGGCGGCTTTGCCCCGACCGTGATCGCCCCGCTGGTCCTGATCGCCATCGGCCTGTTCATCGTCCTGCTGGCCGAAACCTGCCGCATTCCCGTCGACGATCCCAACACGCATCTCGAATTGACCATGATCCACGAAGTCATGGTCCTCGACCACAGCGGCCCGCTGCTGGGCGTCATCCTGTACGCGGCCGCCATCAAGCTCTTTGTCCTGGGCAGCGTGCTGCTGCACGTGCTCGCCCCGGTTCAGCTGGCCACGGCGTGGCTGAACTGGCCCCTGTTCCTCCTCGAGCTGTCGGGGCTGGCGGTGGCCGTCGGCATCGTAGAGTCGATCATGGCGCGACTCCAGATGCGGCATGTGCCCTACCTGCTGGTGAGCGCCGTGCTTTTTTGTGGATTTAGTTTTATCCTGCTAGTAAGGTGACCCTCATGATTCATCTCCTCAATGCGATTCTCGTGCTGGTGCTGATGATGAACCTGTTTGCGCTGGGCACCAGCCGGATTATGACGGTCATCCAGACCGTGGCCGCGCAGGGCGCGCTGTTAAGCCTGATCCCGCTCCTGGCGCACGGCCACCTGACGCTTCCCGTGGCGCTGGCCACCATCGCGGCCCTCGCGCTCAAGGGGATCGCCATCCCCTCCATGATGGCGCACGCGCTGCGGGACGCGAACATCAAGCGTGAAGTGGAGCCCCTGATCGGCCTGTTGCCGTCCATCATCCTCGGCGCCCTGGGCACCGTCTTCGCGCTGCTGTTCGCCAGCCAGCTGCCGCTCGCCGGGGAGCATGCGGATTCCCTGCTGGTCCCGGCGTCGTTCGCGACCATGCTGACGGGCTTCATTTTCCTGACCACCCGGTTCAAGGCGCTCTCCCAGGTGCTCGGCTACCTGGTGCTGGAAAACGGCATTTTCATTTTCGGCATGCTGCTGATCAACGTCATGCCGCTCATGGTGGAAATGGGCGTCCTGCTGGACCTGTTCGTGGGCATCTTCGTCATCTGCATCATCGTGAACAAAATCAATCAGTCGTTTTCCTCGATGGATACGCGCCAGCTGGTGTCGTTGAAGGAGTAGTCCGTGCTGCTTGCCTTGATTCTCTTTCCCCTTCTCATGGGAGCGGTGGCCGCCGCCGTCCCCTCCAACCGGCTCCGCCCCTGGCTGCTGCCGGTCACGGCGCTGGGACACGGGGCCCTCACTCTGGCCTCGCTGGTCCGGCCCGACTCGGCCCGGGGCGGCGCCTGGCTGATGCTGGACCCGCTCGGGTCGCTCATCCTGCTGGTGATCAGCACGCTGTTCCTGTTCTGCTCCTTCTACGCGGTGGGCTACCTCCGGCACCGGCAGGAGCGGCCGAACCGCGTCTTCTGCACCTGCCTGCTGGGCGTGCTGGGCACCATGAGCCTGGTGACCACGTCGCACCATCTCGGCCTGATGTGGGTGGGCATCGAGGCCGCCACCCTGGCCGCCGC
>CAMDGM010000002.1 GCA_945898015.1 PVC group bacterium | reverse complement strand
TTCGTGTATTCGATGTAGCCGGGGTGGCCGGGATTGATGCAGAGGAGGTTCGGCTTGCCGCGGGCGCCCCAGCTCGCCGTCCAGCCGTCGTCCACGCCGCGGATGAACCAGTCGGGATCGATCTCGCGCCCCTCCGCCAGGCCGGAGTGCGACATCCAGATGCCCAGCGGCACGCCCCGCGCCTTCAGCGCCAGCGCGCCGCGCTCGAAGTCGCGCACCGGGCCCATGGTCGGGTCGGGCTCGTAACCCAGTGGCGTGGAGCCGCCGGCGGCGCGCGACCAGTGGTGGAACAGCCCTGCGATGCCGTTGCAGACGCCGGCGTCGAGCAGGCGCTGCGCCTTGTCCCAGATCCCCGTCCAGCTCGTGTGGGGATCCCACAGGCAGAATCCGAACCAGGTGGTGCGGTCGTTCCACTCCGGCACTGGCAGCCAGTACTGCGTGGTGTAGTCCTTGACGAACTGCTCCATCTCGGCCGTGGTGCGGCCGTAGTGGAGGTGGATGTTCGGCAGTTGCAGCGCCTGGCCGGGTTTGAACTCGTCGTGCAGGGTGTAGCTGTAGGAGAGGCCGAGGCCGGCGCCGGCCAGCTCGAGGTAGTAGCCGACGGCAGGGCGGCGGCAGGTGAAGGCCAGCCAGTGCCCGGTCTTCTCGCTGTAGTAGACCGCGCCATGGATGGCCATGACGCCGGGATACTGGCGGCGCCAGATATTGCCCATGGACTGCTTCACCTCGGCCACGGGGCCGCGGTTGTAGCCGACGTGGCCGAAGTCGCCGTCCGGGCCGCAGTTGTGCAGCGAGAGGTGCAGCATCCGCGTCTCCTCGCCCCAGAACTGCCACTGCCAGCGCGGCACGGTGATGCTGTCCACGAAGAGCCGCGCCTCGATGGGCGGGCCGCCTGGGCCGGGGGTGGGGCAGGTGGCGGGCGCCGGGTGACGGCGGACATGGTAGGCCAGCGCCAGGCGCCGGTGCGCCGCCTCGGCCCGCAGTTCGCGGGTGATCTCCAGGCCGAAGCCGGTGTACTGGTTGACCCAGCGCTCGGCGCGCAGCGCGCCGCCCTCCGAGCGCGTGCGCAGCGGCAGGCCGTTGACGGCGATCTCCGTCTCGGCGGAGTCGGCGCCGGAGAGCAGCGGCGTGCCGTAGAGAGTGATCTGCGTGATGCCGCCGGTCTCCGGATCGGCATGCACACACAGGTCAGGTTGTTCGATCAGCAGCTTTTCCATGATGATTCTCCTTGTTACGGGTGCCTGAACCGGCCTGTCGGCGCATGGTACTCCCCGGACACCGGTGCTTCCGCAATACGGTTACCAGTTGTCGGTGCGGAACGGCGCCGCCGGCAGCCCGGTCTTGTTGACCAGGTTGGCCACCGGGGAATCATCGCAGGCGTAGCGCACCGCCACCGGCACGGCCACCTGCGGGGAGCTGACCACCACCACTCCCTTCTCGATCACCGCCTCGGCCCAGACAAAGCGCCGGTCGCCCCCGGCCACCGCGAACCCCTGGAGTTTGGCCTCGCCGCCGCGGATCGCCAACCCGTCCGCGTGATCAAAGCTCAGGCGCGCGTTTGCCCCGTCGATATCCATTTTGTTGAAAACCGGCCCGGAGTAGGGGATTTCTTGCCCATAAACCATCGCCCGCGCCAGGAGCCCCAGGCGCAGGCCGACATCCAGCTTGTTGCGCGGGTGTATATCCTTGGGATCGCCGATATCGACGGTCACCGCCAGCCCGCAGTTCGGGATGGTGCGGGCGATTATTGCCTGCGCCTCGCGCAGTTTCACCCAATTGGAGAACGAAGGAGCGGCATGCGTTTCGCCAAAGTTGGGGAGCTGCACGATCAGGAAGGGGAAGTCGCCGCTGGCGAAACGCGCACGCCAGTCACCGATCAATGCCGGCAACAGTTGTTTGTATTTCCCGGGGTTGCTCACTGACGATTCCCCCTGGTACCAGATCGCCCCCTTGATGGCGAACGGGGTGAGTGGCGCGACGGCCCCGTTGAACAACGCGGTCGGGACGCTCGGATGACTGGGCCGCACCGAAGGGACTTTGGTGGTTGCCTTGCTGTGCGATACCCCGGCCTGGTACTTCCAATCCCCCACCAGCGAGAAGCCGGGATCGGAGGCGCCCTTGCTCAATTCAACGATCTTGAGGTTGGCGGCATCCCCCCGGAAGCCACTGCGCCCCTCGATGCGCACCGCCACCAGGTTACCGGTCGGCTTGAGCAGCTTGGCGTCAACCCGGTACTGGTGAATCCAGCCGGCGGATTCGCTCTGGCCAACCTTGACACCGTTGATCCATGTCGTCTCGCGGTGGTCCATCTGGCCAAGGAAAATCACCACGTCCTTGCCCTGCAATGCTTCCGGCAGGTCGAACGATTTGCGGAACCAGACCACCCCATAGAATTCACCCAGGGCGCTCTGCCAGCGTCCCGGCAACTTCATGGTTTTCCATTCGGCGTCGGCCAGCGCCGAGTCGGCCCAGCCCGGCTCGGTGGCCGAACCGGGATCGTTCTGCACGTACCACTCCGCCATCTTTTTGTTGTACATCGCGGGGTCGGCTTCATAGGACGCACCCTCGATCATCATT
Source organism: PVC group bacterium (assembly GCA_945898015.1). Classification (GTDB taxonomy): domain Bacteria; phylum Verrucomicrobiota; class Kiritimatiellia; order CAIKKV01; family CAIKKV01; genus CAIKKV01. Next base: position 138,136 of record CAMDGM010000002.1, on the reverse strand, counting down.
TCCTTCCAGGTGGCCAGTGCGGCCAGGTCCTCTTTGCCGCCAGCGACCGTGGCGAGCGCCTCGGCGCTCAACCAGCACTCGGCGCCGGTGGCACCGGCCGCAGAAGTAATCAACCCGACCGGGATCTTCACATTCTGGTGCAGGTGCCGGCCAAAGAAAAATCCCACCGCCGAAAATCCCTTGACCGTCTCCGGGCTGGCCACCTGCCAGCGCACTGTCTCTTTGAGCCCCCAGTCGCGGCTCGCCCACCAACCGTCGCGGAACACCGGCTGCGGATCGCCGTTGGGCCAGACCGGGACGGACATCAGGCGGATCGCCGGGAAATCAGCGGTGGCCGCCTCCTGAAGGCCGCCGGTGGCATCCTTCACCGGCATGACCATGTTGGATTGCCCGGAGCAAAACCAGACATCGCCAACGACGACATTCTCGATCGTCACGGTCTGCGTCCCGGTGATGGTAAGCGTCTGCCCCTTGTCGTTTGCCGGGAAGGGCCCGACCTTGGCGAGCCAGCGACCATTCTCATCGGCGGTGGCGACGACATTCCTGCCGGCGATGCTGACGGTGACCTTGGCCCCGGGGGTGGTCCAGCCCCACACCGGCGCCGGCACGTCACGCGGCAGTACCATGTTGTCGGAAAAGAGCGGGTGCACGAACGGTAACGGCTTGGGGCCCAGATTTTTGGTTTCGGCGGCCCACGCCGCTTGGACGGCGGCGAGGCCGAGGGTGATGATGAGGACAAGTGCGGTCAGGGCTTTGGTGTGCATGGCGTTCTCCCTCACGGCGCCAGGCGCGCCGTGCCCCAGAGATTCGGGTTGCCCGCGATCTCGCCGGGCACGTCGTTGACGAGGCCGGTGACCTTGTTCGACCAGTAGACGCGCGCGGCGCGGTCGTTGCCGGTGGGATCCGAGAAGACCGCACCGAGATCGGCCTTGTACTCCTTGCCCGCTTCCGGCTTGAATCCCAGCGCCGCCAGCGGGACGGCGAGCTCGACCTTGTAGCCGTCGCCCGCGCGCTGGATGGAGACCGTCGCGTCGGTGAGCAGCGTCACCGAGTCCACCGCGTGCGTCCACAAGGGGCAGGTGAAGACCACTGGCTTCTTGTCAGCCTCAATGGTCTTCCAGCGGTAGAGCACCGCCACGGGCTTGCCCTCCATGACGCTGACCAGCAGGCGCAGGTCGCCGAGGGCCGTCTCACCGCGCTTCGGATCGGCCCCGGGATTCGTGCCAAGCTGCAGGTCCACCGAGTCGCCGGTGACGAAGAGCTGGGTAAAGTCCTTGCCGCCGTTGACCATGGGGTTGGCGTCGCCCTTGACTTCCCAGGCGGCGTAGAGGTTGGCCGCGTCCACGGCCAGGGCGCCGCGGAGCTTGTACGGCCCGCCCGCCCACTCGACCCACGACTCCTTGGGGAACTCGTCGGGCTTGCCGTCCACGGCGACGGGCGCCTTCAGCGTTGTGATCGTGAGGTCGTTTTTGGCGGCCGCCTGGGCGGCGCGCCGCTGCACGAGTTTCTCGGCCGCCACCAGTTGTTCACCGGTGAACGCGACCTTCCCGCCCGCCAGCGGCTGGAGCTTGTCGAGGCCGTTGAGCTTGATCAGGTTGTAGGAGGGGCCAACGATGAGGTAGTACTCGTTGCTCTTCTCGGCCTTGAAGAAGTAGCCGCCGAACCACTCGCCGCCCATGGAGAGGCCGCCGAACGGGGTGCCGCGCCTGGCTTCGTTCGGCCATGGTTCCGGCGTGACGCGGACGTCCTGGAAGACGGTGGCCGCCAGCAAGCCGTCCATGGTGAACACATAGAGCCGGCCCATGTTCGAGTTGAGGGCGAAGAGCTTGCCAAGCGGCCCGGCGGTGTCGGCCGTGCCGATGCAGCCCAGGGTGCCGACCAGCAGGTCATCGCTCGCCGGGATCGGCGCACGGTGCGAACCATGCACATCCGGCCAGTTGTCCTTGTACGTCCAGCGCACGGTGCCATCATCGCGGATCGCCGCCATCGGCGGCGAGCCGACGATGACCTGGCCGCCGCTCGCCAGGTAGATCTTGGACCGGTCTTCGCCGACCTTGGTGACCGCGCGGAGTTGCGCCAGATCCCAGATCGGCGCGCCGCCGGCGGTCCAGCCCTTCAGGGGCACCCTGTTCACCACCCCGGCGACGGTGTAGATGTTGAACTGCTCGTCGAGCCAGTACCCGCCCCAGTAGCCGAGGTATAAACTATTTCCGCTGACAAAGGTTGCTTCCTCTGGTTGCGCCTTGCCGTCGTCATTGAGGTCACACCAGATATAAGTGACCCATCCGTCACGGCCGGCTTTCTCTCTGGCCATCCCTTCCAACCCCAACGCGCGCAAACCGAACCTGTCCATTTCCGCCCCGACATTCGGACGACAGGAGCCGATGCAGGCGACCTTGACCATGGTGTCGCCGCGGCGCTGGTAGAGTTGACCGAGCTTGGCCATGAAGTACTCGCGGCCGTCACGTTTCACCAGGGTGCCAATGAGGTTCTGGCTGATAACCGTGGCCACGACCTCGGCCTGGTTCTTCTCATAGTCCAGCTTGAACTCGCAGCCGTTGCCGAAGACGCGGGTCTTGTCGGCGGGATCGGCGACGCCGCCCATGCCGCCGTAGGTGCCGGGCCCGATGTAGTCGCGGACGAACTCGCCCTGCGCCGTCCACACGCTGACGCGCTTGGGAAACATGGTCTCCTCGATCACCCAGACGCGCCCCTGCGCGTCCACATCCACGCTGGTGGGGTTCAGCATCCCCTTGGCGTTCCAGGGGCCAACAACCGGCCGGCCGCCCTTGGCGCCGATGGCGCGCACGAACGCGCCCTTCGCATCAAACACCTTCACCTGGTTGGCGCGCGGATCGGCGACGATCGATGTGAAGTGGTTCGACACCTGGTTGGCGCCCGGGTCAGCCACGAAGATGGTGCCGTCGGCGGCAACTGCCACGTCCGTGGGCTGTACCAGTCCCGTCTCCACGACGGGCGTGACGACGTTGCCGGCGATCTTGACAATCTTTGCACCCGAGACCGCGTAGAGCACGCCCGCGGCGTCCGCTGCCAGCCCTGCGGGCTTGGCAACCGCCACATCCCCCAGCGGCTGCGCGGTCTTCTTGTCGAAGAAGCGCACGATGTCGAGTCCGGCCAGCGCGACCGCCAGCCGGTCCCCGGTCACGGCGATGCCGGTGACCGTCGCCGTTTCACCCGCCTGCGTCGGCGGCAGCATCAACTGCGGTTCCGGCTTCGTCTCGAATGGCGCGTACTTGGCGGTCTTGATTTCGAGCCGGCCGATAAGTGACTCCTTGGAGTTCCACGGGTTCATGCCGGCATAGAGATACGTCTCGTCCACCGCCACGCAGCGGATGCCCTGGAACTTGCGCGCGCCCCACTTCTTGCGGCCGTTGTAGTCCGTGCCGATCAACGCATAGCCGGCCTCCGAGCCCTCGGCGGCCAGCACGATCATCTCCTTGCCGCAGGCGACCGCCGTCGACGGGGCGTGGTCGCTCAACCAGGCGCCCGTGCCGTCGGCCGTGTCCCACGGCGGGTTGCCGGCCACGCCGTAACTCGCCTCGTAGACGGGGTCGATGCCCGGATGGAAGAGGCCGCGCCAGCGATACGTTCCGGGCGCGGCGAGGTTCCCCTGTTCATCGAGGCCGTCCCAGAAATCGGTCTGCCGGCCCTTGGCGCGGGGGGCCACGCCCACGAGGTTGCGCACGCGGCGGCCGTCGGCGTCCTCGACGACCAGCGTCACGAAGCCGTCCTCGGGCAGGTCATAGGCCAGTGCCACCGGGCCGTCGGTCTTTTGGAGATAGCCATCCTGCGATTCTGCGACCACCGCGCGCTCGAGCTTCAGGTTCCCGGTCTTTTCCAAAAAGACGGGGCCCCAGGCGTTCTCGGCCGTCCAGAAGAATTCGCGGCTGCTCGTGCCCGGCATCAGCAGGTCGGCGTAGCGGTGCACGGGCCAGGTGCGACCGTCGGGCCCGCCCCAGAGGAATTCCATGCCCATGTTGAAGCTGTCGCCGGGGCCGTAGCTTTTCGGCTCTTTGTACGGTTTGCCGGTGGCCTTGACGATGGCGCTCTGCCCGGTGATCAGCTTCCAGGGCAGCGCGATCTCTTGGGTGTAGCTCTTTGCCTGCCCTGAGCCTGTCGAAGGGCCGTCCCCGCCCATGGCGAACGCTTCCTGTGCCCCGACCTTCAGCGCGTCCATGATGTTCCGGAAATGGTTATTGCTCTCCGGGTCGCTCACGCCGGTGTAGCGCCCGTACTGAATGGCCACCACCGGTTGCTTGGCGGCGGCGGAGTACCAGCAGGAGACATCGACGATCACCATGTCGGTCTTCAGCCGCAACTGCAGGCAGTCGCTCTTCCAGCCGCTGCCCATGTCGAAGTTGGAGTCGACCATGTTGAACATCGGCGTCGGGTCGCGCCAGACGATGGACAGGTAGAAATTGTCCTTGTCGTACATCGCGGCGACCTTGGCGGAGTAGTTGTTGCGGGTCTTGAAGTTCGCGTAGACGTCGATCTGGCCCGAGAGATCCCAGTCGTCGAGCTTGCCGTCAATGACGACCTTTTTGGCCTGCCCTGAGCCTGCCGAATGGGGCACCGGCACGGCGTGCAGGCCGTTGTTTTCGGATTGCTGGGCCCACGCCGGCTGGGCAGCGGCGAGGGCGAGCGTGAGGCAGAGGACGATTCCGGTCAGTATCTTGCTTTTCATGCTATCTCCTTGTTGCGTTCGTTGCGTTTCTGTAACTGATCAGGTAGCCCGGTTCGGCTAAACGATTACGGGCGACGATTACGGATTGCGAGGTCGAGAGAACCACAATCGTCCACCGTAATCGTCGCCCGTAATCGTCGCCCTGCATCAAACCATCCACTCCTCCTTTTTGCTCCCCAGGCCGCAACCCGCCTTCGCCAAGGCTTCGGCGGGCAGGCGACTTTGCGGCCTACCCCCCTCGCCCACACCGGGATCCGCTCACCGGATTGTGATGACCGTTCCCGACGGCTGGCCACGCACGTTGATGTCGACGTAGTTGCTGCCGTAGACGACGGTGTACTCGCTGTTCACCGGCGCGCCGTTCCATAGCAGCGTCTCGAAGGCGCCGGTCACCGTGCTGCCCTCGAAGATGCGGAACGTCTTCACGCTGCCCCAGCGGAACTTGTCGTAGAGCGACACGTTGAGGGTGTCGCTCGCGCCGGTGAGCTTCAGCCCCGCGCCGGTGCCGGACACCTTCAGCTTGTCGAACGTGGTCTCGTCATAGAGCTGGATGGCCAGCGTCCCGTTGACGTTGGTCACCAAGGTGTTCACCAGCTCCAGTGTCCCCACCGGCGCGCCCGGGGCGATCGTGCCGGCGTTGACGAACTGCATCATATTCATGTTGAGCCCGTCGGTCCCGGTCGCCACCCCGCTCTTGTTGGTATAGAGCATCACGCCCTGTCCCGTGACCGTGCCGCCGACGCGGTTACTGAACGCGAGTTGATAGTAAGTATTGTTGCCTGTGGCTGCGGACGTCGACGCGAGGCGCTGGATCTCGCCGGTGGCGGACGCGCCGGTGCCGATCGAGTACGTGCCGTAGTTGTCGGGATTCACCGTGCCGGTATGGGCGGGCTGAAGCTGGATCGTCCCTGCGTTGACGACCACGCCGCTGTTCCACAGGTAAGCATTGAAACCGAGAGTGTCGCCGCTCTTTCGCGTCCCGGTCAGTCGCAGCGTGGAGGCGCGGGCAACCGTGACGGTGTTGCCGACGAAGTTGATGAGGTGGGGATTCCGCCCCTGGATGATGCACTCGGCGCCGTTCACGCCGTCGCCAACCGTGAGTAGGGCGCCCTGGGAACCGGCGCTGCCGTTGGTGAAGATGACGAACGAGCTGCCAGCAGCGTTCGTGTGGCCGATCAGCGCGTTGGTGCCGACGACACTAACCGACCCGCGGTTATCCAACAGCTCGTTGGCGCCGTTGAACTGCGCGGTGAAGAGCGTGATGTTGGTGCCCAGGATCAAGGTCCCGGTGTTGCTCAGGTCCTGCATGGCGATGCTCGAACCGCTCAGGATGCTCATCGTCCCGGAGTTGGCGTTGCCCACCATGTTGCCGTAGCCGGAGTTCGTGAGACTTCCTCCGGTGCTTACGTACTGGACTTGCGCACCGTTCTGCAGCGTCCAGGTGCCGGCATTGGATATCCGCCGCGTGCCGGTGCCCCCGGTCGAGGCCATATCGATCTGCACGACGACATTGTCCTGCGTGAACGTGCCGAAGTTGTCCCAGCGGGCGTTGCCGGTGGCGAGCGTGAAGCGCAGGACGATCCGGGAGCCTGGCAACACGGACAAAACGCTGCCGACCGCGTTGGACAGGCCGACCGACCTACTCTTCACGACAAGTTCCGCCGGTGTGGCGTTCGTTCCCACGAAGGTCGTGCCGGCATTGACCAGCGTCGCAACCGACCCGGCTGGGGGCGTCTGGGCGCCGACGATGGCGTTGGTCCCGTTGACGACGAAGGTGCCGCCGCTGCCGATCGTGAGTGTGCTGCCGGCGTTGCCAAGGACCGAGTTGGTGCCCGCTTCGAGATAGCCGGTGCTGGTCAGGTCGGCGAAGGTCAGGATCGAGCCGTCGCGCACGGTGAGCGTGCCCGAGTTAACGCAGTTGGTCAGGAGTCCGGACCCGCCCACGCTGCCGGCGCCCGTATGCAGGAACGCGGCGTTGGCGGTCAGGTTCCAGGTGCCGGCATTGGCAAATCTCCGGTTGCTGCTGCCCGCGCCGCTCCCGGCCCAGTTCCAGCGGCTTGTCGAGCTGTTCTGCGCCAGCACGCCGAGGTTGCTGATGACCATGTCGGACGAGGGGCCGGTCTGTTTGAAGTCCAGCAGCGAGCCGGGCCCGGCGTTGACCGTGCCGTTGAGTTTCACGTAGTAATGCGCGCTGTTGCTGGTCACCAGCGTCTGGCCGTTGACGTCGAGGACCAGGCTGTTCGTGTCGGCCGAAGGGGTCAGGATCAGGGGATCCGTGCTGACGACGAGCAATTGCCCGCCGAGCGTCAGCTTGTTCGTGGCGCCGACGGTGGTCTGCGTCATCTGCAACTGCTTGATCGTGTAGGAGCCGTCCATCGTCACCGTGCGCTCGCCGCTGGTGACGTTGGGCAGCGACCCGGTCTCGCTGGTGGAGTCGGGGCTGTTGTCGCCTGACCAGTTGGCTGCCGTGGACCAGTTGCCGCCGCTGTCGGGCGTGCCGTTGCCGTCCCAGGTGCGTAGCTGGCCGTAGGCCCGTGTTCCCGCCAGCAGGCCGATCGCCAGCAGGGCTCCGATTGACGCTGTGAGTAGACGCTTCATGCTGTTTCCTCCTGCTATTCCCGCGTTATGCTTCATCCCTCCAGCCTCGCACATCCCATCTGGGAAATCCGGGCTTCCACTTTCAACCATTCCCCTTCCGTCCTTCCCCGCACGATTCGCCGACGATCAACGCCGGCGTGATCGGGGTCAGGTGCGGTGTCCGCCCCTCGATCCGGGCGAGGACTCCCTCAATCATCTGGTGGGCATAGTCCGCCGGATCGGATTCCAGCCGCGTCAGCGGCACCGGGCACGGGATGGCGATGTCCTTGTTGGCCACGGCCATCACGCCGACATCGGCGGGGATGTCCAGCTTGCGGCGCATCACCTCGAAGATGACCCCCGCGCAACCCTGGTCGTTGAGAGCGAGAAACGCTTCCGGCACGTCGCCGGGCGCGTCCAGAATGGCCCGCGCCTGTGCCACGCCGTGGGCATGGCTGGCGGCATGGCCGCCATGCAACGTCGCCGTCATCGGTAGCCCGCGTTCCGCATAAACGGCCGCGATATTCGCCTCCAGGTGTTGTGCGTCGGCGCGCGAGTCCCCGATCCGATGCGCCACGACGGCCAGCCGCCGATAGCCACGGTCCAGCAGGTACGAGACGCCGCGATAGACCGTGTCGGCGTGCGGGTCGTGGATGAGCGGGATGCTCGTGCCTGCGGCGTAAGCCAGGCTGGGGTGTTCCTTGAGCCACCGAGACACCGTGCCATTATCGATGAGGACGATCACGCCCCGCAACCGGTCGCCGGCCGCATCCTGCCCCAACTCCGCCAGCATCTGCTCCGTCGCGTGCTCATCGGTGGGAAAATAGAGGGCTGCGTGCCATCCCCGTCGCTTCAACTCCGCGCACAGATCGCCATAGACGTGCTGGAAGAACTCGAGGTTGGCGCCCACGAACACATTCGTGCTGGCAATGATGCCAATGGTGCGCGACAGGATGCGGCGGCTGACAAACGTGCCGCGTCCGGGGATGCGCTCGATCAAGCCGCGCTGGTTGAGTACCGCGGCCGCCTGCTGCGCGGTCCGGATCGTGACGCCGAACTGAGTCGCCAGCTCCTGCGTCGTCGGCAGCCGATCGCCCGCCACGAACTCGCCGCTGAGGATCTTCGCCTCCAGTCGCGAGCCGAGTTGCCTGTACAGCGATTTGTTTCTGACCAGCGTATCCGGCATTCTGACTCCTATATCCCTAAAGATACGAGGTATAATATTGTGTAATAATTGAGGTGTCAAGAGCCTCATTTGATTTTTTTCCGATTTCTTCTCAGGCATCATCCTGCGGCAGGGCGCCTGTGCCCAGATCGCGCCGCGCCGGGTTCAAGGTCTATCCCGTGTCCATGGGGGGTGCGCCGGCGTTGACCCGGCCTGCCTGGCCGAGGCCATTTTGCCGAATCTCCACCGCGGACCAGGCACGCATATTGCGAAGAGCGACGGGGCTCCTTTCAAGCTGTGCACCGCCGCTTGCGTCACGTGGCCGTTCTTCCACTCGCAGTCGATCACGAAGGCGCCGCGCGCTTGCAGGCCACGAAAATGCCCGGTTGCCCATTCAGCAGGCCAAAGCTGTCCACATGCAGCGGCGCCTCGTTGACCGGCCCGCCGGGCCCTGGGCAGGGCAGGTCGGTCATGTCAGCCAGTTCGCGGCGGATGAGGTAGTTGATGCCGACGCAGTGGAACGGCATCTGCCCGCCGTTGTCGCGCCCGCCGATCTGGCGGTTGACCACCAGCCCCCAGCCAGAGAAGTGGTCGACGAAATGCTCGCCCTTCAAATACAAGGTCACTCCTGATGTTCTCCAAATCCCTTTACGGTAACTACTTCTTCAAAGCCAACCGCACGGTGGTCAGGCCATAGGCTGGAACCACGATCCGGGCGGCACCCTTGGCGACCGTCGCCGCGGACTTGGCCAGCGGCCGTTCCAGCAGATCGACCTCGGCGGCTTCCACCACCGCGCCCAGCCATTTCGCATTGGTCGTGATCCGGGCCGTGGTCTTCTTGCCGGCGGTTTCGAACAGGCGCACGATCAGGGCATCGCCCTCCTCCGCCTTCTTCAGGCCGCAGACCACCAGGTTCTCCGCATCGACGGTGAGGAAGCCGACGCTCGCGGGAAGCTTGCCCTTGTGCACATCGGTCCCGACCAGGCGCAACGCATGATTCAGCGCATTCCCGCCGCGCACCGCGGCGGCCACCGACAGTTCCCCGGCAAAGGGCATCAGCGCCAGCCTCACACCCTGCGGCCCGATTTCGGGAAGCGGATCCGGATCGTAGCTGCTGCGGACGAGGGTCACGCGCAATGTGCTGTCCGTCAAGGAATGCCCGTACTTGCAGTCGTTGGCGACGAGGCAGCCGGCCACCTTGTTGCCGGCCTTGCCCGTCACCTGCGCCCACTGCAGCGCCGGGACCTCCTCGCCGTGGTTCAGATCGCGATCCACCGAGCCGAAGGGGATTTCGTACCGGCCCTGGGCGCCGCTGAGCGCCAGCGGCAGGGCAATCCGCGCCACCGGCACGCCGCGTTCGGGCGTTCCCCGCTCGACCCAGGCGCCGTTGACACTCACGTAGAGATTGGGATCACCGGCGCGCAGTTCGTAGTTCACGGTAAAGGCGCTGTCGTTCTTGCGCAGTCGCACCTCAATACTGCCCACGTACGAGCCCTCGGTCTTCTTGTCGATGGACAGCACGTCAAAGCGCGTGACCGGTCCCGTGTCGGCCAGCGACCAGGAGGTCATGCCATGAGGCCGCTCGACGGCGTACTCGAGCACCGCCGCCGGCCGGGCCGGATCCACCAGGTCAACCCCGGACGCCTTGTGCAGCAGCGAGGCGATGCCGCCGCTGGCCGGGTCAACCTTGAAACGCACCAGGCCGTTTTCCAGACCGAGATCGCACTTTTCCTGCGGCGCATACGCGCAGCAGCGCTGGCCGCCGAGCACCTTCACCTTGTCCGCCGGTTCCGCGCTCGAACGCCCTTCCACCAGCGTGTAGAGGCCATACCCGAAACCGGGAACAGCCCCCACCGGAAAGGCGAACTTGGCAAAGTGATGCCCCCAGTAGGTGCCCGACTCCACCATCTGCGCCGGCAGCTCCCGGCCGTCCGGTGCCACCACATGGAACGGCGTGGTGGTCAGGCGGTGCGGGGGATTGCCAAAGACGCCACAGGCCGGATCATTGTCCCAGATCGTGGCGACCACGACTTCCGTGCGTGCATGTCCGGTGGGATTGAACACCACAAACGGACGGTTGCCCGCGCCGCTGCTCTGTTCCGCCGCGGACAGACTGCCGGTGCCGGCGCCGTGTCCGACGCCCGCGCCGAAACCGTTGCAGAGCTGGGACGGCGGCACCGGATCGGCCGGTTTGGCCGGGACACCGGTGGTATCGACCCGCGCCGCCAGATCCCGCAGCGCCAGTGTCTCGATCATGGACACGGACGCCGCCGTCTTCTGGAAAAGCCCGTGCGTGTAGGTGCGGGTGTCATGCACGCCCGAACCCGGCAGGATGTCGTGGAAGTGCGAGAACAAGGTGTCCTGCCAGCCTTCGGTAAACCGATCCGCGGGGTAGGCCTGGCCAAATCCGGCCCAGCCGAGGGCGGCAGCGACTTCTGCCGCCACCAACTGGTTTTCGCCGATACGGTTGGCTTTCTTGATCACGGTCTGCGTGGTATAGCAGCCGGTGAATTCGAAGTTCAGTTCGCCGGTCCAGGTCGGCAGCTTGTCACCGTACGTCGCGAGCTTCTTGTAGTACGCCTTGGTGGTGGAAAAGCGCACGTCGGGGTAGATCGGCCAGCTCGCCATGTCCAGCCCGCGCTCGATGTCGCGCCGGGTCGGCCCGCCGCCATGATTGCCGACGCCGAAGACGAACATGTAGTCGGACACGCCGCAGTCCTTGACGTACTGCACCAGCCGACCGCCCAGACTCTCGTCGATCACGCCGTTGTACCCATGCGCGCTGTCGTTGCGCACCAGCACCTTGGAACCGTCCGGCCCCTTCCACCAGAAGACGACCGGACGTTTGGCGCCGAGGATGCCGAAGCGATGGCCGTAGTAGTACTTCACCCCGCCGCGAGCCAGATAGACCGGCACGGTGGCGGCGTGGCCAAAGGTATCCGGCGACCAGTCCACCGGCACATCTTCCGGCTCCAGGCCGAAACTCTCCTTCATGAACTGGCGCGTGTACAACAGGTGACGGCAGAGGCTCTCGCCGCCGGCCAGGTTCTTGTCCCCTTCCACCCAGTGGCTGGCGGTCACTTCCCAGCGCCCTTCCGCCACCCGCTGGCGGATCTTCTCCAACATGGCCGGATTATGCTCTTTGATCAGCGCGTACACGCTGGCCTGGCTCTGGGAAAAACAGAACTCCAGGTACTCGTCCATCAATTTCAGCACGGTGCCGAACGTGTCATGAGTGGCCGCCACCGTCTCCGGCCAGGACCACATCCAGTTCATGTCGATATGGGCATGACCGACACAATGAACCACGTACGACTTCGCCGCCTTGCCCAGCGGCGCCAGGATCGTCTCGGCCTCGTGCACGCTGTCGCGCAAGACCGTCAAATCCTCGCTGGCGGCCCCCTTCTGCGCCTCGCCGAAGGCCTTCTCGATCCGTTTGGTCCAGGCCGTCGCCTGCTTCGGCTGCAATTCACACAGCCCCTTGGCAAAATCGATTTCCGCGCCAATCCGCGTCAGCAGGTGCTTGGATTCACCGTTGACTTGCCCGAAACGCGTCCGCAATACATTACTATCCAGATTCATTACACTCTCCTTTGTGGCTCCTCGTCAAAATCTGTGGGTGAAAAATACGATTTCCGCATGAATCCCACAAGAACAACATCCGCGCGAATAGGAGAAAGTGGTTGCCGTCGTATCGGTGGCGGAAGTCGGTTGGAGGTTGACGACCAGCTCGCCGGCCAGATCGAGTCCGTACAAGCGCACATGCACCGCATCGGAACCGTCAAGCTCGGCATGGAAGGCGACTGTCCCGACGTAGCCACGCAGTTCGGTCTCGAAACAGGTCGCAAGATCGAGCGTTTTCGGGAGACGTCCGATCCGTCCGTCGCCGCGCCAGGCAAAGGCGCCGACGACGAAGGCGGCGGGAAGAGCTCGGACGCACCGGCATGGATGCGCGCGACGTGCGGGCGAACCCGGCGGCGCGGGCCGCCTCGTCTCCCAGCTCGCGCACGCCCTCGAACCAGGGCTGGTCGGGGCTGAATGGGTCGTAATACTCCTGCTTGATGGCATTGGCGCGGGCATCGAGCGAGCTGACGGCGGTAAAGTAATTACCCGCGCCACCTCTTTCACATCCTGTCAAGATGCGCCGAACTCTCTCTTTGGGTGTCATTGTCACGGGATGATCCGCCAGGCTGACAACCACAAGGATGCCGCGCCCCTCGTGCGTTCGGATGAAGGACAGCGCCTTCTCGGGCGCGCGGCCCCTCCCAGTAGTGCAGGTCGGTGAGCACAATGTCGACGGCGCCCATGCTGGGAAAAGAAGGGACAGACCCTAGAGTTTCCAGGAAGTCTCGCGAGGAAGTCTCGCGAGGGGAAGTCTCGGGAGGGACGAAGACTTGGATTGCCGAGTGCCGGAGGCTGCTGGCATGCTGCGTTAAGACCGTCGGCAAGAAAGGCGCTGCCGAGATACGCGAGGCATTTGAGATCGCCGCTAATCTTTCAGGCAGGCTATTGGAACGATGAAAACGCCGTCCTTCCGCTTGATGGCGTATCCGTTTCCGGTAAGCACCATGAGGAAAGACGGCAGATTCATTTTTTTCTCATCAATCCGGTCTTTCAACCGCAACAGATTGGATGCAGCTTGTTCTACCTTGGCCTGTCCCATCTTGATTTCAATCGCCGCCCAACGCCCGTCATGCAACGCAACGACAGCATCCGCTTCAAGACCCGTTTCATCGCGGTAGTGACAGACATCTCCCCCGAGTGGTTGCGCGTAGATTCTCAGGTCTCTAACACAAAGAGACTCAAACAGAAATCCAAAGGTTTTGAAGTCCTTCAACAAGCCTTCGGGACTCGTGCGTAGAGAAGCTACCGCAATAGACGGATCGACAAAATGTCTTTTGGCGGTTGTCCTCAGTGCCGTTTTTGAACGAAGCGCCGGAGTCCATGCCGACTGGTCATCAATGACATAGAGTCGATCGAGCGCCGTCAAATAGGACCGGATGGTATTCGGTGAAAGACTTTCATCTTCTCCCGCGATATCTGAACAGAGTGTTGAAACGGAGGCGGGCCCGGAAATGTTTCTGGCAATCGATCTCATGAGTGCCCGAACACGGGCGGGATTTCTGGTCATGCCATCGACTTCGGAAACATCAGTCTCGACGATGGCATCCAGATAGTTTATAGCTTGCTGCAATGCTACAGATCCGGATGCGTGAACCGCTGCTGGCCAGCCCCCCCGTGCCGTGACAAACGCCAGTTGATCGATTTCCATATCCGAAACTCCTTCCGGATCTTCTCCCGAAAAAAGCGACGCAAGCGAAACCTGGCCCTTTGACTCTCCTGATTCAAACAACGACATCGTTCGCATCCGAACCCGCGAGATGCGCCCTGTGCCGGAATGCATCATCCCGTCTTCCAGCGGTTTCGTCGAGCCCGTCAGAATAAATTGCCCCATTTCTCCACGACGATCCACGGCAAAACGTACGGCATCCCAAAGCAAGGGTGCCATTTGCCATTCATCGAGCAGTCTGGGAACCTCACCTTCCAGAAGTAGCGACGGCTTCGTGTCGGCTATGCTCATATAGTTTGCCGCCTGATCGGGATCCTGCATCATCAAAACGCTTTTGGCCTGTTGCAGTGCCGTCCAAGTTTTGCCGCACCATTTCGGACCTTGAATGTAAACCGCGCCTGACGCCAGGAGTGCCTGACGCAACACGTGATCGGCAATTCTGGTCATATATTTGCGCTTCATATACTCCTTTTCATCTAGGTCAGACACTGGGAAATTCAACCGAAAGCTCCTCGACTTCAGCACCAACCTTACCCGAATCACGCTGGCAATTCAACAGAATTGCGCAGTTTGAGTCAATTTTGTTGCGCAGTTTGAGTCAATTTCGTTGCGTAGTTTATTCCGGTTTTATTGCGCAGTTTATGACTCAAAGGCATCTTCTGAAAAACCCACTCGGGACTCCGATAGGCACTTCCGGGTTTGTCCGGGGATTTTTCATTGGCTGTTTTGCATGATTCTTCGCCGAAAGACGCTTAAGTGGGCCGGTTAAGGGTATCCGGTTAAGAACGGCGGTTAAGGGTGGCGGTTAAGGGTGGCAGACACTTAACCGACTCACTTACGCGCACACTTAACCGCCCCCCTTACTCGGATACTCTTAACCGACCTGCTTGTCGCCGCCGTTTTGGAATGATTCTTCTTCAGCCGATCTGAAAGATCCATTTTCTTCCCTTCTTGGCTGATCCGTCCGGGTCATCTTCTTCCTTCTTCTCCGTGTCGTCGTGGCCGGCGGTGTGCCCTCCGGTGACGCGGGATCATCCAGACAGCAACCGGTCGATTGTCGTATTCTTTCCGGCTTGCAAAGGGGGGAAGAGGATGAGCACGGAAGGACTCCGAAGGTGTTGTCATTGTGATATTTGGTTCAGACCGCATCCGCGGAACGCGGGGCACCAGCGGTTCTGTTTGAAGCCGGACTGTCGGGCCGCCAGCAAGCAGGCCAGCCAGCAGAAGTGGTGCCGCAAGAATCCGGGTTACTTCCGTGGCGACCAGTATGTGAGGAAGACTCAGTGCTGGCGCCGGAAGCATCCGAGGTATTGGAAGCGCAAGGGGGCGGAGGAGGAACGCGCGCCGCCGGATGCGTTACAAGATCTCTTAACGGCGCAAGGCTTTGCGAGAGAGGATGTTACGGTATTCAGGAACTGTCTGTCGGCGGAGATATCCCGACCGTTACAAGATGTCATATCGGCGCAACAACATGCGCTGACGGGACTTGCATCCATGATAAGCGGGGAGGCGTTACAAGAGAACATCGCTCGGGTATTGACCGCCTGTTATGAACGGGGGCAACGCATCGGCGGCAAGGTGCCGTGGATGCAGCCACAGGAGGTCAACGATGAGAGGACGCGAACCGATCGTGCCGCACCGGCGGCGACACATTCCCCCGCAGTTTAGTTGGATCGATCACCGCTTGGTGCGCGAGGGACATCTACAGGGGCGAAGCGCTCCGGCGCTGGCGTTGTATCTGTTTCTGGTCACGGTGGCCGACGCCGAAGGTCTGAGTTGGTATTCCGAGGCGGCATTGTGCGCCCAGTTGACCTGGAGCGGGCCGCACCTGCAAAGCGCCCGCGCGGAACTCCAGCAGGCCGGGTTGATCGCCTACCGCAAGCCACTGTATCAAGTGCTGGATCTCGCCCCGGCGATACCGCCCTGTACGCCGAGAGCCCGCCGCAGTGGCGAGGCGGTATCGATCGGCGAACTCCTTCGCGCCATGACGGGAGGCTCCCGATGATCGACTACCTGCACTGGTGTCGGCTGAAGGAACTGGCCGAACGCGACCATTTAACGGCCGCCCAGATCGCCCGCGAACTGGGCCTGGCCGCCCGCACGGTTCGCAAGTGGCTCAAGGAACCCTACCGGCCACGCAAGCGCGTGATCCGGGCCAGCACGCTCGATCCGTTCAAGGGGCAGATCATGGGCATGCTCAAGGAGCATCCGTACTCGGGCGTGCAGGTGCTCACGATGCTGCAGGATCAGGGCTTCAACGGCGGGATCACCACGGTTAAGGACTACATCCAGCAGATTCGTCCGCGCGGCCAGGAGGCTTATCTGACGCTGTCCTTCGCGCCGGGGGAATGCGCCCAGGTGGACTGGGGCAGTTGGGAGATGATCGACGTGGACAACACCCGGCGACGCCTGAGCTTCTTCGTCATGGTCTTGGCGTACAGTCGCCTGCTTTACGTCGAGTTCACCCTCAGCCAGAGCCAGGAACACTTCCTGGGCGCTCACCGCCGCGCCTTCGAGTTCTTCGGCGGCGTGCCGGCCAAGCTCATGTGCGACAACTGCAAAACCGCCGTGCTCTCCCATCCCTACGGGCTGGCGCCGGTGCTCAACCCCCGGTACGCGGACTTGGCCGGACACTACGGCTTCACGGTAAAGGCCTGCAACGTGCGCAAGGCGAACGAAAAGGGCATCGTGGAGAATGCCGTGGGCTACGTGAAGCACAACTTCCTGGCCGGTCGGCCGATCCGCGAGTTCGCATCGCTCAACCCCGCCGTGGAACTGTGGCTGGAGCAGACGGCGAACGTCCGCATCCATGGCCGAACCCACCGGAGGCCCGTGGACCTGTTCGTGGCCGAAAAGGCCATGCTCAAAGCCTTGCCGCCTCATCCGTACGATGGCGCGTCGATCGGCACCGTGCTGGTCGACCGCCAGTTCCGGGTCCGGGTCGACGGCAACCGTTACTCGGCGCCGGCCGCCTATGCCGGGCGCAAGCTGTTGCTCAAACTCTACCCCGAACGGATCTGTCTCTACGAGGGCGAAAAGCTCGTGGCCGAGCATCTGCGATCCTATGCGCGGGGGCTGGACATCGAGAACCCGGAGCATGCCCGGCCGGTGCTGGAACGCAAACGCCGGGGCGAGGAGCAGCACCTGCTCAAACGCTTCCTGGCGCTGAGCCCCCAGGCGGAGACCTACTATCGGCACCTGGCCGAGCGCAAGCTCTCCTGGCGTCTGCACCTGCGCAAGATCGTGGCGCTGGCCGACGTCTACGGCGCGGAGAAAGTCGCGCGAGCCTTGGCCGATGCGCTCGTCTATCAGGCCTTCTCCAGCGACTATATCTCCTGCATCCTGGAGCAACGCGAGCGCCGACTGCCCGATCCCGGTCCGCTCCATCTGGCCCGCAAACAGGACCTGCTTGACCTGCAACTGCCCGATCCCGATCTGTCGATCTACCAAACCGATGACCCGCACCCCGAGAACGGAGACCCCCCCGATGCCCCACAAGCCTGAAGACCTGACGGAAATCCTGCGACGCTTGAGCCTGACCTTCGTCGCCCAGCACTATGAAACCATGGGCCAGGAGGCGGCCCGCGAGCAACTCGGCCACGTGGAGTACCTGCGCCGGCTGGCGGAGGGCGAGGCCGCGACCCGCTATGAACGCAGCGTCCAGCGTCGCACCAAGGCGGCTCACCTGCCCGTGCCCAAGACCTTGGAGCAGTTCAACTGGTCCTGGCCGAGCAAGATCAACCGTGCGCAAGTCCAAGACCTCTTCCGCCTGCGCTTTATCGAACAGAACACCAACGTCGTGTTCATCGGCGGCGTCGGGCTTGGCAAGACCCACCTGGCCGTCGCGCTCGCGCACACCGCCTGCCTCCACAACGTGCCCACGCTCTTTGCTCCGGCCGTGGACATCGTCAATACGCTCTCGGCCGCCCAGGCAACCAACACTCTGGCCAAGGCTCTGAAAGCCTATGTCGCGCCTCGGCTTTTGCTGATCGATGAACTCGGGTATTTACCCATGGACAAGCGCGGCGCGGATCTGCTCTTCCAAGTCATCAGCGCCCGCTACGAACGCGGCCCGATCCTCATCACGACCAACACGGCTTACAAACAGTGGCCCCGCATCTTCAATAACGACGCCACCATCACAACCGCCATCCTTGACCGCCTCCTGCACCACTGCGAAACCGTGACCGTGGAAGGCAAGAGCTACCGGATGAAGGACAAGGACTGAATCCGCAGGGAACGCCTAAATCGGCGATTTAAGGAGCTTTCACGCCGGCGGCGACAACCTGCTTACTCGATTCCGATCCTCAAGCCCCATTGGTCAACAAATAATCCCCCCACAAACCCGGAAGCGCCCTCCGATAAACCGTTTTGCTTCATGATGGGGATCACCCGCTTCATTTCGGCCATGATCTGATCCGGATGGTTATACAGAACCGCATTGATGCCGCCATGCAGCAGGAGCTTGGAACATGCGCTGGATGCGTTCGTGCGAGGTGAGCTCGGTCATGGGAAACTCCTTGTGTTTGCGGTGTAAATACAAAACAGCCTTCTTAAACCACCAATTTTCATTTGTCTGCACGAATCGTCAGGCCTCATGCGCCATGACGGAGGTTTACTCCTGGAAGCGCACCTCGCGCCCGGTTTTCGCGCTTTCGTAAATGCCGTCAAGGATTTTCATCACTTTCACACCGTCGTCCCCGCTTGCCAGCGGGCTGCGTTTTTCGAGGATGCTGTTGATGAACTCCCGCTGTGAACAGGGCGCGTCTCCCTGGATGAAATCAAGCGTACGCGTGTAGAAGTAGCCGTCATCACAACGCCAGCAGAATTACGCCAAGCAACCCCAGCTGGATGCCAACCCAGGCGGTTCGATCCGGGCGGTTTTGCCAGACCCAACGATCCCAGATCGCCATGGCTACCATGCTGACGCCGATGGCAATCGGGAAGGCCAGTGCCAGGCGATTTTCGGCCCGCAATTGATCCATGGCGGCGAACAACAGGATCTGCCCGGCAACCACCAGTGTGGCATAGAGGGTTGCCAGCAGGCGTATGCCGCGCTCCGGGCGCAAACGTTTTTTCGCCGAGACCACTACTAGCGCCAGTGCGCCGCTGGTCAGAAGCAGGGGAATCCGCAGCCGGGCGGTATCGCTCCATCCTTCCCAGGAGGACGGAATCAGGCAAAGCGACTGTTGTATGCCGAGCAGGAGCAGAGCCAGAAGCGCATAGCGAAACCAGCCGTGGTCTGAACCCGGCCCGCTTCCAGGCGTCTTTCGGCTGCGGGAGAATGCCACCAGACTGCCCAGAATTGCCAGAAGCCCCAGAACGCCGGCGAGCCGTGGGGGTTCGCCAAGGAACAGAATGCCGACAAGGAAGGGAATCACCATGGCCGACTGTCCCACAGTCCAGCCTGCGGTGCCCGCGGTCATTGCCTTCTGCAGGGACAGCATGCCGCCGATCCCGATGATGCCGGCAGTAGTGAGCAGCAGCACGAGCGGCAAAGCCTTCGGAACGTGACCCGCGAGCAGGCTGGGCCAATGCGTAAGAGCGGCCCACGAACCCGCCGCTGCCAGCGTGGTGGCGGCTGACATGAACGCCAGCACGTTCCACTGTCGCCGCGCCACCACCGCCAGCACAATGCCGATGCCGCCCCATACGACCCCGGTCAATAGAATCAAGACCAAGCCCACAGCCTATTCTCCCTTGTACCCTTGTCCGGACCAGATCTTGCGGGCATGGGCAAGCGCCTTTGCCGACGGTTTGACCACGCCCCGGATACTTGGCGGTGGCTGGCCGGGGGCAGCTTGGGCGTGGGCCGGGAATGGCGACCAGTGGTCGTTGGCAAACGCCTCACGGCTAGCCCGGATTATTCACGAAAACTGACTTGTACCTAAAATAGTAGTGGAAAAGTCCTTCGTATCTTACTAAGATACAGGTAGTTACAACTTACCCGAAAGGACTTTTCCACAGCCTTGATAGATCAACAGGGTGTTCTTTTCCAAGACCTTTTTGAAAAATCCGTTGAAGCCTGTTTTTCGGACGAAAAACTGAGCACGGACGGCGGCGCGATCCTGCTCAAAGCGGCCGACCGGCGCATGGGTATGCTCCAGGCGCTGAACGCCACGCTCTCGGATTCTCGGATGCCCGGCAAGGTGGATCATCCCCTGGCCGGATTATTGGCTCAACGCATCTACGCCATTGCCCTGGGATACCCGGACGGCAACGACGCGGCCCGACTCAAGGAGGACGGCATGCTGAAAATGCTGTGCGATCGCGACCCCGGCTCCCACGACGCCCTGGGATCCCAGCCCACGATCTCCCGCTTCGAGAACGGGTTGGACGCCCGCGACCTTCTGCGGCTCGGCCAAGCCTATGCGCGTAACATCTTGCATTACCAGCAGCAAAGCCGCCGTAGTGCCCGCCGGCCCAAGCGCATCCTCATCGATCTGGACCCGACCTGCGACCCGACCCATGGCCAGCAACAGTTGACGCTGTTCAACGGGCATTACGACACGTGGTGCTATCTGCCCGTGGTTGTGACCGTCAGCTTCGATGGCGAGCTTCGCAAATATCCGCTGGCCGCGCTGCTTCGCCCGGGGACCGCCTCGGCCATGGTCGGCGTGCCCAGCCTGCTGCGCCGGACCGTGCGCCTGATCCGGGAGTATTTCCCCCACACGCGGCTCTATTTCCGGGCGGATGCCGCCTATGCCGTGCCGGGACTGCTCGACTGGCTGGAAGCCGAAGGGATCCGCTATGCCATCTCCATGAGCAGCAACAGCAAGCTCAAGGACATGGTCCAGCCGGTCATGACACGGGTGCGGGCGGCCGTGGAGGCGAGCGGTCGGACGAAACGGGAATATGGCGTGTGGGCCTATCAGGCGGGTTCCTGGAAAACCTTCCGGATGGTGAGCTACAAGGCCGAAGTCCTCGCCGAAATGGGCAACATTAAGGATAACGCCCGCTTCCTCGTGCATCGCTTGCCCGGAAATGTCGGCTCCGAAGGGGCCTTCGATTTTTACTACGGCCACAGTGACATGGAGAACACGCTCAAGAGCCTCAAGGACGATCTGGCGATGGACCGCACCAGTTGCTGTTCGTTCCTGGCCAATCAGTTCCGTCTCCTGCTGACTCTGGCCGCCTATGCGTTGATGATGACCGTTTCCGAACATGCGGCAAACGAGGAACTGCGGCGGGCCACCATGGGGACGCTGCGCATTCGACTGTTGAAAATCGCGGTTCGTATCAAAAGCTCCGTGCGCCGTGTGTTGTTGGAGTTCACGGGCCACTTCCCCTGGGCTGAGGATTGGATGGCCTGCGCGCTGGCGATCGGCGCCGTCCCCAAGGGCTGAAGACCGGCGAGGGTCATCCGCGACAGGCATTCCGATGAGTCGGGATTGCCGGGGTCCGCCCAAATCCGGCTTTTTACATCATTTTCTTCTCGGCTGACCCATTGAATATCACCGTTTTGGGGCGGAACCGTGGTCTGTTTGGCCGCCCGTTCCCGTTTCAGCACCGTTTCAGTTTGGATTTGCCTTCATCTGGCCGTTTCGTGAATAATCCGGGCTAGACTCCTTGCTGAAGTCGGGCAAGGCGAAAGGCGCGCCCCCTTCGAGCGCGCTCTTCCATGCGAGAATGCCGACGCTGCTCATGGCCACGCCGCGATAGACGTTCAGGAACGGCTGCTTGCCGGAGCGGATGGCGTTGGTGAACTCGAAGTTGGTCCGGAAATCGCCGCCGCCGTGGCCGGCGCGCCGGGCCAGGTCGGCATGCTCGGGCCAGTCCGGCGCATACGTGCGCTCCTTCGGCGTGCCCGTCGGACAGTCCCATTCGTCATGCCATATCCGCACCTGGCCGGGCCCGAAGTAGCCTGGCCCGCGGGTCGTCTCCATGGCCCCGTGGACGCCGTGCACGCGCGTCCAGTTGCTGTGCCCGGGAAGCCACAACCCGAAGAGGCGGAAGACCGAGGTGTCGCACAGCGCCACCAGTTTCATGCCCACCAGTTCCGTTGCGCCGCAGGCGAAGGTTTCACCCCGGCCCACGCCCACGTTACCTTCGATGTCCTTGCCATAGTCTGCTTCTCCTTAGTTGCGGCCGTACGCGCGGTAGTGTGCAAAGCCTTCGATCAGCGTTTTCATGTTATCCAAAGGCACGCCGGGAGCGATGGAACTGGAACAGCCCAGCATCAGCCCGACTTTTGGCCCCTTCTCGACCAGCCAATCCATCTGGCGTCGTACATCGGCGGGTTTCCCCCGCGGCAAAGTCGTGGTGACCGAGACGCCGGCGATGATGAACAGCCCGTCGCCCTCACGGGTCTTCATCCTGCAGATCTTCTCATAATCCATGCCGTCTTCGTATTGGAAGCCCTGGAAACCGCCGATGCCGCATTCGAGCAGGCGCGGCACCATGTCCATCAGGTTCCCGTCGCAGTGCCAGATCAGGCGGATGCCGGCATCCAGCAACGGACGGATGGAACGGGCAAAGTGCGGAAACCAGAGCTTGTCGAGCGTCCTAATGTCCACCAACATGCCGCGCGAATCGGCCATGTCGTGATCCAACCGGATCAGCCGCGGCAGTTCGCCCTCGACGATGGCTCGGGCGGCGAGACGGTTGTAGACCTCGGCGGCGTCGGCATGGAGCTTGAATCCGCGCTCGATGACCTCGGGATAGAGCGCATAGGCCATGAAGTAGTTGGCGTAGCCATAGTGCCCGTAGGAGAAACCCGGGAACGTGGAGAACCCATTGTACGGGCCTTTGAGCATGTTCATGCCGAAAAGGCGCTGTACCGCCACTTCGTCCGCAACGAGCTTGCGGATCTCCTCGTCGCCATGTGCCTCAAAACCGCGCTTCCACTGCACACACCTGGGGAAGACAAACTTCTCCATGTGTTCTACCGCCGCTTCGGGCGAGTCGATCCGCATGCCGTCGCAGACGATCTCGTCCGCGCCCGTAGTGGCGCCGCGCTGGGTGTCATTGTCGTACCCCTGATCCTTCATGCTCAACGGATTTTCGGCAAGCCACTGATCGATGAAGCATACACCGGCCGCGAGTTGGAATTCCCGATAGACCCGGACTGGCTCCTTCGGGTAGCTGCCCGGCGGATTGCCGGACAGGGTTTCGAGATGCGACCACTGCATGTCGTTGATGCCAAAACCGCCGGTGGGAATCCCCCGTGTCGGCCGCATGGCAATGGTGTCCATGGCCAGTTTGGCATTGGACTGCCACTTATTGCTAAATTCGTTATATCCAAACGGTTTGGTCATTTCAGGCTCCTTTGCATCCATGTTTTTTTGTATTTGTATTCACCATTATCTTACCAGGTCCGCGAATCTGGCACCTCCATCCATCGGGCGTCTGCCTGGATTGATTGCTGGCTGACTAATCCCGGCAAGGTCATATCCATGGCTTCATGGATGCCGATGGGGTTTGGACGATTGCCCTCGATGGCATTGATGAAGTCGAGGATTTCGAAGAAGTCACCACCTCCGTGGCCGGCGGCCTCGCCCCGCGCCATGTTTTCCTTCCAAAAATCCGGAAGAAAGTCGTTGGTCAGTTCGGCCAGGTCCAGCCAGGTGTTACGGTCTTTGCAGTGGGATCGCAGCCAGACGCGATCCTTTTCGCCATGAGCCCGCGACGACTCATAGCAACCGTCCGTGCCCTGGAGTTGATAGTTGGTACAGGAGTGAGGTCGGTCGGAGAGCATGTCTACGCGGATTTTGACCAGCCCACCCGATGCCATTTTGCACAGCATCAGGCAGGAGTCCTCGTTTTCATACTCGGCGTTGCGGGGGTCGCGGTAGTGATGTCCAGAGCCGACCCCGCTGACGGCAACCACGCGATCACCCGGCATCCATTGAAGAATGGGGCCGAGGCTGTGAGTTCCGTAGGTGATGCCATTGACTCCGGTTTGCCACTTGCGGCGCCATACGGTGATTTCGTTCAGTTCTTTGAGCTCGTGAAGGTACTCGCCCTCGGCAAAGTAGGTCTTGCCGAACAGGCCGCGCCGGACCAGTTCGCGAACGATCACGTTGGGCTGCATGTAGGTGTAGTTTTCCGCCATCATGTAAATGCCTTTGCTGGCCTTGCAGGCGGCGACCAGTTGCCGGCATTCCTCGACCGACACGCCGGCTGTCACCTCCGAGAGCACATGCAGGTTCTTATGCAGCGCGGCGACGGCCATGGGCACGTGGAAGTGCATGGGCGTACCGATGATGATTGCATCCAGTTCGGACTTGTCGAGCATCTCCTCGTAAGCGGTGTACTGCTCGCATGCGCCAAGCCGTTCGCGGGCGGCAGACAGCGCATCCGCGTTGGTATCGCACACCGCATGGATGGCGACATGCCCCATGGCATCACAGGCGTCCTTGAAACTGGCGCCCCGTCCGCAGGCGCCGACAATGCCGAGATTCAGTTTGTTCATTTTGCTCATAAATAGTCCTTTTGCGCTTCCGCTGTTCATGCATCAAGCCCTTTCAATAAATGGAGCCAATTGCTTACATTTCGGTTGCTGTTGCCGCTAATTGTAACTGAAGCTTGACGGTTTGCCACATAAAGATACTATGTGTACATGGATAAAACCTGCGTATTTCTGGATGAATTGGCGGAATGGGTGAGCCTTAGTCCATCACCGCCTCTGTGCCATGCGGCCAGGCAGCGGACGCGGAGTTTCAACAAGCCTTCGCCGCTGGCCGGATTGCTGTTTCAGGCCAGCGGGAATTTCGGCGAATGGCGCGTAGCCGGAAAGCCCTGGTTCCTGCCGGTCAATCATCTGGCAGTCGGTTGTACACATCATGGCAGCGCCTCGCCGGAACCGAAGGACTCGGCAGAACTCTGGGCCGTCGCGTTCAATCTGTCAGGAGTTTCCGCCTTTGACTACCTGTGGAAATCGCCCGTGCGGGAGACGACTCAGGTGGGCGACCCGGCCCGTCTTATTGCCGCATTCCAGAAAACCTCCAATCGCTTTGTCGCCACCGGAAACGTTGACCCGCTCTTCATTAAGGCAGCCCTGCTGGAACTCTTCGCTGTGGCCAGAAGTGAATTCCGTAAATCAGCAACGGATATCGGCCGCCGGCCCCTGGCCGTTGAACAGGCGCTCGACTGGATGGGCGACCACTTTCACGACCCGGAAGTGACCCTGGCGGATGTGGCAGATGCAGCCGGCCTGAGCATGCACCATTTCGGCCGGACCTTCCGCGAGGTGATGGGCGAGAGCACCATGACCTATCTGCGCAAGTTGCGGATACGGCACAGTTGCGGACTCCTGCAGGGGACGGCATTGCGCGTCAACGAAATAGCCCGCACCGTTGGCTTCGCCGATCCACTCCACTTCAGCCGGATCTTCCACGAAACAACAGGAAAAAGCCCCCGCCTCTTCCGCCGGGGATGACCGCCAGTCCTTCGGGTGTTTTGCGGCTAAACCGCTGTAAGGTTTTGGTTATCATTGGCTTGTAGGATTCAGAGGCCGGTTGGGAAGCTTAGCCCGAGTTCGCCAGTTTGGCGGGTTTGAAAGAATATTTTTGTCCTACTACCATCGCAGGGTGTGGAAAGCTCCCGAAAAGGCGTTGGATTTCGATAGCGTCATGGTCCATTTTCCAAAAAAGCAAATGTAGTCAACACCACGGAATTGAAAACAGACCTTACGCGCCTATTTCGAGGGGGCGTGTGAGCTGAATCCTCTTGCTCAGCGGGGTTATTCGCGCGACAACCGCCCCGACTGTAAGCAGGTCTGCGTCGGCCTTGTCGTGACGCCCGACAGGATGCCGGTCGGTTATGAGGTTTTCGCGGGAAACCGCGCCGACACGACCACGATGCAGCAGATCGTGAAGCTCATGGAGGAGAAATACGGGCACGCCAACCGCGTCTGGGTGACGGACCGGGGGATGTCCAGCGAGGAGAACATCGCGTTCCTTGAGGCGAGGGAATCGTTTTACCTGATGGGGGCGCCTCGCAGCCTGCTGAAACGATACGAATACGAGTTCCATGATGGCGGCGGCTGGCAGTGCATCCGTGAGGGCTTGAGCGTCAAACTCGTCAAGGGTGCCGGCAACGAGAACTACGTCCTTTGCATGAGCGCCGAGCGGGCCAAGAAAGAGCAGTCGATGCTTCAGAGGCAGCTTGAAAAGTTCAGGGCTTGCATCCAAAAACGAAGTCTCCAACTGGCTAAAAAACAGGCCCCAAAATCGCAGTCTGTCCAACAAGGCGTTGGCCGACTGAGCGAACGGTATCCCTCGGCATCCAAACATTTTGAATGCGAAGTTCTCTTCAATGAGAACGGAGAGGCGTGCGGCATCGCCTTGAACGAGAAGCCCGGACAGCTCGAATGGGCTGAAAAGACCCACGGCGCATACATCCTGCGCACCAACACGAGCTGCGAAGACCCTGCTGAACTTTGGCGGTGGTACATCCAACTCACGGAAGCGGAGTCCGCATTCCGCGACCTCAAAAGTGACCTCGCCCTCCGCCCGATCGATCACCATCTGCAGCACCGGGTTGAGGCGCATATCCTTGTATGCTTTCTCTCCCTGTGCCTGTGGCGGACGCTGGAACACTGGATGGGTGCCAGCGGCTTGGGAGATGAAGCCAGGCAATTCCTGGTCGAGATGAGGCAAATCCATTCCATGGACGTCCGCCTGCCAACCCGGCAAGGACCTGCCATCAATCTGCGTGTCGTGTCAAAACCGGAAAAAGATCTGGCCCTGCTTCTGTCGCGAATGAAGCTTCGCCTTCCGCATGCACCGCTCACATTAAAAATGTAGTCAAGACTTTCGAGATCGTTTCGTTGATTTGCAACGACTTATGACGGTCAAACCCGCCAAACTGGCGAACTCGGGCTAACGAGGTTCCCGTCGTTCCCAAAAGCCGGCAGCCAAGGCACACAGCCGTCGGTCCGGAGGACGAGCCGGGAATGTTTCCGCGGCTATCGCTTCCAGAGTGTGGCGGCGCCGCCGGCGATGCAGACGCTTTCAATGCAGACCTCGGCGGGTTTGTCCTGACCCTCGAAAAGCGGGACGATCTCCAAAGCGTGCTCGACGGCGGGATCCAGTCCGTCGGCGGCCAGGAACCACATGCGCCCGGTATTGTTGGGGCCGAGCTGGCGGGTGTCGAATGTTTTCCCCCGGCCGTCGATGACGATCATGCAACTGCCGGAACGCGGTGTGGCCTGGCCGAAGAACAGCACGGAGGAGCCTTGGAAGGCCAGCCGCAGGGGCTGCGCCGGCGCGCAGGGCGTGGTGGCGCTGCGGCTTTGGGCAATGAAGTTGGAGGCGATGGCCACGTCGTCAAGCCATCGCGTCATCAGGAAGTCGAAGGCGCAGTAGTCGGTGCTGGGGGCGCACACGCGCCAGCCTTGCGGCAACGGGGCCAGCGACGAGAGCCGCACCCGC
Source organism: PVC group bacterium (assembly GCA_945898015.1). Classification (GTDB taxonomy): domain Bacteria; phylum Verrucomicrobiota; class Kiritimatiellia; order CAIKKV01; family CAIKKV01; genus CAIKKV01. The sequence goes on along the minus strand of CAMDGM010000002.1, from coordinate 111,023 downwards.
GCGACGCGCAGATAGGTCTCGCCGTGGAGCGTCTTCGCTGGCGCGCGACAGACGACCTTCTCCGTGACGGCCCTCGTGAAGGCGTTCCACGCGGCTTCGGCATAGAGGGCGTAGCCCTTGTCGCCGGGATGACAGGTGTCGAACGACTCCGGGGGCCAGACCGCGTCGAGGTCGAGATCGCCGCGCTTGTATGTCTCCTGCATGAGGCTGATGGCGTCGCCGCAGGGAACGCCGTACGCTTCGGCGATGGCCAGATGAGCGGTGCGCCGCGTCATCTTCTCCGTCGTGCCGGCCGTGACATGTTCCCGGGCGGCCAAGAACATCTGGACGACCGGGCAGTGCGCCTCGGTGATGACCCGGCGGATGATCCCCTCCTGAGCGGCGAGCGTGTCGGGCGTGGTCGCGTCGACGCCGTCGTTGAGGGTGAAGTCCAAAAAGAGCAGGTCCGGCTGGCGCGCGAGAACGTCGCGGTCGAGGCGGAAGGCGCCCAGTTGCGCGCCGCTGCCGCCGATCGCGGCATCGACGAAGGTGAAATGCGCCTTGGGATACCGCCCCTGCAGCTTCTGGCCGACGAGGGCGCGGTACGAGCTCGTCTGGGGATCGCTGGCGCGCGCCCCCCAGGTCAGCGAGCCGCCCAGGAACGCGACGCAGAGGCGGTCGCCCTCCTCCGCGCGCCGGGCGAAATCGTCGAAAGAGAGGTGCGTTCCCGTCTTCCTGCCTATGCGAACCACGGCGACACCTCCGGATTGACCGCGTGTTCCGGCCAGCGCCCGGCCAGAACGTCGGCCACGGCCCGCGCGCCGCGGCGCCGACAATCGTCGGCCGCCTCCACGGAGGCCGCGCCGACGTGCGGGGTCAAGAGGACATTGTCCAGCTTGAACAGCTCATGGGTTGTCGGGAAGCCGTCGGCGCCGAACACGTTGACCACACCGAAGACGTCCAGCGCGGCGTAGCGGATGACGCCTTCCTTCAACGCGGTCGCAAGATCGTCCTCCTGGGTCAACTCCCCGCGGCCGGTATTGACCAGGACGGCGGTGCGTTTCATCTTCCGGAACTGGGGCATGGCCAGCATGCCGCGCGTTTCGGGGAGAAGCGGACAGAGCGGGCAGAGATAATCCGACTCGGCGAGGATTTGCTCCAGGTCAGCCATCATCACGCCCTCGCGCTCGGCCAGCGCCGGGGTCAAACAGGGGTCGCAGGCGAGTACGCGCAAGCCAAAGGCCTTGCAGCGTTTCGCGACGGCCCGGCCGATCAGGCCGAAGCCGATGATGCCCACGGTCTGCGCGGCGAGCCGGTGGATCTGCGGCAGTTCGAGCGGCTTGCGTCCCTGGCGCATTTCGGCGTCGAGGAACTTCAACTGGCGCGCCGCGGCAAGCAGCAGCGCCAGGGTGTGGTCGGCCACCTCCTCGGTAAAGGCGTTCGGCAGGTTGTTGACGATGATCCCCTTGCGGGTGGCGGCGACGATGTCGATCTTGTCGACGCCGGTGCCGATGCGGGAGATGATCTTGCAGCGGGTCAACTGCTCGATCACCGGGCCGCGCAGGTAGGCCGAGATGATCAGGATGGCGTCGGCATGGCGGCATGCGGCCAGCGCCTCGGCGTCGGTGGCGCCTTCGACCTCGACGAATTCGCCGCCCAGCGCCAGGAGTATGGAGCGCTCCTCGGCGCTCGGCGGCATGGTCTGCGCGTTGAGCCGGACAATGCGGGGGTGAAGACAGGCTTGCATCTGCGGATCCTCCGGAGGTTCATTTACCCTTGGCCGAGTACGCCAACTGCTTGGCGGCAGCATTGACGAACGGCGACTTCGGCGCCGATGTCGCCGCCAGGCCGTCCTTGATGGCGGCGATGCCGGCGCGGGTGGCGTTCCACATCGAGACGACGTCGGCGGCGCACCAGAAGACCCGCATGCCCTGGTCGCGCCAGTAGCGCACCCAGGTCGGGTCGCCGCCGGCGATCCCTGGCAGCACGCCGTGCTTCTCGCAGGCGGCGATGACGGCCTTGACGGCCTTGATATACTTCGGCGAGTCGAACTGCCCGAGGATTCCCATGCCCAGGGAAAGGTCGTCGTTGCCGACGACGGCGATGTCGATGCCGGGAACGGAGAGGATGCCGTCCAAATCGGCCAGCGCCCCGGCAGTCTCGATCTGGATGCCGACAACGAGGTTCTCGTTGTAGTACTTGACCATGTCCGTGGGATGGCTCCATCCCAGATACTTGCCGGCCGGACAGGTGCTGGGGCCGATGCCGCGGATGCCGACCGGCGGATATTTGACGTTGGCCACGCAGGCTTCCGCCTCCCGCCGGCTTCGGATGCGGGGCATGAAGAAGCCGTCGGCCCCCTGGTCCAGGAAACGGCAGACTTCGTGATAGGAGCTGTCCGCGGCCCGCACCATGCACGGTATTTCCAAGGCGCGGGCCAGGCGGATGTGTTCGAGGATGGTCTCGCTGTTCAGCGCCGTGTGTTCGCGGTCGATCATGATCGCGTCGTAGCCGAACTCGTGGTACATCTCGACGGCCGAGCCGGAACGCGAGTCCATGATGCAGCCGAAGAGAAGCGTGTCCTTGTTCTTGACCCGCTTCTTCAGTTCGCCGGTGAATCCCTTCATTCTTTCCATCTCCTTTGTTGAGGCGCGGAACCCTCCGCGCACGCTGTGGTTAATTCGCTTAAAACGGTCGTGTTCCCAAAAGGTGTTCCGCCACGGTTGCGATGTTCGCAAACCCACCGCGAAAGGCCCAGAGCTGTGACTGGTCGCAGACGCGATTTTGTCCGGGCGCGGTCACCGCGGCAGGAGCGTGATACTCCAGTTCATTGAAGGTCTCGTCTCCCTCGTTTACCGCGCAAGCCTGAAACACGTAACCCGTGTCTGCCGGATCGTCCCAGAGTGCGTCAACATAATCACCGAAGGGATTGACCGTGAAGTTGCGTACCACCAGGTTCCAGAGATCGGCATCTTGGAACGAACGGTAAAAGTAGCCGGCCCGGCCGGTGAGTCCGTCGGCCTTAAGCGAAAGCTTGGCGTTGTCGCCCGTGTCAGGCATGCTCCAGACGAGGGCGTGGTCGGCCAGCGCCAGATCGGCCGGAGACACCTCGCCGAAGACGGTCTGCGGCACTGCGCGGCGACAGGTCGGAACGATCATGCGGCCGGGCTTGGGAAGCTGGAGCAGGTTCCAGACACCGAGACGGGCAGGCAAGGAATCAGCCCGGTCTTCGTCGAGTTCCAGCATCGTGGTCAGTTCGTAGCCGGCATAGGATAAGTCCAGTTTCAGATCGCATAGCGGGTTGGCCGCCATTCGAACCTGTTTGGTGATGGCGAAAGAGATGTCGCGCCCGCTTCGCTTCAGTTGCACAACCGATTCGTTCTTGAGCTGGAGGCCGTGCGTACCGTCCTCACCTCGCCATTGGCCGGGATCGAGCGCGGCCGGCACGGCATAGGTCTCCCCTGGCCGCGCCAGGTCGCCGATGAACAGATCGATCTCCGGGGCCAGCCAGGTGCGGTCGCCACCGGGATTGCGCCAGCCGCCGCGGCGGAAAAATTCCGTTGCGGACTCCGCCGTGGCGAGGGCGGGGTTGGTCCACAGGAAATTCGCGTCCGAATTTCCGGTATACAGCCCGAGAACCCGCCCGAATTCCGGCAGGATAAGTATCCGGCTGGACTCGGGGCCGGCAAAAACAACCGTCGTTTTCCCAGCCTGTTTCAAGTTGTCAATCAGAGATATCATCATCACCCATCACCCATGAGCCATTGAGCCATCAGCCATCGAACCATCAGCCATCTCATACTCCCGGCACGTAACCTTTGCCAAAGGAGGCGTTCATCGGCTGCTTGAATCCGTCGCCGAAGGGCATCCACGAGGTGGTGCCGCCGTCCACCACCAGGGTCTGGCCGACGATGTAACGCGCCGCCGGCGAGGCCAAAAAGACCGCGACGTTGGCGATGTCCTCCGGCGTGCCGGCGAATCCGCAGGGAATGCCTTTGCCGCACTCCTTGATCATTTGCCGCGGATCGACCCCCGGCATAGCCTTGAAGTGGTTCTCCACCGGCACCGCGCCCGGGGCGATGCCGACCACGCGAATGCCCCGCGGCGCCAGTTCGATGGCCAGTTGGCGGGTGAACGCGACGATGGCGCCGCGCGTGCCCGCATAGATCGAGTGCTCGGTGTAACCTTCGAAGGCATGGATCGAGGAGATGTTGATGATGACGCCGTGGCTCTTCTCCAGTTCCGGGAGCAGCGCCTGACAAAGGAAATACGGCGCGCGGACGTTCACGTCATACAGAATGTCGAACTGTTCCGGAGTCACTTTTTCGAACGGCATGTTCATCGTGATGCCGGCGTTGTTGACCAGGACATCGAGTCCACCGAGGAAGGCGACCGCCTCGCGCGCCATCGCCTGGATCGGCTCGATCTTCTCGAAGTCCGCCTTGAACGCCGCGGCCTTGCCGCCGCCGGCAAGAATCTCCGCGACCGTTGCCGCCGCCCCTTTGCAGCTCCGCGAATAGTGCACCGCCACCGCCGCGCCCTGTCGTGCGAACTCCAGCGCAATGCCGCGGCCGATCCCGGTGCCCGCGCCGGTCACCAGCACCCGTTTGTTCTTCATGTCATTCATGATTCTTCGCCCTTTTGGATCTTCAACTTGGGGTTCCCATTGCCAACACGAACAATCCTGCCGTGGTGACAATGGTTCCGGCGATCTGCGCCGGAGAGGGCCGCGCCCGTGTTACGATGAGCAGGCCGGCCTGCGAAAGGATGTACGATCCCCCCGTGGCCAGCCCCAGGCCCAGGTTGGCGTTCATCAGCATGAACAGCCACATGCATGCCGCGGAAGTGGCAATGCCCAGCGCTGTGGCGGCAAGATAACACGGCCACCAACGCCGCGGCGCGGTATTGCCGTGGTGCAACAGCATCATCACCACCACCTGCATCAGCCAGACGCCGCCTAACACGCTACATGTCAGCCACATCGCGCACCTCCTTTGCCTTCCGGGCCGGCATGCTCAGCAGGAACATCCCCATCGTGGCCAGCAGCGCCCCGCAAGTCTGCAGCGGCGTCAGGGCGCCATACGCCAGCGCCGCAACGGCGAACTGGCTGAGCACAAAGCCGAGTCCGACCCCCAGCCCCTGCGCCAGATGCGCGGGAAGGTGTGCAAAGACGCGCATGAGCAGAAATGTGCTCAGGACGGCAAAGAGCGCCCCGCCCACCGTGCCGCCCACGCGCCACCGCGGTGAGTCCGCCGCAACCTTCAACAACACGGAGATGCTGACCTGGATCACCAGGAAGGCCAGCATCCAAGCCACGCCACGCTTCACGCTACGCATCAGACCGACTCCTTTTCACCAACCACCGGCCACACGTCCAGCCCCTCGCCCGGACGCAGCAGCAACGCCTTGACCTCCGGGCACATCGCGGCGCAAGCATGGATGAAGCCGGCGGGATCGCCCGCCCCCTGCTCGGCCAGTGTCCAGAAGTGGCAGGGAATCGCGAACCGCGGCTTCGCCTCCGAAACGAGCCGGGCGGCATCGATGTGGTTCATGTTGCCAAAGACGCCGTTGATGGCCGGCAGGACGACGTCTGGCTTCAGATCGTAGAGCGGCTTGAACAGGACCGGCCGCCACGACGAGTCGCCCGTCGCCATGATACGTACGCCGCCGAACTCCAGCACCAGCGCCAGGGCGCTCGGCGAGATGTCGCCATGGTCGGCGGGCACAGTGTGCACGATCAGGTCGCCGAGGTCATGCCGCCGGTTGGGTTCCAGCACGACCCGAAGCGCGGCAGGCACGCATGCCTCCTCCAGCCCCGGCACGCAACCCACCGGACCGGCGAACCGGCAGCCGGGGTTGTTCCGCGCGATCACGGGAATGGCATCGGGGTCCAGGTGGTCGGCATGCTCGTGCGTCAGGATCACCCAGTCCGCCTCGACTTCCTCCGCGCGCAGCGCCGGCAGCGACAGGCGCTTGAACCCGAACAACCGCTCGCAGGCGTCGGAGAGGTAGGGATCGAGCAGAACCCGCCGCCCGGTCGCCAGGTGAAAGGCGAATCCGGCTTGTCCCAGCCAGTACAACCGCACGTTCCCGGTGGGCACGTCGGTTTGTTTCAGGTCCGATGTTCGCTCAAGCATAATGGACTCCATGGTTGATGGCATCACGACGCAACAACCGTACCACCTTTATCCGCGGCATTCTCCACATCCCTTTCGATGCGCTTTACTTTTTTTTCGATTGTTGCTAAACATACGCCCTGATGCCGACCACCCCTTTAATACCCATCCGGAACCCCCACCCGCCGAGGGCGGCGGGCTCCAGAACCGGCGACCTTCTGCGTAGAGCCGGCGGCATGCCCGACGCCGCCTTGGCGAAATTGGGTGCGACGCCGGTAATCGGCCGGGCGGAAGGGGCGTTCTTCCGGCAGCTTGCGGGATCCCCGGAATTCACCGAGTTCGCCCTCATCCTGAAGCGATTGACGGGCCTCTCGATGGCCCTGAACACGCCCGGTGTGGGGGTCTCGAAGATTGGAGTATCCGGGGACACCGGGAATCAGCTTTGCCGGATCATCCGAAATACGACGGAAGGGGCGCGCCGCTGTGAAGGGTGCGATCGCCGTCACCATGCCGAAGCGGGGGCCGACGGCCAAGCCAAGCTTTACACCTGTCATGCGGGTTTTTTTGACATGGCGATCCCGATCCGGATCCAGGGCGAACCTGTGGCCACCCTCTCAAGCGGCCAGGTGCTTCCCGAGAAACAATCGTCCGCCGCCTTTGCACGCCTGTGCCGCCGGCTTCGCTGGCTGAAGATCCCCCGGGGCCGGCTGCGGACGGCCTACGCCAAGGCGCCGTGGATGCCCCGTGACCGTCTGACCCATGTGATGCGCCTGCTGGAAGTCTTTGCCCGCCAGATGTGCGGCAGTGCCTGGCGAATCCGTGAACTGGAAGCCCGGCTGGAACATCCCGCGATCCGCCAGGCGCGGGCGTTGGTCGAAGAGCGGTTTCGGGAACCCGAGTTGCAGCTGGGCGAAGCCGCCGCCCGCGCGGAGTTGTCCGTCGCGCATTTCTCGCACCTGTTCCACAAGGAGACGGGAGTGACCTTCACGCGCTATGTCCAGTCCCTGCGGATTGAAGAGGCCAAGCGCCTGCTGGCCGGCAGGGACCAGAGCATTACCGGGATCTGCTTTGCCTGCGGTTTCAACAGCCTCACCCATTTCAACCGCGTCTTCCGCCGCGGCACAGGCTGCAGCCCGACGCAGTACCGCCGGAACGGGGGGCGCTAACTTGCGGAAGTTAAGTTCGAGGGGCTGGATGCGTTCGACCCGTTGAAAACGGTATAGACCTGCCGGACGGTTCGAGAATCAAAACCGGCCTTAGCCGCGCCGGCTCATAGCCAGGCCTTTTTCGAGGAAGTAGCGGATGGTGGCGTAGCTGACTTCGGGCGGCTCGGAGTGGTCGCTGGAGAGGATGCAGCCGCCTCTTCCGTAATCGCTTCGGCCTCACGCCGACGCAGTACCGCGCGCGCTACGCCAGCAAGGATCCGAAGCGTCCCTGATCCCCAGATGTTCAACGCCTACGCGCACGGCAAGCGCCCGATTCAGCGAAATGCATTATTGAGGATCGCCAAGGGCCTGGGCGTGGATGTGCGGGAACTGTGGCCGTACTGAAAGGGAGAAAAGGATGTTACCGACAACATTTGATGCCCTGAATGCCGTGATGAAGGCGGACCCGGTCCTGACGCTGGCGGACCGGGCGCGGATTGTCGCACTGATCCGCAACTACAGGAAGGAAGCAGCCCCGGCACGGCCGGCGGCGGCTGTGGAACGTTCCAATGCTGTTTTGGTGGTGCCGGAGTTACAGGAAGGGGCGGCGTGGTATAGAAGGGATTCGAGGTAAGGCACTCCTTCTGAGCAGGGAAGAAAGACACATGGCAGGACAAAGCCGCTCAGGATCACCATAACGGTCCCGCCTCTTTCAGAGGGCTTGTGTTACTGTGTGTTACTGGAAGCCCGACCGGGGATGGAACACAAGAAATCAGATTCGGACACATTGGAGCAACTGAATCTTATAATAAGGCCGTATTTATTGGTCAATATGCGTATTTCTTAGGAAATGCCCGGGGCGGGATTCGAACCCGCACGACTTGCGTCAGGGGATTTTAAGTCCCCTATGTCTGCCATTCCATCACCCGGGCGCCTCACCTCTACTGACAGACGGTGAGAATACGGCTCAGCAGGCCCAAAGTGAAGCCAAAAGGAGACCTCAGCCTTTTCATAAACCCGACGAGGCGCATGTCACTTCCGTAGGGGTTACTTGTTTGCGTCAACAGGCTGCTCTCGACGGGCAATCAGGCCACGACTGGCACGTCCGCATACCTAACCCACCAGACAGCCACGCTGCGGGAAAAAAAATGTTGACCTGGCCGCCTATTGTGGTATTCTGATACCTAAATAAAGCATTCAACCCCTACCGACGGAGCGACCATGAAGCGGACCCTGATCACCATCGACGAAAAAGCCTGCAACGGCTGCGGCCAGTGCGTGACCGCCTGCCACGAGGGCGCACTCCAGCTCGTGAACGGAAAAGCCAAACTCGTCTCCGACTCCTATTGCGACGGGCTCGGGGCCTGCCTCCCCACGTGCCCCGTCGACGCCATTCACCTCGAGGAACGCGAGGCCGCCGCCTTCGACGAAAAGGCCGTGGCCAAGGCCCAGGCCGCCAAAGCCCATCCCGCCCCACCCGCCCCCGCCATCCCCGCAGCGACCAAGCTCGCCTGCGGATGCCCCGGCACCCTGGCCAAGTCACTCCACCGTGCCGCCCCCGCGGGCGCCCCCGCCCCGTCCACCGCCCCCGCCGCCGCCAGCGAATTGCGCCAGTGGCCGGTCCAGATCCAACTCGTGCCCGTCAAAGCCCCCTACTTCGACCAGGCCAAGCTGCTGATCGCCGCCGACTGCACCGCCTATGCCTATGCCCGCATCCACGACCAGTTCATGAAAGGCCGCATCACCCTCATCGGCTGCCCCAAACTCGATGACGCCGACTACGCCGAAAAACTCGGCGCCATCTTCGCCAACAACGACATCCAAAGCGTCACCGTCCTGCGCATGGAGGTCCCCTGCTGCGGCGGCCTCGCCCACGCCACCCAGCAGGCCCTGGCCGCCTCCGGCAAAACCATCCCCTGGCGCGTGATCACCGTCACCACCGACGGCGAGCTCGTGGAGGATTGAGGGCGGCGCGCGAAATGGAACAACCCGCATCACGCCGCCGCCCACAAGCTACGGCCCGCTCTTTTCGCTTGTGCGCCAGCCCGCAATCGGTAACCTGTTAGGGCTCAACTGAACAGGAGACCGACCATGCCCGACAAGCCACGCCTGACCGACCTTCCCGAGTGGACCGCCCTCCAGGCCCACGCCAACGCGCTCCGATCCGCCTCCCTGCGCGACCTCTTCGCCCGGGATCCCGTCCGCGGCGAGCGCCTCACCACCGAAGCCTGCGGCTGGTACCTGGACTACTCCAAAAACCGCCTCACCGACGACACGCTCCGGCTGCTCGTCGCCCTCGCCCAAGCCCAGGGCCTCGCGCCCGCCATCGCCGCCATGTTCCGCGGGGACGCCATCAACGCCACCGAAAACCGGGCCGTGCTCCACACCGCGCTCCGCAACCGCGCCACCACCCCCGTTCTCGTCGACGGCAAGGACGTCATGCCCGGCATCAACCAGGTGCTCGACCGCATGGCCGCCTTCACCCGCCAGGTCCGCGCCGGCGCCTGGCTCGGCTACACCGGAAAACCCATCCGCGCCATCGTCAACATCGGCATCGGCGGCTCCGACCTCGGCCCCGTCATGGCCTACGAGGCGCTCCGCCTCTATTCCGCCCGCAACCTGATCGTCCGCTTCGTCTCCAACGTGGATGGCGCGCACTTCCACGAGCAGACGCAGGACCTCGATCCGGCCGAAACGCTGTTCATCGTGGCGTCCAAAACATTCACCACGCAGGAGACCATGCTGAACGCCGCCACCGCCCGTGCGTGGTGCCTGCGTGCGCTCCAGGATCCCGCAGCCGTGGCCCGGCATTTCGTGGCTGTCTCCACCGCCGAAGCCGAGGTCGTCAAGTTCGGCATCGATCCGGCCAACATGTTCGGATTCTGGGACTGGGTTGGCGGCCGCTACTCGCTCTGCTCGGCCATCGGCCTGCCCGTCATGCTGGCCATCGGCCCCGAGCGCTTCCTGGAGCTGCTCGACGGATTCCACGCCATGGACCGGCATTTCGCCGAAACGCCCTTCGAGCGCAACCTGCCCGTGCTGCTCGGACTGATCGGCCTCTGGTACAACAACTTCTTCGGCGCGGAAACCCACGCGCTCCTGCCCTACAGCCAGTATCTCAGCCGGTTCCCCGCCTACTTCCAGCAGGGCGACATGGAAAGCAACGGCAAGAGCACGGACAAGCAGGGCCGCCGCGTGGCCTGGCAGACGGGGCCCGTGATCTGGGGCGAACCCGGCACGAACGGCCAGCACGCCTTCTACCAGCTCCTGCACCAGGGCACCAAGTTGATCCCCGCCGACTTCATCGGCTTCACCCAGCCCCATGCCGATCCGCGGGTCCGCAGCCATCACGCTGCCTTCATGGCCAACCTGGTGGCCCAGACCGAAGCGCTGGCGTTCGGGAAAACGGCAGACGAGGTACGCGCCGAGAAGACGCCCGAAGCGCTGGTTCCGTTCAAGACATTCGAGGGCAACAGGCCCACCAACACGCTGCTGGCGGAGTCGCTCACCCCCTTCTCGCTCGGCGCGCTCATCGCCCTGTATGAGCACAAGATTTTCGTGCAGGGCGTGCTGTGGGATGTCTATTCGTTCGATCAGTGGGGCGTGCAGCTTGGAAAAGTCCTGGCCGGAAAAGTCCTGGCGGAACTCGATGCAAAAGCCGAACCCGCGCTCAAACACGACAGCTCCACCAACGCCCTCATCCGCCGCTGCCGCGCCGGGCTGCGCTAAGAAGCAGGGCTCACACGAGAAACAGGAGAATTCACGGACAAGCATGGGCTTGACTGATGTAGTCACTTATGTGACTATCTCCTGAAAGGGCTTAAAACGCACGCCATGAAAGACATCGGCATTCGAGAACTGAAAAAGAACGCATCGGCTCTGGTGCGGAATCTGGCCGAGGGCCATGCCGTCTACACCATCACCCGGCGCGGCAAGCCCGTCGGCATCCTGGCCCCGCCCGATCATCTCGTTCCGGCGGACAGGGCCGGCAGACCGGGCGGATGGGCGCGTCTGGAGGCGCTGGCCGACCGGATGAACGCCAGCCGCGGAAGCCGGAAATCCGCCGTCCGCGAACTGAGCGACATGAGGCGGTGATATGGCCCTGCTGCTGACGCTCGATGCCAGCCTTTTTGTGGCGGCCTGCCGGAGCCCGGAACCCGGCTTTGCCGCCAGTCGGGCCCTTCTGGCCGCCCTGCGCAACAGCGGCACGCCCCTCGTGGAGCCCGCCATCCTGCCCGTGGAAACGGCGGCCGCGCTCCGCCGGGCCGGCCACAGCGCCGCCGAGGCGCTGGAATATGCGACCGCCCTCCTGGCCCTTCCACGCCTGACCCTGGTATCGGTGGATGAACCGCTGGCGGAACGAGCGGCGCAAATGGCGGCTACCTGCTCCCTGCGCGGCGCCGATGCCCTGTATGTCACCGTGGCCGCCCTATATGACGCCACGCTGGTCACCCTGGACCGCGAACAGCTTCATCGCGCGCCGCGCGAAGTGCAGACCTGCACACCCGAAACCGCCCTGAGCCTGCTCCTGAAACAGGCGCCCCGCAGGCCCCGTTAATAAGTGCGGACAGAAGCCGGAAGACCTGCTATTTTTCAACCATGCTCCACAAACGATTATCCGTTGTCTTTCCCATGGTCCTGGCGGTTCTCGCCGCCGGATGCCAGACCCCATCCACGAACGGCATCACGCAGGTCGCCACCATCGACGCCCTGCTGACCGGCGTCTACGACGGGCACATGTCCCTCAAAACCTTGCGCACCTACGGCGACTTCGGCATCGGCACGTTCGAGGGACTGGATGGCGAGATGCTGCTCCTCGACGGCTCCTTTTACAAGGTCCGGGCCGACGGCCGGGTCTATCGGCCCGCCCTTTCCGAGCGGACCCCGTTTGCCTGCGTCACGACCTTCGTTCCCGACACCCGCGATACCATCCCAAACTCGACCGACCTGAAAGGGCTTGAAGCCCGAATCGACACCCTCGTCCCCCAGCCCAATCGCTTCTGCGCCTTCCGCGTGCGAGGTGTCTTCTCCCGCGTCCAGACGCGCAGCGTCCCGGCCCAGCACAAACCCTATCCCCCGCTCGCGGACGTGACCAAAACCCAGCCCGTCTTTTCCTTTACCAATGTCTGCGGTACCCTGATCGGATTCCGGGCTCCTCCCTTTGTCAAAGGCGTGAACGTGCCCGGCTACCACCTGCATTTTCTGGCCGACGACCAGTCAGGCGGCGGACACGTGCTGGCCTTTGACATGACCCAAGGCGTTCTAGCGGCGGATACGGTGCACGACTGGCTGCACCTCTACCTCCCGACCGAAAGCGCCTCCTTCGGCACCGCCGATCTCACGCAGGACCGCGCCGCCACGCTCCGTGCCGTCGAAAAATCGAGCGTCATAAAATAGGGCTCCCTTCCCCTTCTGAAAAGGACTCGCAACTTGAGGTCAAGAGTCATGCCCGTCCATCTGCTTTCGCGGCGCGTGCCACTTGCGGTGCTCATGCTTCTGCTCGGTCTCCTCGGCGTCAGCGGATGCGCGAGCCTGCAGTCCCGTGAGCGACCCGCTTATAGGTCTCGCCCCCACCTCTATCCTTCAACAACACAGGACTTTAACGAAAACGATCTTCCCTGGAGCATGAACTTAGGCCCCGCTCTGGGCTACAACGACGGCACAGATTGCATGCCCTGTTGCCTTCCGCTCGATCTCCCGTTCTCGTTGGTCACGGACACCGTGCTTCTCCCCTACGATTTGTACTGGTACCGGCGTTACCGGTTTTGCTTCAACGCCATCTATTCCGCGCCCACGCCGACGCTGGTTAAGTTCCATCGCACGTACGATTCGAGGTTTGGGGATATGGTCTATGTTTCGACTTTGGCAGCAATGCCAGCGCCTCTTCGGCAGGAGAAATTGCTCTTTCTGGCCCGGAGCGGGATCAGCGCCGCGAGGATCGGAGGCAGCCGTCTGGTCAACGCCGAGGTGGCGCAGGCACTGATCGATCAAGGTTCCGTCCTTGGCATTCGCGCTCTGGCCGGTAATAGTGCGACACCCGCCGCCATCCTGCAGCAGCTTGCAGATCGGAGCTTGTCGCTTGTCGAACTGGCCGCCAACACCAATGCCCCTCCGGCCCTTTTGGAACAACTGTCCCAAACCAACAACCCGGCTATCCATCAGGCGCTTTGCAGTAACCCCTCTTCATCGGATTCGATTCTTCAGCCTCTGGCAGCCCGTGATCCGGACCTGGCGATACTGGTTCTGCGCAATCACCAGGCACCGTCAAACGCCCTAATCACGGCGTGCAACACCATCATCTCCCGCTATATCCCGCACACGACAACGGGCGGACTGAACGAGGTTGCCGAATGTCCGGCGGCACCAAGTTCCCTGCTCGAGTCAATCCTCCACCTGCCTCCTGAATTTGGTGTCGACGATGCCATATTTTGGCGGCTGGCCAAGAATCCCAACATCACGCCCACCGCCCTGTCGGATATGGTTTCTCGTACAATAAAACCGGGGCCGTTGCTCGGAATAGCCAGGAATCCAAAGACACCGGCCTCGGCCCTGGCCCTCATGGCCGACCGGGTACACCAGACCCTCGCCGCGCCGACCGGACTTTACCCGACCGACATCATGCTACTCAAAACCGTTTTGGAAATCATCGCGAAGCGACAAGCTTCTCCGGCCGGGTCATAAGTCAACCACCCGCCATGCGGCGCCGACGGCGCGGCGCCCTCCAAAAGAGACCAAACCCGACGGATCTGCAAGACACCCATCAGCACGCCTTCGCCACCGGCAACTCGTCCCAGTGCGTCGTGTAGCGCGGCGAGCGGTTGGCCTGCCGCAGCTTCGCCATCCGCCGGTACCCGCTCGACCCCACCCGCACCGCATCCCGCCCGAACTCCGCGTTCAACCGGTCCATGGCCGTCATCAGCCGGTCCTGTTTCGCCAACGCAACCGGATCCTCCGGCCGGAACAGATCGGGCTGCCGCACATGCTTGTCCGACAGCTCGGCCAGCATGACCTCCGCCCGCTTGTACAAATACCCGCCCTTGAAAATCGACCGCAAGCCCTCCACCGCCTCCGCCGTCAGCGCCGGCGTATAATCGGTAGGCTGGTCGAGCCGCACCAGAACACGGTTGGAATACGTCTCCGCCGCCGGCCCGAAATAGCCGGTTGAAATCCCCACCTGAAGCAATCCCGCCTGGGATCCCTGCTCCCTCAGCCGCTCGGCCACACGCGCCGTATAGGACGCCACGGACTCGCGCAACATCTCGAACTTCATCGTGGCCTGCGCGAAGGTGCGCGAACAAACCATGGTCTTGCGCACCGTTCGCACGTCGCCCGGGTCCAGGCAGGGCGTGCCCCGCAACTCCCACGCCAGCCGCACCTCCACCACCGACATCAGCCGGCGCAACCAATCGTCGGACGCCTGCGCAAACTGCAGCGCAGTCACGAGCCCCGCCAGCCGCAAGCGGGCGCCCAGCCGCGGGCCGATGCCCCAGATATCCTCCAGCGGCGTGCGCGCCAGCTCGGCCTCCACTGCCGCCTGGTCGCCAAACACGCACACGCCGTCAGGCGCGTTCTTGGCGCGGTCGTTCGCCAGCTTGGCCAGCGCGCAGGTCGACGCCACGCCCACGGAGACCGGAATGCCGGTGTCGCGCTTCACGATCCGCCGGATCTCGCGCGCCCAATCCGCCGGCGCCGCGACCGCCGCGGGCGGCAGCTCAAGGAACGCCTCGTCAATGGAATACACCAGCACGCTCGGCGAAAACCGGTCGAGCGTGCGCATGACGCGGTGGGACATGTCGGCGTAGAGCGTGAAGTTGGAAGACAGCGCCACGCCATCGTGGGCGGCAACGATTCCGGCGACCTCGAAATAGGGCTGGCCGACCTGCACGCCCAGCGCCTTGGCCTCGCGCGAACGGGAAACTACACAACCGTCGTTGTTGGAGAGGGCCAGCACCGCCCGGCCCTCAAGCGACGGGCGGAAGACCCGCTCGCAGGACACATAAAAACTATTGCAGTCCACCAGGGCGATCATGCCGGCCTCACACCTTGTGGATGACGTGCATCACCACGCCCCAGACCTCGAAGGCCGTCTCGGCCGTGACCTCGAGGGGCGCGAATTTCGGATTTTCGGGATGGAGAAAAATCCGGCTGCCGCGACGGCGGATGCGCTTGACGGTGAGCTCGCCGTCGAGCACGGCAATCACAATCTTGCCGTTATCCGGCTCCACCGAGCGGTCCACGATCAGGATGTCGCCATCCTGGATGCCCGCGCCGGTCATGGAGTCGCCCTGGACGCGGATGAAATAGGTGGAGGCCTGGTGCGTCACGAGCATCTCGTTAAGATCGATCTTGCGCTCGATGAAGTCCTCCATCCCCGAAGGGAACCCCGCGGAAATGCGCGCGGCTACGAGCGGTAGCTTCAATGCCTGGCGCGCCTCGCTCCGTCCCAGAATGACCGCCGTGGGCTTTCCCATCATCGCCTCCTGCCGGACTCCGTGCCCGACTTGTTTCCACACTAGCATAACCGCCCGGCCAAGTCAGCCATCTATCAGTGCGGATATTGGCCCCGCCGCTCTTTTCTCTTGTGATCCCGCCCCAGTCCGACTAAAAAGGTTCTTTATCCGGGAG
The DNA here is from genome assembly GCA_945898015.1 of PVC group bacterium. Taxonomy (GTDB): domain Bacteria; phylum Verrucomicrobiota; class Kiritimatiellia; order CAIKKV01; family CAIKKV01; genus CAIKKV01. The sequence continues at coordinate 95,158 of CAMDGM010000002.1, read as the reverse complement.
CCAAGGAGTCGTTCATCATGGTCGCTGAATCGCCCGACAAAGAGCAGGGACTGGAATCCCTCCCCCGCCTCGTCGAAGAGCTCAACATCACCCCCCGCCAGATCCTCGCCGTCGCCCACCTGCTGGGCGAAGGCAACACCATCCCCTTCATCGCCCGCTACCGGAAAGAGGCGCACGGCAACCTGGATGAAGTCCAGATCGGCAAAATCCAGGAGCGCCTGGCCTACCATCGCGAACTTGAGGACCGCCGCGCCACCATCCTCCGCTCCATCGAGGAGCAGGGCAAGCTCACCGACCCCCTCCGCGCCAAGATCCTGTCCTGCCTCTCCAAGACCACGCTCGAGGATCTCTACCTCCCCTACAAGCCCAAACGCCGCACCCGCGCCATGATGGCCCGCGAAAAAGGACTCGAGCCCCTGGCGCAGCAAATCCGCAACCAGGCCGCCCAGGGCAAGCCCGAAGGCGAGGCCGCCGCCTTCGTGGACGCAGAAAAAGGCGTGGCCTCGACCGGCGACGCCCTCGCCGGCGCCCGCGATATCGTGGCCGAATGGGTGGCCGAGGATGCGGATATCCGCGGACTCGTCCGCCGGACTTTCGCCTCCGAGGGCGTGCTGGTTTCCGAAGTGGCCGACCCTAAGCCCGTCGAGCCCACGAAATTCGAGCAGTATTACGAATTCAGGGAAAACGTGGCCGCCATCCCCTCGCACCGGTTCCTCGCCATCCGCCGGGGCCAAAACGAAGGCGTGCTGCGGTGCAAGATCGCCGTGGAAGCCGACCCCCTCCTGCGCCGCATCGAGTCCCTGTTCAAGCTCAACCCCGCCTCGCCCTGGGCCGCCCAACTCACCCTCGCCATCGAGGACGCCTACAAGCGCCTCCTCGTGCCCAGCGTGGAAGTGGACGTCACCGTCGAGCTCAAGATGAAAGCCGACCGCGCCGCCGTGGAGATTTTCGCGGAAAACCTCCGGAACCTGCTCCTCTCCGCTCCGCTCGGCGAAAAATCCGTGCTCGGCATCGATCCCGGCCTCCGCACCGGCTGCAAATGCGCAGCCCTGGACTCCACCGGCCAGTTCCTGGCCACCACCACGATCTATCCGAGCCAGGGCGACCGGAAGGAAACCGAGGCCCGCATCGACCTGTTCAAATTCGTGGCCAAGCACAAGCCCTTCGCCATTGCGATCGGCAACGGCACCGGCGGCCGCGAAACCGAATCCTTTGTCCGCGACACCCTCGCCACCGCCGGCGTCAAGGATGTCCTGATCGTCTCCGTCAACGAATCCGGCGCCAGTGTCTACAGCGCCTCGGAAGTCGCCCGCGAGGAATTCGCCGAACTCGACCTGACCATCCGGGGCGCCATCTCGATCGGCCGCCGCCTGCAGGACCCGCTCGCCGAGCTGGTCAAGATCGACCCCAAGGCCATCGGCGTGGGGCAATACCAGCATGACGTGCACCAACCCCTGCTGGCCCAGAAGCTGGAGGATGTGGTGGTCAGCTGCGTGAATCACGTGGGCGTGGAGCTCAACACCACCAGCGCCCCCCTGCTGGCGCGAGTCTCGGGCATCGGCCCGGGCCTGGCCAAGAAAATCGTGGAACACCGCAACGCCCACGGCGCCTTCAAGAGCCGCAAGCAACTGCTCAAGGTGCCCGGCCTGGGCCCCAAGACCTACGAGCAGGCGGCCGGCTTCCTCCGCCTGCGCGGCGCCGAAAACCCGCTCGACGCCTCCGCCGTCCACCCCGAACGCTACTCGCTCGTGGAAGCCATGGCCGCCGACCTGAACACCCCCCTGGCCTCGCTCGTCGGCAACGCGGAGTTGGCGGATAAGATCGACCTCAAGCGGTACGTCTCGGAAACGGTCGGCGAACCGACGCTGCGGGACATCGTGGCGGAACTCAAAAAGCCCGGCCGGGACCCGCGCGCCACCTTTGAAAAACCCGCCTTCCTCGACGGCGTGACCGCCCTCGAACACCTCAAGGCCGGCATGGCGCTGGAAGGCATCGTCACGAACGTGACCGCGTTCGGCGCGTTCGTCGACATCGGCGTCCACCAGGACGGGCTCGTGCATATCTCCGAGCTCTCGGATCGCTACATCAGCGATCCGGCGACCGTGGTCAAGGCCGGCGACAAGATCAAGGTGCGGGTGCTGGAAGTGGATGCGGCCCGAAAACGGATCGCCTTGAGCGCCCGTTCCCAACCAGGAACCCCCAAGGCCAAGGGCGGAACTCCCGCCGCCAGCGGTTCGCCACGCCCTTCAGGCGGCTCGCGCCCGCCAGCGCCACCCCGGTCAAATTTCACCAATAACCCGTTTGGCAATCTGTAGCGGATCAGGCCACGGCCTTCAACGAAAGAGGCGGCACCGGACAATCGAGGGAATCCGCCACCGCGCGAAGCAGGTCCGCCTCCGCCACGGTCACGGAGCCGTCCGCACCCGCGCACAGGCCACAGGCATCCAGCACGCTCTCCTTGAGGGCGGGCCTCAAATCGGCCAGTCGGGCCAGAGCCTCATCCACGCTTTTCAGCGTGCAGTGATCCGCCGCCGGCAGCGCCGCCGGGGCGCCGGGAAACAGCTTTTTCATGGCGGCCGCGAAGGCCCGTCCCGCGCCGGATTCCTCGGCCTGCCCGAAGCGGGCCAATCCGCCCAGCAGCGCCTCGCATTCCGGACGCACCTCCGCCAGGCGCGTAATCAGGGCGCCGGCTTTCCGCCCGCGTCCGAACGCCATATCCAGACGACGCACCATCATGCGCAGGAAGGCGTACTCGAAAAGATCGATCCGCTCGTCCGCCGCGGTCAGCGCCATGGCCGTGCTCCGGAACGTCTCGTATTCGTCCTTCGGCATTTGCCGCAGGGTACTCAGGGCCAGATCGCCCAGCGGCAGGAGCCCGTTCCGCGGAACCTGCCCGACGAGCGGCACCATGGCCTCGACCCGCTCGCGGCAGGGCGCCCCGCACCGGCTTTGCAAAATGCCCAGCTGCTGATCGCGCATGCGGCCCTCGGCCGACAGCAGCAGAGAAAACGCCACGGCTCTCGCCTCCGGCACATCGTGCAACGCCTCGCGCAAAGGCCCCGGAAGCGCGGTCACGAACTGGCGCACAAAGACCAGATAGTCACTGCCCTGGGAGCCCACCTGGCCGGACAAGGAATCCAGCGACACCCCTCGGGCCGCCACGCCGGCCGTCGCCCCGGCAAAGGCCGCCACGCCGGCGGGCCGGCGGGCCGGCTCCGCCGCTGCGGATTGATCCACCCGGATCCCGTCAAAGCTCCCCTTAAATTCAGGATCGATGCGGCGGATGCGCTCGATCAGGGGCGGATGGGTGGCCAGCAGGCTGAGCCAGCCGCCCGCCAACCCGTTGGCAAAGAACAGATGGCTGGCCTGGCTGGCCCGGGGACTGTCCAGGCGGGACCCCGCCGCCAGCGCCCCGATTTTCTTCAACGCGCCACCCAGCCCCGAGGGATTACGGGTAAACTGCACGGCCGAAGCATCGGCCAGGTATTCCCGCTCGCGCGACACCGCGCTTTTGATCAGGTTGGCAAAAAAGACACCAATATAGCCGATCAGCCAGATCGCCAGGCCGGCCAGCATGATGGCCAGCGCGGCGCCGCCGCCGTTCTTGCTGTCGCGGGAGGAACGGCGCTCACCGCCAAACACCCCGGCCATGCGGAACATGCCGTACCCAATGAGGCTGACCAGAAGGATGCCGTACAACACCCCGATGAGCCTCAAATTAAGGCGCATATCGCCGTTCAGGATATGGCTGAACTCATGACCCACCACGCCCTGCAACTCGTCGCGATTCAGCGTTTGCAGGCACCCGCGGGTCACCGCCACCACGGCGTTGCTCGTGGAGACCCCGGCCGCGAACGCGTTGATTCCCGCTTCCTCATCGAGCACATAGGCCTTGGGCACCGGAATGCCGGAGGCCAGCGCCATCTCCTCCACCACATTCAGGAAGCGCCGCTCCAGCGGATCGCGCGTCTGGGCCGGAATCAGCCGGCCACCCAGCATTTCAGCCACCGCCGACCCGCCCGAGGACAGGGCGGAAACCTGATAAAGCGTGCCGAGTCCGATCACGCCCAGCACGCCCACCGCCGTGTAGAAGAACAGGTCCGGGATCCAGAACGTGGCAATCTCCGCCTCGTCGGCATAGAAACGGCCGAAGGCAAAGCCCATGACAAAATAAATCACGACCACGATCAACGCCACGGCCAAACCGTAGAAGAAGATCAGTTGACCCGTCCGTTGCCGGGCCCGCTCCTGAAGCGCGAAAAAGTTCATGCCGGCATCCGCCGAGGGTTATTAAAAGGAGACCTTGACGGCCTGGCGTTCCGCCACGTTTTCAACCTCGAACAACTGGGCCGCCGTGAACGCGCACAGATTGGCCACGATCACGTTGGGGAACACTTCGCGCGCGGTGTTGTAGGTCATCACGCTGTCATTATAGGCCTGGCGGGAAAAGGCCACCTTGTTTTCCGTGGAGGTGAGCTCTTCCATCAGCGACAGCATGTTCTGGTTCGCCTTCAGGTCCGGATACGCTTCCATGACGGCGAACAGGCGGCCCATGGCGCCGGTCAACGCGCCTTCCGCGCCCATCAGGGATTTCATGGAGGCCGGATCGCCGGGATTGGCCGCGGCGCTCTTGGCGGCGGACTGCGCCTGGTTGCGGGCCTGCACCACGGCCTCGAGGGTCTCGCGTTCATGCTTGATATAGCCCTTGGCTGTTTCCACCAGGTTCGGAATCAGGTCATAGCGCCGCTTGAGCTGGACGTCGATCTGGGCAAATGCGTTCTTGTACTGATTCCTCAACCCGACCAGCTTGTTGTAGATGCTGATGAAGAAAAGAACCACCAACGCCACAACGACCAACACGATGATTGCAACCTTGCTCATAACCGACTCCTTCTTTAAAGGCCGTCATTATGCAAAATCGCCCCCGGCTTTGTCAATGACAGCCGGAACAACAAAACCAACGCCGCCATGTCCCCCGGCAGCGGCGCCTCGAGCTCCAGCCATTCCCGTGTGCGCGGGTGCCGCATCCGCAGCCAGCCCGCGTGCAAAGCCTGGCGGTTCAAACGCAGCGCGGCGGCATCGGCGTCCGTCAACGCGCCCTTGCAGAAACGCAGAAACAACTCCGGATCAACCCCGTACAACTTGTCACCCACCACCGGAAACCCGCCCGCCCATAAGGTGGCCCGAATCTGGTGCAGCCGCCCCGTGGCCGGCGCCGCCTCCACCAGGCTGATCCCGCCGCCGGCCGCCAACCGGCGAAAACTCGTTTCCGCCCAGTCGGAGCCGGCCTCCCCGGCGGTCCCGCCCTCCACAAACAGCCGGCGCTTGCGCACCGGACCGGCGGGATCCGCCCGCATCACGCCACGCGCTTCCCAGACCTCGGGAAAGACGCCTTCAACCAAAACCTGATATCGCTTCCCCACACGCCGACCGGCAAATTCAGACTGGCAGGACCTGGCGGTCTCCGCATTTTTGGCGACCACCACCAGCCCGCTCGTCTCCCGGTCCAAACGATTGACAAACGCCGGCGACTCCAGGCCGTGGCGGCTTTTCAGGAGGGCCCAGAGCGTGTGGTTGAAATAGGCACCGGCCGGATGGCACGGCAGGTTGCCGGGTTTGTCTACCACCAGAAGATCGGCATCCTCGAACCGCACGGCATACCCGGTGGCCACCGGCGGCTCCGGCAAATCATGACTGTCGTACTCGATCCGGTCGCCCGGGGCCAGCGGCCCCTCGCTCCGGGCAACCTGCCCGTTCACCTGCACGCGCCCCTCGGCAACGCGAGCCTGCCAAACCTCGTGGCTGTGATAGGTGAACCGCCGGGCGAGAAACGCCAGCACGGTTTCGGACGGATTGCCCGCCGGCACGCAAAAAGAGGCTTCCCGTTTCATGACTGTTGCATCTCTGTCCAAGCTTCTATACTATTGAATCGTTGTTCCGCTGCCCATCATAAAAAGGATTGCCATGAGCTTATCCCTGACGTTTCTCGGCGCCAACCACACCGTCACCGGCTCCTCCACCCTTTTTGAAGCAAACGGCAAACGCGTGCTCGTGGACTGCGGCATGGTGCAGGAGCGCGACCTGCAGTCGCGCAATTTCGATCCCTTTCCCGTCCCGCCCGCCTCGCTCCACGCCGTGCTGCTGACCCACGCGCACCTGGATCATTGCGGCCTGCTTCCCAAACTGGTCAAGGATGGGTTCGCCGGCCGGATCTACGCCACGCGCGCCACCACGGAAATCGCGAAAATCGTGCTCCTCGACTCGGCCAAGGTCCAGGCCGAAGATCTGGCCTTCAAGGAAAAGCGCCACACCCGGGAAGGCCGCTCCTCCCCCCACCCCTACGCCCCCCTCTACACCGCGCAGGATGTGGAAAAAACCATGCTGGCCTTCACTCCGCTCGACTTTTTGGAGCGCTTTTCGCCCGCGCCGGGAATCTCCGGCCAGTTCCACGTGGCCGGCCACATCCTGGGCGCCGCCATGATCCGCCTTGAGGCAGGCGCAGGGGACGAGGCTCGAACGGTCCTGTTCTCGGGGGACGTGGGCCGATGGAACATGCCCCTGATGCGCGACCCCACCCTCTTCACCCAGGCGGATTACGTGATCTGCGAATCCACCTACGGCGACCGCGACCATGAGCCCGATACGGCCACGGATGACAGCCTGGCCCGGATCATCCGCGAAACCGTTGAAGCGGGCGGCAACATCGTGATTCCCAGCTTCGCGGTGGAACGGACCCAGGACCTGCTGTACCGCCTGAGCGCGCTCCTGCGGGACCGGAAAATCGCGCCCATCCGCGTCTTCGTGGACAGCCCCATGGCCATCGCCGTGACCGACGTTTTCCGCCGATTCAAGAATTTGATGGACGAGGCCACGCTCGACCGGATCAGCCGGGGCGATCTCCCCTGCGAATTCCCGGGCCTGACCATGACCCGGACGGCAGACGAGTCCAAGGCCATCAACGGGCTGATCGAGTCCTCGATCATCATCGCCGGCTCGGGCATGTGCACGGCGGGTCGCATCAAGCACCACCTGAGGAACAACCTGGGCCGGCCCGAAAGCACCATCCTGTTCGTGGGCTACCAGGCCAAAAACACGCTCGGCCGGACGCTTCAGGGCGGAGCCAAAGAGACGCGGCTGTTCGGCGAAACCGTGCTCGTCAAAGCCCGGATCGCCTCCCTCGGCGGCATGTCCGGACATGCGGATCGCGGCGAGCTGGTCCGCTGGCTCACGATGCTGAAACAAACGCCCCGCCTCCTTTTCGCCATCCACGGTGAAACCGAATCGAGCGAGGCCTTTGCCCGCTACGTCGAAGAAAAACTGCGCTGGAAAACAAAAGTTCCCGAGTACAAAGAAACCGTTCAATTGACGTAGGTACCCGTCAACGACCAGGAGACACGCCATGACCCTCAAAGCCTTCAACACCGGACCCTGCACCCTCCGCTCCATGCCTTTCTGGTGCGTGGGGAACCCCCTCAGCGACCCCTTCGGCGGCTCGGTGCTGCCCAAAATCGATTCGCTCGATGTCGCCAAACTCCTGGCCGAAGCCGCCGCCGACCGACTCATCGAAGCCACCAGCTTCCATGATGACGATCTTGTGCCGTGGGATCCCGCCCACCCTGAAGACGACCTGGACCGCTCCAGTCCGGCTGCCAAAAAGCTCCGCCAGATCAAGTCAAGCCTGGCCGATGCCGGTCTTGAAATCAACACTGCCACCTGCAGCCTGCACGGCCATCCGATGTTCCGCAACGGGGGCCTGACGAATCCCGACCGAAAAATCCGCGCCATCGCCATCCGTAAAGTCCAGCGAACCCTCCGCATCGGCCGGCTGTTCGGCGCCAAACACTTCACCTACTGGGTCGCCCGCGACGGCTTCGAAGTGCCGGTGACCGTGGACTGGAACAACGTCTACACCTGGCTGGCCGAAGGGCTCGACGCTGCCCATGACTACATCAAGGCCAACCGCTTCACCAACTACAAGGGCGGATCCATCGAGCCCAAGCCCAACGAGCCGCGCGGCCACATGTTCCTCCCCACCGCCGGCCATGCGGTCGGCTTCATCGCCACGCGCCTGAAAAACCCCGACTTCTGGGGCGTCAATCCCGAACTGCTCCAGCACGAGAGCATGGCCCTCATGAACAGCGTGCTCACGCTGGGCTACCTGGTCTCCTGCGGCAAGCTGGCCTTTCTGCACTTCGGCAGCCAGATCAAGGCCCAGTTCGACAACGACTTCCCGCCTCTGACCGGCCCCGAAGGCCTGAAGGAAACGGCGCAGATGTTCTGGGCGCTCCAGCAGACCGGGTGGAAAGGCGTGGTCGAATACGATTGCCACATGCTCCGCACGGAAGGCGATCCCTCCGATCCTATCGGCTGCCGCCGGCAATTCATCCGCAACTGCACCACGGGGCTCAGCATGTCCCTGGAACTGGCCGCCCGCATCAAGGGCGCCAAGCTGAAAGGCCTGCCCGAAACCCAGGCGGACCTCGCCGCCACCATGGCCATGTGCAAGCTGAACGCCAAGGACATGGCCGCCCGGTCGGAAAAGCGTTAACACCCTCCTGCCAGCATGCCGCAAGCGCCATTGATATCCTGGCCACCGCTATACCGGCGGGCCACCGGCATGGCCAGATGCTTCCGCAAGGCGTCGCGAAAGGCATTCAACTCCTTCGGCGAAGGTGGCCGGAACCGGCCTGTGGGATCGTTCACGTCAATCAAATCCATCTTGACCGGCAGGCCGCGGGTCAGCTCCGCCAACTGCCGCGCATCGTCCTCACGCGTATTAATCCCCGCCATCAGGGTCCAAGCCAGCGTGACCCGCTTGCCGGTGGCCTGCTGATACTCGCGTATCGCCTCCATCAGTTCCGGCAGCGGATAGGACTGCTCCACGGGCATCAACATCCGCCGCTGAACCGGATCGGCACTGGTCAGCGAGATCACCAGCCGGAATGGCTGCCCTTCCGCCGTGAACCGGCGGATGCCGGGCACTATGCCGGCCGTGGAAATCGTGATCGCCTTGGCGGCAATGGCCATGCCGCAAGGCTCGCACAGGATCCGCGCCGCCTGGATCACCGCCTCATAGTTGAGCATCGGCTCGCCCATGCCCATGAACACCACGCCGCCAACCGGATGCGGACTGTCGGCCCGGAGTTGCGCCACCTGGTCTACCATCTCCCACGGCGCCAGATCGCGGCGGAACCCCATCCGGCCGGTGGCGCAAAACGCACAGCCCAAGGCACAGCCCACCTGGCAACTCACGCACACCACACACTTCTGGTCGTCCGGCCGGTGCAGGAGCGGAATACAGACCGCCTCAAACGGATCCGGGCCCTCCCCCTGAAAGACATACTTGGCGAAACCATCCTTCGGGGAGACGACTTTATCGATCAGCTTCAGGCGCGGAATCACCGTCGCCTGGCGAATCCGCTCCAACAGGTTTTCCGGCAATCCGGACGGCCCGGCTTCGGGCAGCGCGCCCCGGCGGAGAATCGCGGCCTGAATCTGGCGCGCCGCGCGAGGGCTAACGCCCAAATGCGCCAGCGCGGCATGCAGGCCGCCGGAAGTCGTGTTGCCAAGGATGAATGGCATGGCGCAAAGCATAAAATCCGCCTCACAAATCATTGCTCTTCTTTGCACCCCATGTTATTCTTGCCACCGTGAACCGGTCGCTCACAACAATCAAGAAAAAGCCATCCGATGTCAAGGAGGACGCATTTGTCCCCGGATCGATCAGGGAACGCATCAGTCTTGTCTGGCCGCTTACACGGGAAGTTGCCTCGCTCAGCCCTTACCACAATGTTAAACAAAGATTACAAAGACATATTACTTGCCTTAAGCGCCGAAAAGGCTGACTTCCTTCTGGTCGGAGCCTACGCGCTGGCCGTCCATGGTTACCCCCGTGCGACGATGGATATCGACCTCTGGATCAAGCCATCACCCGAGAATGCGGAGGCCGTGATGCGCGCCCTGAAATGCTTCGGCGCGCCCTTACACACCTTGACCAAGGCCGACCTTCTCTCGGATGACACGATTTTCCAGATCGGACTCGCCCCGAAACGAATCGATCTCATCACGGGCGTGTCCGGGCTGCGCTTTGACGAGGCATTTGCGCACTCTATCGAGACAGATATTGAGGGTATCCCGATCCGGATCCTGTCCCTCGACGATCTCATCGTGAACAAGCGGGCATCGGGCAGGACCAAGGATCTCGCCGACGTGGAAGCGCTGGAATCGTTGCGTGATTCCGGACGGTCCTAAAGCACGCGGTGATGGCCACGGATTCGGGCCGTCTCTTCGGAGGATACGCCGGCGCCGGTGGCGAAATCCGGCCAGGCCGCAACGGCGTCGCCGACCCGCTGAAGAACCTTGGGCGCGGTGCCGATGCCGAACCGGTCGGCCACGGTCAACAGGTCCTGCCGGGAAATGGTGGTGAACGTGCCGTTTACCGCCATGAGATGCTGGTGCGTCCACTCGCCGTCGGGGTTGTGGGCGTGGGTCACATCGTAGGCCGGAGCAAGCGTCCAACCCTCCCCTTCGCGCAACAGGAACGAGACGTTTTTAGGGTGGTCGTCGCAATTGGCCGCCATCACATTGAACGCCATCCGCCGGAACGCTTCTTCCAGAGCCGGGTACCCGAGTTGAAGCCGGGTGAGGACCTGAAAGAGCTGGCTGTAATCATGACTGCCCTTCTGCTTGTAATCCAAATGGGCCATGGCGCAAAGCGTCTGCATATGATGTTTACGGTTGCCGTCGCGATCGAAACGCCGCGTCATGAAGTGCGCGAGGCCGCTCTCCTCCAACAACCGGCAGGGGGACATGACGATCCCGGCCGCGGTTGCCATCCGATAGTAGGCGTATTCGATCCGACCGTAATCCTGTGACCCGCCCAGTTCCTTGTCGGCGCCCATGCCGTCAAATTTGAGCAACCAGTGTTCGAACCCGGGCTCGACATCGAATTGTCCGGCCTGGATCGCGTGGGTCTCCGGATTCCAGGCGATGACGGCCTTTGCCCGGGCGCCTCCCGCCGACGTTCCCACCTTGATGATTTGCGCCAACGCGGCGGCGGCCAGGTGATCCGAGCCGATCTCGCCCCGCACGACACGGCGGGCGCTTTCTATCAGGTTGGAGAGGGAGAGCGCCGTGCTGCTGGTTCCGGCGGGACTGCGTGCCGGATGGAACTCCAGGGCGCCCAGGCCGCGTTTGCCCATATAGGCCAATCGGTCAAGCGATGTGATATGCGAACGCTCAACGCCTTTTGCGGCCATCCAGCCGTCGATCAACGTATTGCCGAAATCATCCGGCAGGGCGTCGGCCAACAGGGCGGGCAGCCGCTTATAGGTCAACTCCGGCAGATCGGTGAAAACAAAAGGATCGCGCGCCTGGGAAAGCGGCATCGTCAGCGGAGCCAGCTCAATGCCCGACCTGACGAACGATGGATCATACTCGAACGCATAATACCCCAGCAGGGGGTCCAACGCCACGGCGCCGACCGACTGTCCCCACACTCGGGTTTCGATGGCATGAACCGGCTTATACATGCGGAGCCGCCTTCGCTCTCGAGGCCCGTTGCCGCCTGGGTTTAGCTTTCAGCATCTGCAGCGGACTGATGGAAACCTGCGGCGCCAGCGTGCGAAGCCATTCCTCCCGGCCCAGAGCGCGAAGCACCTTGATGAGGGATACAACCGTGGCCCCTTTACCCCCTTCCAGGTTTTTGACCACATTCAGGGCCACCGCAGCCTGTTCAGCAAGCTGCCGCTGATCAATATTCTGGCGCAGGCGCAACTCGCGCAGGTGCTGCCCGAGCTCAGCTTCCCATTCGTTTGCAGTAAGCAATATTGTCATTAATAGCCCTTTTTAAGTCCATTAACAACGATACAATAACTAATAGCCCTAATTAAGTCTACTATTAATTTACTTCAACATATCCATCAAGTGCTTCAGTCGCGTGGCCTTTTCAGCCAGTTCGCGCTGCAACGTGCGCTGCTGCTCGACCACCGACTCGGCGGCCTTGGCCATGAAGTCGGCGTTGCCCAGCCGCTTCTCCACGCGCGCGGATTCCTGCGCCACCTTCTCCAGCTCCTTGGTCAGGCGCGCCACTTCCGCAGGCACATCCACCAATCCGTCCACCGGCATGTAAATCGTGCCGACCCGGGTCACCGCCGAGGGCATCGCCTTGGCCGGAGCAAAAGCCGCATCAACCTTCACCTCGCGGGCCTTGAGCAGCGCCGCAATCCCGGCCGCGTCCCGAAGCAATCGCGCGGCAGCCGCCGCATCGACCGGCTTGACGACATAATCCACCTTCACGCCCGGCGCCAGACTGGTGTCGGCCCGCAGCATGCGGCCGGTGCTGATCAGCTCATGCTTGTCGTCCACATAGGCCGCGGTCCCGGCATCCGCCCCCCACGTGGCCAGTTCGGCAACGGAAAGCGGCTTCGGCCACGGAGCGAACAGGATCGTATCCGCCTCACCCCCAAAGTCGAAGGCATGCCACAACTCCTCGGTCAGGAACGGCATGAAGGGATGCAGCAGCCGCAAGGAGGTGCCCAGGCAATATTGCATGATCTTCACGACCTGGGCCTTGCGCGCCTCGTCGGTTCCGTAGAGCACATCCTTGGACGTCTCCAAGTACCAGTCGCAGAACTGGTGCCAGACGAACTCGTAAAGATCGTGCGCCGCGTCGTTGAACCGGAATTTCTCCAGATTTCCGGTGCAGGACGCCACCGTCTCCTGGAGCCGGAACAGGATCTGCCGGTCGTCGTCGCTGAGCAGGGCCGGATCAAGAACCGGATTCAACGCGTCCGGCGCCAATGTCTTGCCGTGCATCTGCATGAACCGGGCCGCGTTCCAGATCTTGGTGCCGAAATTGCGGCCGATCTCGAACTTCTCCTTGTTCACATACACGTCCTGCCCGGTCGCGGTCAGCATCATGAGGCTGAAGCGGAGGGCGTCGGCGCTGGTCTCCCGGATGATGTCGCGCGGATCGATCGAATTGCCGAGGCTCTTGCTCATCTTCCGGCCCTTGTCGTCCCGCACGGTGCCATGGATGTAGACCTCCCGGAAAGGGATATCGCCCATGAACTCGAACCCCGCCATGATCATGCGGGCGACCCAGAAAAAGATGATCTCCGAGGCCGTCACCAGCGTGTGGGTCGGGTAATAAAAGGACAGGTCGGGGTTCTTATCCGGCCAGCCGAAGGTACTGAAGGGCCACAGCCAGGAGGAAAACCAGGTGTCGAGCACATCCTCGTCCTGCTTGATGGCCGTGCCTTTACACGCGGGACAGCACGCCGGCTTATCCACCGCAGCCCATTCCTTCTGGCAGCCTTCACAGGTGAACACGGGGATGCGGTGGCCCCACCAGATCTGGCGGGAAATACACCAATCGCGGATGTTCTCCATCCACTCCAGGTAGACCTTGGTCCAACGATCCGGCATAAAGCGAATGCGTCCGTCGCGCACCGCCTCAAGGGCGGGCGCCGCCAGCGGCTTCATCTTGACGAACCACTGGGGAGACAGACGGGGCTCCACCACCGTGTCGCACCGGTAGCAGCGACCCACGGCGTGCTTGTGCGGCTCGGCCTTCTCGAGCAGGCCGGCGGCCTCCAGGTCCTCCAGGATCTTCTTGCGGCATTCAAACCGATCCAGCCCGGCATAGGGGCCGGCCGCCTCGTTCATGCGGCCGTCACCATGCATGACGTTGATCTGGGGCAGGTCATGCCGCATCCCCATCTCGTAATCGTTCGGATCATGAGCGGGCGTAACCTTCACCGCGCCGGAGCCGAAGGCGGCCTCCACAAACGCGTCCGCAATCACGGGAATCGTCCGGCCCAGCACGGGCAGGATCAGCCTCGCGCCGACCAGCCCGGCATACCGGGAATCCTCGGGGTTCACCGCCACGGCGCTGTCGCCCAGCAGCGTCTCGGGCCGGGTGGTGGCCACGGTCACGAACTCGCGGCCGCCCACGGGCTTCTCCAGGCGATACCGGATGTGATAAAGCTTGCCGTCCGTGTCGCGATGCTCGCTCTCCTCGTCCGACAGCGCCGTATGGCAGCGGGAGCACCAGTTGATGATCCGGGTGCCGCGGTAGATGAGGCCCTTGTCGTACAGGCGCACGAACACCTCGGTCACCGCGCGGCTCAACCCCTTGTCCATGGTGAACCGCTCGCGCGGCCAGTCGCAGGCGGAACCCAGCGACTTGAGCTGGCTGATGATGGTGCCGCCGTATTCTTCCTTCCACGTCCAGACCCGCTCCACAAACGCCTCGCGGCCGAGCTGCTCGCGGGACACGCCTTCCTTCTTCAGGGCGCGCTCCACCACGTTCTGGGTGGCGATGCCGGCGTGATCGGTGCCGGGCATCCAGACCACATTGCGGCCCTCCATCCGGCGCCAGCGCACCAGGATGTCCTGAAGCGTGTTGTTGAGGGCGTGCCCCATGTGCAGGATGCCCGTCACATTGGGCGGCGGAATCATGACGCAATAGGGATCTCCGCCCCGGGCCGCGTCGCCATGGTAATGGCCGGCCTCCAGCGCCCGGCCGTACCACTTGGGCTCCACCGTCTTCGGGTCGTACGCTTTATCCAGCTCCTTCATGCCGCTCCCGTCTCAAAAAAGGCATCATACAGGGCCTTCACGGCCTTCTTGCGATCCACGGCCTTGACCCCGAACATCATGCTGATCTCGGAGGCGCCCTGGTTCATCATCTCGATGTTCACACCGGCCTCGGCCAGGGCCGCGGTGGCCCGGCGCGCCAGCCCCACCGTGTAGCGCATCCCCTCGCCCACGACCATGATCAGGGCCAGGCCCGGCTCGAACTCCGCATCGTCGGCTTTCAATTCCTCCAGGCACCGCTTGACAATGTGCGCCTTCTTGTCGTCCGACAGGTTCGCCTCGCGCAACACCACGGAAATATTGTCGATCCCCGACGGCACGTGCTCGTAGGACAGGCCCTCCTCCTCCACGATCTGCAGCAGCCGCCGGCCAAACCCGATCTCGCGATTCATCAGATACTTGTCGAGCGACAGCGTGCAGAAGCCGTCCGCGCTGGCAATGCCCACCACCCCGCCCGAGGTGTAGGAGCGGGTCGGCACAATGCGGGTGCCGGGCGCGTCGGGACGGTTCGTATTCTTGATGCCAATGGGAATCCGGGCCTGCACCGCCGGCACGATGGCCTCGTCATGGAACACGCCGAAGCCGGCATACGCCAGCTCGCGCATTTCGCGGTAGGTCAGCAGGGCAATCGCCCGGGCGCCGGGCACGATCCGCGGATCCACCGCAAAGACGGAATCCACATCCGTGAAATTCTCGTATTCCGACGCCCCGACCGCCGCGGCCAGGATGGCGCCGGTGATGTCGGACCCGCCGCGCGGGAACGTGACCACCCCGCCGGCGGTCGTGGTGCCGAAGAAACCGGGGAACACGATCACCTTGCGCGTGTCGGCCAGGCTCTTCGCCAGATTGGGATAGGATTCGGGCAGCACCGTGGCGTTGCCAGGATCGTCGGTGAGCAGCAGCCCCGCGTCCTTCGGATTCAGATACCGGGCCGGCAGCCCCTGCTTCGTGAACGCGGCCGCCACGATCCGGGCGCTGTTGTCCTCCCCCGCCGCCTTGAGCAGGTCCAGGAACCGCCCCCGGTGCGACCGGTCCGACTCCATCCGCCCGCGCAGATCGCGCTCAATCGCCGTCAGCGCCGCCTTGGGCAAGTCCAGCGCCTTCCGGATTTCCGCAAACCGGGCCACCACCGCGGCCAGCTCGGCCTCGGCGGACCGGCCCGCCAGCCGGGCCTCCGCCAGCGCTATCAGCAGGTCCGTGACCTTCGTATCCTGCGACGACCGCTTCCCCGGGGCGGACACCACCACGATGCGCCGGGCGGGATCGG
The DNA here is from genome assembly GCA_945898015.1 of PVC group bacterium. Taxonomy (GTDB): domain Bacteria; phylum Verrucomicrobiota; class Kiritimatiellia; order CAIKKV01; family CAIKKV01; genus CAIKKV01. The sequence goes on along the minus strand of CAMDGM010000002.1, from coordinate 79,290 downwards.
CTTTCACGATCTCGAGCACCTTGAGAATCTGATTGGCATCCGCCAGCGAGGTGCCGCCGAATTTCGCCACTTTCACCGTCACCGTCTTCGTCTTCATTATTTCTCCGCTCCCAGATCTTCGATCCGCATCCGCACCGCCGGCCCGTTTGTCACGTTCATCGCGCCGATTTCCTCCAGCGCGGCCAGGCAATCCGACTCCTTGGCGCGGTGGGTCACCAGCACCACGGGCACGTGCCGCCCGGTCTGGGTCTCCTTTTGCATCACCGAGGCCAGACTGATGGAGTGACTGCCAAAGACGGCCGCGATGCGGCCCAGCACGCCGGGCTGGTCCAGCAAGGCCAGCCGGATATAAAACCGGTTCGTCACCTCGCCCATCGACCGGCAGGCCGGCGCCGTCACCCCGGCCGGAAACACCGGCGGCGGCGGCACGCCGGAAGCCAGGGCCATGCCGATGTCGGCCAGATCGCTAACCACAGCGCTCCCGGTGGGAAGCCGGCCCGCCCCGCGCCCGTAATACATCGTCTGCCCGGCCATGTCGCCGTCCACCATCACGGCGTTGAACACGCCGGAAACGGAGGCCATCAGGGAATCGGCGGGAATCAGGGCCGGATGAACCCGGACCTCCACGCAGTCGTCCGCCAGCTTGATAACGGCCAACAGCTTGATCCGATAGCCGAGCCCCTTGGCATATTCCATATCGATCTTGGCGAGCCCGCGGATGCCTTCCACAAACACCGCCTTCATGGGCAGAGGCGAGCCACAGGCCAGCGACGCGAGAATCACCGCCTTGTGCGCGGTGTCGAATCCGTCGATATCCAGGGCGGGATTCGCCTCGGCATACCCCGCGGCCTGGGCCTCCTTGAGCGCGTGCTCAAAGGTCACCTGCTCCTTTTCCATCTTGGTGAGGATGAAATTGCAGGTGCCGTTCAAAATGCCGTAGATCCGCTGGAACCGGTTGCCCACCAGCCCCTCCCGCATCGCGCGGATGATGGGAATGGCGCCGGCCACGCTGGCCTCGAATCCCACCGGCAGGCCCTTCTTGGCCGCCAGTTGGAAAATGGCGGGCCCATGCTCGGCCAGCAGCGCCTTGTTGGCCGTGACCACGGCCTTGCCGTTCTGCAGCGCCTTGAGCACCACCTCTTTGGCAAAGCCGGTGCCGCCCACCAGCTCGATGATGATATCCAGAGAAGGATCGGTCAGCAGGGCATTCCCGTCGCGCGTGAGAATGGCAGGGTCCACCTTGACGCCCCGATCCCGGTCCAGGTCCACATCCGCAATCTTGCGCAGGACGAGCTTGACCCCCGTGCGGGCGGCCATGCGTTCGCCGTTTTTCTGGAGACATTCCACAACCCCGGCGCCCACGGTGCCAAAGCCGATCAACCCGATTCCAATTTCTTTCACAAAACCCCGCCTTTCCATGCTCCCGCCACGATTTCACTCCAACCGCCGGGGAACAAGTCGAATTGTTATTTATAGTAAAAAAACGGGGTCGGTTACAACCGCAAAAAAGGCCGCTCAGATTTTCGACAGATCCACGCCGCCCTTCTCCTGAAGACCGATGAGTCCGAGGATGCGATCCAGATCGTCGTGGGAATAGAAATCCACCTCGATCCGGCCCTTGGACGGCTTGCCGTCCGGCCGCATCCGACCCGGCACCAGGCGGACGCTCGTGCCGAAATGACGGTGCAAGAGGTCGGACAGGTGCGCCAGGTGTGAGGCCGGAAGACTGGCTTCCCCGAGGTTCACCGCCAGGCCTTTGGGCGGTTTCTTCCCCCGGGCCAGGAGGCGCTCCAAATCGCGGACGGAAAGCCCGTCCTTGACGATCCGCATCGCCAGCAGCCGCTGCTGCTCCTCGTCCGTCACGCCCAGCAGCACCTTGCCATGGCCGGGTGAAAGCCGTTTTTCCGCCAGCAGCTGCCGCACCGGGGCGGCCAGGTTGAGCAGCCGCATCGTATTCGCCACCGAGGCGCGGGCCTTGCCCGTGCGAGCCGATATCTGGTCCTGGGTCAGCATGAACTTGTCGGCCAGGGCGCGGTACGCCTCCGCCTCCTCGACCACGTTCAAGTCCTCGCGCTGGACGTTTTCGATCACCGCCAGCTCGAGCGCGTCCTTGTCGGCCGCCTCCATGACCATCACCGGCACCTCGGCCAGCCCGGCCGCCGTGGCGGCGCGCCAGCGGCGCTCGCCTGCGATCAGCTCGAACTTGGAGCCTACCCGGCGCACGAGCAGAGGCTGCAGCACCCCGCGCTCCTTGACGGACGCGGCGAGCTCCTCCAGCGCCTCGGGCGCAAACGTGCGGCGCGGCTGCCAGGGGCTCGGGACAATCTGGGCCACAGGCACCCGCATCACGCCCCGGTCGCGGGCGGCGGCCTCCACCGTCCGGGCCGGGCGCTCGGCGCCGGCGGATGCCGCGGCCGGCTCGGCCGCCGGATTACGGATCAACGCGTTCAATCCCCGGCCCAACCCTCGCTTCGATGTGCTCATGCGGCTTTCTCCTGCTCGTTACGGATACTGTCCCGGCCCGTTCAGACCCGTGTTTTCGGGCAGACCGAACAGGATGTTCATGTTCTGAAGGGCGTTCCCGGCCTGGCCCTTCATCAGGTTGTCAATATGGCTGACCACCCGCAACCGGCGGGTCCGCTCGTCTACATCCACAATGAGATTGCAGAAATTGCTACCCCGCACGTGCAGCGTGCCGACCCCGGAGTCGCGGCCGCACAGCCGCACGAATCCGTTGCTCCGGTGATACTCGCGATAGGCCTCCTGCACGGCCGCCGGCGTGATGCCGGGCGCCAGGGTGCCATAGAGGCACGACAGGATGCCCCGGCACAGGGGAACCACCTGGGCGGTGAAGGTCACCCGGATGGGCCGGCCCGCCACTCGCTCGAGCTCGCGCTCCACCTCCATCACATGCTGATGACCGGTCAGCCGGTACGCATTCATGTTGTCGTACCGGGCCGGATAATGATGGAGGGGCGACGCCTTTTTGCCCGCGCCCGAGACCCCCGTCTTGCAGTCGCAGATCAGGCTCTCCAGGTCCACCAGGCCCTGCTCCAAGGCCGGAGCCAGCCCGAGGAGGCAGCTCACGGCAAAGCAGCCGGGATTGCCCACCAGGCGCGTGCCGGGCGTATAATCCGCCCGCCGCAGCTCGGGCAGCCCATACAGGCTCTTGACCAGCAGGTCCGGCGACTTGTGCACGGGCTCCCGGCCCAGCCGCCGGGCATATTCCGCGTAATCCTCGATCGTATTAAACCGGAAGTCCCCGCTGTAATCGATCACGCGGGCCCCGCGTTCCAGCTCGGCCCGGGCCTGGACCATACCGACGCCATCGGGCGTGGAAAAGAAAACGACATCGGCCGGCTCCTGCGCGGCCGGATCGTCGGGGGTGAGGATGGTCATGTCGCAGAAGCCCTGCAGATGCGGGTACAGCTTGCTCATCGGCATGCCGGTCTCGGTGGCCGCCACCAGGCAGGTCAGCTTCGCTTCAGGATGGCGCAAGAGCAGCTCGACAATGCCCACGCCGCCGTACCCACCCGCGCCCACGACTTTCGCCTTGATCATAACTCGTTCCCTTCGTTAATTCACCGGATCCGGCGGTTTGCGGGCGGTCGTCAGATAGGAGAGGATGCCCCGCGCCACGCCCATCGCGACCTGGTCCCGGTAGTTCCGGCTGATCAGCCGGCTTTCTTCCTCCGGATTGGTCATAAATCCCATTTCCACCAGCACCGCCGGAACCGGCGATCCCTTGAGCACCGCGAACCGGGCCCGCTTCACGCCCCGGTCCTCGGCGCCCGTATATTGCACCAGATTGTCCAGGACCGAGTGGGCCAGCCGGATATTCAGCACCCGGTTCCGGTTGCCGTCATAGCCGGCGGCATCCGCCTTCCCGCCCACCGTGGAGGCATACCCCGGCGAGGTCATGACAAACACCTCCACGCCCTCCACCCCCCGGTCGCCCGTGGCATTCACGTGAATGCTGACAAAGGCGTCCGGCGCCAGCTTCCGGGCCATCGCGCTCCGGTCGGTCAAGGTCAGCTCGCGATCCCGGTCCCGGGTGTATTTCACGGTCACCCCCTGGGCGGCCAGGATTTTCCCGATCCGCTTGGCCACGTCAAGCGTCACGCGGTCCTCTTCAATCCGCTGGCTGATGGCGCCCTTGTCCCCGCCTCCGTGGCCCGGATCCAGCAGCACAAGATCCCGCTTACGCCGGACCGGCACAGGCGTCGCGATCCAAGGGAACCCCACGCCCTCGGTCCAGTCCACGCCCAGCACGCTCCAGGTATCCCCGTCCCGCAGGACCGGGCCATTCAGGTACACCGCCACGCCGTCATGCAGGATGCGGCGGCTGTTGGCCTCCACCTCCACCTGGTGCCAGCGGTTGCTGAACACCGCGCGCGACGGATCGCCGGGAACGTCCAACTCATGAAGCCCCAGCGCGCCCAGCCTGGAGCCCAGGGAAACCCGGTCCCCCACCGCGACCGTTGCGGCGAACGCCAGTCCGGCCAGAACCGCCCCCCTCGTCCATCGCCGGACCCCCCCGTTTTCCCGTACGCGCATATTCTCCTTTTTTTTCCGTAAATACCGATTATATTACCCGGTTATCAATGAACGTCAAAAGTATTCCGTGAGGACGCCCCGTATGGACATCACGCCTGAACCCGTTTCCGCGAAAACACGCGATCTGGTCATCAAGGGATTTGCCGCCCTGGAACGCGGCAATCTCGATTATTCGATCGACATGCTGACCGCGGCGATTGCCCAGGAGCCCGGCTGCCTGCAAACCCGCAAATACCTCCGGGCCGCGCAGATCAAGAAATTCCATGCGGCCCCGTCCAACCATCTCGTGAACACCATTTCCCTCCTTCCCCAGGTGGCGCAGGTGTTCTTCCTGCTCCAGTCCAAAAAGGGCGAAGAGGCCCTGACCATCGCCGAGAAGCTGTTGCGGAAGGACCCGCTGAACATGACCTTTATCAAGCTGTTCGGCCAGGCCGCCGAACTGGCCGGCGCCCCCGAGATCGCCATCCTGACCCTCGCCCAGGTCCGGGAATTCTATCCCGCCGACTATCCGCTCCTGACCTGGCTCGGCGAGCTCTACCTCAAAACCAACCAGCCCCGCCAGGCCCGCGAGCTCTTTGAACTGCTCGCCGTGGCCAAACCTTCGGACATGAAAATCCTGAAGGACCTCAAGGACGCCACGGCCCTGGACAGCATGTCCAAGGACGGCTGGGCCAGCGGCGGCGCCGAGAAGGACGCCTATCGCAAAATCATGCGCGATGCGGGAAAGTCCGTCATCCTGGAACAGGGCGACAAGGTCATCAAAACCGAGCAGGATGTCACCGCCCTCATCGCCGACACGCTCCAGAAAATCACCAAGGAGCCCGCCAACATCAATTACCGGCGCCACCTGGCCAACCTGTACCAGAGCATTCAGGAATTCGACAAGGGCGTGGCCGCGCTCGAGGACGCCCAGACCGCCGCCTCGGGCCGGGATCCCCAGGTCGATGCGGCGATCGCCTCCATGAAGCTGGCCCACCTGGAGCACCAGGCCCGGCAACTGGAAGCCGCCGGCAACGCCGCCGGCGCGGAAGCCAAACGCGGGGAGATGACCGCCTTCCAGTATGAAAACCTGCGCGAACGCGTCACCCGCTATCCCAACGACCTGAGCTTGCGCTTCGATTTCGGCATCGCCCTGTTCACCCGGCAGGAAATCAACGAGGCCATCCAGCAGTTCCAGATGGCCCAGCGCAGCCCGTCCGAACGGGTCCGCGCGCTCTATTACATCGGGCAGTGCTTCATGCTCAAGAAGCAATACGACATGGCGGCCGAACAGTACTCCAAGGCCATCTCCGAAATTCAGGGCATGCCCGACTTGAAAAAAGACATCATTTACGATCTCGGCCAGCTTTACGAACTGATGGGCGACAAGGTCCGCGCGCTCGAGCAGTACAAGATCGTCTACCAGGTCGACTTCGGCTACAAGGATGTGGCCCGGAAAATCGACCAGGGGTACGCGTCGTGAGCCCCGTTACCCTCCTCATCGTCGGCGCCGGCGGCCGCGGCGCCGGCTATGCCACATTCGCCAAGGCCCACCCCGAGCAGGCCCGGGTTGTCGGCGTGGCCGAGCCCCGGGAATTCTACCGGTCCCACCTGGCCGCCGAACACCCGATCCCTCCGGCGCACCAGTTCACCGACTGGCGCACGGCCGCGGCCCAACCCCGGTTCGCCGATGCCGTCCTCATCTGCACGCAGGACGCCATGCACGTGGAGCCCGCCGTGGCCTTCGCGAAGCTCGGCTACCACATCCTGCTTGAAAAGCCGATGGCCCCCGATGCCGCCGGCTGCCGCACGATCGTCAGCGCGGTCAAAAAAGCCGGGGTCCTCTTCGCCGTCTGCCACGTGATGCGCTACACAGGCTACACCCGGAAGCTCCGGCAGCTCCTCGACTCGGGCGTCATCGGGGACCTGGTCAGCCTCCAGCACCTGGAGCCCGTCGGCTACTGGCATCAGGCCCACTCCTTCGTGCGCGGGAACTGGCGCAACGAAAAAGAATCCTCCCCCATGCTGCTCGCCAAGTCCTGCCACGACCTGGACTGGATCCTCCACATCATGGGCAAACCCTGCGAGGACGTCTCGTCCTTCGGCTCGCTCCACCATTTCCGGGCCGATCAAAAACCGGCTGGCGCCGCCGCCCGGTGCCTGGACTGCGCCGTCGAACCGACCTGCCCCTACTCGGCGAAACGGATATATATGGGCCGCCTGGCCAAAGGCCATTTGGCCTGGCCCGTGAACGTGCTGACCCCGAACCCGACCGAGGATAGCCTGATGGAGGCTCTGCGCCAGGGCCCCTACGGCCGCTGCGTCTACGCCTGCGACAACGACGTCGTGGATCACCAGGTGGTGAATTTCAAATTCCAGGGCGGCCGGTCGGGCGTCTTCACCATGACCGCGTTCACCAAAAGCGGCCATCGCAAAACCCGCCTGTTCGGAACCCGCGGCGAGCTCTCCGGCGATGGCGACAAGATCCTGATCTACGATTTCCTGACCGATCAAACCACGGAAGTCGACACCGTGGCGGCCGACTCCTCAATCCTCGGCGGCCACGGCGGCGGCGATTACGGGCTCATGAAGGCCTTCATTTCCGCCGTCGCCGCGAAGGATCAATCGCAGATTCTCTCCGGCCCCGACGAATCGCTCGAATCCCACCTGATGGTCTTCGCCTCCGAAAAGGCCCGCCGGGAAAACCGGGTCGTCTCCGTGCAAAGCGTCTAATCGACCGATGCGAGGTTCTTCATGTCTCTAGACGTCGTTCATCTGCTGGCGGAACTGGTCGCCTGCCCCAGCACCAATCCCCGGGGCGCGCCCCCCTCCGCTGAATATCCCGGCGAGGCCCCGCTGCTCCGCATCCTGGAGCTGTTTTTCAAAACCCGCGGCGCCCGCGTCATCCAGGAGGAAGTCTTTCCCGGCCGGTGCAACCTGCTGGCGACCTTTGACGGCGTGGACCGCTCCCGCACGCTCCTGCTGAACGCCCATGCCGACAACGTGCCGCAGGACGGCATGACCATTCCCCCCTTCACGCCCGACATCCGCGACGGCAAGCTGTACGGGCGGGGCGCCACCGATCCCAAGGGCGGCATGGCGGCCATGCTGGCGGCCCTGGACCGGTTTCTGGCAGCCGGCCGGCCCTTCCCCTGCCGTGTCTGTTTCGCCGCCACCTGCAACGAGGAATGCGGCGCCGACGGCGCCCAGGCCCTGATGCGCCTCCACCCCGGCGAATTCGTCGCCGCGGTCGTGGCCGAGCCCACCGACCTGGAAATCGTCCATCTCCACAAAGGCGCCCTCCGCTTCACGATCGGCGCGAGCGGCGTGGCGGTGCACTCCTCCCTTCCGGAACGCGGCGTCAGCGCCATCCGGGCGCTCTGCGAGGTGACGGCCCGGATCGAAGGCCCTTACCGCGACTCGCTGCTGCTCCGGACCCATCCCCAGCTCGGCGCGCCGCGCGTGAGCGTCGGCGTGTTTCACGGCGGTTCACAGGTCAACGTGGTGCCGGATCACGCCGAACTCCAGGTGGACCGCCGGACGCTGCCGGGCGAAACCGTGGACTCCGTGCAGCGGGAGCTGGAGGAAATTCTCGTAGCCGTCCAGCGCGACGCCGACCCCCGCCTCGCCTTCTCCTGCCGCCTGTCGGAAAACTATCCCCCGCTCGACGAATCCCCCGACAGCGGAATCGGCCGCCTGGTCGCGGAGGCCGCCCGCCGGGTGCTGGGCCAGGCCCGCTTCGCCGTGGCGCCGTTCGGCACGGACGGCGGCGTCTTCAGCAGCCACGGGCTTCCCTCGCTCATCATCGGGCCGGGCTCGATCCGGCAGGCCCACACGAAAGACGAATTCATCGACTTGGCGCAGGTGCGGCAAGCCGTGGATCTGTACGAAACCATTCTCACCCTCGCCTGACCCGGGACCCGGAGTCCGCCATGATCGAATCCATTGTCGGCAATCTCTCGCTCTCCAAAAACGGCTTTGTGCTGCTGCTGCGCCCCCGGAGCGGACCGGCCACCCGGGTGCTGCCCATCCTGATCGGCGTGGCCGAGGCCCAGTCCATCGCCCTCGCCCTGGCGCGCAAAGCCATGCCGCGCCCCATGACCCACGACCTGATGAAGCACCTGCTCGACACCTTCGGCGCCACGCTGGAACAGGTCCAGATCGAGCGGTTCGAGGGGAAAACCTTTTACGCGCAGCTCACCCTGACCCGGCATGGCGACGCCCTCGACCCCATCGATGCGCGGCCCAGCGACGCCATCGCGCTGGCCTTGCGCTGCGGCGCCACCATCTTTGTCGCGGAAGAAGTCTATGAAAAAGGCGGCGTGGACATGCCCCTCGATTCCGCCAAGCATCCCAAGCCGCCCCCCCCGCCCCTGGATCCCCGCCGGCAGCTCGAGGAAGAGATGAAGAAAGCCATCCAGGAGGAGCGGTACGAGGATGCCGCGCGCATTCGCGACCAGCTCAAGGAATGGGATCACCACTAACCCTTTACCATCACGCCCACTACCCACGAGGAATCCATGCCCTACCAACCCGACCCCGCCCGTTACACCACCATGACCTACAACCGCTGCGGCCGGAGCGGCCTCAAGCTGCCGGCCATCTCCCTCGGCATCTGGCACAACTTCGGCGGCGTCGACCCCGTCGAAAACGGCCGCGCCATGATCCGCAAGGCCTTTGACCTCGGCGTCACGCACATCGACATCGCCAACAATTATGGCCCGCCCCCCGGCTCCGCCGAGGACGCCTTCGGCCGCATCCTCCGCCAGGACTTCGCCCACCTCCGCGACGAACTCGTCATCTCCACCAAGGCCGGCTGGAAAATGTGGGACGGCCCCTATGGCGACTGGGGGTCGCGCAAATACCTGGTGGCCAGCCTCGACCAGAGCCTCAAGCGGCTCGGGCTCGACTACGTGGACATCTTCTACCACCACCGGCCGGATCCCGAGACCCCCCTCGAGGAGACCATGGCCGCGCTGGACCATCTCGTCCGCTCGGGAAAAGCCCTCTATGCCGGCATCTCGTCCTACCCGGCCGAGGACACCCGCCGCGCCGCCGCCATTCTCCGCTCGCTCGGCACCCCGCTGCTCATCCACCAGCCCAGCTACAACCTTTTCAACCGCTGGGTCGAGGAAAAGGGGCTGCTGGACGTCTGCGATGCCGAAGGGGTCGGCGTGATCGGGTTCTGCCCCCTCGCCCAGGGCCTCCTCACCAACCGCTACCTCAACGGCATTCCCGACGGCTCGCGCGCCAGCAAACCCAACACCTTCCTCAAGAAACAGAACGTCACCGAGGAGACCCTCGCCAAGGTCCGCAAGCTCGACGCCATCGCCAGGGCCCGGGGCCAATCCCTCGCCCAGATGGCCCTCACCTGGCTGCTGCGCCGGAAAACCGTCACCTCCGCCCTCATCGGCGCCAGCAGCCCCGCCCAGCTCGAGGAAAACGTCCAGGCCCTCCAGGCCCCGCCGCTGACCGGAGCGGAGCTCAAGGCCATTGACCTGGCGTGCACCTAATTCAAAACCGATCCGCTCCCAACCCCCCGGAGTAAACCATGCCGCCCACCGTCATCCCGCTCTGGCCCCACGGCATCCCCACGCCTGACGGCGTCATCCCGCCCAGGGAAACACCCCAGCTCCAGCTCTATCCCGTGACGAGCGCCACCCCCACCGGCTTCGTGGTCATCTGCCCGGGCGGCGGCTACGGCGGCCGGGCCGCGCACGAGGGCGAACCGATCGCCCGCCTGTTTAACGCCGCCGGGATCGCCGCCGGCGTGGTTCAGTACCGCGTGTCCCCCCACCGCTGGCCCGTGCCCCAGATGGATGCCATGCGCGCCATCCGGCTCGCCCGCGCCCACGCCGCGGCCTGGAATCTCCATCCCGACCGCATCGCCATCCTCGGCTTCTCCGCCGGCGGCCACCTCGCCGCCAGCGTGGCCGTCCACGCCGATCACGGCGATGCCGGCAGCGCCGACCCCGTGGCGCGACTCTCCGCCCGGCCTAATGCCGCCATCCTCTGCTACCCCGTCATTTCCTTCGGCGAATGGGGGCACCGCGGCTCCCGCAACAACCTCCTCGGACCCGCCCCCGCCGCCGCGCTCGTGGAGCAGATGACCCTGGAAAAACAGGTGGACTCCGGCACCCCGCCCACGTTCCTCTGGCATACGGCGGAGGACGAAGGCGTGCCCGTCCAGAACGCGCTCCTCTTCGCCCAGGCCCTCGCCCTGCACAAGGTGCCCTTCGAGCTGCACGTCTTTCCGAAAGGCCGCCACGGCCTCGGGCTGGCCACCGACGACCCGATCGTCTCGCAATGGTCCGCGCTCTGCGTCAACTGGCTCAAGAAAATGAACTTCTAACCCCGGAAAACCCATGACTCAAACAGCCCCATGGAAACCCCAGCCGGTTCCCGCCTGGTTCCCCCGCTCCAAATTCGGCCTCTTCATCCACTGGGGCCTCTACGCCCTCCTCGAGCGCGGCGAACAGTCCCTCTACCGGGAACACCTTACCCCCTCCGCCTACCGCACCCTCGCCGACCGATTCAAGCCCGCCCGGTTCGACCCTGACGCCTGGGCCCGCACCGCCAAGGCGGGCGGCATGCGCTACGCCCTGTTCACCACCAAGCACCACGACGGGTTCTGCCTCTGGGACAGCCCCGGCACCCCCTTCAACGCCGCCCGGACCGGATTGAACCGCGATTATGTGCGGGACTATGTCCGCGCCTTCCGCCGCGCCGGAATCAAGGTCGGGCTCTACTTTTCCACTGCCGACTGGTCGATTCCCGCCTATTTCGAGGGGCCCGCCCGCAATCCCGCCGGATTCCGCGACTTCATCCGCACCACCCACGAGCAGGTGCGCGAACTGTGCACGCAATACGGGAAGATCGACCTCTTCTGGTTCGACGGCGTCTGGCCCCATAGCGCCGCCGACTGGCGGGCCAAGGAGCTGGTCTCCATGATCCGCGCGCTCCAGCCCGGCATCATCATCAACGACCGGGTCGGCCTGCCCGGCGACATCACGACGCCCGAGCAGGGCTTTCCGGAACAGCAATTCAAGCCGTCAACCCCCTGGGAATGCTGCATGACCTCCACCGAAAAATGGTGGGGCTGGCACCGGGGCGTGGCCTGGAAATCGGACCGCGCCGTCATCCGCACGCTCAGCCAGATCACGGAGCTCGGCGGCAACCTGGTCTTCAATGTGGGGCCCAAGCCCGATGGGTCGTTCCCGGCGGAATTCACCCGCCTCATGAAAAACGTCGGCGGCTGGCTGGATAAAAACGGCGAGGCCATCTACGGCGTTTCGCAAACCCTGTGCGACACCACCACCTTCGGGCTCATGACCTGCAAGCCCGGCCGGGTCTTTCTCCATGTGCTTTACTGGCCGGGGGCCGAGCTCCATCTCGCCGGCTTGAAAAACAAGGTGCGCGCCGCGCGCTTCCTGGTCTCCGGAAAACCGATCCCGTTCCGCCAGGAGTCGGAGGGGCACCTGCACCTGTCGGGCCTGCCCGGCCGGCCGCCCGACCCCCGCAACACGGTCATCGAGCTCACGGTAACCGGCACGCCCCAATCCTACGACTGGGCCCGCGACCGGATCTGGACCGGCGCGCTCGACAAAACCCGCGAACGAGCCCGCGCCATCGCCGCCCGCCGGGCAGACTGGAGCCGCACCTGACCGGGTGTTGTTTTACTCCACCGCCGGACCGACACGATCCAGGATCGTGCCGTCCTTGATCTCGAAAATCCGGGTGGCCAGGGATCCGATCAGCCGATGATCGTGAGAAACGAAAATAACCGTGCCTTCCGCCTGGGACAAGGCGAAGTTCAGTGCTTCGATCGATTCCAGATCCAAATGATTGGTGGGCTCGTCCATCACCCGGACGTTTCCGCCTTCGAGCATCATCTTCGCCAGAATGAGCCGGGCTTTCTCTCCGCCGCTGAGGACCCGGATCTTCTTGAAGACATCGTCCTTGCTGAACAACATCCGCCCCATGAACGAGCGAAGCTCGGTTTCGGTCCGCTCCGTCTCCTCCGCAAACTTTCCCAGCCAATCCAGCGCCTGGGCGTCCGGATCGAGAATCTCCTCCGGATCCTGGGGGAAGAGATTCAGCTGGACCGTTTCGCCAAACACCACGGAGCCGGTGTCCGGCTTCAGGAGTCCGCACAGGATCTTCAGAAGCGTCGTCTTACCAGCGCCGTTTTTTCCGATGATGGCGATTTTTTCACGGGGCCCGATCTTGCAGGAAAACTCCTTGAACAGGCATGTGTCGTAGCGCTTCGAAATCCCCTCCACCTCGATCACTTTGTCACCCAACCGCCGGTTCGTGTGAAACCGGAGATAGGGCGAAACCCGTGAGCTGGGCTTCATCTCGTTCAGCTCGATCTTCCCCAGCAGCTTCTGCCGGGAGGTGGCTTGTTTCGACTTGGACGCATTGGCGCTGAACCGGCTGATGAAGGCCTTCAGGTCGTGAATCTGCTTCTCCATCTTCTCGTTGGCTTTTTCCCGCAGTTCGCGCACCTGCAGGCTCGCGATTGTGAAGTCGTCATAATTCCCGGTGAACATCCGGATTTCATGGTAGTCGAGGTCCGCGATATGCGTGCAGACCTGGTTGAGGAAGAACCGGTCATGCGAAATGACAATGACGGTGCCCTCGTACCGGGCCAGCAAATCCACCAGCCACTCGATGGACTCCATGTCCAGATGATTGGTGGGTTCGTCCAGGAGCAGGACGTCGGGATGGGCAAAGAGGACTTGCGCCAGCAGGACCCGGAGCTTGAACCCGCCCTGCAGCGTTCGCATGTCCCGGGCGAATACGTCTTCCGCAAACCCGAGCCCGGCCAGCAATTTGGCGGCATCCGCTTCCATCGTATACCCGCCGGCCAGCCCAAACTCATGCTCGATCTCGCTGCTGCGGTCATGCTCGGCATCGGTCAGGTCGTCTTTGGCGTATAACGACTCCCGCTCCTGGTGGAGGTCCCAGAGCTTCTTGTTTCCCATGAACACGGTCGTCAGGATGGGGATGTCGTCGAACTCGGCATGATCCTGGCGCAAATAGCCCAGGGTGCAATCGCGGCCAATGGCGACGTCCCCGCTGGACGGGGGCATAAGCCCCGCCAGAATCTTCACAAACGTTGATTTTCCGGACCCGTTGGCGCCCACCAGGCCATAGCAGTTTCCGGGGGTAAACTTCACGCTGACATCCTCAAACAGGACGTCGGCGCCGAATCGCTTGGTCAACATCGAGGTCGCAATCACAGGCACTCCCATTCTGGCCGCTTAGGAAAACAAAGGCGTGGGATAGTGGATTTTATTTCGAAAAGAAGCAATCCCCGTTTTTCCGCCACTGCGATTCAGACCGTGGGGAGCGGACAGGCCCCGACGAAACGACACAGACGACAATCTGTATATTGACAATTTCGCCGTCAACATGATCATCCCCTAGCGCTTCAGGACGCAACACGTGTCATATTTGGGTGGAAAAAGGCCGGCTGATTTGCCACACTTCCCCCCATGAAAATGAAATCCTCTCCCGCGCTTGCGCTCGATGGCGGACCCAAGGCCGTCGCCCACCCCTTCGGAAAGGGCAACCGCTTCGCCGGCAACGAGCTGAACTACCTCAAGGCCGCGCTCGCCCAGAACACCCTCTTCTACGGCTTCGGTTCCTTTGTCAAGCAGGCCTGCGAAAAAATGAAGGCCTACACCGGCATGCCGTACATCGTCCCCTGCTCCAGCGGCTCCGCCGCCGTCCACCTCGGCCTCGTTGCCGCCGGCATCGGCCCCGACGATGAGGTCATCTGCACCCCCAACACCGACGCCGGCTCCGTCCTCGGCATCCTCGAGGAGGGCGCCGTCCCGGTCTTCTGCGATACCGCCACGTCGCTCCAGCCCACCATCCAATCCGTGAAGGCCTGCATCACCCCCCGCACCAAAGCCGTCGTCGTCGTCCACCTCGCCGGCTACCCCGCGCCCGTGGAGGCTATCGTCCGCCTCTGCACCCGGCACCACATCGGCGTGGTGGAGGATTGCGCCCAGTCCTGGGGAACCCGGCTCAACGGCCAGCTGGTCGGATCCTTCGGCACCGCCGGCGCCTACTCCACCAACGACTTCAAGCACCTCTCCACCGGCGACGGCGGTTTCGTGGCGCTGCGCGACGAAACCCTTTACCGCCGGGTCTCCAACTACTCCGACAAGTGCTACGACCGCCTGTTCGACAAAAGCCAAGCGGGCGTCCATCACGGCATCAACTACCGCATGAGCGAGTTGCAGGGCGCCGTGGCGCTGGCCCAGCTCGAGCAGGTCCGCGCCATCACCGCGCATCACCACAAGCTCGGCCTGCTCTTCACCCGCCTGCTCGACAACACCCCCGGTATCCAGGTCATGCCCTGCCTCCCGGGCGGCTACGCCACCTACTGGTGGACCAACCTGCTGCTCGAGCCGCGCCGCCTGACCGCGCCCCGCGCCAAAATCGTCGAGGCGCTCCAGGCCGAGGGCGTGCCCGCCGGATCCTATGGAAAATACGACCTGATCCAAAAAACCCTGTTTCAGACGCGCCTCACCCGGCCCTGGCTGAAAGGCGTCAACCGTTTCTACCCGTTCGTACAACCCGACGGACGCTCCTACACCTACGACTACGCCCGTTTGCCGGTTCACCGCAAGATGCTCGACCAGGCCATCATGATCCAAGCCTTCAACCGCTTCCACACGGAGCAGAATATCCGGGAAATCGCGGCGGGAGTCCGGAAGGTGTGCTCGGCATTCAGCCGCTGATCCGGCTGAGAAAGACAGCCTATTGGCCCATGTAATGCACGCCCGAGACGGTCTTGCCCCCGTCCTTCGATTCCACCTCAAAGCAATTTTGAAAAATGTAAAGGTGCTTGCCTTTGACTTTCATGTTCGCGCTCGGCGTGCCCAGCGCCGCCGTCATCTCAGCAATCGTCCGCCCCTGGAAGGTGCGGGGGTTCTCGGGATTGATTCCCGCCGTGGCCAGCAGCTCCGCCACCTTCTCCCGATCGCTTAAAGGGACCGCCTTTTGACGGGATAAGTCCAGGTCATCCGCCACTTGACTCCGGATCTCCGTGTTCTCCCCCCGGCTGCCACCCGGATGGAAAAAGCCCACGCCGGCCACAAACCCCACAAGGCCCGCAACCAGGAGGATCGCCACGCCAACCAGACTCAACAGAAAAGGCTTTTTGGCAAAGGCCCAGTGCTTGATGGCAAATACAATATTGGCAAACGGCAGGAAAAACACGACCAACCCCCACACCAGACTGGTCTGGAACGCCCGCACCAGCAGCCAAATGGCGCCGGCAAACGACATCAGGACGCCAAGTCCATACATCGCAATGGCGCCGACAACCACAATCCCGCCCGCCGCTGTCCCAGTCATCATGCCCGACCTCCTTCTTGTCCGCCTTGTTCACAACCCGTCCTTCACGAGCTGTTCACAAATCAAGCCCCCAGTTCCCGCGTCTACGCCCCGCTTTCTCTTCATCCGGGTTCTGAACAACTTCTGTTTTTACAACTCACTCGTAATGCTGACGTTAGCGAATTATCAACAGCCGTTGGCTGACTTGTCAACACGCTCATTGATCCGAGGCTTTGACGGAACCCCCTGTCGACAACCTTGTTAACAGGATGTTAATTCGCGCTCGGCCCAGCCATCATCGGGCTGCCGGACGCGGAGGCGGGCCTTGCACGGTTTAAGGGCATGAAGGACAAAGGAATCGGTGTTCAAATTATAATGAATCTCGGCTACCCGGTTGACGCTTTCCAGCACCACCTCGAAATCATGGGTTTTCAGGTAGCCGCCAACCACCAGATATCCTTTTTCCGGAATGGAAACAGGCACCGGCTGATCCGCCAGAAAGGCCGCGCCGGCAGTCAACCGGAATTCATCCTGGGCCGGCGTGGCGCCACCATAATGGCCCGGATGCCCCACGCCTTTCAGCTCGAAGTAGGACACCAACTCCCCTTTCCCCGTCCGCCGCAACGCATCCACATACCGGCGCGCCTGCTCCACCGGCACACGCCGGTCCTGATCGCCATGGAAAATGATCAGGGGCGTGCAAAGGTTGCCGGCCAGGGTCAGCCCACCCCGGCTCGCATAGGCCTCGGGATCCCGGTCCGGCGTCGTGCCCATCCAGACGTCCATCTCGTCGCGGAACTCGCCCACCTGGTCGTTCCGGTACCAGAGCGCAAAATCGCTGATCCCGCACTCCGCCTTTGCCCGGCAGAAATAGTCCGGAAACTTGCCCAGCAGCCCCATCACATTCGAGCCGCCCCCGCTGCCGCCCGTCAGGGTCACCAGGTGCGGATCACGGATATGCTCCGCATACCGGCGTTTCGCAAATTCCACGGCGTCCACCACATCCTGCAGCTCCCACCCGTTGCAGTCCGGCTTGCCGCCCGAATCGCCCCGGCCGCGCATCTCGACGTAGATGACAAACCAATCCTGGTCCGGCGCGCCGGTGTCCACATTGTCGGCATGCGCCTTCTTGATCTGCCCGTGCCACCCGTGGGTGGTGACCAGCAGGGGCCGGGGTTCGGCCGGAACCCGGAAATCGGCAAAGAGGGTCAGGCCCTCCTCCACACTCGACGGATACGCCTGATACATGGAACCCACCCCATTAAATCTTGAACAGTTTAAAGGCTGTCCCGCCCAGGATCGCCCGCTTGGCCTCGTCCGGAATGCGGGCATACAACACCTTGCCGACCTGCTGGCTGATGGAGAACGTGGGCACGTCGGTGCCCCATACCATCTGGCCCGTCCCCACCTGCTCGACGAAATATTCGATCATGTTCGTGTGCTCGCGGGAATAGGTCAGGTCCAGGTAAAAATTCCGGTGCCGTTTCGCCATGTCCACGTAAGGCTGGTAGGCGAACCCGCTGCCCGCGTGACCCGCCAGGAACGCAACCTCGGGAAACGCCGCCGCCACCTTGTCAAAGCCCTTCACGTCCCCGCCCCACGTGTGGGCCAGCACCGGCACGCCCCGGTCACGGGCGAACTCCCACACCGGCGTGAAGAGCGGATCGTCATACCGCACCCCCACCTGGTACACCTTCACCCCTTTGAACACCGGATTGCGGAAGCAGCGCTCCATCTCGGATCGGATCAGCTCGGGATAGCGGGCGCTGATCTGGCAGTAGGCGAATATCCGCCCGGGATACCGCACCGCCGCCGCCGCCGCCTGGTCATTGCCCCGGCTGATATCGCCATAAATGGACTCGATCGAGCTGACCATCTGCACCTGAACGCCCACGTGGTCCATTTCGGCCACCTGTTTCTCCAGCGACGGGCTGATCACGTGGGTGAAATTCCCCACATGCGCGTGCGCGTCAAACACCGGAAAATCCAACGTCCGGCCGGTCCGTCCATAGTCAATCAGGGGTAAGCTCATAACCGCACCTCATCCATCAGCTTGCCAAGGTTGCCGCCCAGGATGGCCGCGCGTTCGGCCTCCGTGATCTTGGCATAGGCCAGATGCGCGATCAATCCGCCCGGCGAGAAAAAGGGAAGCCCGGAACCGAACACCAGCCGCTCGGCCGGAAATTCCCGGAGAAACCGGTGGGGCGCCTCCGCCGGAATATAAAACTGCCCCACGCAGATGCGGAACTCGGAATACAATTTCAACAGCGGAAACAGCCAGGTGTCCTCCATGTAGCTGCACCCCAGCATGATCAGCCGCAGCTTCGGCCAATTCCGCAACACCTCCGCCACATCCGCGGGAGTCGTGTTGTCGCGGGGCCACAGCACGGGCAGCCGGTGCGCCACGCAGGCGTCCAGGATCTCCCCGTACATCTCGCGCAGCGGATACTTGGCCAGCGGCGCAAACCAGACCGCCCGCGCCCGCGCCCGCCGCATCGCGGCCAGGTAATCGGATAGCTGCGGGGAATCCGCATGGGGATACGGCGTGATGGCGAAGGCTGGCGTAAACCGGGGCTGCGCCGCGGCGGCTTCCTCCAGGTGCTCGTTGCCGTGCCACACGCTGCCCCCGCCGGCCGAGAAATTGCTGTGCGTCAGCGCCCGCGCAATGCCGAAATGATCCATCAGGTGAAGCGTCTCTTCCGTCTTCCAGGGCAGCAACCGGTCCCGCGTCATCCAGGGCCCAATCCCGCAATAGGCATCGATAATGTCCATACTCATCCTTTCGAAAAGCTCTTCCCCAGCATCCAGACTCCCATGGCAATCATGAACACTGCAAAAATCCGGGTCAGCGACAGGTTCGACATTTTCTTGAGCCAGTCAGAGGCAAACCAGACCACCACCGCCGAGGCGAGCGCCGTGGCCGCGACCACCTTCCAGTCCACCAAATGGTTGCCCGAGTTCCGGACCGTGGCCACCACCGATGTGAAAATGACAATGGCCAGCGACGTGGCCACCGCCGTTTTCTGTTCCATGTGAAGGGCGATCACGAAAACCGGCACCATGAACACGCCGCCACCCACTCCGCACAAGGCCGCAATCACCCCGGCCAGCGCGCCAATCAACAGGCAGGACAAATATAACGGCATGCGAGCTCCTTTAAAATCATAAATTATCACAAGAAACAGGCCGGACGCCAGCTTCACTTTCATATCCTCATTCGCACTTGCCTTCCCGAATCCGCCTATCCATACTCCAAATCCACGGTGGGTTACACCTGTCAGAGCCCATCCTTGAAAGGATCCTCGCTCCATGTATGCCGATATCATCAATCCGCGCGCCTTTCCCGAGCAACTGGCCCATCCCGACTACGACCCCCTCCACCTCATGCCCGCGGCCTTTCCCGACCACCCCCGCGTCTTCCTCACCGGCGACCAGCTCCTCCGCGCCCGCCACCACATCCACACCTGCGACTGGGCCCGCCGCGCCTTCGCCCGGCTCACCGCCGCCGTCGACGCCCCCGAAAACCTGCCCGGCGCCCTGCCCGCCCCCAAAGCGGACGCCGCCCTCAACAACCGGCTCATCGACCTCGTCTTCCGCCTCGCGCTCGCCTTCCACCTCACCGGCAAGCCCCTCTACCGGGAACGCGCCCTGCGCGCCTTCCGCCTCTTCGCCCGCACCTATGACCGCTGGCCCCTCACCGGGCTCGACAACCGCGCCGGCGGCGGCGCACTCGCCGAATCCCGCCTGCTTCTGAACACCGCCCGCGCCTACGACCTGCTCGCCGCCGCCGACCTCGCCAATCCCGATCACGCCCTCTTCCGAAACCTGCTCGAAGCCATGCTCCTGAACGCCGCCGGGGGCGGCCATCGCTCCTGCGGCAATATCAACACCTGGTCCCTCGCCGCCCGCCTCGCCGCCGGCGCCGCCCTCGGCTCGCGCCCGCACGTGCACGACACCCTCTACGGCGGAGGCGCCCCCTGGCGCTACGGCCTCATCCACCAGTTCCGCCACGACATCCTGTCCGACGGCCTTCACTGGGAACAGACGCCCGGCTACCACTTCTACACCCTCATGGCCGTCACCGAGGCGCTCACGGTCCTCGACCACCTCGGCGTGGACGCCTGGCACGCCCGCCTCCCCGCCCAGCTCCAGCACGATGGCGACGACCGCCACCGCGCCTACGGCCCCCGCGGCCTCAAGTGCATCCAGGCCGCCTTCGACACCCCTTTCTACCTGACCTTCCCCAACGGCGACATGCCCCTGCTCCACGACTCCGGCCTCGCCAATATCCGCGGCGTCCACACCTGGGGCGTCCTCTACAACAAGGCCTGGGAGGCCTACGCCGACCCCAAATACGCCTGGCTCCTCCACCGCATGGAAGCCGAACATCCCGACGCCGCCCGCACCTGGCCCGGCCTGCCCATGCCCCTGCAAACCCATTCGGGCGACGTCGACTTCGCCCGCCTCCGCGACCCGGCCTACCCCGCCGGCGAATTCCACCCCGAAACAGATGCGGCCCTCTCCCTCACCGGACGCCACACCCGCCACTGCACCCTCTTCCCCGTCTCCGGCTCCCTCCTCCTGCGCTCCCGCGCCGACCGGCCTTCGGCCGTCGGCGCCTCGCTCTTCTTCGGCCCCCACTGGGCCGGCCACATGGATCCCGCCGCCCTCCACCTCGACCTCTGGGCCCGCGGCCGCCGCCGCACCGACGCCCCGCGCACCGCCGGCTACGACGACCCGCTGTACCTCACCTGGAAACGCACCACCGCGTCCCACAACACCGTGACGGTGGACGAAACGCCCATGTTCCCCTACGACTTCGACACCGCCTCCATCTGGGAGTGCGACCACTGGCGCGATTCGCCCTCCGACGGCGCGCTCGAGCAATTCCAGCCGGACCAGGTCTGGAAAATGGCGCGCGCCTCCAATGTGGCCGTCTACCCCGGCGTCCGGCTGGACCGCACCGTGATCGTGGGGCCCGATTTCGCGCTCGACGTCTTCCGCTGCACCGCTGAGACCGTCCGCCGTTTCGACTGGATCCTCCACGGCATCGGCGCACTCGACCTCGGAGGACCCGTCCAGCCCATCCCCCCCTCCGACCGCCGCGGCTATACCCATCTGAAAAATCCCGTCGAACTCCTGGAGCCCGGCCCGGCCCCGGCCGTCCGCTGGTCCGATTCGTGCGGCTCGATGACCGCCGCGCTGCGGCCGCCCGACGGCGCCCGGATCGTGGGCGCCGGGGACCCCGTCGCCAACGACCCCCGCGAAGCGCTCGGCGAGCTCGACCCGCCGGAACCCCGAAATTCCCTGCTCATCCGCGCCGACGGCGCCGAGGCGCTCTTCCTGGCCCTCTTCACGTTCGACGGCGCGCCCGGCCGCCTCCGCCGGATCCGCGGCGCCGCCCGCACCGACCTCGTCCTCGAAACCATGACGGGCCGCAACCGCGCCCGCTGGAAATTGCCGGTTCGCGCCGACCAACCCGTCCTTCGCTTATCCCATAAAACCGGCTGACCCTCGGAATGAAGAGCCGCATAAGGCTGCATAAGGCTTGCGAAGGCAATTTCCCGCGTGCTACTCTAGGCCCCATGAAAGGGGTGCTTATGCGCTCTTCCCTCCGTCTTCTGACATCCTTGCTTCTGCTCGCGTTTTCCGGGGTCGCCACCCAGGCCGCGGAAAACACCTTTCGGTTCGTCGTCCTCTCCGACACCCACGTGGGGAAAAACGATCCTGTTTACCAGCCCGGCTACGACCAAATAGTCCGGGAACTCGTCGATTCCAAGACCAGGCCCCTCGCCGTATTCGTGACCGGCGACCTTACCGACCACGGCCGGGAAAGCGAATACGACACCTTCCTCGCCACCTTCGTCGAGCCGCTCAAAGCAGCCGGCATTCCCCTCTACGCCGTTCCCGGCAGCCGTGACATCACCGAAAACACCCTCGCCCTGTGGACCAACAAGCTCGGAGCCCTCTGGCAGGCCGTCACACTGCAGCAAACCCGCTTCATCCTGACCTGCGGCGTCCCCGTCGACCTATCCGGCGCCTTCGGCACCCGGCATAAACCGGACAGTCCTTTCGGCCTCGGCCAGGGTGGCGTCCTCGACTCGAACCAACTCGACTGGATCCGCCGCGAACTCGAGTCGCCCGAAAGCCGGACCGCCAAAATCCGGGTTATGATGAACCATCACCCGCTTTGGAGCCACGATTTCGGCGACGGCGAAATCAAGGACACCGACCTCCAGGGAAATCCGACAGCCGCGGGCACGCTCCTCCGGACCTGGGCGGACACCTTCGGCGTGGACCTGTTCCTGTGCGGTAACCGCCACTTCCAATCCCCGCCGATCATGCACGCCTTCCCCGACGGTCGCCAGACCTGGCATGTCCTCGCCGAATCCGCCATCCTGGGCCAAAGCAATAAAACCCGGGACGCCAAAGGCAAGCCCCGCACGTTCAACGGATTCGGCTACGAGATTTTCGATGTGACGGGCGCCACCGTGTCGCACCACCGGAAAGCGCTCGATACCGCCGGCTTTGCCCTCGTCGGGCCCGCCAACACCTTCGATATCACCGTCGCCGAACCGCCAACCGCTCCCGCGCCGGCGGCAGAGCCCGCTGCCGCGCCCGCAGCCTCCCCCCCAAACCCCGAGCCCGCCAAGTCCGCACTTGTTCCGGAAGCACCAAAGCAGTAACCTGCGGACATGATGGATCCTGTTTGCATCACGGTGTTCGGCCGGCCGGTCTATTGGTACGGCGTCTTCCTGGCCCTCGGCTTCGGCGCCGGAATGGCGCACCTCGCCTGGCAGGGCCGCCGGGAGGGCCGCGCCCCCGGCTTCGCCTCCGACCTCGCCTTCTGGCTCATCCTCGGCGGCATTGCCGGCGCCCGCGCCGCCTATGTGCTGGGCAACTGGAGTGAATTCGCCGACAGCCCCGGCCTGATCCTTCGCGTGGACAAGGGCGGGCTCGTCTTCTACGGCGGCTTTTTCGGCGCCTGGTTCGCCGCCTGGATGTTTGCCCTCGCGCGGCGCGTCCCGGTTCTCAAGCTCTTCGATTACACCGTGACCGCGCTCCCGCTCGGCCACGCCTTCGGCCGGATCGGCTGCTTCATCAACGGCTGCTGCCAGGGCCGCCCCCACGACGGCTGGCTGGCCTGCACCTACCCGTCCAAATCCGCCGTCTGGTGGAGCCAGGTGGAGGACAAGCTCATTCCCCTCTCCGCTCACTCGGCTCTTCCGGTCTGGCCGGTCCAGTTCCTGGAAGCCGCCGCCAACCTTGCCATTTACGCCCTGCTGGTCCTCGCTTATCGCCGCCGCCACACCGACGGTGTCATCGTCATCCGCTATTTTCTCCTTTATCCCGTGGTCCGCTTCTTCCTCGAATTTCTCCGCGGCGACCTGAGCGACCGGGTGGTCGCCCACGGGTTGACCTCCGCCCAATGGGTCAGCCTCGGCCTGTTCGCCGCCGCCCTGATCGCCGCCGGAACCCTCCGCCTGATCCAACGCCATGCCCACACTCACCGCCCTGCCTGAAGACCGCGGCCTCCGCCTCGATGCCTGGCTCGCCAAGCGCCTCCCCGAGCTCTCCCGGGCGCGGCTCCAGGCCCTGATCACCCAGGGCTGCGTCACCCTCCAAAACAGGCCGGTCAAGGCCAGCCTCAAGGTCGTTCCCGGCCTGACCGCCTCGGTTGAAATTCCCCCGCCCCAGCCCGCCACGCCCCAACCCGAACCCATCCCGCTCCATATCATCTACGAGGATGCCGACATCGTGGTGCTCGACAAACCCGCCGGCCTGGTCGTGCATCCGGCGGCCGGCCACGCCTCGGGCACGCTCGTCAACGCCCTGCTGCACCATTGCCCCGACCTGCAAGGCATTGGCGGCGAACTCCGGCCCGGCATCGCGCACCGCCTGGATCGCGACACCAGCGGCCTCATGGTGGCGGCCAAGAACGATGCCGCGCTCACCGGGCTCCAGGCCCAATTCAAGGCCCATCAGGTGCGCAAGGTTTACCTGGCCATCGCGGCCGGCCAGCCGGACCCGCCCTCGGGCCGCATCGAATCCCTGATCGGCCGCAGCGCCCAGGACCGGAAAAAAATGAGCGCCCGGCCCGCCCGGGGCCGGTCCGCCGTGACCCATTACGAAACCGTACGCGCCTATGGCGACTGGAGCCTCCTGCGCGTCCGCATCGAAACCGGCCGCACCCACCAGATCCGGGTCCACCTCAGCCATCTCGGCCATCCCGTCGCGGGCGACCCGGTGTACGGCCGCGGCCCCGCCGTTTCCCTGCCCGCGCCGGCGCCCCGCCAGATGCTGCATGCCGCCGAGCTGGCCTTTACCCACCCCCGCACCGGCAAGCCCCTCGCCTTCCAGGCCCCGCTCCCGCCGGATATGCAACGCCTTCTCGATGCGCTCGCCTCCTCTCTCCCGTCCTGACGGCCCGCACGACGCCGGCGGGCGCATCTGCGATTAGTAAGGGTTCGGGCGTCCATCAGTCCACCCGTGTCCACGACCATATCAGGCGGGCATGTTCTGAGGGAACCGTGGTCGCGCGCCGCCCGAAGCGAGCGATAGCGAGCCGGGCGCGCGAGGCGCTTGGGCTTGCGGCGTTTCGATCAGGCGGACCATGACGAGGTGATTTTGCGATGATAAGGGCTGAAGGCGATGCGGCGTGGCCTCGTGGCCCGACGCATCCAGCCTGAAACCCTTAGCGCGCAAAAGCACCCGGCAGGGAACGCCCGAAACGCCGCAAGCCACAATGGTAATCCGCACGCCACCCACTTTGCGGGGTCGCAGCGCTCGCCCCGCCAGAAGAGAAGAACGGCGCCGACGGAGCGGCGCCCTCCACGCCAAGCCAAGCACAGTTGCCGGAGGGACGTAGAACGGCCGGTGTGGCAGCCGGCCCTCCCTTACTAATCGCAGATGCGCCCGATGTCGACTCACTCGCGTCTTGGTATTCACCCGGAATTCACTTAGTCTGTAAATTGACATTCAGGAAGGATTCGCCATGCCTCGTCTAAAAATGAACCCTCGCTTTTTAACCGGCCTGATTCTCGCGCTGGCGGCCGCTGCTGCCAACGCCCAACCCTGGCCACCCGCGTTGCCGGGCGCCGTCAAGGGAACCGTCACCATTCAATCCCCCGACTTCCTCCAGGTTCCGCCGGCGGTGACCGCCCTGCGCGATCAAACCAACGCAGCCCCGTTCATCATGGCCCGAACCCCCCCGGTGGTGGAGCTGGCCTATCACGGAAACCTGCCCAACCCCGCCACCAACGGCACCGGCTGGTCCGCGTGGGGCGATATCTGCGTGGGCGCCGACGGCGCGGTCTACTGCGGCATCGGGGACCACGGCAACAACAAGGGCGGCAGTTCCGCCCTCCTCTATCGCTGGGATCCCGCCACCCAGGAACTCGCGCCCATCGCGGACCTGAACACCCTGTCCCAGACCCGGCCGGGCGAACCCACCTGGTCCAAGGTCCACGCCGGCATCCAGGAAGCCGGGGATGGCATGATCTACTTCACCGGCACGCTCAACGACGGCGGCACCGCCTACAAACACCAGTGGACCGAGCACCTCCCCGGCGGCCAAATTTTCCGGTACGATCCCAAAACCGGAAAATCCGACATCGCCGGCTTTTTCCCCGGCCAGTGCACGGCCACCACCCTGATGGACAAAGGACGGAACCTTCTTTACGCTAACCTGGAGGGCAAGACCAACGGGGCCGTCTCCTTCTCCGCCTTCAATCTCGCCACCCGCCTGTTCCTCTACGTCAGCCCGCCCGACGCGGTGACGCAGGACCGGAACCTCGCCCTGGCCAGCAACGGATGCGTCTATTTCAACGGGCAGGGGCCGGCCTTGTGGAAATTCGATCCCGCGGAAAAAACCATCGCCGCCACCCGGATATCCTTCCCCGGCGGCGCCGCCATGCGCTCCTCCACCGCCGAATCCGCGGACGGCTGGATCTATGGGACCACGTTCGGCGGCAAAGGGGCGGCCCAGGCGTTGTTCCGATTTTCGCCCGCCGCCGAAAAACTGGAGATGCTGGGCCCCAATTTCCTGGCCGGCGACTACGTCACCGTGTCCGTGCTTTCCACGGATGGAAAATATGTCTATTTCCTGCCCGGCGCTCACGGCAGTTCGCTGAAAATCGGCACCCCCGTGGTGCAATACAACGTGATGACAGGCCAGCGAAAAGTCATCGCCTTCCTGCAGGAAACCATTAAAAACAAGATTGGCTATGTTCCCTGCGGCTCCTACGGCATCAAGCTGAGCGCCGACAACGCCACCCTCTACGTCAACTTCAACGGCCATGGCGCGGACCTCAATCGCCTGCCCACCATGAAGCCCAACGGATTCGGTCTCACCGCGTTCGCGGCCATTCATATCCCCGCCTCGGAACGCTGAGCGCCTCTCACCCGCGGCCCGGGTGCGGACAGGCTCAATCCAGCCGGATAATCCGTTTCTCGCGATCCGACTGCTTGGCCGCCAGCGCCACCCTCAGGTTCGCTCGGGCCTCTTCCAGCGTGGCCATCTGGGACGGCGTGCCCTCGATCACGTCCAGCATCCGATTAGCCTGAAGGGAAAACCGGGCCTCATGCGCCTCCATCGGCTTCAGCCCGTCCATATAATTCTTCCCGTCCCACACTCCGGAATCGTCCCCCGAAAACTTCAAGGTGGCCAGGTCGAGCATCAGGTTGCCCCGGGTCCCGATCACCTCCACGGTGTTGGTGTTCGGTTTCTGGAACTGGTTCATCGAAATCTGGACCAGCGCGCCGCTCTGGAAGCGGATGGAAATCAGGCAGCAATCCTCGCACTCCACGCCCGTGAGCGTCAGCCGGTCGTACATCGCGCTCACTTCCGCCGGCATGCCGAAAAACCAGATCGCCAGATCGATCAGATGGCTGGCCCCGTCGAGAATGCAGCCACCCCCCATCGCCGCCCGCGCATAATAGGTCGTTTGATAATCCGGCCGGTACTTGGGAAACTCCTGCGAGGCGTTCATATACGCCATCCGCAAGTCCCCGATGCGCCCCTCCGCAAGCTGGCGCTTCATCTCCATGACCTCGGCCCCGCTCCGGCGGACATAGCCCACCCGCGCCGCCAGCCCCTTCTCCTTCACCTTCGCCAGCAGCGCGTCCACGCCCTCCAGGGTCACCGCCAGGGGCTTCTCGACCAGGAACGGCACGCCTGCCTCCACGCACGCCAGGCCCAGCGGCACATGCACATGGGCGGGCGCACAAATGACCGCCAGATCGAACGACTTCAAATCCGCCTCGCCAAGATCGCCGTGACCGGACTCGATCGCATACTCGCGCAACACCTCGGCCCGCTTCTCCGCCACCGGCTCCACCACCGACAACCGCGCCCGCCCGGTCTTCAGAAATCCCCGGATATGCCGCTTTCCAATCCCGCCCGTGCCGATGATCAAAACCCTTTTCATACGTTCTCTTTCACCACCCGCTAAGCAGTTTCGTGATGAACAAATACCCGAGCCGGAACCGGTCCAGGGCGAACGACTCATTCGGCGCATGCACCTGGTCCTCCTCCCGCCCGAACCCGACCAGCAACGGCGGCGCCCCGCCCGCCACACGCGCCAGGAGCGAAAGCACCGGAATAGACGCCCCTTCCCAATGAAACACCGGCTCGCGTCCGCAGACCTCCAACAACACCGCCGCCGCGCTGGCCACGAGAGGAGAATCCGCGTCCAGCCTCAGAGCCGGCCCGCCCACCGTGGCTTCGCTCACCACCACCCGAAGCCCCGCCGGCGCCTGAGCCCGGAGATGCGCCTCCAGGGCCGCCAGCGCGCGGACCGGATCCTGCCCTGCCACCAAACGAGCCGATAGTTTGGCCATCGCCCGCGCCGGGATAACCGTTTTCGACCCCGCCCCGCCATATCCGCTGTGAATGCCATTGACCTCGATCGTGGGCCGGAACCCGTTCCGCTCCTGGGGAGTCAGACCCGCCTCCCCCCCGACCGGCGGCACTCCGGTCTGGCGTTCATACCGGAGCGGATCGAACGGCTCGCGGACCAGCAATTCCCGCTCGCGCGCCGAGGGCGGCCGGCATCCGGCTTCAAAATCATTCACGGCAGGGCGGCCGTCCTCCCGGTGCAGGCTCGCCAGCATCCGGCATAACGCCGTGGCCGGATTCGGAGCCAAGCCGCCGTGGCAACCCGAATGCAAGTCGCGCAGCGGCCCCTCCACCGTCACCGTCAGCTGGACAAGGCCCCGGAGCCCCATCACGATGGCCGGCGCACCGGACTCCGCCATGAACGTGTCCGCCACCAGGAGCACATCGGCTTTCACCCGCTCCGCCCAGCCCGGAAGCGCGCGGGTCAACCCTTCGCTGCCCGACTCCTCCTGCCCTTCCAGCAGCACCTTGACCGTGCAAAGGTCACGACCAGTCAGGCGGTGGAGGGTCTCCAGAGCCGCGCACACATACGCCAGCTGGCCCTTGTTGTCCTGGGCGCCACGCCCGTACAAGCGTCCCTCGCGAAACACAGGGTCGAAGGGCGGCGTCTGCCACGCCTCCAGCGGATCCGCCGGCTGCACGTCATAATGGCCGTAAATCAGGATCACGGGACTCCCGGGCCGGCCCGGCCGCACGCCGTACACCACGGGCGGCGCGCCGGTGGACAACAGCTCCGTCTCAAACCCCGCCTCCCGGAGGCGCGCGGCAAACCAGCCGGCGCAATCCCGGCAATCGCCGGCATGAACCGGATCCGTGCCCACGCTGGGAAACCGCACCGCCGCCTTCCACTGCTCCACAAAACGGTCGCGATTCAGCTCAAAGTCGCGCGCCGCCACGGACAGGTCGATCGAAGCCATAGAGCCCCTCCCGGCTAAAACGACTAACCCTTCACCAGCCCGATAAACCGGGCATACGGCGCATCCCACGCGGCCGGGTCGCGCGGCTTGTACTCCCGGATGGAAAAGGCCTGGCGGATGATCGGCTGAGCCTCGACGAGGGAGCGCAAAAGCCCCAGGCCCACGGCCTGGACCATCACGTTGCCCACCGCCGTCGCCTCGGAGGGGCCGGCGATCACGGGCAGCCCGCAGGCATCGGCGGTAAACTGGTTGAGCATAAGATTGTTGGACCCGCCGCCCACAATATGCACCGCCTTCGCGCGCCGGCCGGTGATTTCCGCCAGCTGCTCGTGCACCAGCCGGTACTTCAGCGCCAGGCTCTCGTACACGCACCGCAAGCAGGCCCCGCGCGAGGCCGGCGCCGCCTGCCCCGTGCGGCGGCAGAAGGCAACAATCGCCTCCTCCATGTTCGCGGGATTGTAAAAGCCGGGCTCGTCCGGGTCCACCAGGGCGCCAAACGCGGGCGCCGACAGGGTCATCGCATCCAATTCCTTCCACGGCGTCTCGCGCCCGTCCGCGTCGCGCCACACCCGCCGCAGCTCCTGCGCCAGCCACGTTCCCATGCAGTTCTTCAGGAACCGGATGTTGCCGATGCCGCCCTCGTTGCTGAAATTATGCCGCATGGCGGCCGCGTTCGTGATCGGCTCCGGAATCAGCTTGCCGACCAGCGACCACGTGCCCGAGCTGATGATCAGCGCATCCTCCGGATGATCCACCGGCGCCGCCGCGAACGCGCTGGCCGTGTCGTGCGAGCCGACCGCAATCAGCGGGGCCGGCGTCACGCCCAGCGACTCGGCCAACGAAAGGTGCAGCCGCCCCACCACATGGCCGGGCGCCACAATCGGAGGCAACAAATCGAGGGGAATGCCGAGCGCCTTCAGCACCTCATCGCTCCACCGGCGGGTCTTGGCGTCCATCAGTTGCGTGACGCTGGCCCAGGAGGAGTCCACCACCTTCACGCCGCCAAGGTAGTAATAAAACAGCGACGGCACGGGCAGGAAGGAACAGCCGGGGCGCACCCAGTCGGGGCGCCGGGTCATGAGCCAGAGAAGCTGGTTGCTGATATTGAACGGCTGGAAATGGATGCCCGTGATCGTGTACAGGCGGGTCGCGTCGATCCGCGCCTTGACCTCGGCCACCATCGCGTCGAGCCGGTGGTCGCGATAGGCATACACCTTGCCGAGCATCTCGCCATCCGGCGCCAGAAGGGCGCCATCCGATCCCCAGGTGTCAATGCCGATCCCGTCGAGCGACGCCCCGAACTTGAGCCGGAACGCGTTGAGGCCCGCCCGGATGTTCTGGTAAAGCAGCGTATCGTCCCAGTAGGTCCGCTCGGTGAGCCGGCCGGCCGCATCCGGCGTGTGAAAGGTCACCCCCTCATGGGCGAAGCGGTGCACCTCCTCCATGGAAAAGCCATCCGGCCCGAAGACGCCGGCGAAACACTTCCCGCCCGACGCGCCGAAATCCACCGCCAACACCCGCGTGGTCTTGCTCATACCCGCCTCCCGCCCTCTACCGCATTTCCTGTCCGCCCGTCACGTTGATCGCCTGGCCCGTCATGTACGCGGCCTGATCCGAAACCAGGAACACCAGGGCATTGCAGATGTCCTCGTACGCGCACCCGCGCTTCAGGGGCACCTGGTCGGCATAGAACCGGCGCACCTCCTCCACCGTCTTCGCGCCCGGCACCTTGCCGGCCCGCAGATATTGCGCGAAGAGCCCGTTTTCGGGATTGGACCACAACGGCGAGTCGAGGAGATTGCCCGGGCACAGCGCGTTGACCCGGATGCCGTGATCGGCCAGCTCCAGCGCCACGCTCTGGACCAGGCCGAGGCCGCCGAACTTGCTGGCCGCATAGGCCGAGTTGCTCTTGCTGCCCTTCTTGCCGGACTTCGAGTTGATCTGCAAAATCACGCCCGACCGGCGCGGCTTCATGACGCGCGCCGCATGCTTGAAGGACAGGAAGTTGCCGAACAGGTTGACGTTCATCACGGCCCGCCACTTCTCGGCGTTCGCCGTGTCCACCGGCTCGGCTATCAGGATGGCCGCATTGGCCACGCAGATGTCCACGCGCCCGAACCGGGCCACGGCGGCATCGAACAAGGCCGCCACATCCGCCTCCTGCGTCACGTCGGTCTTGACCGGCAGAACCTCGCGGCCGGTGGCGGCGGCGGTTCGCGCGCACGCGGCTTCCAGTTCGGGCAATTTCAGGTCGCCGGCCACCACCTGGCAGCCTTCCCGGGCCAGGCGGAGACAGATGGCCTCGCCAAGTCCCTGCGCCCCGCCCGTGACCACGGCAATTTTGTCAGTCAGCATCATATCACACGCTCCTCATCACAGGCCCTTTTCGTCCCTTAGATCCCTTTCGTCCCTTCAGTCTCTTTTCTTATGCCTTCCTTCACCCATTCTTCTGCATCATCTGGATTCGGTGCTTCGGCGCATCCAGGGCCATGAGGTCCCGGCACTGGGAATCGGTCAGGAATACCGGCGTGCCGCAGATGGTGGCCGCCAGCTGCGACTTGGCGGCGTCCTCCACGACCACACAACGGTAATACGCCTGCTTCATGGTGATCCCCAGGCCGATCAGCCCGTGATTCACCATGAAAATCGTGTCGGACGTCTCGGACACCTTCCCGATCGCATCCGCCAGCGCCTGGGTGGTGGGCGTGATATAGGGGACCGTGCCGATCCGGCCGAGATCACACACGAACTCCGCGAACATCGGCTTGAGCGTGGCGCCGGAGCTGATCACCCCCGAGGCCCAGGGAGAGTGGGTGTGGAAAACAGCCCGCAACTCGGGGCGGACCCGGTAAATGGCGAGATGCATGTTGACCTCGGAGGTGGGCTTGTGCGCGCCCTCCACCTGACGGCCGGTCGCCAAATCCATGCCGCAAAGGTCGCCGGGCGCCATTTCGTCCATGGCCACGCCGCTGGGCTTCATCCAGACGATCCCGCCCTCGCGCGCGCTGATGTTGCCGCCCGCGCCCGCCACCAGGCCGGCCTGGACGATTTTGACTCCATACTTGACAAGCTCTTCACGAATATCCGCCATACGGGTTCCTTCTTTCTGTTGCCGTTCAATCGGGTTCGACGGAGTCGAGCCTCGATTACTTCTTTTTCGCCTCATCCGCCAGCGCCGTAAACGCCTTGTCAGGCCCCATCGCGGCAAGATCCGCGGCGCGGGGCTCGGTCAGGGGTGGCAAGGCGCCCACGGACTCGAAAAAGCGGTTCTTGGCGGAAAGGTCGCTCCCGAATTCCGTGCGGGCCGAGGCCCCCGCATACCCGAATCCGGCATAACGCGACAGGAGCGTGTGCCCCACCAGGATCGCCGCGCCCCGGCGGAATGCGGCAGCATACGGCTTGAGCGCCGCGCCCTCCAGGTCGTCCACGAAAGGCAGGCCGTCCTTGTTGAGCTCCGTGCCGATGTTGATCGGCAGGTGAAGCGCCTCCGAGGCCGCCACAAACTCGCCCAGCTTGGCCTGTTTGACCGCGGCAGCGGCCGGATCCTTGAGGTTCCAGTTCCGGTCCGGAACAATGTTGACCGCGGCGCAGCCCGTGTCCATGAGGCATTCGAGCATGGCGCGGGGGTTGGATTCGCCCGCACTCGTGCCGTCCAGCCAGGTGATCATGGGCACCGCCCCGCAGGCCAGGCACCACTCGACAAACGCATCGGCCGGCGGAAAGGATTTTTCCGTGGGCTGCTCGTAGCCGAACCCGCCTTTTTTGGCGAATTTGGCGCGGACCTTTTCCTCGAGCGCCGGGACATCCCGCAGCAGCGCCAGGGCCGCCGCCGGCGCGAGCCCGAGGGTGCGCGCCCAGAACGCGGCTCCGCCATCGGCGGGAAACGCCGCCGCGGCCTTGCGGCAGTACGCGCGAATGATGTGGCGCTCCGTGGGCGCATCGTGCGGCGTCAGGGGCATCACATCCCGTTCCAACGCGATGGCAATCTCCGGCACATGCGGGTTGATGCGGGCAATCAGCGCCAGGTTGCGGGACGCGGCCTGCTTCCGCCACGTGGTAAACGTGCGGCCCTCGGGGGAGGTCGTCACCGGCACTTTCACAAACCCGGCGCCCATGATGTAGGTCACGCCGGGCTCGCCCGGCGAATTGATTTCCACCGCGGAAAAATCGCTTAGGAACGCCCGTGTTTCAAGGTTGATCGTGACGCGCAACCCCGCAATCAGCCCGGCGCGAAGCGTCTCCTCCAGGCCGTCGAGCACATCGAAATCGCACAGCCCGAACGCCCAGAGCCCCGCGCGGCGGGCCTCGAAAACAAGACGGGTCGGCGACGCGCCGGACGCGTTATAGGAAAAGAAGGAGTGGGCGTGCATGTTCACGTTGCCGCCGGCGGCGGGAAAGGTCGTCCGGCCCACCAGCGTGCGCAAGGCCTGCTCGCGGTCACGGGCCGAAAAAGCGTCCATCCGCCGGATCAATTCGTTGTCGTCGCTCATACACGCTCCTGGAAATGGATCATGGCCTTGATGACCCCGTCCGAATAGGCATCCACCAGATCAAAGGCCGCCTTGGTTTGGGAAAAGGGGAAACGGTGGGTGATCATGAAGCCGGGCTGGATCGCCCCCGACGCCGTCAAGGCAATCGTCTCGTGAACCTTTTCGTTCTGCCGGCGCACGTTCTGGATGCGGATTTCACGGCGCCGCAACAAGTCGATCTCGAAGCTGACCCGGTCCACGGA
Organism: PVC group bacterium; assembly: GCA_945898015.1. Lineage (GTDB taxonomy): Bacteria > Verrucomicrobiota > Kiritimatiellia > CAIKKV01 > CAIKKV01 > CAIKKV01. Next base: position 45,851 of record CAMDGM010000002.1, on the reverse strand, counting down.
CGGAATGCCAACCAGCATCAGCGTGCCGCCGGGCTTCAGGAGGCGAATGGCCTGATCCAGGGCCTCCTGCTTGCCGCAGCATTCGAAAACGCAGTCGAGCAGAAGCGGCTCGGCCCGGGTGACGGCGGCCACCACGTCCTCCCGGTCGGGGTTGCCGGTCCACACGGCGCCGGCCGCGGCCGCGGCGCGAAGCCGGCTCTCGATGCGGTCCGTCACGTAAAAGGTGCGGGCGCCGGACGCGCGAGCCGCCAGCAGGATGCTCAATCCGATAGGCCCGGAACCCAGGATGCCGACCGCCGCGTTCGCCAGCGGCACCGACTGGGCCGCGGCGTAAACGCCGATGGAAAGCGGCTCGACCAGGGCCGCAATCTCGTCGGACATCGAATCCGGCACCTTGAAGCAGGAGGCGGCGGGCATCACGAGCCGCTCGCTCAGGCAGCCCTCGGCCTGGCCGGGACACCCGAGAAACGTCAGGCGGCGGCACGTGTGAAACCGGCCGGACAGGCACTGGTCGCAGGATCCGCACCACATGGCGGGATCCACGGCCACGCGGTCGCCCGGCTTGAAGGCGGTGACAGCCCGGCCGGTTTTCTCCACCACGGCGGCGCACTCGTGACCGACGCGGAACGGATAGCGCACCACCTGGCTCCCGATCCGGCCCGTCGTGTAATAATGAATGTCAGACCCACAGACCCCGATGGCCGTCAGCCGCAGCAACAGATCGGTGTCGCGTTCGATTACGGGATCCGCCACATCCATCATCGCCATCTGGCGAATGCCGGTGAGAACCATAGCTTTCATAACCACTCCGTATTAAGGAACAAGCTATACTCTTATGCGGGTCCGATTTCAAATCTCAATTTCGAAATCGCATTTGACATCCACAAGGGTTCCCCTGCATTCTAGCGCCATGGGTGATTTTCTCGAGTTTCAGGACATCTCAAAGCACTTTGGCTCCACCCGGGCGGTGGACCACGTTTCGTTCGGCGTCAAGAAGGGCGAGTTCTTTTCGCTTCTCGGCCCCAGCGGCTGCGGCAAAACCACCCTGTTGCGCCTGCTGGCGGGCTTCGAACAGCCCGATTCCGGACGCCTCATTCTGGACGGGGAGGACATCACCGCCCTCCCGCCCCACAAGCGGCCGGTGAATACCGTGTTCCAGAACTACGCGCTGTTCCCCCACCTCACCGTGCGGGAAAACATCGCCTTCGGCCCGCGGGTGGCCAAATGGCCGCGCTCCAAAATCGACGATGCCGTCGCCGGCCTGCTCAAGCTCACCCAGATGGAGGAAAAAGCCGACCGCAAGCCCCACCAGATCAGCGGCGGCCAGAAGCAGCGCGTCGCCATCGCCCGCGCCCTCATCAACAAGCCGCGCGTGCTCCTGCTCGACGAGCCGCTCGCTGCGCTCGACCTCAAGCTCCGCCAGCATATGCTGCTCGAGCTCGACCTGATCCACGATGAAGTCGGCATCACCTTCCTCTACGTCACCCACGACCAGACCGAAGCCATGAGCCTGAGCGACCGCATCGCGGTCATGAACAACGGACACGTCGAACAGATCGGGGCCCCCGCCGAAATCTACGAAACGCCGGTCAGCGGATTTGTGGCCGCCTTCATCGGCGACACCAATTTTCTCGACGGCCGGGTGCTCCGGATTGACGAGGAGGACCCCAATTACTGCCTGATCGAAGTGGCCGGCCTGCCCGAATTTGTCTGCTACAACGACAAGCAGAAGAAGCCGGGCGACCTGGTCCATCTCAGCATCCGGCCCGAAAAATTCCACATTTCCAACGAGGCGCCCAAGTCCCGCAGCGGCAGCAAGAACGCCTTTCGCGCCAAGGTGGAGGACGTGATCTACATGGGCACCCTCACCAAGTACTGGATCCGCATTCAGAACCACCGCCTGGCCATTTCCCAGCCCCACGGCCGCTTCCTGCTCGACGAAAAACCGCCCCGCTGGGGCGACGAGGTCTGGATCTGGTTCCATGCCGACGACGGCTACATGCTCGACCGGTTCAACCCGTCCGAGGCCGATCAGGCGGCCGAAGTCGAGACCGCGGGGAGGCCGGAATCCCGTGTCTGACCCCGCTCCCGAGCCGCCGTCCCTGCCGCCGCCCTCCCGGAGCCGGGCCGCGGAATGGAGCGTCACCGCCCCGTCCCTCCTGTGGCTGCTCGCCCTGTTCGTGGCGCCCACGCTGATCGTCTTCGCCATTGCCTTCAAACCCGCCGATCCCCTGGGCGGAATCGGATCGGGCTGGACGCTCGACACCCTCCGGAGCCTGGCCAATCCCAACTACCCCGTGATCATCTGGCGCACGATCTGGATCAGCGCGGTCGCCACGGTCTTCTGCCTCCTCCTGGCCGTGCCCGCGGGCTACTGCATCGCCCGCACCTCGAAAAAACTCCGGCAGTTTCTGCTGCTGCTCGTGATCGTTCCGTTCTGGACCAGCTTCCTGGTGCGCATTTTCGCCTGGAAACACATTCTGCATCCCGAAGGTCTGATCAAGCACACCCTCGTGGCCCTGCACCTGAGCCCCCCGGAAACCCCGCTGCTCTACACCCCGGGCGCCGTGCTCCTGGTGATGGTCTACACCGGCCTGCCCTTCGCCATCCTGCCGATCTACGCCGGGGCCGAAAAATTCGACTTCCAGCTGGTCGAGGCCGCGCTCGACCTGGGCTGCAGCCGCTGGCAGGCCTTTTGGCGGGTCTTCCTGCCCGGCATCAGCCGGGCCCTCCTGACGGCTTTTCTCGTCACGTTTATCCCGTCGCTCGGCTCCTATGTGATTCCCGACGTGGTCGGCGGCCCCGGCAGCGAAATGCTGGGCAACAAGATCGCCCAGCGCGTATTTACGGACCGCAACCTGCCCCACGGCGCGGCTCTGGCCGCGCTGCTGACGGTCGCCGTGCTGATCCCCCTGATCCTCGCGGTGCTGTCGCGGCGCGCCAGCGCGAAGGGCGGCCTCGCCAAGGCGGAAGGAGGCGCCCTGCGATGAGTGCGCGCCATAGCCGGAGCCCCGCCATTATCACCGCCACGGTGCTGCTGTTTTTCTACCTGCCCATCCTGGTGCTGGTGCTCGACTCGTTCAACGCCTCGCGTTTTGCGGGCCAATGGGGAGGTTGGTCACTGCACTGGTATGCGCGGCTGTTCCAGGAGCCGGCCATCTGGAACGCGCTGCGCAACACCCTGATCGTGGCCTTTTCGGCCACCGCCGCCTCCGCCGTGCTTGGCACGGCCGCCGCCTTCGCCCTGCACCGATGGCGCTCGCGGCTTCAGAAGGTCCACTATGCGCTCGTCTATACGCCCCTGGTCATCCCCGAAATCCTCATGGGCATGAGCCTCCTGCTCTTTTTCGTGGCCCTCCACGTCCAGCTGGGCCTCGTCACCATCTTCCTCGCCCACGTCACCTTCTGCATCAGCTATGTGGCCATGGTCGTGCTCGCCCGGCTCCAGGATTTCGATTTTGCCGTGATCGAGGCGGCCCAGGATCTGGGGGCCAACCACTGGATCACGCTGCGCCGCGTGCTCCTCCCCATGCTCGCGCCCGGCATCGCCGCGGGGTCGCTGCTCGCCTTCACCCTCTCGATCGACGATTTCGTGATCACCTTTTTCGTGGCCGGTAAAGGATCCACCACCCTGCCCGTCCTCGTCTACAGCATGATCAAGCACGGCGCCACGCCGCTCATCAACGCCCTGTCGACCATTCTGCTGGCCGTCACCTTTGTCGTCGTCTCCATCACCCAGCGGCTAACCGAGGAGTGATTTGAAAATTGAAGTTGGCCCGCCCCTTCTGGTATAAGGGATCCGTACATAAAGAGGCTCATGGACGATTTACTTCTGCACCTGTTGCGCCTGCTGGGCATGGCCGTCATTGGCACGGTCATCGTCCGCCTTTTCACGCTCCATAGCGCCCGCCGCCGCGCCGCCGGCATCCCGCCCCACCCCTGGTTCGGCCGCTTCACACCCCAGGTGCCCAACGCCATGTCCCTCCTTCGCATTCCGCTGGGGCTCTGGATTCTGCTGGTGGTCGCCCTCCCAACGCTTCAAACCAAGCCCGCCGTCTGGACCGCCCACCTCGCCTTCCTCCTGGTCTGCCTGTTCGACGCGCTCGACGGCTACTTCGCCCGGAAATGGAATGTGGTCTCGGCGGACGGCAAGTCGCTGGATCCGGCGGCGGACAAGTTCGTAACCCTCTGCCTCGGGACCGCCGCCTTCTGGCGGGGCGAACTGGCGGCCTGGGCCTTCATCCTGCTGGCCGCACGTGAGGCGGTCAGCCTGGTCCAGCGCGCCCGCCTCCAGCGGCAGGACCGCGATGTCAGCGCGCGCTGGCTCGGCAAGCTCAAGACACCCATCCAGTTCGCCGTGCTCTACCTCCTCGTCCTTCGAAGCCCCGCCCTGCCGGTGGTGCTCGGCCTGGAGCTGCCCCTGCGCGCCCTGCCGGCCGCCCTCGTGCAGTGGGGCGTGCTCCTCATGTGCTTCTTCACCGTCATTTCCATCTTCCCCTTCTTTGCCCCCTTCTCCTACGTGAACCGGTACGCCCCGGCCGACCCGGGCCGGCTCCTAAGGCCCTGGCTTCTGCGCTTGATCCCCAACCTCTTCACCGTCGGCAATTACCTGTGCGGGATCACCGCCGTCTTCTTCGCCTTACCCCGACCCGACGCTCCCGCCGCCGCCCCCTTCGTCTCCCTGTTCTGGCTGCTCGCCGCCGGACTGTGCGAGGCGCTCGACGGCCCGCTCGCACGCAAGTTCAACACGCTCTCCGAATTCGGAGCCTGCCTCGCCTCGTCCATGGCCCTTTCCACCTTCGGTCTGGCCACCTCCTGTGTGATCTTTTTTCAGCTTTCCGGACTGTTGGCGCTTCACGGGCTGGCGGCCCATCCCCTGATCGCCCGGCTCGCGGCCGGCGTCGTGGCTCTGTCTTTTTTCACGGCCGTCCACACCTGGCTGGCCCGCGCTTCCCAGCGTGAGCCCGGGCAGCCCCGCTCCGGAGCCAAACCCGATTTCGTCGGCATGCCAGCGCCAGCCGGCGCCATCGGCGCCCTGATCCTCTTCATTTTCCTGAGAAACCCGTTTCTCATCGCCCTGCTCATCCTGAGCCTCGCCGCCCTCATGGCCAGCCGGTTCAACTACCCCAGCCTGGCCACGCTCGGCCGCCTCCCGTTCTACCGCTTCATCTTCATCCCCGCCGTCCTGCTGGCCTTCATCGTGCTTTACCTTCTTATGTTCTTCTACCCGTTCCTCTCCCATAACTCCCTGCGCGACATCACCCCCGCCTTCCACCTCGTGGCCTGGCTCCTGTTCCCCGGCCTCATCATCTACGCCCTCCACGGCCTCGGCCGCGGTTTCGTGCGAATATGAGCCCGGGTTCGGCCTTATTCTGCCCCTATACGACCTATTTCCATTGCATTCCCGATAAAATTATGAAGAAATAGCACTCGGCGTGCGTTTCTTCCATGGAACAGGGACACCACCGGTATCCTGAAGGACTTGAATGGGTACTCCGGACCAAACACGCGCCCGGCAGAACGCTGCCGAGGCGGAAATGGAGGCAGTCGTGGCCACCCACGAACAGGCGCTTCTCCGCTATGCCTGCGGCATGCTCGGCGACCCGCACGCCGCCCAGGACGCCGTCCAGCACGCGTTCATCAAGCTCTGCGACCGGGGTTTCCCCCTCCGCATGGACCCTCCCGCCATCCGCGCCTGGCTCTACCGCGCCACCCATAACGCCGCCATCGATTACCTCCGCCACCAAAAACGCCACACGGCCTTGCATGAATCCGCCGCCCGGGAGGCCATCCCCGCCACCCCGCCCGATCCCGACGCCGACCGACGCCAGCTCGTGTTCGACTGCCTCCACCAGCTGGCCCCCGGCGAACAGCAGGTTCTGCTCCTGCGCCTCCAGGAGGGGCTGCCCTACAAAACCATCAGCGAAACCACCGGCCTGCCCTCCGGAACGGTCGGTCGCCTGCTTCACGACGCCGTCAAGAAACTCGGAATCCTCATCCAGCAAGCGGGGACCCTATGAAACAGGATGTCACCGAGAACCTGCCCGCCTACGAACCCGTCAAGGCCGCCCTCTCCGCCCCGTCCGGGGCCCCGACCCGCCTCTCGGACGACCGCCGCCGCCTCATTCTGAATGCCGCCCGCACCGCCGCCGGCCAAACCACCTTCGCCGACCGCCTCGCCCGCTGGCTGGACTTCGGCGTCCAGCCCGTCTCCCGCTACGCCGTCCTCCGCGCGCTCGTGCCGGTCGCCATCACGATTCTCATGGTGCTCGGGGTTGGAGGCCTGCTGATGCCAGCCCTTTCCACATCCCGTAAACATGCATACACTGAACCGACCCTCCAACTGCGCCAACTCGCTCTTCGCGAAGAAAAGGGAGCCGATCGTCTTATAGCCGCTCCGTCCGATCGGCCCGATCCGTCCGATTCGTCCTATTTCTTTTCCTCCTCCGAAGTGGCCGGCAAGGTAATGGAAGAAACGCTCCGAGAAGAGGCCCCGGCGGCCGCGCCGGCGTGTGACGTGTCGGAGTCGAGCGTATCCAGCCCGTCAGTTCCGGACGGATCCGGCACGATTGTCATCCGAGGCCTCTATTCAAACCGGACTGCGGGCGGACGCAAAAGCGCCCTCGCTAAATACGGCGGCGGAAAAGGTGCCGCCGAGGGTGATGAAGATTTTGACGGCCGGATCTCGGACAGCCGGTCCGCGCCCGCTCCCGTGGCCAAGCAAAAGGTCGCCGCGCCTCCAGCCGGCGAAGCCCTGGGCGACAGGGTTGAAGAAAAAAGATTGGACCGGGACCTCTATTCCCGGCGGAAACAAGATGCGCCAGACAACCAGCGCTTGGCTGAGCAGGCTAAGGTGGCCGATTTTAAAAAGAACCAGCCCGCGTCAAGGCCCGCCGCCGAGAAAAAAGAAGCCGCCATCGGCGGCGCCGTATCCGCCCCGTCCAGCCCGTCCATCTCGTCAACCCTGTCCGCCGACGCCGAGGCGCCCGCAAAAACCAAGTCGGCGCTCAAGCCCGAAGCGCCCCAGTCTTCCACCTTCCGCGCCTTTGGCGTGAACCCTTTCGTGGAAGCCGCCCAGCAACCGTTCTCCACCTTTTCAATCGACGTGGACTCCGCCTCCTACACCCTCGCCCGCAATTTCCTGAACCAGGGTAAACTGCCGCCCGCGGAGGCTGTCCGCACGGAGGAAATCGTCAACTATTTCGACTACCATGACACGCCGCCCGGCCAGGGCCTCTTCGCCGTCCGCTCGGAAGCCGCACCCTCCCCCTTCGGGCCCGGCCTCCAGCTCCTGCGCATCGGCGTCAAGGCCCGCCGCCTCGGCCGCGAGGAAAACCGCCACGCCGTGCTCACGTTCCTGGTCGACACCTCCGGCTCCATGAGCACGCCCGACCGGCTTGGACTCATTCAACAGTCCCTCCGCCTCCTCGTGGACCGCCTCGCCCCCGAGGATCTCGTGGCCCTCATCCAGTTCGACTCCCACGCCCGGCTCACACTCGATTACACCCGCGCCGCCGACAAGGCCCGCATCCTCAAGGCCATCGCCTCCATCCAAACCTCCGGCTCAACCAATCTGGAAGAAGGCATGCGGCTGGCTTACGAATGCGCCCGCCGCGCCTTCCAGCCCGGCGCCGGCAACCGCGTGCTGCTCCTCTCCGATGGCGCGGCCAACCTCGGCTCCGCCTCGGCCGAGGACATCCTCGCCGTCGTCGCCGACTCCCGCAAGCAGGGTATCTTCTGCTCCGTCTACGGCGTCGGCCAGGGCGGCTACAACGACGTCATGCTCGAAACCCTCGCCAACAAGGGCGACGGTTCCTATGTCTACCTCGACACGCTCGAGGAAGCCCGCCGCGTGTTCGTGGACGACCTCGCCGCCACCCTCAACACCGTGGCCGCGGATGTGAAGATCCAGGTCGAATTCAATCCCGCCCGCGTGAAGGTCTACCGCCAGCTCGGTTACGAAAACCGCAAGCTCCGCCAGGAGGACTTTCGGAACGACGCCATCGACGCCGGCGAAGTGGGGTCCGGCCAGGCCGTCACCGCGCTCTACGAGCTGTCCCTCGTCCCCGACGCCCCGCGCGGACCGCTCGGAACCGTCCGCGTCCGCTATCGCGACCTGGCGACCGGCCGCATCGCGGAAGTCGAATCCCCCCTTTCGGAAAACCAGGCCCAACCCCGCCCGGACGTTTCCGGAGCCTCCTTCAAACTGGCGGCCTGCGCCGCCGAATTCGCCGAAGTTCTGCGCGGCAGCCCGTACGCCGAGGACGGCGACCTGGCCGAGGTAGCCGCCCTGCTCCGGCCCGTGGCCCTCGAATATGCCCTCGACACCCGCGTGCAGGAACTGCTCCGGCTGGTGGAAAAGGCCGCCTCTCTCAAACGCGACGGAAACTGAGCCCGACCCGACACTCTCGTTGAAATCAGAAAGGACACTCTCATGAAACGGTTCCTCCTCCCCGTGCTCGCGGGCGTCTGGCTTCCCCTCGCCCTCCTCGCCCAAACGCCCGATCCACTGGACAACCTGGCCGTGGACGGCAAACTGGAGGGCGATAACGCCACCTTCACCCTGTCCTTCGCCCTCCCCGGCGACGGAAAACCAACCGTGCTGCCGCTCGTCGCGGGTGAAACGGCTTTCCTGTCCGCCCGCCTGCCACCGGGCGCCTCCATCAAGGTGGCCGGCAATGCCTTTGTGCTGGAAGCCCCCGCCCGCTCGGGCTGGTTCCGCCCCGTGAAACCGGCGCCGGTGGAACTGACCTTCGCCAGCCGCGTCACGACCCGGCCCGACGGCTGGAACGAGACCACCTTCCAACTGCCCCTCTCCACGATCCGCCGCATCCGGGTGACGGCCGACAAACCCGACACCGATGTTGATTTTCCCGGCGGCCGGAATCTGACCCGCGAAACCGATGCGGCCGGCCACCTCGCCGTGGAGGCCTTCCTCGCGCCCGCCGCCGATACCACCGTGCGATGGAAACCCCAGCTCCGCAAGCGGGACGGCGAACTCGTCGCCTCCTGCGAAGCCAACACCCTCGCCGCCACAACCGTCGGAGCTCTGCGCCTGGACAGCCTCTTCACCTACCGCGTCTCCCAGGGCGCGCTCCAGAAAATGGAAATCCGCGTGCCCGCCAACGTGAACGTGACCGAGGTCACCGGCGCGGAGATCCAGGAGTGGAAGCTGGCGCCGCCGGCGGACGGCGCCCGCCTGCTCACCGTCATACTCCGCCGGCCCTGGGATACCGCCTACCGCCTCCAGATCACCGGCGACATGCCCCTCCCCGACATGCCCTGCCGCTTCGACCTGCCCGTGCTCCAGCCCCTCGGCGTCATGCGCACCAGCGGCTTCCTGATGGCTGGCGCCGACACCGCCGTCAAGCTCGTGCTGCTCAAGACCTCCGGCCTGACGCAAATCGACCAGACCGCCTTCCCGGCGGTTCAGCTCGACTCGCCCGCCGCTCCCCGCGCCAAACCGCAGCGCAACGCCTTCGCCTGGCAGTACGCCAACCTGCCTTATACCCTCGCCTTCGAGGCCGACGACATCGTGCCCGAATTCACCTCCGACGATCAGCTGGTCCTGACCGTGGAAGACCGCGACCTTGTGCTCAACGCTTCCACCCAGATCGAATTCCGTGACGCGGCGGCCCGCGAAGCCATCCTGGAAATCGATCCCGCCTGGGCGGTCGCCTCGGTTTCCGGCGCCCAGATCGCCGACTACGACGTGCGCGACGCCGGGAAAGTCCGGCAGGTGCGACTGACCTTTAAATCCGCGCTCCTCGGCCGATACCTGGTGGAGCTGCGCCTGGAGCGCAGCCTCGCCGCGGGCGAGGACTCCTTTTCACTGCCGCGCGTCCGGCTGGCCGGCGCGAAATCCCAGCGCGGCTACGTAGTGGCTTCGGCCGAAACCGGCCTGCGCCTCAAACCCGGCCGCATGACCGGCCTGCGCGAGGTCCACGCCGGCGCCATCCCGGTGCGCGTTCCCGACGCCCAGCTGGCCTACCGCTACCGGGATGCCAACTGGTCGGCCGAGCTGGCCGTGGAGCGAACCCGGCCCTCCCTCTATGCGGAAGTGTTCAACCTGGGCTCCATCGGAGAAGGCGTCCTCTACGGCAGCGCCTCCATCACCTACCACATCAGCGGAGCGCCCGCCCGCAGCTTCCGTCTCCGCATTCCGGCCCGCCTGCAGAATGTCGAGTTCACAGGTCGCGACATCCGCAACTGGACCCGCGAGGGCGACGTGTGGACCGTCACGCTCCAGGACAAGGTCATCGGCACCTACACCCTCCTGGTCACCTTCGATCAACGCATGGACTACGATGCCGCCGACTTCGAGGCCGGGGGCCTCTCCGCCCTCGACACAGAAGGCGAGGTCGGCTACCTCGTCATCGCCAGCGATGCCAACCTGGCCGTGGCCGAAAAATCGCTCGCCCCCGGCCTCCTCAAAATCGACCGCGAGGAAATCCCCACCTCCTACGCCCTGCTCGTCAACAACCCCATCGTCGCGGCCTACAAATATGTTGGCGCCTCGCCAGGCGCGTCATTCGCCTTCACCCGGTACGACTCGGAACGGATGATCGACCAGGTGGTGGACCACACCACGCTGGCCACCACGCTGGCCCGCGACGGGGAGGCCGTGACCACGGTGACCTATTTCATCAAGAACGCCTCGCAGCAATACCTGGCCGTGGGCATGCCCCAGGACGCCAAGCTCTGGACCGTGCGCACGGGTACGGAAGAAGGCGCCATGACCGAGGTCTCCCCCCTCAAGGGCGAAACCGCCACGCTGATTCCCATCGGCCGTCTGCGCGATCCCAACACCCCCCTCAAAGTGGAGCTCACCTACGCCTCCGCAACCCCGGCGCTCGGCCCGTTCGGCGGCGCCCTCCGCCTCGAAGCGCCCGCCTCGCGCGAAACCCAGGCCACCTTCGCGCGCTGGACCGTGCGCGCCCCCCAGAACTGGCGCCTCCAGGTGACCGGCGGCGCGCTTCCGCCGGACCAGCCGCGCGAGGGCGCGCTCTGGCAGGTGCTGCACAACGTCGTCGCCCTCTGGAGCCTGCCGGTCCTCACCGCCCCCTTCGCAGGCGTGATGCTGATCGCCCTCGTGGCGGCTCTGGCGCTCATTCTCTTTGCCGCCGGCCGCGGCCGCGGCCTGCCGCTCGCCATCGGCTTTTCCCTTCTCATTCTCCTGGGCGGACTTCTTCTCGGTCTCTTCGTTCAGAATGTCGCCCCGGCCTTTGGGGCCCTTTCGTCCCCGGTATCCTTTACCGCCGGCGATGCCGTGGCCTCGGGCAGCCGCATGCTGAACCTGTCCGGCGGCGCGCCGCTCGCCATCACGCTCGATGCGGCCCCCGCCTGGCTGGGCACCGGCTTCCCGAGGGCCGGCCTGCTGGCCACCCTCGTCGCCGGCCTCGTGGTGCTTCTCATGGCCGGCTTCCGCCACCAACGCCGCCTCGCCGCGCTCGGCTTGCTGCTCGCGCTCATCGGCGTCTCGGCCTTTACCGTCGGCCGGGCCTGCCTCACGATCGCGCTCGCGGCGCTTCCACCCCTGCTGATCGCCATCGCCCTCCTCACGGGCGCCTGGCGCGCCGGCCGCAAACGCCAGCCCTCCGACCCTTCATTCCCGTCTTCTCCGTCCCTGCCGTCCACCCCATCCATCCTCGCCCTGACCCTGGCTCTGGCCCTGGCCCCCGCGCTCCGCGCCGACCCGCCAGCCCCGCCAACCCCGCCGCCGGACCTGATGCTCCAGAACGTGGTGCTGAACCTGCAGGCGCCCGCCATGAACCGGGACTCCGAAGCCAGCATCCGCGTGGACGCCGTTTACACCCTGAAAGCCGAACGGCCCGGCGTCTTCCTCGCCGCCGGCCCGGAGGCGGTGCTCACGACCACCGCTGCCCTTTCGCCGGCGCTCCGGGTGGCCCGCGAAGCCCGAGGTTACACCCTCCGAGTCCTCGCGGCGGGAACCTATGAAGTCAAGCTCAGCTACGTGATCCCCGCGCTGGTGGAGGGGCCCGCCTCCGACTCCTGGGGCGTCCGCCTCTTCCATCCCGTCAGCCAGTCCGCGGAGGCGATCCTGCGCATTCCCGCCGGCCAGGTGGATGTGTTTGCGGTCACCGGCGCCGCCCGAAAGGAAATCCAGGAGGAGCCCGCCCAGACGGTGATCCGCCTCCGTCCAACCGCCGAACCGGTCGCCGAAATCCGGTGGAAGCCGCGCGCCCGAAAGACCCAGCTCGAACAAACGGTGTTCTTTTCCGAAATCCTGACCTACGCCGATTTCGAACCCGGCGTCGTGGAGCTGACCAGTCTCGTGGCGCTCCAGATCGCCCAGGGCCAGCTCCAATCCGTGACGCTGGACATCCCCGCCGGCATGAGCGTCACCGCCGTCAGCGCGCCGGGCCTGAGCACCTGGCGGTATGATTCCGATTCCCGGCAGCTCGAGGCGCTGTTCGAAAAAGCCGTCAGCGGTAACATCACCCTGAGCGTCACCCTCCAAGTGCCGCGCGAAGGCCTGCCCTACCAGGCCGTTCTGGCCGCGCCCGTCATCCGCGGCTCCGCCCGCCAGCGCGGCGCCTTCGCCCTCGCCGTGCCCGACTCCGTTCAAATCACGGTCACCAACACCGCCGGCGTCAGCCTGATGGCCATCGAGGACTTCCCCGCCACCGCCCAGCCCGCCGGGAAAACCGGCGCCGGCCGCACGCTCAAGCGCGCCTACCGCTACCAGCAGCCCCCCGCCACGCTCGCCGTCAGCGCCGACAAGGTCGTCCCCGAAATCAAGGCCGTCGAAACGGCCACCCTGTCGATCGGCGACGAGCGGATCGTCCTGTCCGCCCAGCTCGACGTCACCGTGGCCCGGGCCGGCATCTTCGCCCTCACACTCGGCCTGCCCGCCGGCTATGACGTGGAAACCCTTACAGGCCAGGACGTCAGCCACTGGGACGACCTCAAGGACGGAACCAACCGCGGGGTGATTGTCCATTTCCAGCGGCAGGTGCTGGAGACTCGCCGACTGAATCTGGTCATCTCCCGCGTGGAGAAGGGCATTGAAAAATCCATTCTCCTGCCCCGGATCGACGTGCGGGATGCCGTCAAGCACACCGGCACCCTCGTGATCTCGGGGGAGCGGGGCGTCCGCCTCTCCACGGAATCCCGCGACGGCGCGGTGGAGCTCAATCCCCGCGAAATCGGCGTGGCCGATGCCAAGGCGCTGGCCTACAGCCTTCTGCGCCCGGGCTGGTCCATCACCCTGGCGGCCGAAGTGCTCGCGCCCACGATCAAGCCCGAGGTGCTGCACTGCGTGAACCTGGCCGAGGGGATGATGCGCGAAACCGCCACCTTCCGCTACACGATCGAAAACGCCGGCTGCAAAATATTCCGCCTCCAGGCGCCCCGGCCCGGCGTGCCCCTCACCATCACCGGCCGCGGCGTGGCCAAGGTCTTCGAATCCGATCACGACAAGGGCATCTGGCAGGTGGAGCTGTCCAAAAAGGAGGACCAGCTCCTGCTCCTGCGCGCCACGTGCCAGAGCCCCTTCGACCCCGCCACCCGCCAGGCCGTGATCCGCCCGTTCCGGGCCCTGGACACCGAAAGCCAGCGCGGCTACGTGACCGTGACCGCCTCGGGCCGGATGCAGGTCAAGCCCGTCGGCGAAACCACGGGGCTCAAGCCCGAGGACTCCCGCGGCCTGCCCGCCGATTTCGGGGCCGGCGACCTGTCCGACGCCATTCAATGCTACCGGGCCGTCTCCGCGGACTACACCCTCACGCTCGATGTCCAGCGCCACAGCTCCGCGGCCGTGCTGCCCGCCCGGGTCCGCCAGGTGCGACTGACCTCGGTGCTCGCCGAGGACGGCCAGTTGTTGACGCGCGTGCGGCTCGACCTGGATGCGGGCGACCTGCGCTTCCTCACCATGAAACTGCCCGACGCGAAAGACCGCCTCTGGTCCGTGTTCGTGAACGGCAAGGTCGGGCGCCCCTCCCGCGAAGGCCAGTCCTACCTCATTCCGCTGGAGGCCGCGCTCGAAGGCGAGGCCACCGCCCTGGATATCACCTTTGCCGGAACCGCGCCCGCGGACGGCCGCCTGACCGCCCCGTCATTCGACCTGCCCCTCAACGATCTGCGCTGGACCCTTTACCTGCGGCCCGGCCGGACCTATTTCGGGTTCGGGGGTGATTTCACGCTCGCGGATCGGAGGGACGCGCCGATCCTCTACGACCAATCCTCCTATTCCCTGAACAACCGGATGCTCCTGAAAACGGACCTGAGCCGCGCCAACAGCGTCATGGCCAAGGGCGAGTCGTATATCCGCTCCGGCAACCAGAAAGAGGCCAAGCAGGCCCTCGAGGCGGCCATGAACTATTCGCAGGGCGACGCCACCGTCAATGAGGACGCCCGCATCCAATACAACAACCTGGTCCGCAAGCAGGCCATCGTGGGGCTCGTCCAGCGGCGCGCCGAATTGCAGCAGCAGCGGCAGATCGACGTGGACGTGCAGCAGGCGGCCGCCCCGCAAGCGAACGCGGGTTACAATGGCGGCAACTTCACACCCGAATACGCCCGCCAGATCGAACAGGCCCTCTCGCCCGATGAAAGCGCCAATCTCGCTGTGGTGGCCGACAAAATCATCGGGCAGCAAAAGGCGGCCGCCGCCGTGGCCCGCTCGATCCGCGTCACCATTCCCGAACAGGGCGTCAAGATCGAGGTTCAGCGCACGATCGTCATCGACCCAAACGCGATTCTCCGTCTGACTTTCCACTCCCTGCCCGAGGCGCCCTGGCGCAAAGCCGGCACGCTTGCCCTCGTGCTGGTCGCCCTCGCCGTGACCGGCGCAGTGGCGAAGCATAAAGTATAAAGTCCATACGCGACATAGATCTTACTTGTTTTTATTAGCTTGCGAATCGTCGATGCTATCGCTATTCTGCATGGTAATTAGAAGTGTCTTATGCGCTATTTACCCCGTCATCTTGAAGACCGGATCGAACTGGCCGCCCGCCATTTCAAGGTGATTTTCCTGACCGGCGCGCGCCAAACCGGAAAAAGCACGCTTCTGGCGCATCTCTTCCCCGATATCAAAATGATCACATTCGATCCGGTTCAGGATCTCTACGATGCACGCCGCGATCCCGACCTCTTCCTCGACCACTTCCCCCCGCCGCTGATCCTGGACGAAATTCAGTATGCGCCCGAGCTTTTCCCCGCCATCAAGCGCCGCGTGGACCGGAATCCCATGACGGGCCAGTATTTTCTGACGGGGTCGCAGCAGTTTGGTCTGCTCAAAGACATTTCCGAAAGCCTAGCCGGCCGGGCTGTTTCCCTTCATCTTTCATCCTTCACGCCGGCAGAACAAACCGGGAAAGGACGGGAAGCGCCCCGCCTCCAGGCCTGGCTTCAGAACCCGGAACAGGCAAGCCGGATTTTTCAACCGGCCGCTCCCCCCCAACACCCCTTAAGCCACACCCTGTGGCGGGGCACCTTGCCGGGAACGTTCACCCTGCCCGACGCGCTCATCCCCGATTACTTTCGCTCCTATGCCGAAACCTATATCGACCGGGATATCCGCCGCATGGGCCAAATCCGCGAAACACAGGAGTTCGCACGTTTCGTAAACCTGTCCGGGGCTCTGACGGCCTGCGAAATCAATGCCTCCCAGTTGGGACGCGACATCGGCATCGCGCCGAGCACCGCCCGACAATGGCTGGCCATGCTCTCCGCCTGTTACCAGTGGCGGGAAATTCCCGCGTATCATGGTAACGCTATAAAAAGGGTGGCCTCCAAAGCCAAAGGCTACATCACCGACGCCGGCCTGGCCTGTTGGCTGCAACGCCTATCCTCTCCCGCTGCGCTGGCCGCCAGTCCCATGCTGGGGCGCATTTTTGAAACGTTCTTTGTTCATGTCTTGCTGTCGCAAGCCGGGGCGCTCGCGCTGGCCCCGCTGGCCTGGCACTGGCGCACGGCAGGCGGGGCCGAAATCGACCTTCTCTTCGAGCGGGATAGCCTGCTTTATCCGGTGGAGATGAAATGCTCCACCCTTCTGCACGGCCACGACACTCGGGGAATCCAGGCGCTGAAAAAAACATACGGCGAAAAAGTTCAGCCCGGCTTGATTATCTACGCCGGCAAAGATTGCCGCCCCCTCAACGAATACGCCACCGCCGTTCCCTGGTTTGTCCTCTAGCGTGGGGCGCGTCCATTTGCTTTGATGCCACTTCCGTTTCTGCTAAAGTCCGGCCATGTTCATCACGCTCACGCTCAATCCCGCGGTAGACCAGACCCTCGCGGTGGACGGCGATCTGGCGCTCGGCAAGGTTCACGCCGTTCGCGCCGAAACCCGGACGCCCGGTGGCAAAGGGGTGAACGTCGCCAAAATGCTGGCCGCCAACGGAAAGCCCGTGATCGCCGCCGGCCTGCTCGGAGAGGACCAGCTGGCTTTTTATAACAGCACCCTCGCGCCCCTGGGCGTCGGCTGCCGATTCCTCCCCGTCCCTTTTCCCACCCGGACGAACCTGATGCTGACAGACGACCACGGGCGGGAAATGAAACTCAACCGCCCCGGCTTTCCCGACCTCGCCTTCGACGAGTCCGTTTTATCCGTTTACATCCGTTCCCTTGCCACGCCCGGAAAGGTCATCATCCTGAGCGGTTCGCTGCCGGCCCGCTTTCCCGCCGACACCTATGCCCGTCTGATCCGCCGGTGCCACGACAAGGGCTGCATCACCGTCATCGACACGTCCGGCCCGGCGCTGGCCGCCGCGTGGGCCGAAAAGCCGGAGGTGATCAAGCCCAACCGCAAGGAGCTAGAGTCCGTGCTCGGTCGCTCTTTGACTTCCGATCCGGCTATCCACGCGACGCTGGGCAAGCTGATGGAGAGCCATGAAGCGGTTATTTTTTCCGACGGCGCACGCGGCGCCTGGTTCGCCAGTCGGGGAAAAATCATTTTTGCCGAATCGCCGGAGGTGCCGCGCGTGGATACCACCGGCGCGGGAGATACGCTGCTGGGCCAGTTCTGCGCCGACTATTTTCCGGCCCGCCTCTTGACGCCCGAAATCGCGGCCCGCGCCGTGGCGGCCGGCGCCGCCGCCGTGGAACAACGCGGCACGCCGATCATTTCACTGCAGCGTGTTCTCGAATTGGCAAAGAGGGTTGTCCCGGTCTCTTCCGTCCCTTAAGTCTTTTCCATCCCGCCTACCCGCCCTTATACCCCTGCTTGCGCCAGACGGCCTTGGCCGCCGCCAGATCACGGGCGCTGACTTTGCGCACGCCCTGGATGCTCGCCGGAGCCTCGCCCGGCCCTTTTTCCGTGGGGAACGGCGACCAGGTGTCGTTCCGGTAAAGATCGCGCACCCGCTTTTTACGGAAATCCGGAATCTCCTTCGCATTGCCCTTGTCGAGCGCGCTGCGCCAGCCCTGGATGCCGGCCAGCGACATGTCCAGCGCCCGGTACACATCCAGCAGCGGCGGCTTGCCCGTGCGGATCGACTCGGCGAACATGGTGTTGGTGAAAAAGTCGCCGCCGCCATGCCCGGCCTTCGCGGCCAGCTCCGCATGGTTCGGGAACTCGGGGCGGTAGATCGTTTCGCTGACTTCGCCGGCCTTCATATCGAATTTGTCGTGCGCCACGCGGAGCATCCCGCGGTCCCCCGTGCGGAGGTTCTCCATCAGCCCGCGGCTGCCGTGGATCCGGTACCAGTTGCCGTGGCCGCGCAGCAGGAGCCCGTTGACGATGACCGAGGCGCCCGTGTTCATGCGGCAAAGCATGGTGAAGCCGGGATCGCCCTGCCGGACCGGGTTGTCCTGCGTCTCGTCGGCCGCATAGGCGATGCTGTGCGCGTTCACGTATTCGGGACGCGCCTCCGTGATATACAGGATGGGGCCCAGCGCGTGCGTGCAGTAATAGGTGGAGGGGCAGAGGTTGCGCCAGTGCCCGCGGCCCCAGGCCCGCGCGAGCCGGGCGGCGATCGGGTCGGGATGGATGTACTCGCACTCGGCCAGGCGCATCTCGCCGATCTCGCCGGCCTGGTAGAGCCGTCGCATCTCCTGGTTCGTGTTGAAGAAGCAGTAGTTCTCGGCGATCATGTAAGTCCTGCCGCTCTTCTCCACGGCCTCGGCCAGGGCCACGCCCTGTGCCAGCGTGGCGCAGGCGCTGGTCTCGCTCATGACGTGGAGCCCCGCCTCCAGCGCCTTCACCGCGAAGGGCGCGTGCTCGTGGAAATAGTTGGCCAGCACCACGGCATCCATGTCGTGTTCCAGGAACTTGGCGTAATCCGTATAGAGCGCCACCCCCGGATAGGCCGCCTTGCCCGCCTTCAGTTTGTCGGCCCAATGATCGCACAACGCCACCAGTTCCATGCCGCACGCCCCGCCCGCCCCGCGCGCATACGTCTGCCCGCGGCCGAGCCCGATCACACCCACCCGGATCAACTTTGACTTTTTCATATCGCCTCTCCCTCGAACTGCAGTTCCACGGTCGCACGCCCCTTGAAGCCCGCGATCCGCACGCTCTCGGTCGCCCGGTCGTAACGCCCGCCGATGACGCGGCTCGGCCGCAATCCCTCGGGGTGTGGCAGCCGCACCGTGACGGCCTTCGGCCCCCGCCCGCCGGCACAGCGGATCTCCGCCGTGATCCGGCCCCGGGCAAGCTGCGACCGCACCTGCAGCGAGGCCGGCCCGAAATGGGTGGCGACGGAATCCAGCCGGATCTCTTTCCCGTCCTCCAGCCAGCACCGCGGGATGGCCGTCAGGAACGCCAGCGTGTCGCCCTCCTCCAGCCAGAGCATCCAGCGCGTCTGCATGAGGAACCAGCCCTCCTCGTGCGTCTTGTGCTGGCTCGCGAACCAGTAGTGTTCCCAAAATGAATACGTCTCCCGGTCCTGGAGGGCGGCCACCTGGTTGTAGTAGGTTTTCAGGAACGCCTTCGTCTCGCCCCGCTTGAGATGCATGAAATCGTGCCGGCAGTAATACGGCTGGCTGAGCCCCGCGTTCTCGACCGTGAACAGCGCCTGGTGGCTCTTGAGCAGGAACTCCGCCTCCGGCTCATGGACGTCCAGCACCTCGGAAATCGCCAGGAACAGCGCGCCGATCAGGGAGTCGCGCGCGCCGAACGCGCCGTGGGTGAACCACTTGCCGCCTTCCGCATACAGCGACACGGGGCCGGGATATTCGCTCCAGGGCGGGGCCGAAGGAACCCAGGTCCCGTCTCCCAGCGGAACCGCGGGCGACCGCGAAACCGCCTCCTTGAACGCGGTCCGGATATCCTTCCGGTACGCCCGCGCCTCCTTCGCCAGCCTGGCGGATTCGGCGGGATCGACCCTGGCCAACAACTCCGAGGACCGCTGGATGCCGATGTAGGACAGGCCGTTCAGCATGAAGGAGTGAAAGAAATCCTCGGGATCCGCCACCTTGCCGTCCTGAAGCCCGTAGCCCCGGCCGCGCAACTCGGGCCGCTTGTTCCGGTTCCGCCAGGCGAGCAGGTAGTCGCACGCCTTCAGCACGTTCGGCTTCACACGCTTCGCCCAGGCGTCGTCCCGCGTGTAGCGATAATGCTCGCCCATCGTCCACAACACCGGCCCCGTCTCAAGCTGATACCCGCCGAAACACTGAATGAAGCCATCCGCCCGCTGCCGGGCCAGGAAAAAATCGATGGCCCGCTCAGCCAGTTTGTGCCAGCCCATGGAATCCATGAATTGAATGATGGGCGAACTCTCGGAACCGATCGGGCTGTAGATCCCGGTGGTGGCCAGCACCGGACCGCCCGGCTCCCGCCCGTAGGCCACCAGGTCGAGATGCAACAGGCCCGCCCGGATCCGCTCGTCGATGGCCGCCTCCGGTACGCGGACCTGCGCGCCCGCGGCCAGCTTCGCGCGCCAGAACAGGCGGCAGGCCTCGAGGTGCGCCGGAATATCCATTTTCGCCAGGCGCAGGGCCCGGTCAACCGGCAGCGGCTGGTGCGGAACCAGCAGATCGAGGACGGCTTTGCCGCCGGGCGGAAGCAGAACCGCGATCTCTTCCTGCGCCATCGGCCGGCCGTTCAACCGGCTGATGCCGAACGCTTTTTTATGCTCTTGGCCCATCAGCGAAAAACCGGTCGTCCCATCAAAGGCGGGCTTCAACGCCATATTGCAATAAAGCGCTTTGAACCAGGCATACCGGGGAACCGCCCCGGAGTTGACCGCTTCCACGCGCAGGCAACAGACCACCTCTTCCTCGCGGCCATGCTTCTCTTTTTCCGTCAGCCCCTTCTGCGCCTCAAGCTGCTCCTGGCTGAGCATATGGCCGGCGGTGTTCGGATAGACCGCGCGCCAATCGGACCCTTTCAGCTTCTTCAGGGAAAGCGGCTGGGTCTCCAGCGTCGCAAAGGCCGTCACGTGATAGGTGACGTCGTCCTCCTTCTGGGTGGAGCGAAGAATCGGCAGGACCCGCTCCTCCAGCCAGCGTTCGATCTGCACCCGGCAGGACGCGCCCGGGCCGATGCAGAACCCGATGCTGATCGGCCGGTTGTCCGACTCCGGAACCGCCTGCGCGGGGGAATGATACGTGGGATCCACAAATCCCCAGTAGCCCGTATCCTTCTGGTAATTCACGCGGAAGGTGCGCATGTCTCGGCTCAAACCCAGCCAGGTGGGACACGTCAGATTCCGGTTTCGCGCGGAGGCCGCCTCAAAGGTCTCTTCCGGCGCATCCGCCAGGCGCTGCGATTCTCCAACCAGCCCCCGGGCGCGTATCTCCGCCGCCAGCGCCTCGTAGTCGCGCTTGTCCCCGGACTCCGTGACCGCCACACCATACGCGTCGATCCAGACCGGCGCCGAGCGGGTGACATCCCTCAGGAAAAACGAGAACGAGGCGGCTTCCGTGCTCACGTTGATGAGCGTGGCATGGGCGCCCATATCCCCTTGCGCGTCCTTGATCTTTATGTCCAGCCGGGTCTCGTTGCCCTTGAAGGCCGAAGGCGAAGCCAGGCGGCCGTTCGAAATCTCAATCCTCCCTTTGCCGGGCGCCTTCCGCCACACGATGGCGATGGAGGTGTATGAATTTTGACGCATAATATCCCCGCGTTTTATCCTATTGATTCGCTGAGCGTACTCGGCCTGCGCATCCGGTGTCAAGACTCGCTGGAAATGCCCCACACCCGCATCACATCCCGCTTCCCTTCCAATCGCCCGCATGGCATCATGCGGACTTAACCCGGAGGATCCTCATGCCCCCTTTCACTCGCACCGTCCTGCTGGCACTCGGCCTCGCCGCCAGCCTCGCCGCCCCCGCCCGCGCCGGAGACGGCGCCTTTATCCGCGTCCGGCTCGATGAACCGGCCGGCTCCAACTGGTATGTCCGGATCAGCGCCTATATCCACGTCGACCCGTGGTCGCTCCCCACCATTGTCTGGCCCGAGGGCGCCGAGCGCGCCGCCACGAACCGCCTCGCTCCCGGCGCCTTCTCCCCCTGGTTCGACCTCAAGGCCTACGGCGGGGCCCGCCTGCATGGCCGGCATGACCGGGCCGGCGGTATCGCCGAATTCCCCAACCTCGTGCTCCAATTCGTCACGCCCGCGCCCGGCCGCCAGAAGGTCACCCTCGAGCTCGCCACCGCGCCCAATCCCGCCGCCGTCGTCAAACGGGTCGAGGAATCCTACGATGGCAACCTGACCAGCATCCTGGTCTCCCCCACCCTGCGACAGGACGCCGACTCCCTCGAAACCAGCGCCCAGATGTCCGCCCGCCGCCTCGCCTGGGCCCGCTCGGCCTCCGGCGGCGTTCGCCACTCCCCCACCAACCTGATTGTCCAGACCAGCCTCTGGTATCTCCAGCGCCCCGAACTCAACCTCCAGGAAGCCGAAGTCCTCTGGCTGCTCGGCTTCAATGTGCTCGGCGGCCAGCCGCCCGAGGTGCAGGCCCGCTATGCCTTCGGCGAACCGGGCCACAGCGGCATCTACTTTGAGCCCACCCTGACCCGGACCGGCGCCGACGACCAGATGAAAGGCCTGGGCGAACGACTCCGGAAGCTCAACCCCGCCGCCCAACCCGGCACGCCGTTCAACTTCGCCGACGAAGTCACCTCGCCCCTGATCGGAACCAACGCCCAATCGCTGGCCCACTTCCACGCCTGGCTCAAGGCCCGGGGCGTCCGGCCCCGCGACCTCGGCGCGGACTCGCTCGGACAGGTCGCGCCTATCGACAGCCCGACCGCGCTCAAAGAACGGCAGGCGCTCAACGCGTCTGCCGCAAACCGGGTCTTCTATTACAGCTCCCGCTTCCGGCAGGAAGCCGCCACCGAGCGGATCCGCTGGCTGACCGAAAGCTTTCACCAGCATGTCGGCGCCCGCGCGCTCACCTCCACGCTGCCCGCCGACCACCCCTACTTTTCCGGAACCGGGCTGGGCATGGGCATGGGCCCCAATCCCGCCTGGGGCTCCACGCCCCTCGCACTCGACTGGTTCGACCTCGGCCGGAAGCAGGCGGTCGACCTCATCGGCATCGAGGACTGGATGAGCCTCCAATACATGTACGGCCCCAACTTCACCTGGGAGGGCTTCCAGCTCATGGGCTTCCAGGCCGCGATCTTCCGCAGCGCGAGCCGGGGCACCCTGCCCATCATCGCGTGGGTCACGCCCAGCGACTACACCAACCTCACCCTGAAAGCGTCGTCGGCGCTTTGCCAGGGCGCGAAGCACCTCTTCTTCTGGACCTACGGGCCCACCGCCTTCGGCACGGAAAACTACTGGTCCGACCTCCGCGGCGCCTACGACGGCATGGTCCGCCTCTCCCGCCAGCGCGCGTTCGCCGAATCCGTCCTCGCGCCCGGCAAGCCCCGCGCCACGCGCGTGGCGCTGCTGTACAGCATCTCCTCCGACCTGTGGCAGCCCTTCGGCTACATCCCCATGCTCGAGCGCCGGATGCTCTACCTCGCCCTCGTCCACGCCCAGTTCGGCGTGGACCTGCTGACGGAAGAAGATGTGCTCACCGGCCGCCTGAAGGATTACCGCGTGCTCTACACCGCCGACCCCTGCCTGCGCGGGGACGCGATGGGCAAAATCCAGGGCTGGGTGCGCGACGGCGGGTTCCTCGTCGGCACCTGCGCGGCCGGCTCGCGCAACGAATTCAATGAGGCGGTGCCGGGGCTCGGCCACCTGTTCGGACTTTCGACCGTGCGCGAGCCGGAACCCCAAGACGGTCCCTTCCACCTGCGCGCCGGACTGAACCGGATTCCGGATCTCGACCGATTCGCCCTTCCCCTTCCCGCGGCCACGAATTCCTTCATCGGCGCCATCGGGGTGCGCGTGCCCGTGGCGCCGGAGGATCGCGCCCAAATCCTATCGACCTTCGGGAAGGGAGGGCCAGCGGTGGTGGCGCGGAAGGTCCGTCATGGCGGCACGCTTTACATCGCCTCCTGCCCGGGCATCGCCTATGGCAAGGCGGCGAAATTCGAACCGCGCGAATTGAAGGAGCGCTGGCCGGACCCGGTGCGGGAATTCCTGATCGCCCCGGCCGTGAACCAGGGCGTCCCGCGCCTCGCCGAGCTCTCCACGCCGGGCGTGGAAGTCGGCGTTTACGACGCCACCAACGGCTCGGCCCTGGTGCTGGCGAATTTCACCTACAACCCGGTGACCAACCTGACCGTCGCCATCCGCCTGCCATTCAAGCCCGGCACGGTCACGTCGGTGGAAAACGGCGAGCGCCCCTTCACCTGCGAGCCGATCCCCGGGCCCGCGCGGGGCGACGATCCGGCGCTGATCTACCGCTGCGCCTTCACCCTCAACCTGGGGCTGAACGACATCGTGCTCCTGAAGCCTTAACGGCCTTCGCCCGCCGCCAGGCATTCCACCACATGGCGGCGAACCGCGGCAAAAACTTCCACGAGAGGCCGGGTCGCCTTTCCCAGCAGCCCTTGATTATCTTCCACGCTGAGGCGTCCGTGATAACCGGCGCGGCGGAGCGCGGCCAGAAACCCGGGCAGGTCGTAGGCCGGCCCGTTGTCAGTTCCCGTTTCGGGAATGCAGGGCGTGGCCAGGTGGATATGCGCCAGCCGCGCGCCCGCCGGGATCATGTTTTCAAACGGATCCGCCTCCCAGGCCATGTGGTAGAGATCGGTCAGCAGGCGCAGGTGGGGATGGCCAATCCGATCCACATAGGCGAGGCCCTGGTCGGTCCGGTTGAAAAAGTTGCAGGCGCGCTTCAACAGCGGCTCCAACGTCACCGTCATTCCGTGCCGGGCCGCGATTTCGCCCGCCAACCGGGCGGCCGTGACGAATTGCTCCTGGGCCGTTTCGACGGGAAACCCGTCGGGCGCCCGCCGCGCGCCGCCGCTGCCGAAAACCATGATCGACGCGCCCACTTCGGACGCCCGGCGCAAGACCAACTCCATATGCGCGCCCACGGCCTGAAGGTCCACATCCGGCCCTGTAACTTTGAGCCGGGGCGGCAAAAAGATATTGCAGGCCTCCACCGGAACCGGAGCGGCGATAAGACTTTTCCGAACCGGGGCAAAGGCGGCTTCGTCCTGCTCCGGGAGAAGGAACGAGCAGCCGATCTCGATAAAATCGAATCCGGCGGCGTGCGCGTCGACCGCGTGCTCGGGCGTGATGCAAATTCCTATCCGCATGAGTCAAGCCTCCTTGTGAATCTCACAAACCAGATCCCGAGAATCACGCAAACCGCTTGCTCTGTCAACCGCCAACTACGCGGCGGCGTTTACTATGAGCCCAGAACCGACACCACCTTCCTGGGTGTGCCCGGCATAACCGGCGGAACGGTGATCGTGATTCATTAACGGGAGCCAGGGACGTCCAGCCTGAGTTCAGCCGACCCTCCGCCTCACCGGAACAGCAGTATCTCGCCGTCAGCCTGTTCCAGATTCAGAACCAGCCGGACGCGCGACCCGTCCCACTCGAACGGCCGCTTCTGCCCGCGGCCGGAAAGTACCTCGGCCGGTCGCCGGGGAAGCACGAGGTCGACTTTCAAGCCCTCGAGCCGGCCGTCAAAGCCATTCGCCAGCACCAGGAGCGTGTAGCCGGGGCCGTCCCGGACGGTCCACAGCACCCGGGCATGCGAGAGCGTGATCGACGGGGCGACCTTTGCGGTGCGGGCGCCGATCGCCACCAGCTCCCGGGCCCGGGCCGCCCATTCCGGCTCTTTCGAGGTGTGCCCGAAGCCGGCGTTGCAGGCATTCGCCGAGTTTCCGAACAGATAGGCGTGTCCCTTTCCGAAGGCGTTGTGGATCAGCACCGGCGCCCCGTTATCGGCAAACGTGGCCAGCACGTCGGCCGCGCCCAGCTTCCAGGCAGGCCGGATGGGATAGGCGTCAAAGCTCACCGCCGGAAGCGCGGCCGATCCGGCCACCACCACGCGCGCGCTCGAATTCGTCCTGCCCTGATCCTTCTCGGGCTGCACGACCGGCCCCCGGTCGGCCAGGCCGAACACCTCGTCGAACCGCGTGGCGGGCGTATCGTATTCCTCCCGGACCAGCGCGCCGTGCGTGGCCCAGAGCACCCCCCCGCCCCGGACCCACTCCTTGATCTTCTCCTGCGCGCGGTGATCAACATGCGGGTCGGTCACGTAGAGCGCCCGGTAGCGGTCCAGCGCGCCGTCCTCGATGATCTCCTCCTCGCCCACGATCTCCACCGGCACCTGGGCATCCATGAGGGCGGCGAAAACGTTCTGCCGCTCGCTGAGCGGCCGGGACGGCACCAGGGAGGTGCGGAGATAGGGAGAGTTGATCTCCGCCGTGTTGGCGATCAGCAGCGCCGCCTGGGCGGGGCGCAGCTCGCTCCCCAGCAGCTCCTTTTCCAGCCGCCCGGTCCAGGCCAGCGTCTCGGCCCAGGTCTTCACCGTGAGCTCGTCTTCCGCCCAGGCTGGCCCGATGACCTGCAGCGGGCCGTAGAGATAGGACAGAAACACGCGGGCCCCGTTGGCCAGGGCCATCAGGTAGCGCTGGCGGGGGGCGGCGTCGGCCACGATCAGGGCGCCCTGGGTCTGTCCCTTTTTTCGCGCCGCCGCCGCCAGCAGCCGCTGGCCGAACGCCACGCGGTAAGGCCCGTTGATCCAGTCCTCCATCATCAGGAAGTCGGTCGTCCCGCTCCGGGCCCACTCGAAGAGGTTCAGGGCGCCGTCCCACATCTGGCCGCACATGATGGGCATGGCCTGGAAGTTGGGGCTCGCCACCGGCTGCCACGGCAGCTTCAGCTCGACGGCGCGGCGCTTGATTTCAGCCGAGGCCGCGCTATAGAACAACGTGGTGTAGTAGCTCCGGAACCGCTGGGTCCAGTGGTAGCGCCGCTTCTCCTCGAGCGTGGCCTTCGGATCGGCCGGCTTGGCCAGGCGAAGCTCGACCTGCCGCTGCTCCTCGTCCGCCGCCAGATCGCCCGCCCCTTCCTCGGGCGCCGGGGTCAGCGACACCGAATCCGGCAAGGCAGGCTGCGCCTCCTGAAGCCCAGGGTCAGGCGCCTGTCCATTGGCATTCTGCAGCGCCAGCAGGGCGTCCGCGGCCTCGGAGCCCGGGGTCAGCGCATGATAGCTGAAGGCCTCAACCTCGTCCCAGATCGCCTTACCGAAGAATTCCGGCGTCAGCCCCTGGTCCTTCAAATACTCATAAAACACGGCGCGCTGGAGCGGCTGCGCATTGATGAAGGCCGCCATCGTCGCCGGGCCGATCTCGTCACCCATGATCAGGAGCTTGACCGGCATGCCAGGCAGGCCCCAGCGTGGGCCGGGCTTGTAGCACTCGCGGCTTTGAGCCGCCAGGAAGGCCTTGAGCGTGTCGGTGGCCGTCAGGCCGGCTGCCGGCCTGGCCGGAATATCCGCCAGCCCGAATTTGGGCGCCCAGTGATGCGCGGTGGTCCACGTCAGCCCGTTCTCCGCGGCCTTCTTGACGTAGATATCCGGGGGCATCGTGTTGCGCACCTCGATGCCGTTGAAGCCCAGCAGGCCGCAGGTGCGCAGGATGTATTCCGTCTCCTCGTCGTTCACGGAGGTGGACATGGTCGTGGCCATGATCTCGCTCGGCCCCGGCGCGGGCGGCAGGTTCAGGGAGCGGACAAGCTCAAACCGCTGCCGCGCCCATTGGGAAAAGGAACGGGTGCGCCGCTCCACCTCTTGCCAGTCCAGACGCTGGGGCATCAGCACATAGAGGCCCGGCGTGCCGGTCCATGTTTCCGTGCCCGTCCGAAACACGCGAGACGGGTCCGGTCGGGTCGCGAATTCAAAGTCGACGGTTATGTCCGAGGCGCCCCCCTTTTCCAGCCCCCGGCCGGCCGGATAGAACCGGACATGGCTCCACCAGGTCCGCATCGTGGAGTGCCGGGTTTGAATCCACGGGCTCCAGTCGCCCGGCTTGAGCATGTTCGCCGGCTCCCGCCTCAGCAGGTCCCGCTCCGCCTCGCCCCGCACCACCTGGTCACGGAACAGAAATCCGGCGGACTCCCCCTGGGCGCCGTGGGTGGACCAGGGCGTGATAAAGCAGAACAGCTCGATAAAAAACGGGCCGAACGAGGGGGCGGGGACCCGGAACCGCATCCACACCGGGCCGTTCACATCGCGGTGATCCGGCCGGTAGGCGGGATCGCGCGTCAGGAGCACGCAATCCGGGGCCGACATGCCGGCCATGCGGAAGCGCACCTCCAACTCGCCGGCCGGCAGATCGACCTCGACATGGTCCCACCGGAACAGGGCGCCGGGCGCCTGGTTGGTTCCGCAGGTGAACGTCTGGCCGCCCAGCGTGAGGTCGAACGGCACGTAATGCTCCGGGGTCGGCTGCCCGCCTTTACCCCTGTCGGAGGGCGGATAGTAGCGGGTGGTCTTGTACCGGACGTACACCTGCCAGCGGCCGGCGGAGGGAATCCGCGCCCGGGTCCAGGCCACCACGGGTTCGGGCACCGCCTGGGGCCGCCAGGGGCATGTGGACGCCAGATAGGCCCCGGCCGAGGCGAGCGTCATCATCGGATCGTCCTTTTGCGCCTTGATCAGCCAGGCCATTTGCGGGGGCTGGCGGTCATAGGTGAACGCCGGCTTCCCGCAGGCGGTGACGCAATCCTCGGCTTCAATCATCACCAGGTCGCTGAAGAACGCGGGGTTCGTGCCGGCCGGGATCGCGCGGGCCGGGGCGGTTTCCTCCGGGCTGACAGCCGGGCTCATCCGGTCGGCGTCCTCGGGAATGCGACCGGGCTCCGGGTCCGGCCGCGCGGCGGCCGCCGGATTGCCATAATACAGGAAAAAAATGAAGGGCGGCTTGGCGGTGGCGGGCGGACGGAGCCAGATGAGGCTGAGCCCGTCATCCTGCCCGAACCGCGTCACGCCGCACGGCATGGGCTCGCCGCCCAGCGTAACCGCGCGAAGATCCGCCAGGGCGGGCGCGCACAGCCGGGTGTTGGCGAGCAGCAGGGGGTCGGGCGCCGTCAGGAAAATCTCGCTGCCGAACAGGGACAGGCGTGGATCGTGAACCGTGCATGTCCGGCGGAACGACCAGGCCGGATCCCACCAGCCGCTGCCGCGCTCCACATTCAGCTCGGCGATGACGCTTTCCAGCTCATCCTTTTTTTCGGCCGCCTTGGGCCGGGGCGCGGCCTGCGCGGCGCCGGCCAGAGCGAGGACTAGGGTCAGCAAAAGCAGTCGAGCCGATCGCGGAGAGAGTCGGAAGATCATCCGGGCATACTATTGGCTGGCTCGCAAGGGAAGCAAGGGATAAATGGCCTGTCAACGGATGACATGATGGTTCCTGCTCCCGGAATCGTCGTCACATTGAAACCGATATAGGTGGTCGTGGTCGCTCCGTCATAATAAATCGCGGCCTTGTTACGCCATCGGGCGGGCAGCTCAGGCCCGTCCGTGATCGTCAGCACGGTGTTCGTGAGCCCTTTCAGGGCGTTGGTATGGTCGCCCGCCCAGCGCAGCCCCCAGTACGGCCCGAGCTGGGTCGGGGCACCGGCGAAAACGAGGCCCATCTTGCCATTCAAGGTCAAGGTGCTCGCCGACGCCATGTCCAGCCCGCCGGCAGTTCCCACGACGTAATTCGTGACATATCCGCCCGTGCCGATTGTGACGTTCCCCAACACGATGGCCACGCCGCCTGTGCTCAAGATCAACCCGTTTCCAGTCCTGCCGGTCGTGTTGACTGTCAAGTTCCCGGACGTGCGCCAAACCGAGCCGCTCCCGCTGACGAACACCGCGTTGCTGTCGGCACCGCTGCTACTGCCGATCGTGCCGCCCGTATTATACACCTTGCCGCCGTTGGCGATCGTCATCTGGTTGTTCCAACTGACATTGCCCACGACCAGGGTGGTGCTATTGCTCCAGACGCTTCCCGCCCCGGCGATCAGCACCGCGTTGTTACTGCCGCCGGCAGAATTGCCAAGCGTGCCGCTGGTGTTATACACCGCGCCGCTGCTGGTGACCGCCAGTTGGTTGCCCGCGCTGGCGTTGCCTACGATGAGTACGCCGCTGTTGCGCCAAACACTGCCGCCGCCGGAGACCCGCGCCGTGCTATTAGAGCTAACCGTATGACCGATCGTGCCGCCGGCGGTCGCCAGGGTCCCGCCGTTGGCAAGGGTCACGCTGTTGCCTCCGCCTCCTGTCCATCCCATATAAAGATACCCGTTGCTCCAGACGCTGCCCGATCCGCTGACCAGCGCGGAATTGTCGTTGTCCCCCGGGTTCCAGCCGATAAAGGTGTTTTGCGCCGATCCATTATCGAAGACGCCGCCGTTGTCGATGGTCAACTTGTTATTCGGGCCTCCGACGCCCAAGTAAATGACACCCGCGCCGGTCGTTCTCATGGTGGTGCCGGTTCCGGTCACCACCACCGTGTTGTTGCTGGTTTTCCCGGACGTCGGCCGGCCCAGGTACCAAATGCCGGGGTGAAGCACCGTGGCCCCGTTGGAGACAATGAGTGAGTTCCCCTGTGACTTGTCGCCCCAGCCCACGGCGAACTCGTTGACATTGCTCCACAGGGTTCCCTGCCCGGTGATGACGACCTGACTGTTGCTGGCGCCCCCGTTGTTGCCGATATCCATATTGACACTGAAAAGCTTGGCGCCGTCAGCAACCGTCACCCGGCCGCCCGGGCACGATGCGCCCACCTTGATGGCGCCCGTATCGCGCCAGACGCTGCCGGTGCCGGAGAGCAGCAGCGATGCCTCCGGGGTGCCCAACCAAACGCTGTAACTTTGAAACTGCCCGCCGGTGCTGATCGAGAGTTGCCCGTCTAAATAAAGCCGGCTATCGGCCCAAAACGTGCTGCCCGTCCCCGTAACCAGCGCCGCGTTGTTGGAGCCGAGAATGGCGTTGGCGGGTATGTACACTTTGCCGCCGTCAGCAATCGTCAACTGATTGCTGCGCCCGCCGTTAAAGCCCACGCCAAAAG
Source organism: PVC group bacterium (assembly GCA_945898015.1). Classification (GTDB taxonomy): domain Bacteria; phylum Verrucomicrobiota; class Kiritimatiellia; order CAIKKV01; family CAIKKV01; genus CAIKKV01. The sequence goes on along the minus strand of CAMDGM010000002.1, from coordinate 15,527 downwards.
CAGTTCTGTTCGTCCAGACGCTACCCGCGCCGGTGACCAGCACGCTGTTGCTGTTGGCAGAGGCGTTATACCCGACATAGCCGGAACCCGAAATCACGAGGCCACTGTTGTTGATCGTAAGCTGGTTGGCCGAAACGATCGAGCCCACCTTCAGTTCGCCATTGCTCCAAACACTTCCCGAGCCGGTGACCACGGCCATATTGCCGCCGCCGCTGACATCACCGACCTTGCCCCAAGCGACGGCCAGCACGCCGCTATTCGTAACGATCAGCCAATCCCCCGTGAACCCGCTGCCCACGGTGAAGGCGTTGGCGTTGCTGACCGAGCCGTTAATCGTGATCGTCTGATTATTACCCGTGTATTGGGCCTGTACGCCTGTCGCCGCCGCCAGGGCCAGCACCACCACCGCCATCCGGGTCATTATCTTGTTCATGCTTGCTCCTCTTCTATGAAGTGTACACGGTGCGTTTGTCGTCCCCCTGTTTTCCAGCCGCTCTCGCGCTCCACCCCTCCACCCACGTCGGCGCGATCAACACCTGGCGGGCCGCACAGCCTGGATTCGCCGCCACCTCGCGCAACAACTCAACGCCGGCGACGCCCACGTCCTCCATCGCGGCATCCACGTGAGCCATCCCGGGAATAATCGGCCTGGCGTCGCTCGACTCGCAGGCCACAATGCTGATGTCGCCCGGAACCGTTATCCCGCGACGCGCCAGTGAATTCACGAAACTCTCTGCCCGGCCGGGCTCGCCCACGACAATCCCCGTTACGTGCCCCTCCCGCAAGATGTCGACCGGCGAGCTCGCCGCCGGCTGGCCCTTTCGCAGGGCGCTTTCCGGATTCCACGCGGTGGCTTGCAGGATCAGTCCGGATCCCGTCATCGCCGCCTGAGCGCCTTCGAGGAGTTCCCGCTGGTAGACAAAGGCTGTATTGTCGGCGACGAACCCGATCCGCCGGTGGCCGAGGGCCAACAGATGCTGGACGGCCAACCGGCCCATGGCCCGAAAGTCAACATTCGCCTGATGGACGGGCGTCGAACAATGATGATCGCCGATGACGACCAGGGGGCGGCGGGCCTGTTTCGCCTTCCGCAAGGCCTTGTCGTCCACATTGCCAACCAGCGCCAGGCCATCCACAATCTCAGACCGGGCGAATCCGGCAAAGCGTCCTCGCGGCGAACCCACACTTTCACGGACAAAGATCAGCATGCCGCCCAACGCCGAAATCCGCTGTTCCGCACCGGCCAGAAAAGCCATATAAACACCGCGCAGGGGTTCAATGCCGTCAAACACGACAAACCCCATCCGCTCGACGGATCGGCCCGGCCACCCGAACCGGCACCGGGCCAACTGGCGGGCCGCATGATTGGGCACATAGCCCAAGCGACGGGCCACCGCCTGAATGCGCAGGCGGGTCTGCTTGGCCACCCGGAGCCGGTTGTTCAGCGCCAGAGTCACGGTCGTGACGTGAACGCCGCAGGCCTTGGCAATGGCGTGTTTGTCAACGGATTCAGCCTTCATCTGCCACTCCTTCTCAAGCCAATACCGTTCATGTTACGCCCGCACGCCGGGACAATCAAGCCTATTTTGCACTGCGCAGTGCAGTTCGAAGCGGTGTTGTGATGCTTCCGTGTGAGGCGACGCCAACGTTGTTGAATCGCGACCGGCCTGTTGGTTGACGGCTTCCGAAAGAAGCCCATGGAACCGAGTTTCCTCCCTTAAAACCAATATAACTGGGGCTTCTAACGGGAACCAAAATCCTTTCCGCCAGCTAGCCACAAGGCGTGCCATACCGGCAGCAACAGCCACCGCAACGCCGGTGGAAGTATCCCCTTGAAAGTGTAGCAATCCCATGAAACGCCCTTGTGTCCGGTATTATTTTTGATATAGTACCACCAAATTGAGCGTTCCGATAAAGAGAAACAGTCATTAATGGAGGTTGGTCATGCTGCAAGGAATTCAGGATCCCTGGGTATTTCTCGCGTACCTGCTGGCCATCGGAAGCGCCATCCTGTGCGTGGTCTACGGCTTTGCCAACTGGAACAAAGGCGATGAGCCCGTCAAACCTGAAGATGTGAAATGGGCCAAGGAAGAAAAAGAAGAAGTTGAAGAACCGCTCACCCCCCGCTAACCCACCCGAAGGAACCCCGCCATGGATATTTTCACCCTTTCCGTCCTGATCGTCTACCTCCTGGCCACCGGCTATCTGGGCTACCAGGGCTACCGCCAGACCAAGACCGCCACCGACTACCTCGTGGCCGGCCGGAACGCCAATCCCGTGGTCATGGCGCTCTCCTACGGCGCCACCTTCATCAGCACCTCCGCCATCGTCGGCTTCGGCGGGGTCGCCGCCAACTTCGGCATGGGCCTCCTCTGGCTGACCTTCCTCAACATCTTCGTCGGCATCTTCATTGCCTTCGTCTTCCTCGGCAACCCCACCCGCCGCATGGGCCATCACCTCGACGCCCACACGTTCCCCGAGCTCATGGGCAAGCGCTTCAACAGCCGGTTCATCCAGATCGCCTGCGCCCTCATCATCTTCTGCTTCATGCCCCTCTACGCCATGGCCGTGATCATCGGCGGCGCCGAATTCATCGGCCCCATCTTCCACATCACCTACAACGCCGCCCTCTATATCTTCGCCCTCCTCGTCGCCGCCTACGTGATCGCCGGCGGACTCAAGGGCGTCATGCTCACCGACGCCCTCCAGGGCGCCATCATGCTCGTGGGCATGATCATCCTCCTGGCGGTCACCTACGTCATCCTGGGCGGTTTCGCCCCGGCCCACCAGGCCCTCACCGACCTGGGGGCCCAGGTGCCAAAACCCCTCGCCGCCATCGGCCACCAGGGCTGGACCTCCATGCCCGCCTTCGGCTGGGCGGCAGCGGGCGCCACCGGCGCCGACGCCAGCCGCTACAACCTCTGGTGGATCATGGTCTCCACCATCGTCATGGGCGTCGGCATCGGCGTGCTCGCCCAGCCCCAGCTCATCGTCCGCTTCATGACCGTCAAATCCAAGCAGTCCCTCAACCGCGGCGTTGCCGCCGGCGGCCTCTTCATCCTCTTCATGACCGGCGTGGCCTTCATCGTCGGCGCCCTTTCCAATGTCTATTTCGCCAAGCACGAAACCATCTCGTGCCGCATCGTCGATGAGGCCGCCCTCCTCGACCCCGGGGCCGACGGCAAAGCCAAGCTCTCTCTCGTGGCGGCCGATGCGCCCGCGGAGATCAAGGCCCGCGCCAAAACGTTCATCGCCTACCGCATGCCCGGAGACGCCGAGGACCAGCCGCTCCGCTATGTGCTCAAAACCCCCGCCGCCAGCCTGACGCGCGGCGTCGATAACGCGCCCGACACGATCAAGCCCGGGCTGATCGCCATCGCCCGCTCCATCACGCTCGGCACCCCCATGCAGGGGAACAGCGACACCATCATCCCCAGTTACGTCAACTCCGCCTTTCCGAAATGGTTCGGGGTCCTCTTCCTCATGACCCTGCTCTCCGCGGCCATGAGCACCCTGTCGAGCCAGTTCCACACCATGGGCACGGCCATCGGCCGGGATGTCTTCGAAACCCTCACCGGCGGCCACTCCTCCCGCTCCGTGCTCATCACGCGCCTGGGCATCGTGGTCGGCATCATCGCCGCCATCACCCTGGGCAAGGCCGTGCGCGGCAATATCATCGCCCTGGCCACGGCCATCTTCTTCGGCCTCTGCGCCGCCTCCTTCCTCCCCGCCTTCCTCGGCGGCCTGTTCTGGAAGCGGATGACGCGCGCCGCCGCGATCGCCTCCATTGCGGTCGGCTTCCTCTCCAGCGGACTCTGGTCGATCTTCGTCAACGGCAAGACCGCCGCCGGGCTCGGCCTCTGCAAGTCGCTCATCGGCCGGGACACGATCCTGACCCCGGCCTTTAGCCCCACCTGGGCGGTCGTGGATCCGCTCCTCGTGGCGCTTCCCCTCGCCGCCCTGACGGCCGTTCTCGTGTCCCTCCTCACCAAGCCCATGAATCCTGATCACGTCCGCTACTGTTTCGGGGGCCCCAAGCCCGAAGCCAAAGCCGGGTGATCCCCCCCGGGTGTAAGACAAACTTCACAGGCCTGTTGATTGCCCGTGCTTCCAACAAAAGCCCGTGGGACCGGAATTCGTCTCTTGCCTTCAAATGCCTATGGGCTTGGCACGGGAACCGAAGAGTCGCGCGCCGCACGAGGCTCATCGGAGATGGCCGGGCGCGCGAGGAGCTTGGGGTGGCGGCGTTTCGATCAGGCGAAAATGGACGCGACGATTTCGAGGCGCAGCCGCCTGACGGCGAGGCGGCGTGGGCTCGTGCCCCGACGCCTCCAGCGGGAAGGCGGATCCGCCCGAAAGCGGCCGACCATTTGCGCCCGAAACGACGCAACCCGCTCAAGCCGCCGCCCGTAATCCAGCCCGTTAATCCACCGTTGCGCGCCGGCGGGCGGTTGGTTATGATGCTCCCATGAAAACCAGCCGTCCCGCTGCCGACGTTCTCCTGCTCCCCCGCCCCCAATCCCTCACCCGCCAGGCCGGCGCCTTCCGTCTCCCCGCCTGCCCCGAATTCGAGGTCAGCCGCGACGCCGCTGAACTGGCTGAAATCATGCTCCAGGAATGGCCGGCGGAACAGGATGAGCCCACCGCCCTCTTCTCCGGAGAGGCCGGCTTTTCCTTCCGCCTCGGCGACCCCACCACCAAACTCCGGGCGCCCGAGGACCGCCAGGGGTTCGTGCTCGCCATCTCTTCGAAGGGCGTGCTCGCCCGAGCCCGCACCTACCCCGGCCTGCTCTATGCCTGGCAGGCCCTCAAGCAACTGCTCCGCCAATTCCCCGGCCGGCTGCCCTGCCTCACGATCCGGGACTGGCCGGATATCCCCTGGCGCACCTATCACCTCGACCTCAAGGGCACCTGCCGGACCTTCGACAACTTGCTCGCCATCCTGCCCGACCTGGCGGAGTGGCGCATCAACACCCTCCTCGCGGAATACGAGGACTACCTCCGTCTGGACCGCCATCCGGACATTGCCGTGCCCGAGGCGCTCACGCCCGCCCAGATCCGCATTTTTCTCGCCGAGGCCGCCCGCTACGGCATCACCGTCGTCCCGCTGGTGCAAACGCTCGGCCACCTGCAATTCCTGCTGACCAAGCCCGCCTATGCCCACCTGCGCGAGGATCCCGCCGATCCCGCCGAGGCCTGCTCCACCCATCCCGACACCTGGCCGCTGATCCGCGACTTCATCGACGAGCTGATCGACCTCCACCCGGGGGTGCCGTTCCTGCATGTGGGACTGGACGAAACCGCGCGGGTGGGCACCTGCCCGCGCTGCAAAAAGGCACTCAAAGGCCAGCCGCGCATCACCCGCTATCTCGACTGGGTCAACCGGGTGGCCGCCCACTGCGCCGAACGCGGGGTCACCCCGCTGCTCTGGGGCGACGTGATCGCGAAGGAGATGAATCCCGCCGTGATCCGCCGCCTGCCGCGCGAAGCGATCTATTGCGACTGGGGCTATACCGAGACCGCCCCGCTGCACTACAACCTCCGCCGCTTCCGGGGCGGGCTCCTGAGCCGCGCGTGGCTGAAACGCCCGGAAGGCCGGATCGACACGCTCCCCCGCCTGAATTTTTCGGGCAAGCCCCGCTTCTTCGAGGATCTGCCCGCGGCCGACCAGCGCGCGCTTGCTCCCTTCATGGCCAACCCCGAAGCCCCGCGCTGGCTGCCCAGCGATGCGGTGCCCAAGCTCTTCCGCCGGCACGGCCTCACGCTCGGCACGGTGGGCGGCATCCGGGTCTCCTTCCACGGGTGCATGGCGCCCCGGTTCATCACCGGCCAGCTCAACACGCTCGAGACGTGCAACGCCTGCAAGCGCAACGAGGGGCTCTTCGCCATCGGCTCGAGCTGGTCGCGAGGCCACAGCCTGGCGGGCATCAACGCGCACCCGGAGCTCGACTGGTACGGCATCGCCACGCTCGGCGCCGCCGGCTGGTCGAGCGTCGAGGAGTCGGACCTGCGCGATTTCGACGTCCGCTTCGCGTTCCAGTTCTTCGGCCTGCCCGACGGGGAGATCGGCGACCTCTACTTCCTGCACGAGCGCACCTCGCCCCGCGCGGATCACCTGCACGACAACTACCTGCCCCACGTGCTCGACCGGCTGGCCGCGCTGCGGCCGGCCGTGACGCGCAACCGGACGCGCTTCGACCTGTTCAAGGCGGTATGCGAGGCCCATCTCTTGCGGTTCCGGGCCCAGTTCGCCCTGCTGGAGATGGAATATTTCTACGCCATGTGGGAGCGCGTGGCGCCGGCCTTCCGCGCCCGGATCCTGAAGGACACGGGGGCGATTCGCGACGCCATCAACCGCGCCCGGCCCGCGCTGGCCCGGGAATATGCCCGCACCATCACGGCGGGCGAGGCGGCCGAACTGGCGGCCACGCAGCTGAACTACGCGCGGGATTCCATGCTCGCCATGGCGGAGAAAATGAGGAAGCGAATGGTCCTAAAATAGGTCCTATAGGTCCTATAGGTTTTATAGGTCCTATTCTTCAAGCCCTCACCAGGGGTGGAGGATCACCTTGCCGCACTGGCCGGCCACCTGGGTCTCCCAGGCCTCTTGAATCTCGTCGAGCGGAAAGACGTGGGTGATCATGGCGCCCAGCACCGGCGTCTTGAGGATCACCTGCATGAGGCGCGAGTAGGCGCCCAGGTTGTAATGCCACACGCCGTGGAGGCGCAGGCCCTTCTGGATCATGTGCTGGCTGATCTTGAGCGGGGAGTCCTCGTGGCACTGGCCCACGAACGCCACCTCGCCCTTGCGGCGCGCCACCTCGTAGCACAGCGCGTGCGCCTTCACGATTCCCGAGCAGTCCACGGCCTTGTCGATGCCCCGGCCGCCGGTCAGGGCCAGGATCTTTTGGGCCGTATCGGGATCGGCCGGATCGAAAACGGCCTCCGCGCCCAGCTCCTGGGCCAGCTTGCCGCGATAGGCGTTGCTATCCACGCCGATCACCCGCGCGCCCCGGAACGCCGCGTTCACCACCCCGCCCAGCCCCACCGGCCCCAGGCCCGTGACGAGCACGGTGTCGAACGAGTCCACACCCATGAGCTCGAAGGCGCTGAAGGTCGGGCCCAGCCCGCACACGGCCAGCGAGGCCAGGTCATAGGGCACATCGTCCGGGATCGGCGAGAGCAGCCAGTCCGCTTTGAGCAGGTACTGGGCCATGGTCACGAGGCCCGTCTTGCCGCCCGTGACCTTTTCGAAGTCGAGCCACTGGGCGCAGTGGATGAACTCGCCCTGCTTGCAGAGATCGCACACGCCGCACGGGTTGCCCGGCTGGACCACGACCCGGTCGCCGACCTTGACGCGGCCGGGCTGGGCTACCTCCACCACTTCGCCGGCCGCCTCGTGGCCGTAGCCGTGCGAGCCGTCGCCGGTGAGGAAGCCCTTGAACTCTGTGCACATCGGGGCGGCATGCACCTTGACCTTCACCCACTCCGCCTTGGCCCGGGGCTCGGGAACCTCGATGACCTTCGCCTGTTTGACGCCTGTGATCGCCGCTTGTTTCATGGTGCGCTCCGCTGCCAAGTGATTCCGAGTGGGTTCATCGTAGCCTAACGTTTTTTTCCGCGCAAGCCATTCCGCCGAGGGGTTGGGGTGGGAAGCGGAGGAGGCCCTGATGATTAGTTGCGTTTACGGGCGAAACCTTTTACCTTTTCACCCATGACACGCCAGCCCAACATCCTGTTCCTGATGACCGACCACACCTCCGCGCGGGCCCTGGCCCGGGGCACGGGCTGCCTCACGCCCCACCTCGACGCCCTCGCCGCCGACGGCCGCAAATTCGAGCGCGCCTACACCACCAACGCCATCTGCTCGCCCGCCCGGGCCTCGCTCATGACCGGCACCTATCCCTCCACCCACGGTATCTGGGACTGCACCCACACGCAGCGCAAGGAGTGGATCGCGCTGCCCGCGAAGCGCCCCCCGTTCTTCTCCAACCTCCTCGCCAGCGCCGGCTACCAGACCGGCTACTTCGGCAAATGGCATGTGGAGCAAAGCCTCAAGCTCGAGGACTTCGGCTGGCAGGAATACGACCACACGTGCGGCAATGCCAAACGGACCCCCGCGCCCGCGCCCAAGGTCGTGGTTCCCAAGGAGGGCTATAACGACTACCTTCTGGCCGGAGTCGACAAAAACCCCGCCCCGCCGCCCCACCCCGCCTTCGAGCGCGGCATCGACTTCATCCGCCGCGCCGCCGCGGGCGACGCCCCGTTCTGCTGCTTCGTCTCCAGCTCGGAGCCGCACGATCCCTATATCCCCCCGCAGGCGTTCCTGGACCGCTACGATCTGGACACCATCCCCCTCAGCCCCACCCTTCGCGACGAACCCGACGGCAAGCCCGAGGTCGTCCGCCGGATGCGCTCGGTGTGGGCCGGCCTGAGCGATGCCGACTGGCGCCGCGTCACCGCCTCCTACTGGGCCGTGATCTCCTTCCTCGACTCCGAAATCGGCCGGATCGTCCGCGTGCTCAAGGAGACCGGCCAGTACGAGAACACGATCATCGTGTTCACGAGCGATCATGGCGACATGCTTGGCGCCCACGGCCTGGCCGCAAAAGGGGTCGGCACGTCGTATGAGGAGGTCTACAACATCCCCCTCATCCTGCGGGTGCCCGGCATGGCGGCCGGAGTGGCGGATGAGTCCACCCTCACGAGCCATGTGGATATCGGCCCGACGCTGGTCGATCTGTGCCTCGGCAGCGAAATGCCGGGCGCGCAAGGCCGGAGCCTCCGCCCCGTCCTGGAGGGGCGCGCCACGGCCACGGACTGGCAGGACGCCTATGCCGAGTTTTATGGGCAGCGCTTTGTCTACACCCAGCGGATGGTCTGGCACGATCACTGGAAGTATGTCTTTTCTCCGGGCGGGATCGACGAATTGTACGACCTGCAGGCGGACCCCTTCGAGCGCCGCAACCTGGCGGACGATCCGGCCCACCGGGACGTCCTGCTGGCCATGTGCACGCGCATGTGGACCAAGATGAAGCTCATTGGCGACGACTCCCTCTTCGGATCCCAGTACGCCACCCTGCGGACCGCCCCCATCGGCCCGCTTTCCGTCAAACCCTGAACTGGAAGCCCCTTTGCTGTAGACGCGGGCGCTGACCGCGTCAAGGACGGTCATTCCGGCCTGAGGGCAGGCCGGCTCCAGTCGGAAGTGGGCCCAAGGGGTCAGTCCTAAGAAATAAAAATTGACGTCTTTAGGGTTGAATCTCACTCATACCATAGCCAGAGTCAGCAGGCCAATAACACCCCGTCCGCCTTCTTAAGGCGGCACTTTTCTTTTTCATGGCGTTGCTCCGTTACCCGGTTGGCCTGCGACAAACCTTGTTCTGCATCCGTCGTTGTTTCGGGCGGTTGGATGGCTCTGAAGGCTGGCAAGAAAACCAATTGAAGCCAGCAAGCTCTATCAGGTATAATTACCCCATGAGCACACCTACAGCCGAAAAAGTCGTCACGCAAGCATTGGGTTTGCCGCCCGCGCTACGGGCGTTCGTGGCCGAGAAACTGATCGAAAGCCTTGACGCCTCTGTCGCGCCTCGGTTGTCGGCCAAGTGGCAGAAAGAGGTTCGCCGGCGTTGCGCCGACGTGGACCGCGGCGCCGTCAAACTCCGTGATGCCAATAAGGTCTTTGCCAAAGCCTACGCCTCGCTGACATGAAGGCCGTCCGATTCCATCCCGAAGCAGAATTCGAAATGATCGAAGCTGCCTCTTACTACGAATCGCAGCAGTCAGATCTTGGCAGGCGGTTCCTCGTTTCCGTGCAGGACTCCATCAACCTTATCATGCTCAATCCCCGCCTGTATCCCGCCGTCGAGCTTGATGTCCGCCGGTGTCTAACCAAGACGTTTCCCTTCGGCGTCCTTTTCCGCGAACGATCGGATGAAATCGTCATCATGGCGGTCATGCATCTGCACCGTGATCCGGATTACTGGAAGAACAGATAGCCTCAATTCAGCCGTTTTAAATTCGCGTCCTTTCGTGTTCGATGCGGCGGCGGAGGCCCGCCACCCTCCATCATTCGCCATGTTTTCTCGGGTAACCAGTATGGCATTCTCGCTACCGGCGGAGGACGCTTCGACAGGCTCAGCGCAGGCCGCCGGCTCCAATCGGGGGTGCGGGGAATACCCCTCCACCCGAGGCGGCAAACGTGAACGGGTACGTGAACGAGGATTGTTACGGGGGCGCGGGGCTTCCCCGACATTCCTATCCGTGAAATCCGTGAGATCCGTGGTTCATCTTACCGGTGGCGCTGCCCTTTCCCGCCATCTTCTCTTACCGTGTTTCGCCGTGTTTTTCGTTAACCGTGAAAAGGGCGAAAAACGGCCTATGGCACCCATTTTAAAACTGCGCAACATATTGCCGCACAATAAGTTACAATCAAATCCAGCCGGCTGGATTGGGGGTAGGCTTGCTGCTTTCCGCCCTCCAGAAAATATTCCATCGGGCTTTTCGCGGAAGACAATCCGCACAGCCAAACACCGGTAACTATCACACGGCGCACACGGAGGTGCGCCGGCGAAAATTCCATTGCGTTTAGGGGCCGCCCCCTTTACCTTAACCCGTGAACTCGTGTTGGCCGCCGCAACCGCACCAAGGAGAAGAAAAACCATGAAACTCACCACATTCGCCGCCGTCATGCTGACCGCCTGGGCCTCCTGGGCCAGCGCCCAGGACCTGAAGGACATCACCCTGCCCACCCCCCGCATGGAAGGCGGCAAGCCCCTCATGCAGGCACTCAAGGAGCGCCAGTCCCAGCGCGCCTACAGCGACAAGAAACTCCCCCCGCAACAGCTCGCCGACCTGCTCTGGGCCGCCAACGGAATCAACCGCGCCAGCACCGGCATGCGCACCGCCCCCTCCACCATGAATTGGCAGGAGATCGAGGTCTACGCCGTCCTCGAGGAAGGCACGTTCCTCTACGACCCCAAGGCCAACAGCCTGAAGGGCGTCGTCAAGGGCGACCTTCGCAAGCTGACCGGGCTCCAGGATTTCGCGGCCACCGCCCCCCTCAACCTGGTGCTCGTGGCCGACATGTCGAAAACGAAAGGTATTTCAGGTCCCGAACTGGATGCCTACGTGTTCGCGGACGCCGGCTTCGTCAGCCAGAACGTCTATCTCTTCTGCGCATCGGAAGGCCTGGCCACTGTGGTACGCGGGCTGCTGGATAAAAAAGCGCTGGCTGAAGCCATGAAGTTGCCCGCCGGCAAGAAAATCATTTTTGCCCAGACCGTGGGATATCCCGCCGACGTCAAATAGGTCCTTACCGGATCCGGCTTTCTTTGGCGCCCACCCACAGATCGGCGTTCCCGCCCAGCTTGTCCTTGACCGGCTTCGTGATGTCATCCAGTTCTGCCACGGTGTCCGGATCCAATTCAAGGCCCACGCTCCGGACATTCCGCAAGACCTGGTCCGGCTCGCGGGCGCCGACGATCACCGAGGTCACCTCCGGCCGGGCCAGCAGCCAGGCCAGCGCCACATCCGCCATCGGGTGCCCGATCCGGGCTGAAATCGTCTTCAGACGCCGAAGGGTCTCGAACAAAAGGTCTTCACACCCCGGCTCGCCATGGCGGGTGCCTTCGCGAGTCGACGCGAAATGGCGGGTCCGCCGGCGGGAGACGGGAATCTCCTCCACCGTGGTCCAGCGCCCGGTCATGATTCCCTGAAGCAGGGGCATGTACACCAGCACCCCCACCCCATGCCGGGCGCAGGCGGGCAATATTTCATATTCCGGCGCGCGAAACAGCAGGTTGTAGCCAATCTGATCGGAATCCGCCTCGCCAACCTCCATCCACTCGTCCAGGTCTTTTGGACCGAAATTAGAAACGCCCAGGGCGCGGATTTTTCCCTCTTTGCGCAACCGGATCATTTCGGCGGCGGAGTCGGAGAACGCGGCGTCCCGCGACGGCCAATGCACCTGGAAAAGATCGATGCGGTCCGTGTGGAGCCGCTTCAGGCTGGCTTCGCAGGCTTTGCGCAGATCCGCCGGCGCGCAGTGGGAGGAAAACACCTTGGTGGCAATCAGGACGCGATCCCGGTCCCGGCCGAGGGCCTTGCCGAGCACCTTTTCGGACTCGCCATCCGCATACATCTCGGCCGTGTCGAACAGGGTGATGCCCGCGTCCAGGGCGACCTTCACGGTCCGCTCGGGATCGCCGCCCCGGCCCCAGTATGCGTCATCGGCGAGCTGCCAGGAGCCCAGGGCCAGCACCGAGGCCTCCGCTCCGTTTTTTCCGAGCTTCCGCGTTTTCAACCCGGCTCCCCCTTGTTCCACTTGGCCCGGATGGTGCCCGCATAAAGCCGGTAGCCCAGCAGGCGGCACTCGATCTCGCTGTTGAAAAAGGGGATCTTCTGGTTGCTCCGCAGGCCGACGCGCTTGGCGAGGTCCGGGTTGCCGGTGAACACAAAGCCCGTGTAGCCCTGCCCGCGCTGCTTGAAGAAATCGCCGATCCGCCCATAGAGCGGCTCCAGCTCCGGCACGGTCCCCAGCCGGTCGCCATACCCCGGGTTGAGCACCACCACGCCGCCGCAGGCCGGCATGGGCGAGTCCGCAAAATCGCACTCGCCGAACGCGATGCCGGCGGTCACGCCCGCGTTCTCCGCATTCCGCCGCGCCGCTTCCACCGCGCGGGGATCCAGGTCGGTGGCCACGATCAACGGCTCCGCCGGCCACGGCGTGATCGCCTGCTGCGCCCCGGCCCGCAACGCGGCCCAGCGCTCCTTCGGAAAGCCCAGGATGTGCATGAACCCGAAATTATCCCGCAACAGGCCCGGCGCCCGGTTCGACGCCATCAGCGCCGCCTCGATGGCCAGCGTACCGCTTCCGCACATCGGATTGACAAACGCCCCCGTCCCCGTCCAGCCCGTGGCCTTGACCACGGCGGCGGCCAGCGTCTCCTGCAGCGGCGCCTTCATGGGCTCTTTCCGGTAGCCCCGGCGCGAGAGGCTGTCGCCAGACGTGTCCAGGTAAACCCGGGCGTCGCGCTCGCGCCAATACAGGAAAACCACCGAGCGGTTTGTGTCGCTCCCCGAATCGGGCCGGCGGCCATGCACCTTCTGGAGCCGGTCCACGATCGCATCCTTGATCGTCAGCCCCGCAAACCGGGTGTCGCGAATGCAGGCCGTCTGCGTGAAGCTGTTCACGCAGACATAGCCGCCCGGATCGATCCAGTCCTCCCACGGCAGCGCGGTCACCTGCGCATAAAGCCGCTTGGGATCGTCCACGTCGAACCGTCCGACCTGCCACAGCACACGCAAGGCGGTACGCAGATGGAGGTTCAGGGACAGGGCGTCCTCGAGCGTGCCCTCGGTTTCCACGCCGCCCCCGCTCTCGTCCGTCACCTTGAAGCCCAAGGCCTCCGTTTCGGCGCGGAGAAAAGGGGCAATTCCCTTGCCGCAGGTGATGCGAAGGGGCTGCTTGTCGTCGGTCCAGGAAGTCATGATCAGGCCAGCTTGGCCTTTTTCAGGTTTTGGATGGAGATTCTTGCGCTCTCCAGTTCCGGCCCCGGGCAGGTATCCTGCTCGACAATCACCCACTTGGCGCCGACCGCCACGCCGACCTTGAAAATGGCCTTCAAGTCCATGAGGCCATTGCCGACTTCGGTGAACACGCAGGTGAGCGGATGCATATCCTTGAGATGAATCTGGGGAACCCGGCCGGGATACTGGGCGATGTAGGCCACGGGATCGGGGCCGCCCTTGCGGATCCAGAAGGTGTCCAGTTCCGCCTGCACCTCCACGGGGTCCGTCTTCTGGAACAGCATGTCCTCGGCATACACGCCGTCGAACTGGGTGAATTCCTGGGCATGATTGTGATACGTAAAGACGCACCCGCCGGCCTTGGCCACGGCGCCGGCCTTGCGATAGAGCTCGATGGCCCCGGGCCAGTCCTTGTCAACCTGTCCCGCGCCGCTGGTGGTCAGGTAGGGGCAATTCAGGGCCTTGGCATAGGCATAGGGCTTGCTGCCGGCCGTGGCGATATCGTTGGCGCCCACGTGCTGGCCGCAGCACTTCAGCCCGGTTTCCTTCAGGAACGCGGCCAGCTCGGCGGGCTCCATGTTGCCATAAATGCCGGCGAACTCGACCCCTTTGTAACCCATTTCGGCGAGTTCTTTCACCACGCCCTTGAAATCCTGGCTCAGCGCCTGCCGAACCGTATACAACTGTATGCCAACCGGAATCTTGCTCACGACTGCTCCTTGGGTTGTTGAAAAGCATCACTAATAGCGAATCGGCCCCGGTTTCGCAATGCTATTCGCGGAGCCTTCCCGTCCCGACCGCTTATCGGGGCTTGGCTTTCACGACTCCGTCATCGTAGGACGGTTCTACCGTTTCGCCGGGCTGAAGCACCAGAAAGTCGCGCGGATCCCAGTCGCCGTCCACCAGCCGCTGCAGGAGCGCCACATTCCCGGGCAGCGACTCGAAGGTCCACTGGTGCTCCGCCGCCAGCCGGGCAGCCGTGTCACGATGCTCGGCCGACTGCCCCACCGGCATGTCAATGTAGGTCAGCTTGGAATAGTGACTCAACCCGCCGAGTTCTTCCATCAGATACTCGGCATTCTCCTCGCCGTACTTCTCCACAAATTCCTGGTACATTTTCTGGTCGTAACGGAGCAGGGACTGGCGCGGATTCTCAAGCCGGTGCTGGATCGCCTCGATCCAGCCCACGGACTCATAAATCGTGCCGGGATTCCCGGAAAACAGGTCATTATAGCGCTTCCGGGAGCCGAGCAGCAGGGTGATGCAGTCGTGCGCGCGGGGAACGACCAACGGCACGGCGGCATGAAGCCCCACCACGCCGTTGTTGCACAAGCCATAACCCAGGAGAACCGCCTCGTCGCGGGCCGGATCGACCTGGTCCAGCGCCTCCTGGAGGCGGGCGGACATTTTCCCGGCGCCCAGGTCGTGCAGCCCCTGGTCCAGCAGCCGGACGTCAATGATGTTTTTCGAACGCGCCGCGCAGAGGTAGCACTCGCGCGCCAGCACGTTACAGGTCAACAGCCGATAATGCCGGGGAGCCCCCGACTGAATCTCGCTCATGGCTTCTCCACGAAGGTTGGCGGTCCGGATCCATCATGCCTCGAAAAAGAAGGTGCCTGAAAAACAGCTCAAACTCAAGCGCGATGATGCGATGACGCAACGCCTACTGGCTCGGGGTGTAAGACAGAATTCTGATACCCCTTTAAAGACGGGGCCTTAATGGCACGCCTTGTGGCTGACTGGCGGAAAGGTTGAGCGGGTCGCGTCGTTTCGGGCGCAAATGGCCAGCCGCTTTCGGGCGGATCCGCCTTCCCGCTGGGGGTTCGCGGGCACGAGCCCTGCTCACCCCGCCGTCAGGCGGCTGCGCCTCGAAATCGTCGCGTCCATTTTCGCCTGATCGAAACGCCGCAACCCTGTTCTCCTCGCGCGCCCGGCCATCTGTCGATGAGCCTCGGGCGGCGCGCGATTTTGGTTCCCGTTAGAAGCCCCAGTTATAT
>CAMDGM010000001.1 GCA_945898015.1 PVC group bacterium | reverse complement strand
GCGAGGAGACGTAGAATGGTGGTCTCGGCTCCTCTAGCCGAAGCCCCTCAGCGCGGAAAAGCGGCCGCCAGATGACGGCCGGAACGCCGCCCCCAGCACACCGACAGCACAACCAAGCTTACAAGTGCCATAACTCAGAGATGCGCCCCGATCCGCCGGCTGAAAATGGGCCGGATTATGCTTTACCTCCGGGCCGGATTGGATAACCTTTCCCTTTTAATAATGCGAGGAGGAATGCCATGTCCGCCATGACCAGTATTGAACGCATGCACGCGACGTTGAACCGCAGGCCGGTGGACCGGCTGGCGGTCATGGAGCAGCCGTGGAGCGCGACCGTCAAGCGCTGGACCGAACAGGGGCATCTCCGCGCGGGGGAGGATGTCGGCGAGCATTTCAACATGGACATCCGGACCGGCGGCTGGCTGGGCTCCGTGGCGGATCTGGATTTCAAGCCGGTGATCCTTGAAGAGGATGAGGACAAGGTCCTCTGGCTGGATGGCAACGGCGCCAAGTTGCGGCGTCATAAAAAGCACGACTCCACCCCCGAGCATGTGGATTTCCGGGTCAAGGATTTCGCCGGATGGAAGGAGTTTGCCCGCCCGTTCCTGGCCGGTCCGCTGGACAAACGCCGAATCCCGTTTGAGGGCTACCGCCAGGCCAAGGCGTTTGCGAAGGAGAAGCAGCGCTTTTTCTGCTGGGCGGGCGTGGCGCCGTTCGAGCAAATGCACCCCATTGCCGGTCACGAAAACATGCTGGCCGGCATGGCGTTGGAGCCCGAGTGGGTGGCCGACATGGTGGACGTCTACTCCACGCTCACCATTAATTGCCTGGAGGAGCTGTTTGCCGCCGAGGGCGCGCCGGACGGCATGTTCTTCTACGAGGATATGGGCTTTAAAGAGAAGCCGTTCATGAGCCCCGCCATGTTCGGGGAGCTGATCCAGCCCGGCCATAAACGGTTGTTTGATTTCGCCCACTCCAAGGGGTGCAAGGTGATCGTCCACTCCTGCGGGTATGTCGAACCCCTGGTGCCCGGCCTGATCGAAGCCGGCATGGACTGCCTGCAGGCCATGGAAGTCAAGGCTGGCATGGATTTGCCGACCTTGTTCCGGCGGTTCGGCAGCCAGATCGCCTTTTTCGGCGGACTTGATGTGCGCGCGATCATCTCCAATGATCGCCGCCAGATCGACGAGGAGATGGACAAGAAACTGCTCCCCGTGTTGAAGGGCGGCGGATCGTATATTGTCCATTCTGACCATTCGATTCCGCCGGAGGCGAATTATGACTCCCTTGTCTATTTCCTGGAGCGGGGCCGCGGCATGCTGGAACGGATTAAAAAGAGCTGATGCAGGCAGGTTTTTCAAAAGTCCGGATTACGCCGCCCCTGGGGACCCGCATGAGCGGGTTCGGGGGGCGCGACCAGGCGCATGGCTGTGACGGGGTCGAGGACGACCTATATGTGCGCGTGCTGGTCCTGGAAGACGCTGGCCGCCGCCTGGCGATCGCGGGGTATGACCTCCTGTTTTTCCAGCGTGCCTTCGCCGACCGCCTGACGGCAGCCGTCGTCCGGGCGGCGGGCGTCGAACCCCACGCCGTGCTGCTTAACGCGTCGCACACGCATTCGGGCCCTTGCGTGGATGCGTGGGGATATAACGGATTTGTGCCGCCTGAAGAGGCTTACCGGAATAGCGTGGAAGCCGCCACCTTTCGTGCGGCCACGGAGGCGGTTGAGGGGCTGCATCCGGCCCGGCTGAAGGCCGGCGCGGGCGTGAGTTCGTTGCCGGTGAGCCGGCGCAAGCCGGACGGGCGCGGGGGCGTGGAATGGCGCCCCTATCCCGGGGGAGAGGCGTGCGGGTCTATGCCGGTGTTGTGGCTGGAGACCGAGTGCGGCCGGCCGGTGTGTCTGGTGTATTCGGTGGCGTGCCATCCCTCGACCCTGGGCGGGTGGCGGATATCGGCGGATTATCCGGGTGTCGCCTCGGCGCTGCTGGAGGCTCAGTTCGGGGCGCCGGCCCTGTTTTTGCAGGGGGCGGGCGGGGACTCCAAGGCGTGCGTGATCACGAACGGGCACGATGGCGTGGCCGCGAGCTGGCGCAGCGGCACGTCCGCGGACGTGGCGGCGGCGGGCCGTCTGGTGGCGGATGAGGTGGCGGCCGTGGTGCAGGCGGGTTTGACGGACTGTACACCGGACCTGGCCGCACGGATGGAGGAGGTGCGGCTGCCGCTACAGATGCCGTTGCCGGGCCGGGCGGAGCTGGAGGCCTTGCGGGCGGACGAAACCGGCGCCGGGCTGAAGCGACAGTGGGCGGGCCGGCAGTTGGCGTTGCTGGCGGAGGGGGATCAACGCGAGCCGGCGGCGGCGGTCCGGGTGCAGGTGCTGCGGATCGCGGATACGGTCCGGATGGTCGCGGTTGAGGGAGAGCTGGTGGCGGAGTTGGGCAACCAGATTCTGGCCCGGCTCGGGGCAGGCGTGCATTTTGCGCTGGGCTACAGCAATGGCACCGGGCTTTACCTGCCGAGTTCCCGCATGATTCCTGAAAACGGATATGAGGTGGAAAGTTATTTCGAATACGGGTATCCCGCGCCGCTGGCGCCGGGGTATGAAACGGTTTTGGGAGAAGCGATTCACAAGGAGAGTTGACATGAGTGCCTTTACGTTCAAGTTGATGTCGGTTCCGCATGGCTTGCAGGCCGGCGTGGTGGCGATCCGGCCGGATCATCCCGGGCGGTTCGGCGCCGGAAAAGGCGCGCTGGACCTGGCGTTTGTCGAGGATCCGACGCTGGGCCCGGGCGGCCTGGCATCGTCGTTGGACAAGGCTGGCATCACGGTCCGGTTTGGAAGCAAATCCGCGGCGTTCCGCGCGATGGGCAAGCTGCTGGCCGCGACGACGCGGGCCGACCTGTCCTTTTCCGAGAGCTCGGCCTACACGATGCGCGGGCTGATGGCGGATTGCAGCCGCAACGGCGTGCTGCGGCCGGATGCGGCGGCCGCGTTCATGCGCCGGTCGGCGCTGATGGGCGTGAACATGTTGATGTTTTATACCGAGGACACGTATGAGGTGCCGGGCGAGCCGTTCTTCGGGTATCTGCGCGGCGGGTACACGATCCAGGAGATGAAGGCGCTGGACGATTATGCCGACGCGCTGGGCATCGAGCTGGTCCCCTGCATCCAGGCGCTGGCCCATCTGGAGCAGACGCTGCAGTGGGATCCCAACTTCAAATACCGCGACACCCACCACATCCTGCTGGCGGGTGACGAGGCGACCTATGCGCTGATCCGGAAATTCATCAAGGCCGCGAGCGGCTGCGTGCGGAGCAAGCGGATCCACCTGGGCATGGACGAAGCCCACGGGCTGGGGTCCGGCCAGTTCAAGGAAAAGTTCGGCGACAAGCCCCCCTTCGAGATCATCAACGAGCACCTGGCGCGCGTGCGGGACATCTGCCGCGACGAGGGGTTGCAGCCCATGATCTGGAGCGACATGTATTTCCGGCTCGGCTCCAAGACGCACGGGTATTACGACATGGAGTGGCAGATCCCGAAGGAGATCGTGGCCAACATTCCGAAAGATGTCCAGCTGGTGTACTGGGATTATTACCATGCCGACGTGGAGACGTATCAAAAAATGATCGCCTTCCACCGCCAGCTCGGGAGCGAGCCGCTGATGGGCGGCGGCATCTGGACCTGGTCGCATCTGTGGTGTGCGCTGCCGTGGTCCTTCACGGCGGTGAAGGCGTGCATGGACGCGTGCCGCCAGGAGGGGCTGAAGGAGGTGTTCATGACCATGTGGGGCGACGATGGCATGGAAGTGGACCTGTTCAGCGCGCTGCCCGGCATCCAGTATTTCTGCGAACAGGCCTTCGGCGCGGCGGATCCCATGACCGCGGCGCGGAAGAATTTTGCCGGGACCTGCGGCTGCGCGTTTGAGCCGTGGGTGCGGGCGTCGGGCGTGGATTCGATCCCGTTGATCAAGAAGCCGGAGCTGGCGAAGACGGCGATCGGGCGCGCGCTGTTGTGGCAGGACCCTGCGCTGGCGCTCCTGGACCCCCTGCTGGGCAAGGCGAATCTCCGGCCGTGGTATGGCAAGCTGGCCCGGGATCTGGCGGCCGCGTCGGTCGAGGGCGGACTGTCCTATCGCCTGCTGTTTCCGGCCGCGCTGGCCTATGTGCTGGAGCTGAAGACGCATCTGCGGCGGGATCTGGCCAAGGCGTATGGGAAGCAGGACCGCCCGGCGTTGAAGGCCCTGGCCAAAACGGAATTGCCCGAGTTGCGCAAGCGGGTCCAGACGCTCTGGAAGACGCACCGCGCCATGTGGATGGCCACCTACAAGCCGTTCGGCTGGGAAGTGATCGAGTCGCGTTACGGGACCGTCATGGCCCGGCTGGAGACGGTGCAGCAGCGGCTGGACGATTACCTGGCGGGCCGGTTGGACGACTTGCCGGAGTTTGCGGCGACCCTGCACAATCCGTGGGTGGGCAAGGAGCTCAGCGACCTGCATTTCGGGTCTTCGCGGATGCGCACCCCGAGCTGCATCAAGTAGCGGCCGGCCGGCTGCGGGGGCGGACGAAAGCCGCCTCCAGGTTGCCGTCGGGGACGAGGCGGCGCAGGTAAGGCAGCGCGTGCTCGGCGCGCTTCAGACTTTCCCGGTAGAGCGCGGCGCATTCCCGAAAATGCGAGCCGTGGCCTCCGATGTTGAGATCAACCTGTTCGGCCGTCATTTGGCGGTAGGTTTTCAGGATGCCGCTCCGTTCATCCGGAACGCTGTGGTTGGAGATGATGAATTCGATGCCGCCCGCGTCGCCCCGGCTTTGAATGGTGTCGCCGGTGATTGCCAGCCGCAGGCCGTTGAAGGTGAGCAGGTACGCGGCATGGCAGTAGCAATGTCCCGGAAGGTGAATGGAACGGATCGCCACGTTGTGCCAGTGGAATGGTGTGTCCTCGCGGAGCACGTCGTCCACCGGGACGTGGTCGAATCCCAGATTATACCACGGCAATAACGCCGGATACGGATAGTCCCAGGGGGCCTCCATCACCCGCGCGACCCGGTCCCAGGCGCCGACCCGGCATTCCGGGTAGCGTTTCCGTAGTTCCGGCGCCAGATCATAGTGGTCGCCGTGGATATGGGTGACGAGCGCCAAGTCGATGGTGCGCAGGCCGCCTTCGCGTTCGAACAGGTCCAGATCACCGTGGAAATCGGCGATGCGGGCCGGCGATTCGAAGTCGCAGGGTCCGGGATCGAACATCAGACCATGGCCCTGATCGTCAATCAGCAGGATGCAGTTGCCGAAGGAATTGAGCTGGTAAATGCCCTTGTGGAGCTGGCTATAGCGACCCAAGCGGGGGCAATCGGGTTGCGGGGCGGGCTGGAATTCGCCGCTTTTCCAGGTCAGGGCTTTCTGGTAGGCCTCGATGGCTTCGGCCAGGGCCAGGGCTTGGGCCGGCCCGTTCGCCAGGGCATGGCCGGTGGCCGGGAAATACCGTTGCACCGGCCGTTGCGCCAGGGCCCGGAGCACGGCCGGCAAGGTGGGCAGGGTGGTGCCGCCATAGTTGATTTCAAGGTCGTAGACGTTGACCAGTCTGGCCGGATGGCAAAGCAGGTCGCCCGTGAAGATGGCCAGCGGCTCGCGGTTCAATTCGAGGACAAAGCCGACCTGGTGGCGGCCGTGTCCCGGCAGGGGGATCACTTCCAAGATGAGATCCTGCCAGGCCAGGCGATCGCCTTCGCGAAAAGTTCCGGTCACGTTCAGGGGGATGTCCGGCGGGAACACGGTGATACTGCCGGCGATGCCGTAGGGCTCGTGGCCGAGGGTTTCCATCCATTCGGCGGGATTGTCCCACACGGTGTGCGCCGCCTTTTCGTAGGCGGGGCGGTCGGCGGCCAGTTCGGCCAGTTGTTCCTGCACCAGGATCCGGGCGCCCGGAAACTGGTTCGCCTCCCGGCTATGTTCCGGCTGCACCTGGGTGTGCAGGATCAGGTCGGGGGCTGGCAGGCCGCGGCGCGCCAGCCAGCGGCCCATTTCCGGCGAATGGCAGTCGATGAGGAGACTTTGCCCGTGGCGAATCACCAGGTGGCTGGATGCCTCGCCGACGAGCGAATAGACGCGTAGATCGGGGGCCAGCTCGTAGTCTGTTTGCATGAGGGACATGGTGCCAGAACGGGCCCGGCCGGTCAATCGTGATGCCGTTGAAGCGGGGGAGGTCAGGGGGCGGGCGGCGTGAGCTCCCGGATCCATTTGTCGAGGCTGGGAGGCTGGTAATCGGCGAAGCGGGCCAGCAGGTCGGCGGGGTCGTCCGAGGTCTTGATCATGGCCCGGTGGTCGGGCGAGATGAACCGCTCGGTGACAGCGTGGTCCAGGAAGGCGAGAAGAGGGTCGAAATACCGGTCCACGTTGAGAAAGCCGCAGGGCTTGATGTGGAAATTGAGCTGGCCCCAGGTGAGCACTTCGAACATTTCGTCCAGCGTGCCGAGTCCGCCGGGGAGCGCAATGAAGGCGTCGGCCAGGTCGAACATCGTTTGCTTGCGCTCGTGCATAGACCCGGTGACGAGCGTCTTGGTCAGGCCCATGTGCTGGACATTCTTGCCGGTCAGCGATTCCGGAATGACGCCCCACACCTCTCCGCCGGCGCCGAGCGCGCTTTCCGCCACTTCGTTCATCAGCCCCACCGAGCCGGCCCCGTAAATGAGCCGGATGCCGCGGGTGGCGAGGAGGAGACCGAGGTCCCGGGCGGCCTGGGAATAGGAGGTTCGGGCGCCCCAGCTGGAGCCGGAATACACACAGATGGAGGTGAGGGCCATAAGGGGGGCCGCCGGTCAGGTGGAGCGCGGGGCGCCGTGACTGCGGCGCTCGAGCAGAACGGGTTGAAAGAGGTGGGTGCGCGAACCGGTCTGTTCGGCTTGATCTTTCAGGATCTTGCAGACCCGGTCGACCATCTCGCTCACCGGCACGGCGATGGTGGACAGGGGCGGGGAAAAGGCTTCCCCGATGGTGAGGCCGTCGAATCCGATCAGGGTCAGCTCGGCGGGGACGTGGACGCCCAGTTCGGCGAGCCGGGCCAGGGTGTAGCCAGCGGTTTCGTCATCGTAAATCCAGGCGGCGGTCACGCCCTGATCCCGCACCGCGGCGGCCAGTCGTTCCGCGTAGAGGTGGCCCGCCTTCCGCGCGGAGGCGGTGTCGTCGTCGGGTTCAAGCATCCTGATCAGGCGGGAGATGCCCGCCTTTTTGAAGATTTCGGGGTCGCGGCTGTGGATGTCCTGGCGTGTGCCGGTCAGCGCATCGGGTAGGGCGACGACCTGATGGCCGAGGTTGGCCAGAAAAGCTGCGGCGATCCGGTTGGCGGCCGGCCGGTCGATGACGATGCGGTGGATGCCCAGCTCGTCCATGCGCGCCTCGATTTCGTCGGATCCGGGCGTATGGTTGTAAATGACGACTTTGTTGAATTGGGCGAGGTAGGGGAAGAGTTCGGTGATCCGTTCGTGCTGGATGGCGGATTCCTTGGCATTCTGGATCCACAGGAGTTCGGGTACGCCGCGCCCGACAAAATCCTCCAGGCCTTCCAGGCTTTCTGTGCGGGGCAGGGCCACAATATCCACGGCGCTATCCTGACTCACCAGTTCGTTTGTGACCTGGTTGTAGGCGTCGAGCAGGTGACTCATGAGAAACCCGGCATGCAGCACGCCAATGGTGGGCACATCTTTTTTGCGCAGGCGGCGCGCATAGATCGAGGGCACATATCCGATTTTCTTGAGGAAGTCACGAACGCGCAATTCGGTTTCTTTTTTGACGCCCCGTTCTCGGGCGAGCCCGTTGACAATGGAGGAGACGGTCATGCGGCTCAGGTCAAGCTGATCGGCCACCTCTTGCATGGTCAGGCGCGGTAATTTTGAATTCATGTATTTATATCCTGTAAAAGTTAATAGTTAGCATGATTAATAGGGAAACGCAATGGAATCAATACGGTGTAAAAATCGAGGAAAGATTGAAAGAAAAAGAATGAACGCTTTCCGGGGTTCGTTCGCTATAATTCATTATATGAAAACACACTCCTTTTTACAGGTTGCCGGTATACTCGCTCTTTCCGGAATGAGTCTTCACGCGGCATCCGTCACCAATATCGTCGTCACGGCCAGTCGTGTGGCGCGTCCGATCGAGGTCATTCCTGCTTCCGCGACCGTGGTGGATGCCGCCGCCCTTTCCGCCTCTGGCGCTATGACGGTGGAGGGGGTGTTTCGCAACTTTCCGGGCATCGATCTGCAAGGCAGTGGACTGCCAGGGCAGCCGGTTCGACTCAACCTGCGTGGACTGACCAGCGGATACCAGTCCCAGCGTGTGCTGGTTCTCATGGATGGACGCCGGCTCAACGATTCTTATCAGGGGAACGTTGAATTTGGGCTGCTTCCCGTTTACGGCCTGGATCGCGTGGAAATCGTGAGAGGCCCCGCGTCCGCGCTCTACGGTTCCAATGCCGAAGGCGGCGTCATCCAGCTGTTCTCGCGTCACGCCACCCCGGGCAATCCCTACGGGTTGCTCGCCGCGGCGTTTGGCGACTTTGACACCCAGGAATACCGGCTGGAGCAGGGTGCCGCCTCGGGGCGTCTGGATTATGGCGTGTCGCTGGCGCATCAGGTAACCGGCGGCTACTTGAAAAACGAGGATGGCGCCCGGCAGGACTGGTCCGCAGTTTCCGGCGATGGCAATCTGGGGGTTAATCTCGGTTCCGGCTCCACGCTCCGGCTCTACACGGGCGCCTATGATGGTTTCGGGACGGATGCCAGCAGCGAGCGCGAGGCCCATCGCAATTATCAGTCGGCCGAGTACCGGTGGTCCGATCTTCGGGGCGCCGCTCCGGATCTGGTGGCCCGGGCATATCGCAACGGGGATAAGGAAGAGTATGACTGGTTCTATCCCGGCAAGGGGCGGTATGACATGCAGTCGCTGGGCAGCGAGGTACAGCTATCGCTCTGGGCGAACGCGTGGAACCGGCTCACTGGCGGCGGGGAATGGCGGCAGGATTCGGTGGACATCCACGAGGTGGCGGATCGGATCGACGAGAGCACGGATAATGCGGCCGGGTTTGTGCAGGATGAAATCGAGGCGGGCGACTGGCGGTTCACCGCCGGGGTGCGGTATGACTATGCCGCCGATTACCACGGGTTCTGGAGCCCCCGGCTGGGCGCGCTTTATCGCGTGAACGACGACTGCGAGCTGTTTGCTTCCGTCAACCAGTCGCACCAGGCGCCGTCCCTGTCGGACCGCTATGTGAACGTGGAGTATATGGGGTTTGAATTTGTCGGCAATCCCAACTTGGACCCCGAGACGGTGACCGCCTATGAAGTCGGGTTCCGGGCGCGGCCGGAGGAGGCGGTTTCCGTGCAGTTTTCGGCCTATTACCAGAACATGAAGGATTCCTTCGACTTCCTCCTGGCGCCGGACGGCAAGTTCCGGAACTACAACGCCACCCGCAGCATCATTTACGGCAGCGAGGCGGAGGCGCGCTGGACGATGTCGCGCGGATTTTCCTCCTACGCGACGATTTCTTATACGGAGGGGACGTATGACCGGTTTTCGATGCCGGAGGTGGAGGGCAACCGCATTGCCTATCTGGCTCCGTGGAAAGCGTCGGCCGGGCTTGAGTATCGCACGGCGGCCGGCTCGATGCATGGCTTGCATGTGCGCTATACGGATGCCCGGTATGCGGACGCCCAGAACGAGGTGAAGATGGACGACGCCGCGGTGGTCGATTGGCGCAGTCGGGTGGCCCTTCGCGAAAAGCTTTTCCTCACTCTGCGCGTGCAGAATTTGCTGGACCGGGATTATGCGGAACTGCCCGGCGTGGAACAGCCAGGCCGGTGGACGATGGTGGGCTTCGAGATCCCGATGTGACGGGTTTAAAACCCGAGGCGTAGTGAATACGCCAATCGCTGGGCCCGGGTGTCCCGGGTTTTCTGGATGTGGGCCATGAGGCGGTTCCGGAGGTCGGCCTTCACGTCCCGATGCGCCGGAGAATCGACCAGATTGCACAGCTCAAAGGGATCCTGCTCCAGATTGTACAGTTCGTCACCGTCTTCGAGCGCGGCCACGTATTTGTAAGGGCCGTGAAGCAGCATCCGCTGTAGGATGTCTTCGCCATGGCCGTTGTGCTCGCAGACGAGCTGGTCCGGCCATTCGGCGGCCGGGCCGGATTGGCACAGGGGCAGGAGCGACCGGCTATCGAGCCCGGCCGGAGCCGGGATTCCGGCGGCCTCGAGCAGGGTGGCGGTGACATCCATATTGCTGACGAGCCGGTCGATTTGCCGGGGGCTGGTGATTCCTTTGGGCCAGCGGACGGCGAGGGGGACTCGAACCACTTCTTCGGTCATGGTGGACCCCTTGTCCCACAATCCACCATGACTCGCCGAGGCATCGCCATGATCGGCCACCCAGATGACGAGCGTGTTGTCGGCGATTCCCAAGTCGGTCAGGGAGTCGAGCATGCCGCCCACGGCGGCGTCCAGCTGCAGGGCCTGGCCGTAGCCCCGGGCCAGGATCTCCTGCCATACCGGCCAGTTGCCGCGCCAGCGGCGGGCGTCCCAGTGGTGAAAGTCGCGGTGGTAGAAATGCCGCAGCGGGCGGCCCGAAAGGTCGTCGCGGAAGCTGGGATATTCGGGGATCGAGCGGGGGTCGATCCGGGACGCGAAGGGTTCGGAGGGGTAAAAGGGTTGGTGGGGCCCCCAGAAGCTGGCCACCAGGCTCCAGGGTTGACCGCTGCCGGCGAGTTCCCGCATTTTTTCGGTGGCCAGGTGGGCGACGAATTGCTCCTCATGCGCCTCCGGCGGACCCTGCAGGACGCCGCTGCCGTTCATGAACCGCCAAGGCGAGGGGTGGTGCAGGACGACTTCCGTGCCCTCCCACTGGGGCATTTCCATGTGGTGCTCGATGAGCGCCCGGGCCTCTCCCAGGCCGCGGTGTTTGGCATACTCGCGGTAGGCGTCGGACATGTAGACTTTGCCGTAGTCGGGGAGGGACCAGCCCTCGATGCCGTAATCCTGGGGTAGCCGCGTGTGGCCGCAGTGCCATTTGCCGACATAGGCATTGCGGTAACCGGCTTTTGAAAGGTGGTGGCTGTATAACTCCTGGCCGGGTCGGAAGTCAGACAGGTTTTGGTTGTCCTCCCGTTCGCAATTCCAGACGAGGCCATGCTTCGAAGGGTATTGGCCCGTCATCATGCTGGCGCGGGCAGGGGTGCAGATCGGGCACACCGAGTAGGCCCGGTCGAATCGTGTTCCGGCGGCGGCGAACTGCTCGAAGCGGGGCCATTTGAAATCGAATACGCCGGGCCGGTCGTGGCCGTAGAACGCCTGGTGGTCCGTGATGATCAGGAGGATGTTTGGCTGGTCGGGCATGGCGGCTTTCCACGGTGATGCAAACGTGAAGGTAATGTAACGAACCCCAACGGGGATGGGAAGCAAAACCCTGCGGACAGCGGGATCCTAATCCGCCCATTCCTGACAGAGGGCCGCCGTTTCGGCGGGTTTTTCCAGCGGAATGTAGTGGCCGCAGTCTGGCAGCCAGCGCCAGGCGATGCGGGGATGGTCGGGAACGAGCAGCCGGATTTCACTGTCGGGCTGGCGTCCCAGTGCCCCATACACTTCATAGACTGGTGCCGGCGGACTGGCCAGCACGTCGGTTCCGTCAAAGGCCTGGGCGGTGGCGCAGAAGGCATCCCAGTGTTCCGGGGCATGCCGCGCCACCGTGGCCGCGCTTTTGGCCTTGATCGCGGCAATGACGTCGGCCGGGAGCCGGCCGAAATAACGATCAGGACCGAGCGCGCCCCAGGCGCGTCTTGCGGTCCAGCCTTCCAGCAGGATGAGGCTCCGGATGGCGGCTGGCTTTTCCCGGGCGGCGGCGAGTGCCACCATGCCGCCCAGGCTATGGCCGATGAGATGGGCGCTTGGGATTCCGAGGTGGGCCAGCAACGCCAGGGCGTCATCGGCCAGGTCGTCCAGAGAGAAGCCGGCCGGGGATACAGAACTGGCGCCATGTCCCCGGAATTCGAGGAAGACTAGGCGCCGGCCGCCCTCCGGCAGATGCGCGCGCATCGCATCCCAATCGCGGTTATCGCATCCGGTTCCGTGAAGGAACAGGAGGCAGGGCCCGGTTTCGCCGCAGGTTTCGTAGGCGAGCCGGCCCCAGGGCTGGTTGAAATAGCGGGGAGTCATATCGGCCCATGATAGGCGGCTTGAAAGGCGAATGCAACAATCGGGTTTGGCCCGGGGCTCCCCTGGTCTGCGATTGCCTTCCGGGCGCCGGCGTTTTATAGTACCTGTTTACTTGAATGAAGGAGAGCGACCATGCGTCCCCGCCGTCCCGTGATTCACTGGCCCGGTCCGAAGCCCCGTTCCGCCCCGATCCCTCCGGCCCGGGATCCTTTCGTGAATACCCCGCTGTTGCGGCTCACGCCGGATGATCAAGGGCGGGACCGTTTCTGGATCAGCTCTTACAATAATGCGGTAGGCACGCTGGGCGTTTGCGTGAACGAGATGGGGGAGGCGCGTGTCTATCCGTTCAATCTGCCGCGTCATCCGGGGTTTTACAGCGCGGTCCAGACTGAACCCGATACGCTCTGGCTGTGCGGGGACCTGGCGAAGGTGGTGCGGCTGGATCTGAAGACAGGTCTTTATGAATCCTTCGAAACCGGCGCTCCGACGGCGCTGGTCTTTCCGGGCATGGCCTATGACGCGCCCACGGGAAAGCTCTTTGCCGTGGCGTTTCCGCCGCCGAAGACGATCGCGTTTTCATTCGATATCCGCGCCCGGCAAGGCGTGAAGGTGACTGAGCTGCCCACGATCGACCATTATATGCGAAGCAGCTATGCCCACCGTGATGGCACCCATTCCTTCGTCTTGCAATGCCCGGGCCTGACCCTGGCCCGGTGGAATCCGAAGGCTGAAACAGTCACGCTCGCGCCTGTTTTGAAAGAGCTTGGCCCCCAGGACGGGGATCTGCTGTATCGCCTGGTCGCCGGAGATGACGGCCGGCTCTACATGCCCGGCCAGGGGTGGTATGATCCGGGCTCCGGCCATGTTGTTCCGGGGCTCCGGCCTCAGGATGACCGGGTGGCCTGGTTTGATCGGGACGACACGCATGCCTATGGGCAGAAGATCGGAAGCGCCCAGTTCCGGCGTTGGAATTTGAAGACCGGCGACGATTCGGAAGTAGGCGATTTTCCCGGTCTAGGCCTGAGCTTCATGTGCGCGAGGTTGACCCGTTCCGGGAAGTTGGTGGGGGTCAGCCGGGACGGGATGTTTTCCCGGCTGGACGCCCGGACAGGGGCGCTGGAGCTGTCGCGCCGCCTGCCCACGGATTCGGTTCAGCTGGCAGATTGCGTGATCCGGATTGACCGCGACCGGGTGCTCGGCACGCCGTTCATCACGCAGCGGTTCTGGGAAACGAACCTGCGCACCCGGAAGGGGTTCGACTGCGGGGTGGCGGCGCCGGGGGGCGGCCAGATTACGCTGGCCTGGAAGTTGGGCGGCCGGATTTACCTGGCGGCCTATACGGGCGCCGAGCTGATGGAATACGATCCGTCCGAGCACCCCCATTTTCCGGGAAATCCCCGCGTGGTGGCCCGGCCGCCCACGGGCATGAGGCCGGTGGCGGAGGCGGATGACGGCCGCCGCCTCTTCTACGCCTGCAGCCACCATTATGGCCACCTGGGGTCCGTGGTGACGCGGTACGACACGAAGACGGGCCTGGCCTTTTACAAAGACAATCCGCTGCCGGATCAGCAGATTACCGGGCTTTGTTATGAAAAGTCGTCCGACAGCCTTTTGTGCGGCACGACCTTTCAGGCTGATTGCTCGAGTGCGCCCCCGAAGACGGACCGGACGGTGCTGGCGCGGCTGGATGCCGGAACGCTGGAGGTGCGCCAGCAGTGCCCCGGCCCGGCGGGCGCCGAGCGGGTCCAGCTGATCGGGCCGATGGGGCGGAACCGCTGGATGGGAGTCTGTGTCGGACAGTTTGCGGGCGTGTGGGGGACCCGTTGGTTTGTGTTCGACGCGACGGCCTTTCGGACGCCCGGTCCGGAGGATCTCCGGACGCTGGAGGGGTGGGGTGGGAAAATCCGGTATGCGGGCAGGCCGGGTATGTTTGTGCTCCGGAAATATCCCCGGTTCGAGCTGTGGGACATGCGGAAGCCGGCGCGGGTGAAAGGGCTGGCCGATAGCCCGCATCTGGGCCGGTTTTCTGTGCAGGGCCGGGATCTGCTGGTCTGGAGCGCGCGGGATGTGTTTGTGCTGGAGAACGTGCTATGAGTTGGGCTTCAGTGAGTTCTTGCTGCGCGTGGTCTGGAGGACATTGTCGGGCAGGCGGCGATTGAGGAAGGCGAGGGAGAGGTCGATGCACTCCTTCGCTTCGTCCGGGGTGGTGGTGCCGACGGTGACCATGTCCTGATCGCGGATGGTGTTCCAGGCAAAGGCGAGGCCCACCGGCGGCAGCAGGCGGCCGGCCGCCAGGGGCTTGATGGTCATGACCGGCTTTTTGGCATTCTTGATAATCCGCATGACCCAGTCAGCCTCGATCTGCATCAGGAAGCCGGCGGCGTTGTAGATCTGGATGTAGGTCTCCACATCGATCCCGGTGCTGTCGGCGATCGGCACGGTTTCGGGCATGTGCGTGGAAAGGCCGGGGGTCATGCCCCGTTCGCGGATCATGGCCGTGTATTGGGCGATGTCGCGGATCTTGCCCTGCATGCGGTCCAGGAGGGCGTCCGTGACGCACTGGTGCGGGAAGCAGAAGGTGGCGCCCATGGCCTTGCACTGGTCGAAGACACGGGCGGGCTCCGTGGCCGGATCGCCACCGGGTACGATGTTGAAATGGGGCGTGAGGATGAGCGTGATTTTGCGGCCGGTCCGGTCCTGGGCTTCCCGGATGGCGGACTGGAGGATCGGCACCGGCATGCCCATGACCGCGTCGATTCCGGCGTTCAGGAAGACCGTGAGGATGTCGGCGATGTTCTGGACGGTCTGGTAGCTCTTGATGAAGTTGTCCTTGGCCCGGCTGGTGTGGGAATAGCCGAGGAACCAGTTGGTTCCGATAATCATGCGGGACAGGGACACCCCGCCCACCAGGGTTCGCGGAAAAGTATCCATTGGGATTGTCCTTTTAAATACGCGATTCACTTACAAATACTTTTAATTATAAGGCCAGGGTGGAGAGGCAAGCAAGATTGACTTTTCAGGGCCATCGTGCGAATAAGAGGCAGCTTGGAGGATGAACATGAAAAAGCAATTGCATTGGGATTTTCCGCTACCCCGCGCGCATACGGGCGTGGTGCTGGGCAACGGCACGCAGGGTGTGATGGTGTGGGGCGGGAGCACGTTGAAGCTGACGGTCGCACGGGCCGGGTTCTGGGATCACCGGGGCGGCACGCCATTCAATTCCCGGGCGACTTACCAGGATGTTCGCCGCCTGCTGGAGGCGGGCGATGAGGCGGGGATCCGGAAGATTTTTTCCCGCGCGAAAATCGGCGGCCACGAAACCGAGCCCTACCAGATCGGCGGCAGTCTGATCGAATTCTCCTTTGCCTCCGGAATGGTTCCGGTCTCCGCGGACCTCCAACTTCACAACGCCACCCTGGACGTTACGCTGACCAATAAAAACGGTTCGACCGCCACGATGCGGATCCGTCAGGCCATGGAGACGGAGCTGATGTGGGTGGAGTGGAACTCGCATGAATGCGGGCCCGTGCAGGTGAAGGTGATGCCGGCCTGGGATTTCATTCAGGCCAAGGTGGAACCGCTGGGAGTTCAAGCGCCCGAGAGATGGGCCGATAAAGACGGCGGCGGTATTTGCCAGCGCCTGCCCGAGGATGCCCCGCTGGCGCTGGTCTGGCGCCAGATGCAGGGGCGGCTGCTGGTGGCCACGTCTCTGGGAGAGGGTTGTGTCGAGGCGGCCAAGCGGACGGTCCGGGAGGCGGACACGGGCGGTGCGGGCCGGCTGGTCGATCGCTGGTGGACGTCCTACTGGAAGGACGTACCCCGCCTTGACCTGCCTGATGTGGACCTGCAGCACGCCTGGGATTACGGGCTGTACAAGCAGGCCGGGTTGTCCACGCCAGGCGGGGTTGCGGCCTCCTTGCAGGGGCCGTGGATGGAGGAATACCAGATTCCGCCCTGGAGCAATGACTACCATTTCAACATTAACCTGGAAATGATCTACTGGCCGGCGCTGGGCACCAATCGGCTGGCCCATTTCGATCCACTCTGGGCCATGATCAAGGCCTGGCTGCCGCAGTTGAAAGAATACGGGGAAAAGTTTTTTGGTGTGCCCGGCGCGCTGCTCCTGCCCCATGCGGTGGATGACCGGTGCAACGTGGTGGGATCGTTCTGGACGGGCACCATCGATCACGCCTGCACGGCGTGGATGGCCCAGATGGCGTGGCTCCATTACCGCTACGGCCTGGACGAGGCGGTGATGCGAGAGGTGGCCTGGCCCCTGCTCAACGGAGCGTTCAGCGGCTACTGGGGGATGCTCGAGGAGGTCGAGGAGAACGGCGTCAAACGTCTTTCCCTGCCGGTCAGCGTGAGCCCGGAATACAATGGCGCCGGCATGAACGCCTGGGGGCGCGACGCGAGCTTCCAGCTGGCGGCGGCCCACGCGGTGGTGCGGATACTTCCCGAGGCGGCGCGCCTGCTGGGCCAGCCGGTTGATCCGCGCTGGGCCGACGTGGCGGCCCGCCTGCCGCCCTACACGCTGTTCGAGCCCGCGCCTGACCGGGGTCGCATCGCGCTCTGGAAGGGCAAGGACCTGGAGGAGAGCCATCGTCATCACAGCCACCTTGGCGCTCTCTATCCTTTTGCCACCATTGACCCGCTCGATCCCGCGCACCATGCCGTGGTGGCGCGCAGTATTCAGCATTGGACCGTGAAGGGCGCCGGCATGTGGACCGGCTGGTGCATTCCCTGGGCCTCGATCCTCTGCGCCCGTTGCGGGCTGGCCGACGCCGCCGTGACGTGGCTGCGCTGGTGGAAGATGCTCTATACGAACGAGGGCCACGGGACCCTGCATAACTCCGATTTTTCAGGGTGCGCGTTCTGGACCGATGACGCCTTGAACACGGAGGATTTCCGCAAGAGCCCCGCGTTCCGCGAGGTTATGCAGATTGATGCGGCCATGGGCGCGGTTACGGCCGTCATGGAGTTGCTGGTGCAGTGCCGGCAGGATGGGGTTTACGTGCTACCCCGCCTGCCCCGGCACTGGCGTCAGCTGACCTTCGATGGCATCCGGACGGAGGGCGCGTTCCTGGTGGGCGCCACGGTGCGCGGGCGGCGCGTGGTGGAGGTGCGTGTGAAGAGCCTCGCCGGCCAGCCTCTGGAGTTGGCGCACGGCATCGAAGGGGCCTGGAGCCTGAACGGCGTCCGGCAGAACGGCCCGCGTCTCTCGTGCGCCACGAAGGCGGGCGAGGAGTTGAAGCTGGAAGCCGTCAGTTGAAGGCGTCGCGCATCCGGTCGCAATAGTAGCGGACCAGGTCCCAGTGGGCGTCCGGCGCGATCCGGTGGTCGGGGCAGGGGATGAACCCGCCCAGCGCGACCAGCTCCTTCAGGCGCGCGACCTCGCGGTCCACGGCGGCGCGATCCTGGGCGAACACGGTCTTGTTCATGCCGCCCACGCCCCGGATCGCCTGGCCGTATTTTTTCCGCCAGGGAGCGAGGCTCGCGTTCCAGGTTCCGACTTCGATGGGGAACATCGTGTTGACCCCGTTGTTCAGCCAGGTGGGGATCAGGGCGTCGATCATGCCGTCGCAGTCGAGCGAGCAGATGTCGAGCCCGTGCCGCGCGCACAGGTCCGTGATGCGCTTGTAGTGGGGCCCCACCTTTTCCTCGAACACGGCCGGTGAGATCAGCGGGCCGTTCTTGAAACAGATGTCCTCCCAGAAATGGACGAAGTCGAATTGGGCGCCTGAGTCCAGAGCCGCCTTGACGTTCCGGAAGCACAGGTCGGCCACCGTGTCGATGATTTCGGTGAAGAGCGTTTCATCGTCGGCGTAAAGGTAGCTCGACCCTTCCACCCCCAGCACGTTGCGGATCTGGCCGTAGAGGCTGCCGGCATGCAGGCCGTAGAGATAGTCGCGGGTGCCGGTCTTCAGGAACTCCAGGCCGCCCTGATCGAAGCGCACCATCTTGTCGTTCACGCGGACGGACTGGGCGGTGATCCGTTCGGGTGTCCACTGGTAGCGCCATTGGTAATGGGTGTCCCAGGTCAGGCGATCCTTCAGCAGGTGCTCGATCTCGGCGGGAATGGATCCGGCCGTCGGGGAGTGAACCACAATGACGCCCTCCCCGTTCAGGATGTGTGTCGAGCCGTCGGGCAGGGTCTTGATGACCTTGTGGTCGAAGCCCGGATTCAGCCCGTAGGAGGGGTGAAAGGCGCTGTACCAGTTGAAGTCGAACCCCAGCTTGCGGCTGAGGATCGCGTCGGTCGGGTTTCCATCCCTCCAGGCGCCGGCCTCCGCGTGGGACAGGTGGCCTTCGTCCGCCCATTTCTGGAGGGTTTCATCCCAGAACCCGAAATGGACGATGGGCAGGCGGTCGTAGGGTTGGTAACGCAGGACGGCAAGGGCGCGCTGGCGGTGGTTCATAAAGAGACTCCGGGTGGATGAGGATGGCGATCGTCATGTTTTCGGAATTGAGTTTCGTAGAGTTGCGCATACAGGCCGGCCTGGTCAAGGAGTTTTTGGTGGGTGCCCTGCTCCACGACGCGACCCTTGTCCAGCACCAGAATGACATCCGCCGCCAGCACAGTGGAGAGCCGGTGGGCAATGACGAACGCGGTGCGCCCCTTCATTAGTGGCACCAAGGCAGATTGGATGGCTGCTTCGGAGTGGGAGTCGAGGGAGCTGGTGGCCTCGTCGAGGATGAGGATCCGAGGGTCCTTGAGAATGGCCCGCGCGATCGACAGGCGCTGCTTTTCGCCGCCCGACAGCTTGAACCCGCGCTCGCCGACGAGGGTGTCATAGCCGTCCGGCAGGCCCGCGATGAAGTCGTGGATGTAGGCCGCCCGGGCCGCCGCCACCAGCTCCTCCTCCGTAGCGCCGGATCGCGCGTAGAGCAGGTTTTCCCGGATTGTGGCGTGGAACAGGAAGGTCTCCTGCGTCACCATGCCCATCTGGGCGGTGAGGGAGTCCTGGGTGACCTCGCGCAGGTCGTGCCCGTCGATCAGGATCCGGCCGGCCTGGGGATCGTAGAAGCGGGGCACGAGGTAGGTGGCCGTGGTTTTGCCGGCGCCGCTGGGGCCGACCAGCGCGGCCAGCTGGCCGGGTTCGATGGTGAAGGACACGTTGTCCAGCGCCGGCCGCTGGTCGGGCCGGTAGGCGAAGGTGACGCCTTCGAAGCGGACCTGGCCCCGGATGCGCGGCAGGGGGCCGGCGCCCGGGCGGTCCTGGACGTCCGGCTTCAGGTCCAGGTATTCGAAGATCCGGAGGAACACGGCGAAGGCACCCTGGAGGTCCACATAGATGTTGGCGAGCTGCGCCACGGGGCGGTACAGGTTGGAGAGGTAGGCCACGAACGCGATGATGGTGCCGATGCTCAGCCCGGCGGCGGTGTCGCCCAGGATAAGGCGTTTGCCGCCGTACCAGTAGACGAGGGCGGGGCCGGCGGCGGCGACGATGCCGATGAAGAGGAACATCCAGCGGCCCACCATGGCCTGGCGGAGCTGGAGGCTGAACACGGCCTGGTTGCCGTCGTGGAAGCGCCCGGCTTCGTAGGAGGCCCGGCCGAAGAGGCGCATGAGGAGGAAGCCGCCCACATTGACGACATCCTGCGTGACGCCCTGCAGCTCGGATTGTTTTTCCTGGGTTTCGCGGGACAGGCGGTGGCGGATCCGGCCGATGCGGCGCATGGGCAGCACAAAGGCGGGGACAATGCCGCAGGCCAGCAGGGCGAGCCGCCAGTCCATGGCGAAGAGCACGCCGGCCGTGGCGAGGAGGGTGATGATGTTGGTGAAGATCCCGAGGAAGGTGCCGAGCACGACGCCGTTGACGGCGGCGGTGTCGTTGTTGACGCGGGAGAGGATCTCGCCGGAGCGGGTGGTGGCGTAGAACCGGAGGGACAGGCGCTGGAGGTGCGTGTAAAGGGCGTTTCGGAGGTCGGCCACCAGGCCCTGGCTGATCCGGATGTTCCAGTAGTTTTGCAGCACGCCGATGAGCCCGGTGGCCACGGGGAGGAGCACGAGCCCGAGCACGAGCTTGTGGAGGAGCGGCAGGTTGTGGCCGGGGATGGCGTGGTCCAGCAGGGCGCGGACGAGGAGTGGGGCGATGAGCCCAAGGCCGGAGGAGAGGGCGATGCAGATGAGAATGAGGATCGCGGGTTTTCGGTAGGGGATGAAATACCGGAAGACGCGGCCGAGTAGGGCCCGCTCCAGTGCGATCTTGGGACGTTTGTCGTCCTGCCCTTCGCCGAGGTGGCCCATTCCGTACGAACGACCCATGCCGCCCAAGCTTCGGTTGAAATGCATCCGGGTTCCTTGTGTGTTCTGACGCGACCTGAACAATAGCCTGATTTCGGACGCCCGGCAAGCGCGGCGCCTTCGGGCATTGCCCGGATATGGCTTTTCCGCCGAATCTGGTGTAATTTGATGGCGCCTATCGGAGAGGAGCGGTTGTGAGCGGAAAAGTGGCGGATGAAAAAATGGATGCCGTGCATCGGTTGGTCTACGACCTGACCGGCATTGTGCAGGGGGTGGGGTTCCGTCCAACCCTGTATCGCCTGGCCCGTCATGCCGGACTTGGCGGGCATGTCCAGAACCGGTTCGGCTCCGTCCGCCTGACGCTGGAAGGCCCGTTGCCGCAAATCCGTGCGTTCATGGAGGCGCTTCCCGGAGCCCTCCCCCCGAATGCGAGAATGGACGCGTCCGTGCTCCTGGAGGACATCGGCCTTCCGGAGTGGGCGACAACCGGGCAGTTCACCATTCTGGAAAGCGGCGGGGACGAGTCAGATCCGACGATGGTTCCCGCAGATCTGGCGATGTGTCCGGACTGTTTTCGCGAGGTGTTCGATCCTTCCGACCGGCGGCATGGGTATCCGTTCACGACGTGCACGCGCTGTGGCCCGCGTTACACGGTGATCAACGGCATGCCTTACGACCGGGTGCGCACCACGTTGTCGGTCTTTGACCTGTGCAGGGATTGTCGGCGCGAATATGAGGACCCGAATGACCGCCGGTTTCATGCCGAGTCGATCGCCTGTCCGCGTTGCGGGCCCCGGCTGAGCCTGGAAGACGGGCACGGCCGGCGCGTGGAAGGCGATCCCTTGCGGCAGGCCCGCCAGGCGCTGGCGGCCGGCGCCATTGTCGCGGTGCGGGGACTGGGTGGTTTTTTACTGGCGGCGGAGGCGCGCAACGGCGACACGTTGAGCCGGCTGAGGATGCGCAAGAATCGGCCGCACAAACCATTTGCCGTGATGGCCCGCGAGTTGGATCTGGTGCGTCGGACATGCGCCTTGGATTCGCAATCGGAGCGTCTGTTGGGTTCGGTCGCGGCGCCCATTGTGATTCTTACTATCCCGGCCGGGGCGGAGATTCATCGGGTGCTGCCGCTGGGCCTGATCACGCCGGACACCGCGACCCTGGGCGTCATGCTCCCGACCACGCCCCTTCACGCCCTCCTGACGACGCCGCTACCGGGGGATCCCGTGCCGCCGTTTGACTGGCTGATCATGACCAGCGGGAACAAGGGTGGCGAGCCGATCTGTCTTTCGAACGACGAGGCTCGTGCGCGGCTGGGCGGGATTGCGGATTACCTGTTGCTTCATGATCGCGAGATCAACCTGCGCAATGATGATTCGATCGGCGTTATTCAACGTGGCCAGCCCCAGATCTGGCGCCGGGCCCGGGGGTACGCGCCCAACCCGGTCCGGCTCGGGCGACCGTTGAAGCGATGCGTGCTGGCTATGGGGGCGGATCTGAAGAACGCCCTCGCCGTGGCGTTCGAGGATCGTGTGGTATTGTCGCCGCACGTGGGCGATCTCGAGTCCCCGGAAGCGGTGGAGTCCTTGAGGCGGGTGGCCGAGGCGGTGCCGCGATTTGTCCATCGTGTGCCCGAGGTGGTGGCGGTGGACCGGCATCCCGATATGCAAGGGAGCCGGGTGGGCCGGGAAATCGCCGAAAAACTCGGGGTTCCCGTGGTGGAGGTGCAGCATCATCATGCGCACGCCGCGGCGGGACTGGGCGAGCATGGTTTCAGCGAGGGGCTGGGCCTCGTGTTTGACGGAACCGGCCTGGGCGAGGACGGGCATATCTGGGGCGCGGAATTGTTGAGCGTGCGGCCGGGCGGGTTTCGGCGGTTGGCCTCCTTTTCAGGAGTGCCGTTGCCGGGGGGTGATGCGGCGGTTCGCCGGCCGGCGCGCCAGCTGGCAGGCCGTTGTTTTGGGGGGGGCCTTTCCATGCCGGCGGCTTTACGGGAGCGTCTGGGTGTCACGGAAGAGGAGTTGCAGGTTTGGATGCGGCAGTGTGAGGTGGGGCTCAATTCACCGGTTACGCATGCCGCGGGTCGCCTGTTTGATGCGTTTTCGGCGGTGCTGGGTTTGG
This sequence comes from PVC group bacterium, assembly GCA_945898015.1. Taxonomy (GTDB): domain Bacteria; phylum Verrucomicrobiota; class Kiritimatiellia; order CAIKKV01; family CAIKKV01; genus CAIKKV01. The sequence continues at coordinate 140,976 of CAMDGM010000001.1, read as the reverse complement.
CGGCCGACACGACGACGTATGAAGGCCAGACGGCGATCCGGCTGGAGGCGGCGGCGCGCCGGCATCCGGCCGGAGCCCCGGCCCCGCGGTTGCCGTACCGGGCGGTCGAGCGCGACGGCCTGCTGTGGATCGACTGGCGCGACGCCTTTGCCCGGCTGCTGGAATGCGGCGTTCTGCCGCCGGAGCACGCGGAGGCCTGGGCCTATGCCGCGCATGTGGCTATTGCGGAAGCCGCTGTGGACATGGTAGCATTTGCGATTGCCCGCACGGAAGATCGAACGGTGGCCCTGAGCGGTGGCGTGTTCATGAACCGGATTCTGAACGACTTGCTGGTTCCGCGTCTGGAAGCGATGGGGCTCAACGTCCTGCTGCACCGCGAGACGCCGCCGAACGATGGCGGGCTGGCGCTGGGGCAGGCGATTGTCGCGGGGGCGTGACGCCGGTTGCGAGTCTGGAAAAGGAGTTTTGAAAATGTGCCTGGCCGTTCCAATGAGGATTCAGGAAATCCGTCCTGACGGGATGGGGATTGGCGAATTAGCGGGCACCCGGCACGAGGTGGATCTCTCCCTGGTAAAGGCGCCGGGGGTCGGGGATTACGTCATTGTGCATGCCGGCTATGCCATTGAGAAGCTGGATGAGAACGAAGCCGGCGAACGGCTGGCGCTTTTCAAGGAACTGGCGGATTCCTGGCAGGTTCATTCCCCATGAAGTATGTGGACTCTTTTCGGGATCCGGCGATTGCGGCGCCTCTGTGCGACCGGCTGAAAACGCGGGGTGCGGCCCTGGCCGCCCGCGGCGGCCGCGCCCGCATCATGGAGGTGTGCGGCAGTCATACGATGGCCGTGGGGCGCCATGGCATCCGCCAGCTTTTGCCTGAGAATGTGACGCTCATCAGCGGGCCGGGCTGTCCCGTGTGCGTCACCGCGCCCGGCTACATCGATGCCGCCATCGCGCTCGCCCGGCGGGGCGTGACGATCGCCACCTTTGGCGACATGCTGCACGTTCCCGGCTCGGAGGGAACGCTGGGCGAATGCCGCTCCGGCGGGGCGTCCGTGGAGGTGTGTTATTCGCCGCGGAGCGCCCGGGACCTTGCCCTGGCGCGGCCGGATCGCGAGGTCGTGTTCCTGGCGATCGGGTTTGAGACGACGATTGCGCCGGTGGTGAGCCTGGTCGATCTGGCCTTGCGGGAGCATATCGGCAACCTCTCCCTGCTGACCGCCTTCAAACTGGTTCCGCCGGCGCTGCGCGCCGTGCTCGACGATCCGGAGATTCAAGTGGATGCGTTCCTGTGTCCGGCTCATGTCAGTGCGATTATCGGGCCGAGGACATATGAGCCGTTCGCCCGCGATTTTCGCAAGCCGTGCGTCATAGCGGGTTTTGAGCCGCTGGACATTCTTTTCGGGCTGTGCGCCATCCTCGACCAGATGGTTGAGGGGCGGGCTAGCGTGGAGAATTTATATGAGCGGGTCGTTCACGAGGACGGCAATCCCATTGCCCGGGCGTTAATGGACCGCTATTTGCGTCCGGTGGCGGCGCGCTGGCGGGGGCTGGGCCAGTTGCCGGACAGCGGGCTGATGCTGCGGGATGAATTTGTCCGTTACGATGCCGAAAAGCGGTTTGACGTGCCCGTGGGGCCGGGCCGGGAGTCGCCCGGCTGCCTGTGCGGCGAGGTCATCAAGGGTAAGCGCAGCCCCCTGGAGTGCCCGCTGTTCGCGCAACGATGCACGCCAACGGATCCGGTGGGTCCCTGCATGGTGAGTTCGGAAGGAACCTGTTCGGCGTATTATAAATATGAACGGCGGATGCGGGCATGAGACAACGGGAAACCAGTATTCAGCTGGCCCACGGTGGCGGCGGCGTGATGTCGCGGAATCTGATCCGCGACGAGATTGTGTCGCGTTTCGGGCGTGGTCCCTTGGAAGGATTGCCGGATGCGGCCCGGATCAGCATCGCCGGGCGCGAGCTTTTGTTCACGACCGATAGCTATGTGGTCACGCCGCTTGAATTTCCCGGCGGGAATATCGGAAGCCTGGCCGTTCACGGCACGGTGAACGATCTGGCCGTCAGCGGTGGCCGTCCGCGGTGGCTGTCGTTGGGGTTGATTCTGGAGGAGGGTCTGCCGTTTGAGGTTTTGCGCCGTGTGCTGGACGCGATCGTGGCCGCCGCCACGGCGTGCGATGTGCGGGTGGCGACAGGCGACACGAAGGTGGTGGCTCGCGGGCAGTGTGACGGCATGTTCATCAACACCTCTGGAATCGGGGACCCGATTCCGGGTTTCCGACTGGGCCCGGAGCGTCTCCGGCCGGGAGACTGGGTCCTGGCCAGCGGCACGCTGGGCGACCATGGCATGGCGGTGCTCGCCGCGCGCGCGGGCATCGGCATCATGGGCGGCCCGGTGAGCGATAGCGCGCCGGTGCATCGCCTGGTGGAAGCGGCGGCGGCTTTTGCCGGAGGGGTCCGGTTCATGCGCGATCCGACCCGGGGCGGCATCGCGTCGGTGTTGAACGAGGCGGTCGAGGGGCAGGCCGTGGGAATCCTGTTGCGCGAGGCTGTTTTACCGTTTGCGCCGGGCACGCGGTCGGCGGCGGAAATGCTGGGGCTGGACCTGTTGAACGTGGCGTGCGAAGGGCGCCTCCTCATGATTTGTGAACCGGGGGTTGGGGAAGGAATACTGGAGACGTGGCATCGCCTTCCGGAGGGACAGCGCGCGTGTCGCATCGGCGAGGTGGATGACCGGGGCGGCGCCGTGATCCTGGAGACGGTGATGGGCAGCCGGCGGTTGGTGGACGTGCCGCAAGGCGAGGTCTTGCCGAGGATTTGCTGATATGCACGAATTGTCACTGGCGCAGGCGCTGATCGGCGAAATCGAGCGGATCAAGGCGAAGGAGAAGGCGGCCGAGGTCCTGTCGGTGACGGTGCGGCTGGGGGCCTTGTCCGGCGTGGATCGCGCTTCGTTTGAATTCGTTTTTCCGCTGGCGGTCGAGGGCACCAGCCTGGAGGGGCTGAATTTGGTCATCCGGGAGACGCCGGCTTTGATTGGCTGTGAGGACTGTGGAAAGGAAACCCAGCCGGAGCTGGCCTTTTTCCGCTGCGCGGCGTGCGGCTCCGCCCGCGTCAAGATCACGGGCGGCCGGGAATTCCTGATCGAGTCGATGGAAGTTCAAGGCGATGACGAGGAGCCGGACGGCGACCGTGTCCGGCCTGAAACAGAGGAGCGCCAGGATGTGTAAAGAGTGTGGTTGTGAAACAGCTTTGAACTCGGCTGCCGCTCGCGGGCATCGGCATCCCCATGTGCATGCGCATGCGGATGGCGTGATGCATGCCCATGAGCATAGCCATGAGGACGCCTCGGCCGGGAATCACCGGACGATTCCGCTGGAGGAGCGGGTGCTGGCGCATAACGACCGGCTTGCCGCTCAGAATCGGGCCTGGCTGGCGGAGCGCCGGATTGTGGCGTTGAATCTGATTTCGTCGCCGGGTACCGGCAAGACGTTCCTGCTGGAGCGGACGCTGGAACGGCTCCGGGATCGTGTCGGTTGCGCGGTGATCGCCGGCGACCAGCATACCGATAACGACAAGGTCCGGCTGGCCCGGACGGGCGTGCCGGTGGAGCAGATCGAGACGCTCAGTTCATGCCACCTGGATGCGGAGAAAGTCGCGGCCGTGCTGCCGCGGGTGGTGAAGGAAAATACGCGTCTTCTGTTCATTGAGAATGTCGGAAACCTGGTTTGTCCGGCGGCCTTTGATCTGGGGGAAACCTTCAAGGTGGCGTTACTGTCGACTACGGAGGGGGAGGACAAGCCGGTCAAGTATCCGGTGTTGTTCACGGCCGCCCAGGTGGTGGTGTTGACCAAGCTGGATCTGGTCCCGCACCTGGACTGGGACCTTGTCCGGTGCCGGCAGTTCATCCAGCGCGTGCATCCCGGTGTTTTTGTTTTTGAGCTCAGCGCCAAGAGCGGTGCGGGCATGGACGCGTGGTGCCAATATCTGGAACGGTTGGTTGTTTAACGGGTGACGCTGACTGAAAGGACGGGCCATGAATCAAGACGACCAGCATCTCCGGTTGTTGTCTGTTTTTCATTATGTGGTGGGCGGAATTACCGCCGTGTTTGCCTTGTTTCCGGTTTTTCACCTGGTATTCGGCCTCGTCATGCTGCTGGCTCCGGCCAAGCTGGAGGTGAAGGGGGATGCGCCCTCGTTCATCGCCTGGTTTTTCATCATCTTTGCGGTCGCCTCTATCGTGGTTGGATGGACGCTGGCCGGTTTTATGGTGGCGGCGGGCCGGTGCCTGGCCCGGCGAAAACGGCACACGTTCTGCCTGGTCATGGCGGGGATCGAATGCCTGTTCATGCCGCTGGGCACGGTCCTTGGCGTGTTCAGCATTATCGTGCTGATGCGGGATTCGGTGAAAAACAGTTTCCCGGCCAACACCGGAACGTGCTGAAGACTAATCGTTCCCAGAGTAGAGCAACCGGGTAGGGTGACCCATTTTTCTTGATGTGGACCAGACCCTGTTTCCACGCGATAAAGCATCGGCTTCAATTTCCGATTATGCTTGAATTGCCTCTGGCCAGCCGTGAAGATAAGAACTTCTTGGGGAGGCTTGGAATGAAACTAACTGTCACGCCGGGTGTGCCCTTGCGGGGGACCTGCTGCCTGCCGGGCGACAAGTCCATCTCGCACCGTGCAATCCTGTTTTCGGCCATGGCCGAAGGCCGGAGCGTGATCGACCATGTGCTGGTGTCCGGAGTCACCAAACCTCTCCTGGCCGCCATCCGGGAATGCGGTATTTCCTGGACCCTGGAGGGCGAGCGGTTGACCGTGCAAAGCCCGGGCTGGCGGCGTTGGCAGCCGCCGCAAAAGGCGCTCGATTGCCGTAATTCGGCAACCACGATCCGCCTGTTGGCGGGCGCTCTGGCGGCGGCCGGCATTCCCGCCATGCTGGACGGGTCTCCCGGCCTGCGCAAGCGCCCCATGAATCGTCTGCTTGAACCGCTCCGGCTCATGGGCGTCACCATCCGTGGCTCCGGGGATGACCGTGCGCCGTTGACTCTATCCGGCCGGCCGTCGGATATGCCGCTGCTCAATCCGGCGCTCACGCTTCCCGTGGCCAGCGCCCAGGTCAAGACGGCGCTGTTGCTGGCCGGCCTTGCCGCGGAAGGCTGCCTGGTGCTGAGCGAGCCAACGCTTTCCCGGGATCATACCGAGCGGATGCTCCGGGGTCTGGGTGTCAAGGTGGATACCAGCGTGAAGCCCGGTGGCCAGGCGGTGCACCGGCTTTCGCCGCCGAAAGGAGCGCTGCCCCCCTTGCAGATGACGGTGCCGGGTGATTTTTCGTCGGCCGCGTTCCTGATGGTTGCTGCCTTGATCACGCCGGGGTCGGAGGTCACGCTGACGGGGGTTGGCCTGAATCCGGGCCGGGTAGGCCTGCTGGAGGCGCTCCTGGAAATGGGGGCCTCGATCCGCGTCGAGAACCGCGCGGAAATGGCGGGCGAGCCGGTGGGTGATCTGACGGTCCGACATTCGGCTCTCAAGGGAATTGCCATTCAGGGCGAGCAGGTGGTTCGGATGATTGATGAATTCCCCGTCTTTGCCGTGGCGGCGGCCTATGCGTCCGGGCGCACGGACGTGCGCGATGCGGAGGAGTTGCGGCACAAGGAGAGTGATCGCATCGCCGCTCTGGGCGCGGAGCTTCGGGGCCTCGGCGTGTCGCTGACCGAATCGAAGGATGGGTTTTTCGTGACCGGTGGCGGCCTGATTCGGGGGCATGCGGCGGGGTCTCATGGCGATCATCGCCTGGCTATGTCGCTGGCGGTGGCCGGCCTGGCGGCGTCCGGTCAGATGGAAGTCGGCGGCGCGGAAATGATCGACGAATCGTTTCCGGGGTTCCGGGCGGTGCTTGCCTCGTTGGGCGCCCGGGTTGAGGAGTCATGAGCAGCGCCCCGGTCAAGCGCGACTACTGGAGCCTGGGGCTCACCGGGTGGCCGCTCACGTTCAGCCTGTCGCCGCCCATCCATGAAGCGGCCCTCCGGCAGAACGGATTGAAGGGCGAGTATCGCCTGTATCCCCTTGAGCCCGGACCGGGTCTTGAGCCGGGCCTGCGGGCGTTGGTTGAGAGGGTGCGGTCGGGGGACTTGGCTGGTTTGAATGTGACCATTCCGCACAAGGAGGCGGTGCTGCCGCTGTTGGACGGACTCACCCCGCTGGCGGCGGAAATCGGTGCGGTGAATACCCTTTTTGTGGAACACGGCCGCGTGATGGGTGATAATACCGATGCGGATGGATTCCTGGCTGATTTGCTCCGATGGTCGGAGGTGTTGGGCCGGCGCTGGCAGGGTGGTGCCCGGGTTTTGATGTTGGGCGCGGGAGGTGCGTCCCGGGCCGCTGCCTACGCCTTGTGCCGGGCGGGGTGGGAGGTGGCCCTGGCCGCCCGCCGGTTGGAGCAGGCCGAGGAGCTGGTCCGCTGGCTGCGCGAGCGGAAGCCGAAGGGCGTGGCCCGGGCGATGGCGCTGGATGCGGCGGGCCTGCGCCGGGAGACCCCGGAGCTGGTAGTGAATACTACGCCGCTGGGCATGGGCGCTCAGGCGGCGGAGAGCCCCTGGCCCGAGGGGTTGAATTTTCCGGCTGGCGCGGCGGTGTACGACATGATTTATTATCCGCGCGAGACGCTGCTGACGGGGCAGGCGCGGCGGGCGGGGCTGCCCGCTACCGGCGGGCTCGGCATGCTGATTGAGCAGGGGGCGCTGGCGTTTACACGGTGGACCGGGTGTCCGGTGGAAAGGAAGGACCTATGGCAAGCGTGCGGTTACTGACAGCGGGCGAGTCCCACGGTCCCGCGTTGGTGGGAATTCTGGACGGGATTCCGGCGGGTCTTTCATTGGACGCGGGCACGTTGCTGCGCGATTCAGGCCGGCGCCAGAAAGGCGCCGGAGCGGGCGCGCGCATGGCGATTGAAACGGATGTAGCCCGGATTTTATCCGGTGTCATGGCGGGCCGTACGACGGGTGCCCCCATTGCGCTGGTGATTGAAAACCGTGATCATGTCCACTGGAAGGGAGTGGCGGTGCCGCCCATGACCACGCCGAGGCCGGGCCATGCCGATCTGGCCGGCGCCCTGAAATACGGGCAGGATGATTTTCGTGAGGTGCTGGAACGCGCGTCGGCGCGGGATACGGCGATGCGGGTGGCGGCCGGGGCCGTTTGCCGGGAATTTCTGGCGGCATTTGGAATCCGGATCGGCGGGTACGTGTCGGCCATCGGGTCGGTGACGGCCTCGCTGGATGGGCTGTCGTTCGAATCGCGGATCGAGCGGGCGTCGACCAACCAGGCGGGGTGTCCGGATGGCGGCGCGGCTGCGGCCATGGAGGCGGCGATTCTCCAGGCCGGTGGCGCGGGGGAAACGCTGGGCGGGGTGATTGAGGTGATTGCGCTGGGTGTGCCGCCGGGGCTGGGCTCCTATGTCCAGGGCGACCGCCGTCTGGACGCGCTGCTCGCTGCCGCGGTCTTGAGTGTGCCGGCCATGAAAGGCGTGGAGATCGGCCCGGCGTTCGACAATGCCCGCCTGCTGGGCACGCAGGTGCATGACCCGATCCGCAAGGAGGGCGACCGCCTGGTCCGGCCCTCCGACCGGTGCGGCGGGATCGAGGGAGGCATGAGCACGGGTCAGCCGATCTGGATCCGGGCGGCCATGAAGCCGATCCCGACCACCATGAAGCCGCAGCCGTCCGTGGATGGATTCACAGGCGAGGAGGCGCCGATGCGGTACGAGCGCTCGGATGTATGTCCGGTGCCCCGCGCCGTGGTGGTGCTGGAGGCGGTGACGGCCTTGGTGCTGGCGAATGCGCTGGCCGAGAAACTGGGCGGCGATTCGCTCGATGAGATGGCCCCCCGGTTTGCCAGTTTAAGCGGCGCCAGCCTGTCCGATCTGCATTTGAAAGGCGAGCACCAGGTGTTCTGGCCATGACTTCATTTTTTCTATACGGGCCGCCGGGATCGGGAAAAAGCACACTGGGCAAGGCCTTGGCGTTGCGCCTGCTGGTTCCTTTTGTGGATCTGGATGCGGAGATTGAGCGCAAGGCGGGCCTGACGATTCGCGACCTGTTCCAGCGTGAAGGTGAGGCAGGTTTCCGGGCGCGGGAGCGGGCGATGCTCGCGTTTGTGGCGGCGCAACCGGGTGAGCGGGTCGTGGCGCTGGGCGGCGGCGCGTTGCTGGATCCTGAGAATCGGCGTCTGGCGGAAGCGGCCGGGCCGGTGTTGCTGTTGAAAGCCTCGGAAGAGGTTATTCGCTGGCGGGTGTCCCACCAGGGCGGGAAGCGGCCTTTGCTGGAATTGGCGCCCGGCGGTGGCGATCTGCTGAACGAGTTGCTGAAGAACCGGGCGGCGCATTACGATTCATTTCCCCGCCAGGTTGACGCCTCGTCAGACGATGTGCCGTTTAAGGTGGAGCAGGCGATGGTCGCCTTGGGCGCTTTTCAGGTGCGCGCCATGGGGTCGGGTTATCCCGTTCGTGCGCAGCCGGGCGGGCTGGCGGGCGTGGGCGCCTGGTGCAAGGCGGCCGGATGGACCGGGCGTGTGGCTCTGGTGACGGACGAGAATCTGGCGGCGCTGCCGGCCTTGAAGGCGGTGATGCAGGCGCTGGCCCGGGACTCGGGGGCGACGGTAGTTCCGGTTTGTCTTCCGGCGGGCGAATCGGCTAAGACGGTTGACTCCGTCCAGCACCTGTGGCGTGAATTTCTCAAGGGCGGCCTAGAGCGGGGAGATGGCGTGCTGGCGTTGGGCGGCGGCGTGGTCAGTGATCTGACCGGCTTTGCGGCGGCCACCTACTTGCGGGGCATCCGGTGGGCGGCCCTTCCCACGACGCTGCTGGCCATGGTGGATGCGAGCATGGGCGGGAAAACAGGGGCGGACCTGCCCGAGGGGAAAAACCTGGTGGGCGCCTTTTATCCGCCTTCGCTGGTGCTGGCGGATTCCGTCACGCTGGAGACCTTGCCGGAGTCGGTGTTCCGATCGGGTTTGTCGGAAGTGGTCAAGCATGGGGTGATTGGCGATCCGGTTCTCTTCAACCAGTGCGCGGCGGGTTGGGCGGCGGTGCGCGGCGGGGACTGGGACGCACTGGTGCGCCGGGCGATGGCCGTGAAAATCCGGACGATTGAGAGCGACCCTTATGAAAAAGGCGTGCGGGCCTCGTTGAACTTGGGCCATACCATCGGTCATGCCGTGGAAACCGCCATGGCGTATGCGCTGGATCATGGCTCAGCGGTGTCGATCGGCCTGGTGGCGGAGGCGCGTCTGGCCGAGCGGATGGGGGTGGCGGAGCCGGGGCTGGCGGAGACGCTCCGCGGCGTGCTGGCGGGGCTGGGCTTGCCGGTGGAGTTGCCGGCGGGACTGGATCGCGCGGCCATGCGGGACGCGTTGATGAGGGACAAGAAAAAAGCGGGCGGATTGGTGCGGTTTGCGCTACCGGTTCGGATTGGCGATGTGAAAACCGGGGTGGCGGTGGATCCGGCCCTGATTGCGGAGTTGTAATGAATGAACGCTGAGCTGCATCTGGTGCGGGACGAGATCCGGAAGACGGATGAGGACTTGGTGCGGGACTTGGCGGTCGGCGGGGCGGCGGTGGCCGTTCGCTGGGAAGAGCGGCCGGTGGTTAAACGCCGGATTGAGCTTGGCGTGAAAGTGGCCGAATGCAAATTCCATCACGACCCGGATCGTTTTCGTGCCCTGGCCCGGGTTCGGGATACGTCCGGGTTGGAGCGGGCCATTACGGATGCCCGCATGGAAGAGGCGGTGCTGGATCGGGTGCGCAAACAGGTCGGCGAGTTGGGTTGCACGCCTGTGATCGCGTCCGCTGTGGCCGAGTTTTACCGGACCTGGATTATTCCTGAGACCAAGAAAATCCAGATCCAGCGCTTGTGCGAGATGGGCTGACTCCCCTTAGCGGGTCATCTGAACCCGGTTGCCGCTCGGGAGCGTGAACGCCAGGGTGCTGGCGGTCACGGTATAGGGGCAGGCTTCGGTCACGTCGGAGACGAGGATCAGGTTCCCGTCCTGGGTGGACCAGCTTCCCCGGTTGTAGGTGGTACCGCTGATCCGGTCCGTCTGGCTCTTGGATCCGTTGGCGCGGAAGGTCATTTTCGACCAGCGCCAATCCGACACGACGTTCCAGGCGCCTACCACTTTGGCATCCAAGGTCACGTCCGAATTGTTGTCGCTTCCGCCGCCGGAACTGTTCAGTTCACAACCGGTCATGACAAACGACAGGGAGAACACCGCTGCGAAGAGAGACGCCAGACGTCCGACCTGTTTCATAGGATTCCCGTTTCTTTGTTGAGTTTGATGAAGACCACGATTACGACGTGCGAATGGTTGGAAAATAAAGGAAAGACCGGCCCGAGACAAATCAAAAAACCGGGTCCGCGTATTATTACAGCGCAAACCGTTCATCGTAAATGCGCGTGGCGGGAACGCCCAGAGTCATCAGGATGCCGCGCAGTTTCTTCATCATGCCTGGCGGGCCGCAGAGATAAACCTCCCGGTCCCGGATGTCGGAGGCCAGTCGCGTGAGGCAGTCCCGGTCCACATAGCCTTTTTCGCCGGCCGATCCCGGGTCGTGGCTGAGGATGTTGAAAATCCGGAAACGATCCGGGGCCTGCGCGGCTAGTGTTGTGAGTTCGTTGAGGAAAACGGAAGAGGCGAGTGTGCGGTTTCCGTAGATCAGGGTGACGTCCTTGCCGGAGGCGACGAGCGTGTCGGCGATGGAGCGGATGGGTGTGATGCCGATGCCGCCGGCGATCAGGAGAACCTTGTTTAACTGGCTCCGGCGCGGGGTGAACAGCCCGTGCGGGCCGTCGATGATGACTGGCGTGCCGGGTTTGATCTCCGGGATACGACGGGTGAAATCACCCAGGGCCTTGATGGTTAGGCGAATGCGGGTTCCATCCGGCGGGCCGGACAGGGAAAAGGGATGTACCTGCCAGCGGAGCCCGGGCGCCCAAAAGCGGACCAGCATGAATTGGCCGGCCTCGATGGGAAAGGCTTGAAGGTTGCGGCCTTCGATGAAGACGGAGGTGACGTCGGACGATTCGGCCTGAAGTCCGACGACTTGAAACCGGTGTCGGTGGAACATCCAAAAAGGCCGGAAGAGCCGGTAATAGAGCAGGTTCCCGAAGGTGAAGGCATAGAGGGCGTACCAGTATGCGGTGAACCCGGGGTGATCGGCGAAGTCGCCGCCCACGGCGATCTGGTGGCCGAACGCCAGCAGGATGGCGAGGTAGAAGGTCAGGTGGGTGACATACCAGGCCTCAAAGGGCATGCGGCGGCGGATGATGGCCACCGAAACCGCAGTGGCGGCGATCATGAGCGCCAGTCCCGCCGTGGCCGCCAGTACGCTATCCCAATGGGCGAAAAAATCGCGAAGTTGGTCGGCACGGGAGACATCGGCCATGAGGGCATGTCCCGCGGTAACCAGAATGGGGTGGGCGATGAGGAAGACCAGCAGGGAAAACCCAATCACCTGATGAAGCCGTAGAAGGCGATCAAGGCCAAAGACCTGTTCCACCCATTTAACCCGCCCGGCAAGGATGAGCTGAAGCAGGATGCCGAAAGCGGCCAGCAGGCCGGCCAGCCGGCCATAGGCCAGCAGTCGGTTGGCGGGATCCCCTGTCAGTGCATTGCCCATCGGCTGGTTCACGTGGTTCCAGAACCAGAATCCGACGATGATGAGCCATTGCGAAACAAGCAGGAAATAACGACTGGCCGCCTTCATGCCAGGCTTCGTCAACGGCTTACTTGATTTCTTCGAATTTCGAGCGGGGCGCCGAGCAAACGGGGCACTTCGCGATTTTTCCATCCAGGGTGGGATACCCGCAGATTTCACAGACCAGGAAGACCTTGCCGGCGGCTTTCCAGCCGGCGAGATCGGCCAGCGCGCTCTGGGCCATTTTCACGAATTCCACTTCGGCGGCCAGCGCGCCTTTGAACGCGTACATAGCCGGGATGTTTTTCTCGGTTTCCGCCAGTTTGGCAAAGCCCGGGAAGGAGGACGCATTGGCGGCGATTTCGCCTTTCAGGGCGGCTTCGAGGTTTTCCTTGGTGGACAGGACTGTAATGGGCTTGGCTTCGGCAGCTTTGGCGGGCTTGCCGCCCAGTTTGGTGATGGCCGCAGCGAACTTTTTCGCATGGATGCCTTCGGACATGGCGCCGGTTTTGAAGAGCGCGGCGACGGAGAGATAACCCTCTTCGGTGGCTTTGGCGGCGTAAGCTTCGAAACAGGCCTTGGCGGCAGAGGCGCTCGCGAAGCCGGTCTGGAGATCGCCCAGCAAGGCGGACGGTTGGGCGGCTGGCGTGGCGACCGGCGGCGTTGCGACGATCGTCTCGGCGGCCCGGACAGCCCCGGTCGTGGTGAGGATGGACAGGGCAAGAACTCCGAGAATTCCGAATTTTCCAGACGTGCTCATGATGCTTCTCCTTGGGTTGAAAACGACCGTGTTATGACTAATAGTAAATAGGATACGCCTATTTTTTCCGGGAGGGAAACTGTTTTTTCCGATGGTGTAACGGATTGGTCTTAGTCTTCTTTCACGAACCACGTTAGCGTCCCATCCACGATGGCAGGTGCTCTTGGCTTACCTGGCGCGGTGATTCCGCGGAAGAACCAGTTGCGTGCCGCGATCATGAGCTTGTGCGAGTCGGGATCCATTTTGAAACGCCAGATTTCCAGGCGCCAGGGTTGCGATTTAGCCCCGTCCAGAGTCGTTTGCCCTGTGCGGACCAGGTCCAGCAGCGCATACACGTCGTTTTCGCCCGGGGCCTGCCAGACGCCCAACACCTGGCGCTGGTCGAAAAAATCGCGGGCCGCCGCCACGGCTTGGCGTATGGCGGCATCGACTTCCGGCGCGGCCGCGTTAGTCCAGCCCGCGCGGATCAAGTCACCGTTTTTAACCGCCACAAATAACGGCGCTCCCAGCGGCGCGTCGATCAGGAACGGGCCGGTTCCGTCTTTTCGTTTGCCGGGCAGCCGAACGAGCGATCCCCGGGTCAGGGCGCAGAGCGTGGTGTCGGCCGGAACGGCTTCGGGTATTAACGTCAGCCGTGCCATCCGATTGGATGAGCCGGCGGGATCGTCGAAACGGATGGACAGGGGATATACCAAGGAGGCCAGCGTTTCACCCGGCTTGCCACGCTGCTTGGCCAGGATCACGATTCGGGTTGTGACGCCTGTGACCGTGACATACAGAGGAAGGGTGTGCAGGTGGCCGGCCCAGCCCGTTTTGTCCTGCAACTGGAGCGAGGCTGAAAGATGGCGGACGGGGTAGGGCTCGCCCCATTCCTCTTTTTTGGTCTGACCCGCCTCGATGAAGCGCCAGGCTCGTTCCAGGGCTTCTTTTTCGGGTGTGAAGCGGATCTCGCGCACGGATTCCAGCGGCACGGTGTGCGGGGCCTTGCCATCGTGCAGCGTCAGGGAAGAGCCCGGTGTCAGGGTGATGTCGCCTTCCGCCACGGAGCCGTCCGAAAACGCGATGGTGCCCGGGCGGCCCGCTTGCGCGGAAAGGGCAAGCAGCAAGAGGAGCAGGCTCATCGCGAAAGCGGCGTCAAGCCGCCGCACTCCAAATACAGTTCCATTACAAGCCCGCTTCATATTAAGTTATGCCTCCTGCGCTGGATCCACTCGGCCAGAAGGGCGCCGAAGAAAATAAAAGCCAGCCACGGGCCGGTTTGGGCGATCGGGGTTTCGGTGGTGACGGTTCGCGAGACGGCGGCGGTGCGAATACGGGCCACCAGGTTTTCGGCGGCCGATTCGGGTGCATACATGCCGCCGCTGCGCTCCGCCAATTTGGCAAGCCAGGCTTCGTCCGGCACGAGTCGCGCGCCTTCCGGGAGGAAGGGTGCCACGGACCACGTCTTGGAGACCGTCTCCAAGGTCACGCCCTGCCGGGTTGCGGTGAGCGTGACCGTGTAGGCGCCCCGGTTTGTAAAAGGCACGCGTAGCCGGAAGAAGTCTTTCATTCCCGGCTGCGCTTCCACGGGCAGGGGTGCGGTGCGGCCGTCGGGGCTGGTGACCGCGGCCGTGATCGTGGCGTCTCCAGTGTCGCGACCGGCCAGCGTGATGGAGGCGGCTGCTTCCTCGCCGGGCCGATAGCGATCCCGCTCCCAGCGCACCGCCAGCAGGCGGCCGCCTTCGACCTCCCCGGCGGCCCATCGGACCCACTGTCTAAGCAGCAGGCCATAGGCCTCTCCGAGCGGCTGGGATCGGCGTGCCCATTTCCACAGCGTGTTTGAGGCCAGCGCGCCGGTGCGGCCCTTTCCATAAGATTGCACCGCGAGGAGGGCCACCGTGTCTCCACCGGCGGGCGCCTGGAGCAGCGTTTCCGCGGCCGGCCGCCGGGGGCCGGGCCGGTTCAGACTTTCCACGCTCACGTCGCGTTCCTGGGCGAAGAGGGTCTCCAGGCCGGCGATGACCGGATGGGCGGCCGATTCCCGCGGAATCGAAACCGGGAACCGGCCGGACTGGAGCTCCGGCTCGTCGGCCCGGATTTGCCAGGGCAGCAGCGGTTCGAGCGGCGTGCCCACATACCCGCCTCCTCCGAAGGCATGTTCCCCGCCAAGGAACAAAACGGACCCGCCCTGGTTCACGTACGCGGCCAGCGCGGCCATGCCCGCCGGCGTCCAGTCGGACGCCGGGAAGGAGCCGAGGATCACCACGTTATACAGGGCCAGGGTTTTGGCGTCATCCGGGAAGCCGGCCTCCAGCTCCTCATCGCCGGGCACCCGCTCGCCCTGGAGCGTGAAGCGTTCGCCCAGGGTTCGGTAGAGGGCGGTGAGCGTGACGCCGGGATCGCGGCCCAGTTCCTGGCGAAGCAGTTTGAAGTCCACGCCCAGTTCGCGGGTGAAAAACAGGACATGCAGGGCGCGCCGGCGGACCGCCACCGTGATCGGGCGGCTGTTGTTAAGCGCGGACAGTTCACCGGGCAGAGCCGGGACTGTGACCAGCAGCCGGATGGGCCCCTGGTCGGGCGCCATGACACGGAAGGTGGTTCGCGCCCGGCCCCGGGAAAGGTTGACCGTGTTTTCCGCCACTTTCTTGCGGCCGGCGGGCAGGTCCATGGCCAGTGTCACGGGCAGCCGCGTCAGCGATCCGGCAAACGGCGCCCGGGCGGCGCCCTGCACGCGTAAATCAACCGACAGGTCAAACGTCACGGACGACTCCACTTCGGCGGGAGCCTGGGCGTCATCGATGGCCACATCGGGCCGCTCGCGCGAATCTGTTCCGATTCCGGCGATGAAGAGGGGTGCGGCAGGAAGCGGCATTCCTTCCACGGATTCGTCCCCTCCGTCTGTCAGGAGGACGATGCCGGCAGGCGGATCGGCCTGCGCGGCGAGGGAGCGGAGGCAGCCGGCAAGGTCTGTGCCGGCGCCCGCGGCGAGGGCCGCCGTCTTTTCGGGGAACGGCTTGAAGGTGGTATCGAACGCGAGCGTTTCGACTCGGCAGGAGGCGGGCAGCGCGGCGCGGATTTTGGCGGCGAGCCGGGAGGCCCGGGCGAAGCGCGATTCGGCGCCGTCCATCACGCCCATGGAGGGGGATGCATCCACGGCGATCAGGAAACGGGAGTCCGCGGCCAGCGGGGTCTCCCGGCGCCAGGCCGGCTCGGCGAGCGCCAGCACCACGCAGGCCAGGGCTACCACCTTGGGGACCAGCAGCCAGACCGCCTCGGGGGCGGAGTAGCGCTGGCGCAACCGCCGCCAGAGCCAGACGCCGCCGGCCGCCGCGGCCAGGGTGAGGCTCGCGAAGGCGACGGGGTGCAGACTGGATGGCCATACAAGCATGATCAGGCGCCTTTAATCCGGGGGTTGGCCAGCAGGCTCTCCGCGAGCATCGCGAGGAGGCAGGCGATCAGGAGGGGGTGAAAGAGGCGCGTCCCCTGGCGGGTGTGCCGGATTTTGGCCGCCAGTTCGCGGGCCGAGTGGAATGTTTCCACCGTGTGGGGAAGGCCCTGGGCCGCGGGCACGGGCCCGTTCCCGAGCTCGACGAAGCGCCCCTCTCCGGGATCGGCGGAGACGGCGACGTGGATCGTGCCGGTGGCGCATTCCAGGGTCCAGACGCCGCTACGCGAAGGCACGGGAATCTGGGTTGTATCCCCCTGCCACTGAATGGGAGGAACGGTATCCGCAGTCAGTCGACCGCGGCCGGCAGGCATGACCGGGAAGCGGTCGCCGGCCCGGATCGAGGGCGTTACGCCGGGGTCGCTCCGATCGCCCAGCGCCAGATGCTGGACGAGGGGCAGAAAGCCGGGCTTGAGCGGCCAAGTGCTCCACGCGCCGTCCAGGGCGAGCCCGCAGACGAAAACCCGGCCCGCGCCTTCGGTTCGCTGGGTCAACAGTGCGCGGCCGTCTTCGAGTCCCAGCAGCGGGATCGAACCCGGGGCCGGGGCGAGCGGGGAAAATCGGCGGACCTGGATCTGCCGCAGACGCACCTGGCCGGCGGGATCGCGAAGCGAGTCAAAGAGCGGTTGGTCCTTGTCCAGCGGGATCAGGCGGGCTCCCCCGGATGGCGCTTCCACGGCTCCGGGCTCGGCACCTAGCCAGGCGGGAATCGGGTTGGGGGCGGAGGTCGCGGGATCGGGCAGTGCGAGCAAACGGCCGCCGCCTTGGACGTAGTGCTTGAGGGCATCCGAGAGTGTGCCGGCGGCGGGGAGTCGAGTCCAGGGGATCACCGCCAGTAGGGGCGCGGTGCGGGCGAGGGCGGCGGTGGCTTCTGCTGGATCGGCGAAGACGGGTGTTAACCCCGATAACGCGGCGTTGCCGCCCGGGGCCAGCGCGGCGGGCAGGAATCCGAAAGCCGGGCGGGGGCCCAGGAACAGAATGGCCTGGCTGGGCCAGACATCAAAGGCTGTTATGGCTCGATTGTCGCCTTCAAACCCGTCACCGCTGATCCAGACGGGGACCGCGTAGGAACCGGGTGCCCGCGGCGCGAGCGGAAGAATGACGGCTTTTTCCTCGTCGGCGGCGAGTCGCACCTCTACAGCGCCGGGCCGGCCCCCGTCCTCGGTCCAGTTTAGTAAAAAGGAGGCCGGTTGGCCCCCGGCGCGGACCCGGACCGAGAGCGGGAGGCGGCGGGAGGCGAGCCGGCGCGTGTGGGGGAGCGAGACGGCGAGCAGCGTGGCATTGGGGGGCGGTTCGCCGGGCACGAGACGGTGGAAAAGGATCGCCAGTCCGGCGGGTGCGGCGATCGCGGTGGCGGGGCGGGCCCATTCATTTTCCTGGAGGTCGGTGAACACGTGGATTTCACGGCGGGCGGCGGGGGCGGTTGCGAGCTGCGCGAGGGCCAGGCGCAGGGCGTCGGCCGGATTCCCGGCGGCCTCGGTGGGGGGCACGGCCTTGAGCGAGGCGCGCAGGGCGTTGCGATCGCGTCCCAGGGTCCCGGCCTCAGGTGCCGCCGGATCGCGCACGGTGAGCACCAGGGCTGCGGAGTCGCCGGGGTCGAGTGTGGCGAGCGCGGCCTCGGCGGCATTTTTGGCGGCTTCGATGAGGAGTTCGCCTGATTCGGCGCGGCGGGACATGGAGGCGGAGTTGTCGAGCACCAGCACGGCGGCGGTGCGTCCGCCATGACCGGCGGACGTCCAGAGGGGGCCGGCGAGGGCCATCAGGAGGAGGGCTACCGCGAGGGTTCGGAGGAGCAGGATGAGCCAGTCGCGGAGTTTGCGCCGGGCGCTGAGGCGCGGGTGGATGCGCTGGAAGAACATGAAGGTGGAGAAGGCCACGGCCTTGCGCCGGATGCGGAAAAAGAGATGGAACACCACCGGCGCGAGGGCCAGGGGCAGCAGGCTGAGAAAGAAAGGATGGGCGACGAGAAAGGTCATGCCAGTTTCAGGATGTGGTCTTCTACGGGAAGACGCGTGTCCACAAGATGATAATCGGCGAGGCAGGCGCCACACCCGAGCCGCAGCTCCTCGAGGTAGCGCTGTACTTCCCGGTTGTAGGCGGTGCGCAGCGTGTCGGCTTCCAGGCTCATGCGCGCGCCGGTCTCCAGTTCCCGCAGTTCGGCGGCGCCTTCGGCGCCGAGTGTCAGCTCCCCGGCATCGAGCACATGGAGCACGATCACCGAATGGCGGTCATGGTGCAGGCGCCAGAGGCCGCGCAGGATTTTTTCGGGCGGCTCGAGAAAGTCGGAGATCACGATCACGAGGCTGCGCGATTCCAGCCGGTCCGCGAGGGTGCTGAGGGCGTGTTCGATGTCGCCCTGGCCGGCGGGCGTCACGGCGTCGAGCGCGGCGAGGTGGCGGACCAACCCCTCGTGGGAGGTGGTGCCGGGCAGCACGACGCGGAGGTCGCTGTCAAAAGTGGCGAGCGCGGCGGAATCGCCCTGGTTGACGAGCACGAGAAGCAGGCCCGCGGCGAGCGTGGCGGCATAATCGAGCTTGGTGAGGCGGCCGGCCTGGCGGAAGGCGAGGCTCTCGGAGGTGTCGAGCATCACCCAGGCACGCAAGTTGGTTTCCTCCAGATAGCGGCGGACCATGTACTTGTCGCTGCGGGCGTAGACGGCCCAATCGATGGAGCCGGGCGGGTCGCCGGGGGCGTATTCGCGGTACTCGGCGAATTCCACGGAGGAGCCGTAGGCGGGGGAGCGGTGCAGGCCCTGCCGGGGGCCGGAGACAGGGCGGCGGACGGTGAGGGTGAAGTCCCGGAGCCGCTCGGCCATTTCCGCGGACAGGCGCTGAGAGGGCCCGGCGTTCACGTGTAGGCGGGCTCCGGCACGGCCTCGACGAGGCGGCGGATGAGGGTGTCGGGTCCAACGCCTTCGCTGGCGGCGGCGAAGTTGCAGAAGAGGCGGTGGCGCAGCACGGGGAGCGCGTAGAGGCGGATGTCCTTGCACGAGACGCTGAAACGGCCATCGAGCAAAACGTGGGCCTTGGCGGCGAGGATCAGGAACTGGCCGGCGCGCGGGCCCGCGCCCCAGCGGATCCAGCGGCTGACGAAGTCGGGCGCTTCGGGGGTGCCGGGCCGGGTGGCGCGGACGAGCGAGGCGGCGTAGGCGGCGACATGATCGCTCACGGGCACCTGGCGGACGAGGCGCTGGACCTCGAGGATGGCGTCCGCGTCGAGCACCCGCGAGACTTGCCGGACGAGGTCGCGGGTGGTGTCGAGGAGGATTCGCTTTTCCTCCTCGGCTCCGGGGTAATCGACGTGGATGCTGAACATGAAGCGGTCGAGCTGGGCTTCGGGCAGGGGGTAGGTCCCCTCCTGCTCGATCGGGTTCTGGGTGGCCAGCACCATGAAGGGCTCCGGCAGTTCGTAGGTGGAGCCGGCGGCGGTGACGCGGCGTTCCTGCATGGCCTCGAGCAGGGCGGCCTGGGTCTTGGGTGGGGTGCGGTTGATTTCGTCGGCGAGCAGGAGGTTGGTGAACAGGGGCCCCTTGTGGAAGCGGAAGCGGCGGAGGCGGGTTTCATGATCCTCCTCCAGAATATCCGTGCCGGTGATGTCGGCGGGCATGAGATCGGGCGTGAACTGGATGCGCTTCATCTGCAGGTCGAGGGCATCGGCGAGGGTCCGAACCATGAGCGTCTTGGCGAGCCCGGGCACGCCGACGAGCAGTCCGTGACCCCGGGCGAAGAGGGCGACCAGCATCTGGTCGAGCACCTCTTTCTGGCCCACGATGATTTTTTCCAGCTCATGGAGAAGGGTATCGCGGGCTTCCTTGAGGCGGGCGACGGCGGCTTCCTGGGCGGGGACGGATTCGGCGGCGGGCTGGGTCATGGCGGGGGTTCCTAGTGGGTCATGGCATAGAGGATGAGATTGACGCCCATGGGCATGGCGACGGCGGACTCGTAGGTTTTGGCGGCAGGGTAGGGACAGCCGAGCCAGCCGGCCTCGAGATCATAGGGGCTGTAGATGACCCGCAGGTCGCCGCGGAGCGTGATGCCTTCAAGCACGGGCACGGGGGATTGGGAGGCGGCCGCGGATTCGGGGGAGAAGCCGGGAGTGTCGACCGTGAAGGCGGCGCGGTAGATGGGGTGATCGGCCGGAAGGGTTTCGAACGGGGACTCGGGGAGGATGCGCTTGAGTTCGCGGCGCACGGCGAGGTCGAACGTTTTCAGGCCGAGCGCATTGTTGATGACGAGTGTGCCGGAACCGGTGAGGAAGCGGCGCAGGGCTGAGGCGGCCTCCTCGCTGAAGCGGAAATCGTCGAGGCCGGAGAGGAATAGGAAGGGGGTGCTGGCAAGATCGTCTTTTCCGGGATCGATGGGCACTCGCTTGAGGCTGGCGCGCAGGGCGGTGCCGGAACGGACTCGGCGCAGGAGGGCGGCCGCGGCTCCGGGATGGGCGTTCCAGGCGCCATCGTGGCGGATCTGGGCGAAGACGAATTCGTCGGTGGGGTCGCGCTGGTCGTGGGCGCCGAAGAGCTCGGGCTTGCCCTCCTCGCGGCCGGCTTCGGCGTAGCCGATGACGTAGGCGATGAGGTTGACGCCGATCTGGTTGGCGGATTTCACGTCATAGAAGACGGCCTGCTGGAGAATCGGCACCTCGTGGTCATCCCAGCCGGTGCCGAGGCCGAAGGGGGAGAGAATGACGGCGGCGCGGCTGCCGATGTAGAGGGCCTCGAGCCGGGGGGTTTTGGAGTTGCGATTTCGGGGGAAGCCGACCTGGGTGATGGGGTAGACGATTTGGTAGACGGGGTGATCGGGGGGGAGGAGGCGGAAGGGGGAGTCGGGGAAGGCCTTTTGCATGGCCGCGCGGACGGATTCGGTGAAGTAGGGGGAGCCGGCGACGGAGTCGCACAGGAGGGTGCCGCCGCGAAGGACATAGTCGCGGAGTTTGGCAAGCTGGTCGTCGGGGAGGCGGAGGGTGCGCGAGCCGCTGAAGAAGAGGAGGGGCATGGCCACGGGGTCGGGGTTGAAGGCGGCGAGGGAGACGGTGTCGAGGGTATAGGGTTGGGCGAGGACGCCGCCGGCCTTGCGGAGGATCTGTTGGAGATCGGCGGGGCAGAGGTTCCAGTCGGCGACGGGGGCGGAGAGTCCGTTGGGGTAGGTGTAGGAGGCGCTTTCGCCCCAGATGACTTTGCCGGCGAGCTTGGGTGGTGCCGGTTCGCGCTTGCGTTCCGAGCGGCGGAGCGGAGTGGCAGGGAGCGGGAGAGGGGGCAGGCTTTCGCCGCCGGAGATGCGCTTGGGGGAGGCGACGGGCGGAAGACCCAGGGGGACGAACCAGTCGTTTTCGCCGGCCAGGGAGGTCGAGACGGCGAGGACCAGCGCGAA
Source organism: PVC group bacterium (assembly GCA_945898015.1). GTDB lineage: Bacteria > Verrucomicrobiota > Kiritimatiellia > CAIKKV01 > CAIKKV01 > CAIKKV01. The sequence goes on along the minus strand of CAMDGM010000001.1, from coordinate 119,731 downwards.
CAGAGGCAGGGCAATTTTCACGACGCGCTCCTGATTAGGCGGTCACTATACACCAGAATAATCGGCCAGAGAGAGACAAATCGTGCTGACAGACAAATCGTGCTGGCGTGAATGAGTTGATCGGCCGGCCGTGTTCTGTCTTTGGACACCGGTGTCCGGAAATCAAACACTTTTCCCGAAAAAACGCCGGATCCCCGTGTTTAATGCTGTTGGCACAGGGCCTGCTTTCTTGGATGCCGCCAACCGAATCGGGAAGATTTCCACAGTGGAGATCTCCGAGAAAAGGACGGCAATAATCCAAAAGGAGGAACAAGGATGAAGGCGATGGAACTAGCGAAGCTGGGATTGGCGAAGATGGAGGCCGTTGGTCTGCGGATGGGGAGTCGATGGCACGACATCGGGTTCGGCGCCAAGAGGAGCAAGCGGGGTTTGAGCACGGTAGAAACAATCGCACTTACCGTGGTCGTGGTGGGAGCCGTGGTGGGCGCGGCAGCGGTGTTGAATCCCAAGCTTAACGATCTACTCAGCCGTGCCTTCAACAAAATCGCGGAAAACCTGGGACTCTAAGCATAAGGAGGTAGAAGCAATCAGACACAGGCAGGGGGAGCGCAAACCATGTATCACTACAACCAAAACGACTCAATACGCAGGGATCGTTCCGGGATGTCAACCGTGGAATTTGCGCTTCTCCTTCCTTTTTTTGCTCTTCTGGCGGCCGGACTCTTTACGCTCGAATATGTGTTTTATCGGTCGGTTTGCCAATCGCAAGCTGGGTTTTCATCAGCCCGTCGTTGCGCGGTCAAGGGAGGAGCAGGATTGGCCGAATGGTTTGTTCGCCGTGATTATGAGGCCAGCTCCATGTCGGGTACGCCTCAGGTACGTGCCCGGTTTTCTTCGGGTCGTCCCGGAGTTTGCCAGGTCGAAATTACGGATAGCGTCCCGGCCTATTTGCCGGATTCATCAGGCCGGTTGTCCTTTCAAAGCCGGGTTGGCGCCAGAACGGAGTCGATGGCCGCGGGCGTTTCCGAGCGTATGGGAGGCGACAATGACGACTAATACGCTGCGGTCTGGTCGCATCACGGTCATGTTTGCTTTTCTGATGGTGGCCCTGTCCGTTTTTCTGGGGTTAACGCTTAACCTGAGCCAGCTCCTTCAGACGCGAACGCATCTGCAGGTCTGCGCCGATGCGGCTGCGTTTTCAGGGGCGGTTCAGCAGGCTCGCGGGTTGAATCGGATTGCTCGTATGAATAATCAGGCTGCGGATGTTTTAGAAACACTCCGCCTGGCTTTACATTGTTACGTTTTTCCAAATTACGATGCGGGTAATCGGACGGCGACGCAGGTGGAGTGGACCTATAAAACGTATAATTACATCAATTTGGCCCGACAGATGGCGGTTAATGTTTCAGCCATGGATGAAGCGCTGCAAACGGCCAAGGTTGTCACAGAACGGAATGATCCCGCAGCCGTTTTGACGACCTATCCCACGTCGCATCACCGAGTGGGCCGATTGACTTATGCTACGGGCTTGTCGCTTCGCCTAGGATTCTTTTTTAAACAGACGATTCCCTTTATTGGCGAAGTGATTCTGTATAACCCAGGCCGTCCGGTACCTGTCAAAATTCTTCGGAAAGAATCCTCTTCCGACACGATTTATTTTTGCAATCAGGTTAAACGACCCTTTTACGCCTGGCTTTTTCAATGGGGGACAGGGGAATCGCAAGGCGTTTCCAATCTTCGGACGTATGCCACCGCAAAACCTTGTGGTGGGACGTTGTGGGAGGGCAAACGCGCAGAGCCACAGTACGAAGCAAAATTAGTACAAACGGGGTCTGTAAATCCACGTCCAGAGATTCCGGACATATGGGGGTTTGAGTGGTGAAAGAGAAAAGGAACCATATTGGGTGGCGTTTGCGGTATGGCGTGGTCACGGTTGAGATGCTGGCGGTAAGTGTCGCGATTTTGATTCCTTTCCTTTTGGCACTGTCGGAGTTGGCTCGGCTCGATTTGGCTGCTCGACGTCTCCAGTTTGGAGTTCAGCAGTCTTGCCTGGTTGCCGCTGTTGTTGGCAATGCCGATCCGTCTTTCCGTTATTTGCCGGTGGAGAGCCGTGTGTCTGTGGCGATGCGACCGAAAGTCGTCGCTTTGCTGTCTGGCGGGCGGGCCTGTTCCGCAACACTGAAGAGGCGGTACTGGATTGCGACCGGAACGGGGCATGGCGAATCGGGTGATTAACTACTAACAGGAGTCAAGACGTGAACAGGAAAATGACAGTATGGGTGGCGGTGGGATTGAGTTTGTTGGCCTGGGTCTTTTATCGGGTTCACGTAGCCCGCAAAACAGCCGAGATCACCGCTGAGTTTGGCGTGCGCACGGCCGTTTGGGTGGCTGCGAAAGATATGTTGGCCGGGCACCTCCTTGAAGAACGAGATGTCGTGTTGACAGAGACGCCTGCGGCTTTTGTGCAGCCCGGCGCCTTCACCAATTCAGAGTGGATTGCGGCGGGCGGGATGGTTCAGGTGCCGATTCGCAAAGGTGAGCAAATTCTGGTTACCAAGCTCGCTCAGGATGGGGCGGGCATGCTTTCGCTCCGCGTGGCGGAGGGTGAGGGACAGCGTGCGATGACCCTTAAATTCGATGGAGAAGGAGGGCTGGCAGGCTTGCTGCAACCGCATGATCGCGTGGATATCATTGGCGTTTTTGAATCGGCTGGGAGTTCTGCCGAAATAACCCGCAGTCACGCCGTCGTGCTGGCGCAGGCGGTCAGTGTTCTGGCCGTGGACCAGCGCATGGGGGAGCGGGCGGTTGGCGCGGAAGCGGCGCCTGATGTCGGCGCTGGGCTTTCCCGTCCCGGAATGACGGTGCCGATGGTGGTCCACGTAACGGTGCAAGTAAACTCGGCGGAAGCGTGGCGGCTTAGCTTGGCGTCCCAGATGGCGTATTTGCGCTGCGTGCTGAGAAATCGGCGGAATGAAAAGGTCGAGGTATTTCAGTCCCCGTCGGAACGGCTGTCTTCGCTCAAGGGCGATGAAGTGTTTGGCGCTCGTGTGCCGGTCAAAATTCGAACGTCGACTCGTCAATCACTGGACGAGCTTGGCCCTCTTTAACCTTGTGCAAGGAGTGGATCATGAACCGCAATAATAGGCAGGGAGCGAGACTGATGTTGGGCCTGGCGTTGACTCTGTTTGCCACGGCGGAAAGTATGGGCGCTTTGCATCGCGTTAATCTTGACGTGAAAGCGGGAAAGCCGCAGGCGTTTCCAGTGGACTATGTGGTGGGTCGGGCAGAGCTTGCCGCTGCGGGCGATCGTGTGGTGGGGGTTGAAATTGTCACGGGCTCTTTGATCATGACCCCGCTTCAGGAAGGGAGGACGACGCTGTATGTGTTTGATGAAGATGAAATCGAGCGGGATCAAGTCGAGATCTTTGTGTCCCGGGGGCTGGGTGCCGGACCGCTTGATGCGGTGGTCCGGGCATTGCTTGTGGATTCGGAAGGGAAAGCATTGCCCGCGTTTGGGATCGCGTTGGTCGACGGGCTGGGGAAAGTTCGCGTAACCGGAAGGATTACCACTCGCCTGGAGTACGATCGCGTGGCTCAAGCGCGTGCGATGTTGGGTGACGGCCTAGTTGATCTGACGGAATTCGACCCGGGGTTTGGGCCTGTCATTTTGTCGGAGGTCCGGGCTCGTATAGGAAATGGGAACGTGGATCTTTCGTTTTCCGGCCGGGAGCTGTTTCTCCAGGGCCTTGTATTTAGTGAGGCGGAACGGGCCTTCATTGAATCGACCGCCCGCTCTCTTTATCCCCAGATTCGGAGTTTTTTGGCAGTCAAGCCGTGGAAAGGCGCGGAGCTGCCGCAGGATGTCGTGCTGGAAAAGCCGTTGCTTTTGCTCGAATGCCAGCTTGTCGAGATCACGCTCGACACCATGCGTGAGATGGGCGTGGATTGGGGTGGCGTTCAGACGCTGGGTGTTCAGGCCGGATGGGCAGCCGGCGCGGGAGGGGCCGATGCGGTTTCGTCCGTGTCATTGGCGACGACCAAGCTTTTTGAAATGCTCGTTCCGCACTTCCAATCGGGAGAGGCCCGTTTGCTCTATACGCAGAATCTGGTATGCGAGGACGGCGGCAAGGGGCGGTTTTTCGCGGGAGGATCATTCCACATTGTGGCCATTGGTCCTGGTAGCCAGGACGTGGCGGTGGAGGAGGTGGAGTACGGAATCGGCATGGATCTTGAACCTCGTCTCGACCGGCATGGAAATGTGGAGACCAAGGTTGGCATTGAGTTCAGCAATTTAGGCCCGATTATCGCTTCGTATCCTTCCATTCTGAAGCGGTATGTGCGTACTTCGGTGAACGTTCAACAGGGACAGACACTTAGCCTTGGGGCTCTAATCGGGCATACGGCAACAGAAGACATTTCCAAAATTCCCGGGTTAGGCGACATCCCTGTGCTGGGCGAGCTGTTCAAGTCGGTGAAATACCAAAAGAAACAAAGCGAGCTGGTTATTTTGATTACACCCCGGCGAGTTGTGCCGGGATGTCCCGAGGAGGAGTCATTACGTAATGGGGCGAGAGACAAGGCGAAGCAGTCGGCGGGCGAGATCCGTGCCGCCAATAAAAAGGAGAAAGAATGATGAAAGACATGCAGGACATCATGCGGGCGGACGGGGGGCGTATACGGAGTGCGGCGCGACCCTCGGTGATCGAGGTGATTGAGGAGCGCGAGAAGACCCGGAAAAATCGGTTCCGGGAAATCAAGGCGCGACTATTGGTGCGGGTCCAAGAAAACGAGGAATTACGACGGATGAACTTGGATGTGCTGGAAGGAGGCATGCGAATGGTGGCCTTGCGCAGTCGCACAGAGGACATCATCCGTTTCGAACTGGACCGGCTTAACGAGGCATTGTCATCTCACGAGCGAGAAATGCTGGTCAAGGAAGTGCTTGATGAAGCGCTGGAGCTGGGTCCGCTGGAGGATCTGCTGAAAGATGACAGTGTGGAAGAGATCATGGTCAATGGGCCCGAGCGCATCTTTGTGGCCCGACATGGACGGATGGAATTAACCGATCGACGTTTTGGCACGTCAAAACAACTGGCCAGCATCATTGATCGCATTGTCGCGCCGATCGGCCGGCGGGTGGACGAGAGCATGCCGTATGTGGATGCCCGATTGGAACGTGATGGATCGCGAGTTCATATTATTTTGCCGCCCCTGGCGGTGGACGGGCCGACTATCACGATTCGCAAATTCGCCCATCGGGGAATGGGCTCTTCGGAGCTGGTTTCGGGCGGTTCCTGTACGTCTGGCATGATGAGATTTTTGGACCTATGCGTCCGCGGAAGACGAAATGTGATTGTTTCAGGGGGCACCGGAACGGGGAAGACAACGCTATTGAATGTGCTTTCCCAGTCGGTTTCAGGCAATGAGCGTGTGATCACGATTGAAGACTCGGCAGAACTTCGATTGACGCACCTTAATTTGGTCCGGCTCGAAGCGCGTCGCGCGAATGTGGAAGGGCGGGGCGAAGTGACTATCCGCGATTTGGTGCGAAACGCCCTCCGAATGCGGCCGGATCGAATTATCGTTGGCGAATGCCGAGGGTCAGAAGCGTTTGACATGCTTCAAGCCATGAATACGGGGCATGAAGGGTCGATGACAACCTTGCACGCGAATTCACCTCGGGACATGTTGGCACGCCTGGAGGGGTTGGTGATGATGGCGGTGGAGATGCCGGTGGTTGTGATCCGGAGAAACATCGCCTCAGCCGTTCAATTGGTTGTGCAGATCGCTCGGCTTAGCGATGGGTCCCGCAAAATCGAGCGGATTTCCGAAGTGCTGGGAATCGACGATGGCGAAATTAGCATTCGGGACATTTTTGTTTATGAGCAGACGGGCGTGGCGGCCCATGGAAGGGTGACGGGTGTCTTTCGCGCGACCGGGCATGTGCCGACTTTTGCTGATCGTTTGCGCGCGGTCGGCTTTGATGTCGATGAAAGTATGTTTCGGGAAGGCGTTTCATCCGGCATGGCCCCGGTCGTGCATCGGGGTGAAAATGATGAGCCAACACGGGGACAGGTGGGATAACCAGTCTGGCTTGGGTATTGGCCGCGGGTGCGACCGAACCCGTTTGAAGACGACCGGAAAAAAGGAGGAAGCATGAAGAGGATGATGTGGATCGGAGTTTGGGCGGCGGTTTTGGGAGCCTGTCAGGCACAGGTAGAAAATGAAAACAAAAATGGGGCGGCACCGGAGAAAAGCATGAGGGCAGCAGAGGCGTATAATCAAGCGGTTTCATTGCAGGAGGCGGGCAATCTGGAAGAGGCGCTGTCGTCATTCCAGAAGGTGTTGGCAGGCGCGAGGACTAACGCGATACTGGATGATCGCCGAATATTCAGCGGCGCTGCCAATAACGCCGGCAATTTGTACTTGATGCGGAATAACCTTGGGCGAGCGGAGTTCTATTATCGTCAGGCCGTGGACTGGGATTCTGAAAACGCGCTGGGGTGGAATAATCTCGGGGCGGTCTTGCTCAAGCAGGGGCGAATTCCTGAAGCACAGAAGTCTTTTGAGAGGGCTGTCCGGGAAAATCCTTTGCTTGCCATGCCGCTAAACAACCTGGCCCGGTTGCTTCTGGAGGTGGGCGAGTTAAGACTGGCGGCGGAATACCTGATTGTCAGCCTGAAATTGAATTCGGGCGATCCCGAGACGCTGTTTTTGCTGGCACGTTTGTATGATCAAGCCGGCATGCCGGAGAAGCAGGAAAGCGTTTGGAAGGCGTTAATTGAGGTTTCCGGGAATACGCCCGGAAACAAGCTCATGCTCGCAACCCACTATGTTCGGGAGGGGGTTCTGGATCAGGCCGAAAAAGTGCTGCAGGAGATGTTGAGCGAAAATCCTGATTTTCCGGAGGCCCAACTGCAGATGGCGCGACTTGAGGGACGACGAGGCCGGTGGCATGAGGCCGAGGATATTTTGAAAGCGTTGGCTAAGCGTTATCCCGCTGATCCGGCGGTTTGCAATGATCTTGCCTCTGTCCTGATTGAACAGGGGCGAGTGTCGGAGGCCACGGCCCAAGCGGAGTCCAGCACCGTCCGATTCCCTGGTGTTGCTGAAAACTGGTATGTCCTCGGCTTGTGTTACGACAAGACAGGAGATGTTGTTCGTGCCGAATCCGCGTTCCGTCATTGTGTTGAATTGAAACCAGGGTATGCCCGGGCGTGGAATGATTTAGGGGTAATCGCCGTTCATCGTGGGGACGCGGACGGGGCGCTGGATGCCTTTTCCAAGGCGCTGGCCGCCGATCCCTATTTTCCAGATGCACAATACAACCTCGGCCGGTTTTTGGTGTTAAGCCAGGCTGACTATGATCGGGGAATTCACCTGATGGCGACCGTGGCGGATGGCCACAGCAGCTTGGCCGCTCAAGCTGTCAAGTTTATGGATGACCTCATTCTTATTGGACAGGGGAAAGATCCCGGATGGAACGGCAAGCAATAACACCGGAGAAAAGGAGTTTCAATTATGACGCACTCACCAACGTATTTAAACAGTTGGCGCTGGATCGGAATCATGGCGGTTATGTTCGGGCTGAGCGTGGACGCCGCACCTCAAGTTAACACACGTGTCGTTGACAAGACGACCGTACGTCAAACCGAGCCGTCTGTCCGGGTGAAAACCGAAATTCACGAGACCCAAACCCGTGCCGTCCAAGGGAATGGCCGGTGGGAGACGCTGAAGACCGGAGTACAAACAAAAACTCGTGTTTCGGACTGGCATGACGAATTGGACGAAACCACGTGGAACGGCGAAGCGGGGTGGGCGGTTGACAAGAAGAAGATGGCCGAGATTAAGACGGGAAATACGCCTTCAAGCCGGGTTTTGGGTGCAACGAAGTTGGTGAATGGCGAAGCGCTCTGGGAAGGGGAGATTGGCCCTGAGTATCGCAAAACAATAAAGGGGAGCCTTGGTACGGCAACGGTGAACGCCCGCGCGGGAGCGGATGGGGTTGTTAATTGGGGCGACAATGGGCTTGAGGCAAAGGGGCAGATTGGGCTGGAAACGGAATTGAAAGCATCAACGCCCAAGTTGGACTTCGGGGATAAGGCCATGGGAGGAGGTCTGAAAGGGAGCCTCCGACTCGAAGCATCGGCGATTGCCAAGGGCCGTTTCGGGGCGTATGTGGATGAAAAGGGGATTACGTTTGCTGCTGAAGGGTCAGCCGGCATTTATGTGAAGGGCGAAGCCAAGTTAAACTTTGAAGCTCATATGTTTGGGGTGAAAACAAATGTGAATCTCATTGCTTCGGGGTATGCGGGCGCCCTTGCCGAAGGCAAGGCGGTGGCAACGCTTGGATGGAACGGCAAGGTTTCCTTTATGGCGAGTTTGGGGGCATCGCTTGGGTTTGGTGGCGGAATGGCGGTGGAGTTTGAAATGGATGCAGAAGAATTGATGAAGCAGTTGAATTTCACGGACTTGACCCAGTTATTGGCCTGGATGAAAGCGTTCCAGGAAAATCCTTTGCCTGCGCTGACTCAGTTAGGTGTTCAGGCCTTGCGTAAGCTCCATGAGTCTGGTTTTGGCGTCGTGCGGAAGTTGGGACAAGACGCGGTCCGAAAGTTCGAGGAGCAGGTGATGAAACCCCTTCAGGCTTCAGGTGAAAAGATGAAAGAGGGTTTGGACAAAGGGTTGGCGTTTCTTAGTCGGCTTATTCGAGCCCCGAACAGCGGAGGCGAGAAAACGGACGTAAAGGTGTGTGTTCAGAACTTGCTTGGGTCACGCGGCGCTTTCCCGGAAACACGTGTGGGGGCCAATACGCTCGAGTTTCCACTTTGTTTTTCCGAGGTGATAAAGGCTTTGACAGGCTTGGATGATTGGGAAGGCATGGATTTGTTTTCATGGTTTCCCTTCGATTGGCCATCCCCGTATGAGTGGCCGAGCTTGTAACAGTACCGGAGGAAGTACGGATGAAATTCACTATTTGGGATTTAGGTGTTTGGTCCGCGGCTTTTGCCGCCGCCTGGGTGCTCGTGCCCGCCGCGTGGCAATATGTGCGCGAAACGGCGGCGACGGTCGCGGAAGGGTTTGGCCGCGAGCGCGTGACGTTGGGTACGCGGGTGGTTCTGGCGGGAATAGGGCTTGTCTCTTCGCTGGCAGGATGTGGGGCGTATGGACTCACGGGCAGTCTGCTGCTGGCGACGCTGGCTATGGGTGCAGGCTTGATGGTTCCGGGCTGGGCTCTTTCCGGTTATCAATCCTGGCGTTGCCGGCGATTTCATCAGCAGTTCATGGATGTGCTGCTCATGATGGCTAATTCGTTGCGGGCCGGGTTTAACCTGAGCCAGGCGGTGGACATCGTGGCGCGGGAGATGCCCGCCCCGGCTAGCCAGGAATTTGCTCGGGTTGTGAGGGACCGGGATCTAGGCATGTCATTAGATGAGGGGCTGGAGCGACTTGTTGCCCGCATGGAGGGTGAAAGCGTGCGGATTTTTGTCACGGCCGTCCAGGTTGGGCGCCAGACGGGTGGAGATTTGACCCGCATTCTCGATGGGTTGGTCAAGATGATCCGCGAACGTGAGCGGGTAGAAGATCGCGTGCAGACGATGACGTCGGAAGCCCGTTTTCAGGGGTATACCTTGGCGGCCCTTCCGTATCTGTTATTGATTGGGTGGTTATGTCTGGACCCCGCCGGAGTTCGGGGTGTGTTTTCAACGGTGTGGGGGAAGGGGTTGCTGGTTGTTGGCACGGTATTCAACGGACTGGCGTTGCTGGTGATCCGCAGTATGGCAACGGTGAAAGTGTAACAGGAGGATTGCTATGCAAAATGTGTTTTTCGAATTATCGGTGTTGTGCGTGACCGTGGCGACGGGCGCGATCGCCTTTTGCGTGATGACGGCCATCTCCGCCGAGCCCGAGGAGCGAAAGGGTTTGGCTGAACAGCCTGCGATCTTTTTAGGCCTTCGGCCGGCGTTTGTTCTGTTTGCTCCTGCCTCACGCCGGATACTTGCCTGGCTTCCTGCCTGGGGGCGCTGGATCCAGGGCAGTTTGACGGCAGCCGGTTTTGGGCATGTGATTCGGCCTGATGAATATATGTCGCTTCGGTTTGTCCTAGCCACATTCCTGTTTTTGGCTGGCATGCCCTTTGGTTTTTGGTTGCACGCCGTGCTAGTCCTGCTGGGGCTGGGCTTCCCTGACCTGTGGGTTATGGGTGCTATTCAGGAACGCCATGCGAAAATCCGGCGGTCCATGCCGTATGTGGTGGACCTTCTTGCGCTTTGTACCATGGCTGGGCTGGAATTCGGTTCTGCAATTGATCGTATTCTTCAAAAAGTCGGGGGAGGCCCTCTGAAGGAAGAGCTTCAGCTGACGCGTCGTGATATGGCCTTGGGGCGCTCCTTGTCGGGCTCTTTGCAAGAGATGGCTCGGAGGATTCGGATGGCAGAGATGACTAGTTTTGTGGCGATCCTTTGCCAAGGGCTGGACCTGGGCGCGGGCGTGGCGCATGTGCTAGCCGCCCAGGCGGAAAAAATGAGGCTAGAGCGGATGGAGAAGGCGGAGCGGTCGGGTGCGCAGGCGCAGCAGAAAATTTTATTGCCCCTGTTATTGCTTATGGTGCCGGCTTTTGCCTGTTTGGTGTTCATTCCGCTGTTAGTCAGTCAGGCGAAGGTTTATTTGGCCGGCGTTGGAGAAATGTAGAGACGAGCAAAAGGAGCATTCCGATGGAAGTCATGGTGCAGATTGACGTGGTTAAGGGGCCGGGCCGAGGCAAGTCATTTAGTGTTCCTGGCGCCGGTTTTTCGATTGGGCGATCGACCGAACCGGACGACGTGGCCTGCGCGCTAATGGATGACCTTAGCGTGTCTAGGCGTCATGCCGTTGGGCGGTTGGAGGGGGAGCGGATTGTGCTGGAAGATTGGCCCGGTTATTGCAGCAAGGCTGGCTTGATAATCGGCGGCAAGCGTATGGCCGCCTTGTCTTTAGCGCTTGGAGAACCGGTGACGTTGGGGCGAACGACGCTTGTATTCCGCAAGCCGGGGGTTGGCCGGGGTGTCGGGTTGAAGTTGTTGCCTGTTTGGCGGCGCTGGGCCTGCGTGGGCGTGTTGTTGCTGGTGGTTGCGGCGGGAACGGTGGCCTGGAGCAATAGGAATGGCGGACGCATGCCGGAAACGGTCGGGCGAAGTGTGGAGCGGGCGTGGGAAGCCCGATGCAGCGGAGAGCTGGAAGATGCGATTCGGCTGCTTCAGGAAACTCGCCAGCGAGAGCGGCAGAATGAGGGCGTTTCCGCCATGGAGCGGGAATGCCAGCGGTATGCCCGGTTATTTGAGGGCCCCCGACGCTTGGAGGAATCGCTCCGACTGGATGAAGCGAAAGACGCCTGGACAAAAGTGGCTCTATCCATGCGGGCGGACGATCCGCTCCGTAATTGGGTCGAAACGGGTTGTGTGGCCCGATTGTCACGGCAAATAACCGAACTGCGGCCGTGATGAAGGCGCGCCCCGTCCAGGCGGGACAGGGAGTCTCTCCGAGGGGTTATTTCAGATCTTTGGATAATTGATTGATTTCCTGATCGTCCAGAGACCTGGCAAAGGCGGGGTCCACTTCCTCGAGCGCGCGCTTGATGGCCTTGGGGTCGGTCAGGTTTTTTCTCATATCGCCCACCTCGTCGGGCATCAGGTCAATTTTGGTGCCATCGCCTTTCATAATGGAGCATATTCCAGTTTCGGGGCAGAGTTCGATATTCAGCTTTCCCATAATTAATACCTCCCGGTAATGTGGCGCACATTATGCGTTGAAAGGGACGCGAATACAAGGCTGGAACCCGTTGGATGACCCGTTGGATGACACGGTTGACAACAAACGGGGCGTTGGCCATAATAAATAATGTCGGGGATTGAATATAAGAGAAGGCCTTGTATATTCCGGAGGACTTATGAATCGTGTGGTACGAATTGTCGGGTTGTTCATTCTGGTGGCGGAGGTTGCTCGGGGGCAGGTGGCCCAAGTCGTGTTGCAGGATGATTTTAACGATGGCGTGCGAAATACTGCCGTCTGGAAGGCAAGCCGGTTTTATGATGGTCTTTTTTTGGAGCAGAACGGGCGGTTATGTTTTTCCTGCCCGAGCGGGATAGGAATGGCGCAATGGACCAGTAAGTATGGCTATCGTTTATTGGCTGGTGATGTTCTTGTTTTTGAGGCGGTGGTGAATGCTGGGTCCTTGTTGTCTACGGGCCCATCGAATCTTCTAGAAATAGGGCTTGGGTTTCGGGATCGTTTTCTTAATCCAACCAAAAGCTGCTTGGTCTACCTGGCCCGGACAGCAACTGGACTTTCTGTGGTTGCGGAGGGGCAGGGGGTTGGATCAAATTACCGGTCGTTTGTCATTCCCCGAGGGTATGCCCGGTATATTCTAACCTTGCTGTATAGCACGGGCACGGGAAAGATCAGTGTTTCATATCGTTCGGTGGGCAGTAGTTTTGGAGTGGTGATTGGGACCGTTCCTCTTAACAAGTGGTGGGGCATTCCGATTGGGGAGCCGGCGCCGTTGACGCCCGTACTTGCGGCGCAAGCGTATGGCCTTCCGGTCGGATACGCGGCCAAAGCGTTTCTGGATGGGGCTGTTGTGACGATTATTGCGCCTTGATGGGATGGGCCTTGAGATTGGCGGTCCGGTCTTGTGGGCGATGATGGAGTCTTGGCGGTTATGCCAGCAATAAATGTTGCCAATTCGCCAAATAAAGTCTATATCTACTAAACAGATAGGGATTGTATTGATTAAGCTGGGTGAACCGTTGCCTCGGGCGCGGCGCTTCTAGAACGAAGAAAGGAATGCACGATGAAGAGAAGTCTGATGGTAATTGGGGCGGTGTTGGCGGGGGTTTTGCAATCACAGGCGTATCGGGAGGGCGATTCGCAACTCTGGACGGTGCTCGGGGCCGATGCTCAGGTGGCGCCAAGCGTCCGACTGGGTGTCGAAACCGGTGCGCGGTGGGGCGACAGCATGAGCGATTATTTTTATGAAGTCGCCGAGCCCGGGGTGACGTGGAAAGCGCAGTCTTGGCTGGATGTCGGGGCCAGCTACGAGATCATTCGCCAGAAGAAAAACGGGGATTGGCTCGACGAGCAGGTGCCCAAGGTCACCGTCACCCTCAAGGGGGACTCGGGTCCGCTGCAGCTCAGCAACCGGAGCCGGTTTGAATACCGGATCCGGGAGGCGGCGTCCGACGAATGGCGGTATCGCGACCGGCTTCGCCTGCAGCTGGCCAAGGGCTTGACGGAATGGAAGCTCAAACCTTTCGTGGATGACGAATTGTACTATTCTGGCGACGAGCAGCTTTTCAATGAAAACCGCGCGTCTGCCGGATTCGGCTTTGAGCCCCGCGCCTGGCTGAAGGCCGAGCTGTATTACATGGTCCGGTCGACGCTCAAGAGCAATGTGTGGACCGATTCCAACATCCTGGGCGTGAAACTCGGATTCAGCTTCTAGCGGCTTTGTTGTTTCGGGAAAACAGTCCAAGGCGTTCGACGCGGGGCGCTTTCCTCATTGCGGCGAATGAGGGCACGCGGTAGTATTTGACAAATGAATACCGATGCCTTGAGTCTGGAGAAAAAGTCCTGCGCTGTGACGCTTTCGGACATGGAGCTTTTCCTTTTCCCGGACCTCATGTACGCGCTGGTTTTGGCCAACATCCTCTCGCCGCGCATTTGGAAGTGGCGGGAGGATGTTTGGTTTTCCAGAAGGGAAAAGAAACCCTATCGCCGGATTACCCGCCTGAAGCAGTACATTATGGACCACTACGCGTTCAACCTGGACCTGGACACGTGGGGCCTGACTACCAAGGAACGGGAATTGGCGCGGTTTCACGGCAACCTGGACGAGGCGGCCCTGCGGCAATCGAACGCGCTGTTCGGGTACGAGGGGGATAAATATTATTTCGACATCGACATTCGTGCTCATTTCGGCCTGGATAAGTACGAGGGGAATGTCATTCCCTACTGGAAGACCGAGACGGTGGAAGCCATGGACGCTTTTCGCCACAAACCCGGCTACAGCACGGGCGCGGGGGAATGCGTTTCTTTGGCGGCCCTGTATGCCTCGTCGTTGTTTCTGGTGGCCGATATCCCGCTGAACGACATTTACATGATGGCCACGCCGCTGCACTCCCAGAATTTCATCGATGTGGATGAGGGCGTGCTGACCAATAACCGGAGGCTCGTGACCAAGACCATGTGGTTCAACGGCACAGCCCTGTCGGCCCAGGCCCGGCGAGCCCTGGAAAATGAGCGTGTGACGATCGTGTGCCACCAGACGGGCCATATTCACACGCTGTTCGAGGGGGCGACGATCGATCCGGCGGTTTACCAGCGTTTCCGGGAAAAATTATCGGGGTTCCTGCGCGCCGGGTTTGGCGTTGAATTGCTGGGTAATTTTCTCCGGCACGCCCGTGAGTTCCAGAAGTGTTTCCAACTTCGATGGACCATCCGGGGGGCAGACCGCTATGTGGGGGTCGAGAAGGTATTTCCCTATGAGCAGGACAGTTCTTTTCTTTTCACGGACCAGACCCGCGACAAGCTGATGGCCGAGGTGGATGGCGAGCTGTTCCATCCTTCGCCGATTCCCGACCGGATCATCTTGAACGACCTGGAAGCGTTTTCTCGCAGTCGCGAAATCGACCTGTCCAATACCCGCGATGTCGAGGACTTGCGGGGGCAATTCTCCTGTGGTTGCCTCAATGCCCAGGCGGCCATCGAGGCCTTGATCCGGTTTTGCAGGGTTTCGCCCCGGATTCCCGTGCTGGAGGAAAAACGGTTTGAGACGGATGCGGTGCCCCTTGACCTGACCAGCGCCATGCGGCGCGACGAGATGCTGGAACAGATGGACAGCCTTCGCTCCCGGAATCGCATGGTGGATATGGCCTTTTATGCGTATCGGGACCTGAATCGAACGGAGGCGGCGCCGTTTGTGAAAGCGGCGTTGGATCGTAATCCGGTTTCCGTCGAGATGGCGCGCGAGCTGTGCGACGGGGGCCTGGTCCAGACGGTGCAAGGTCTTTTCGAAGAGTCCATTTACGACGGCACCGGCCGGTTGGCCCAGCCGGACGAGGTGTGGAATTTCCGGCGGGGCGACGGGTTGGAAAAGGCCTTGCTTCTGGCGAATCTGTGGGCTGCGCGAAAGCCGGACGAGTCGATCACGCTGATGGTGGAGCCGGCCCGGGCCGTGTTGAAGGCCGGCCGGCAGGAATGGGTTTTTGCCTCGACCAAGGGTGTCCGGGCGCAGGAGTGGAAAATTCGGTAAGAACCGGGCAATAAAAGGCATGTGAGTTATGGCGAAGGCAGCACGACTATTTTTGGGACTGGATTCTAGCACTCAGGGACTGAAGGCAGTGGCGGTGGATGACGCCCTGAAAATCGTCCACGAGAGCAGCGTGAATTTTGACGCGGATCTGCCCGCTTTCCGAACCCAGGGCGGCGTACATCGCGGGGCGGACGGGTTGACTGTGACGACGCCGCCGATCCTCTGGGTGACGGCGATGGACTTGCTTTTCGAACGTCTTCAACGGGAGAGTTTCCCCTTTGCGGCCGTGGCGGCGATTTCGGCTTCCGGGCAGCAGCATGGAAGCGTCTACTGGAAAAAAGGGGCGCAGAAGCGGTTGAAAGCGCTGCGTCCGGATCGCACCCTGCGGGAGCAACTTGAGGCCGTCTTCGCCGTGACAGAGTCTCCGGTCTGGATGGACTCGAGCACGACGGCGGAATGCCGCGCCCGCGAGGCGGCGCTCGGGGGAGCGCAGGCGGTGGCGAATGTGACAGGATCCCGGGCATACGAGCGTTTTACCGGCAACCAGATTGCTAAAATTGCGAGGGAGCAGGCAGCCGCCTATGAGGCCACCGAGCGCATCAGCCTGGTCAGTTCGTTTATTGCCACCTTGCTGATGGGCGACTATGCTCCTATCGACCTGAGCGATGGGTCTGGCATGAACTTGCTCGACATTCGCCGGAAGGCTTGGGATTCGCGGGCTTTGAAGGTGACGGCGCCGGGCCTTGCAGAGCGGCTGGGGGAACCGGTTCCGTCACATGTCGTGGCAGGTCGGATCGGGCCGCAATTCCGACGGCGGTACGGGTTTGCCCCGGAGTGTGCGGTCATCACGGCGTCGGGCGACAATCCGTGCAGCCTGGCGGGCCTGGCTTTGCGGCGTCCGGGTGATATTGCCATCAGCCTGGGCACGAGCGACACCTTGTTTGCCGCCTTATCAGATCCGAAGCCGTCGGGTCGTGAGGGGCATCTGTTTGTCAATCCGATTGATCCGGCCGGATACATGGCGTTGATCTGCTATAAGAACGGCTCGTTGACACGCGAGGCGGTGCGGCAGGCCGTGCGGGCGGAAAATTGGAATGCGTTTGGCGCTCTGGTGGCGCGGACAGCGCCGGGCAATGGGGGCCGGATCGGGTTTTACATCCGGGAGCCGGAGATTACGCCGCCGATCCTGAAGGCCGGGACCTTTCGTTTTGGGCCTGAAGGCGAGCCGGTTTCAGAGTTTTCTCCGGAGGTGGAAGCCCGTGCCGTGCTGGAGGGGCAGTTCCTTTCTATGCGTTTACATGCGAGTGCGGTCGGGATCGCGCCGGCCACCATCCTGGCCACGGGCGGGGCCTCGGTGAATCCGGCCGTCCTGCGAGTCATGGCGGACGTCTTCGGCGTTCCCGTGTTCCGCGGGGATGTGCCGAACTCGGCGGCCCTGGGCGCGGCCTATCGGGCCTGTCATGGCTGGCGATGCGCCGAGAAAAAGGCGTTTGTTCCGTTTGCGGAAGTGGTGGCCGCGGTTCCGGGCGCCACGAAGGCCGCGGATCCGGATGCTGCTGCCCATGCGGTTTATACGCAAAGCCTGTTGAAATATGCGGAGTTGGAAAAGCGAGTGACGGCATGCATTTAAAAAGACAAAGCCCAGCGGTCCTGTTGATGGCTTTAGCTTTCATCGTTCCCGCCCTCGCAGCTGAGACACCGCCCGCTTTGGCCTTTTCTTCCCGTTATCTGGATGCCGTGCTGGAGCTTTGCGAGACGGCAGAAAAGGATATCGCTCGATATACGGCGGCGGCGGAAATTATCGCCGAGCGTCATGTGAAGGGCGGCGCTTTTGGAGCCTGGTGGAACAACCAGTGCCTGGGGCCCGAAATATACGGGCGGTCCGGCGGATTTGTAAACATGGGATTCGATCGGGTCTGGAGAAAGGACCGTCCGGCTTCCGAGAAATCGAATGATGTGGCCTTTATCGGGTTTGACTCGCCTCCTTGGGATCGTGACCGTGCGCTCCTGACGAATGAAGCCGCCCGAGGTTGCTGGATTGTGGGGTTTGGTCCGCGTTCTCATTCCGGACTGGCTTCGGTGGCGGGGGCAAGCGATGTTTTTTTTGATACCGGGTATGGGGAGGAGGACCGGGTGGTTGTCCTCCCCGGCGGGGTGCGCGCCGGTCATCTGAATCATGTGGCGAACGCCTTGCATGGGTGGATGCTGATGGCGGAAACGGTTGGAGCCCTGACCCGTCGGGGAAAAACGCCGTGCATGTGGAAATCGTATAGTTATCCTGACGGAAAAGAGTGGGGAAACAAGTATCTGGGCAAGCAGCAGTTCCATGATGATTTCACCATGTCGCCCCAGGCTCCGGGTGTTCTCGCTCGCGCGTATGTGGCGGCGATCCGGGGGATGGTTCGCCGCTTGCGGGTAGAACAGGGAGAGGCCCTGGTCCGGGCCGCCGGATTGATTGCGGCGGAACGCAATGCCGGTCGCCACACGATTGTGGCTTGGGCTGGCCACATGCCGGAGGCGTATGTGGGCAAACGCGAGGATGCGGATTGGGCGAAGGCGATACAACTGCATCTTTTTCTGGAAGCTCAGCGCCAGTCTTTTGCGGCGAACACGCCGGACGGGGCGTTGGTGTTGCGGCTTGGGTATCATGGCGTTGAGCCCGAGGGTCCGGTCCTGTTCCGCGAGAAGAAGAATAGGGTCATCAATTTATGTGGTGAGCATCCGGACCCGGCCTGGCAGCCGGCGTCGGACAACCTGCTCAATATACCGTTGGGCTGGAGTTTTGGGGATGCTTGCGTCGCGGTTGAAGGGTATCCGATCCGGCTGTTTCCCCCGTCGGGCATCATTCAGGCGGTGGCGTATGAGGCGATTGACACGGAAGTGACGTTTCTATTATTGCCGGAGGAACCATGAACGAAGAGCGGATTGCGGTGTTGGGGTTGGGCTATGTGGGTTTGCCGCTGGCGCTGGGCCTGGCGCGCGAGTATCCGGATGTCGTAGGGTTCGATATCCACGCGCGGAAGGTGGAGGCGCTTCGGCGCGGCGTGGATCCGGCCGGGGAAATCGGCGCGGATGAATTGAAAGCGTCCACGCTCCGGGTTTCCTCAGACCCGGAAGATTTGAAGGACCGCACCTTTTTCATTGTGGCGGTGCCCACCCCCGTGGACAAGGCGAGGCAGCCTGACTTGACGCCGTTGCGTTCGGCCTCTGAACTGGTCGGCAAGGTGCTCCGGCCCGGTGGGCTCGTCGTGTTCGAGTCCACGGTTTATCCGGGGGTTACGGAGGAGTTTTGCGGGCCCATTCTGGCGCGGGTTTCAGGGCTGACCCAAGGCCAGGATTTCAAGCTGGGCTATTCTCCGGAGCGGATCAATCCCGGCGACCAGGAGCATTCGCTGGCCCGGGTGATCAAGGTGGTGGCGGGGGAGGATCCGGCATCCCTGGCGCGTGTGGCGGCGGTTTATGGCACCGTGGCGAAAGCGGGTTTGCATCGCGCGCCCTCGATTAAGGTGGCCGAGGCGGCGAAGGTGATTGAGAACACGCAGCGTGACTTGAATATTGCGCTGATGAACGAGCTTTCGCTGATCTTTGACCGGATCGGGATCTCCACCTCCGATGTGCTGGCGGCGGCCGGTACAAAGTGGAATTTCCTTCCGTTCCGGCCGGGTCTGGTGGGAGGGCATTGCATTGGCGTGGACCCCTACTACCTGACCTGGAAGGCCGAGGAGCTAGGGTATCACCCGCAGGTGATTCTATCCGGCCGGCGCATCAATGACAGCATGGGCACGTGGATTGCCCAGAAAACGCTCAAGCTCCTGGCCCGGCAGGGGCGGGCCATTCGCGGTGCGCGAATCGGCGTCCTAGGCCTGTCGTTCAAGGAGAACGTGAGGGACCTCAGGAACAGCCGGGTGCCGGATATTATTTCTGAGTTGAACGAGTTTGGCGCAGAGTGCCTGGTGCACGATCCGCTGGGGGAGGCGGAGGAAGCCTGGCGGGAGTATAAAATCCGCCTGACGGATCGGGACACGTGGAAGGATCTGGACGCCATCGTTCTCGCGGTGCCGCACAAGGCCTACCTGGCGCAGCCGATAGAGGCTCTGCTGGCGGGCTTGGGCGCCGGCGGGGTGGTGGTGGATGTCAAGTCCGCGCTCGATCCACGCGCGGTGCCACCCGGCTTTTTATATTGGCGGCTCTGAGGCTGCGGGAGCCGGATTCACCGGGTCCAGGATCCAGCGTTTATTGTACCAGAACCATTGGCCGGGATTATCCCGGATGGCTTGGTCAAAGCGGGCGAAAACGTCGCGTGTCATGCGGCGCATGTCGTCGTCCCGAGACAGCGTTGAATCGGGGGAAATGGGGTCGAGCAGGTTGAAGGTGTGCCGGAACCAGCCCTGCCGGGTCAGAACGGTCGGGTAGATCGGGACATTGGCCTGCCGCGCGAACAGGGCCATGCCCCCGCCCACATTGGCCATGGCGCCCAGGAAAGGGACAACCAGGGCGGGAGTGGGCATGCGTACATCGGGCAGGATGGCGAAGCATTTTCCCTGCTTCAGGTTCCGCAGGACCAGTTTGAGCGAGTTTTCTCCCCGTACCAGGATTTCGATTCCCGAGCGGGCCCGCTGCTGGTTGAGATACTCATTGAAGTAAGGGTTCTTTTGTTTGGCTGCGATCGAGAAGAGCGGGATGTGCATGACCCGGTATGCGGCGCCAGCCAGTTCCCAGGAACCCATATGCGGAAGGGCCACGACTGCGCCGTTTCCGGCGGCGGTTCTCGTCTGCATGACCTGGAACATGCCGCGATCGTCTACCTGCGCCTGGAGCCAGGCGGCGTCCACCCGTTCGCCCCGCATCGATTCGATGGCGGTGAAGATGAAGTTCCGGAAAGCTTCCCAGGCGATGGCCTTGGCCCGGGCGGGGGTGCAGGATTCTCCGAAGACGGATCGAATCCGGCGGATAGCCTCGGCGCGTCGGAATCGCAACCCGTAAAACCCGAGGAGCGCCAGAAACCAGCCGAGCACGAGGGCGGCCCGGTAGGGGAGGATGTTTGCGGCACGCTTCAGGAGCAGCACGGCGATGAATTCGAGCCGGTGTTTGAGTTGGATCACGAGTGAGCCTCCGAAGGCGGGGTCGAGGTGAGTCGTCCGTGGCTGATCCGGCGCATCAGCCAGCTTTCCGTCATGTGGATTGCTTTCACCGGGCAGAGTTCATGGCAACAGCAGCAGCCGATGCAAATCTGTCCGTGCAGGCGGGGAGTGGTGTTTGTTTTGAACGCTAGCGCCCGGGTTGGACAGGCCGAGGCGCAACGACCGCACTGGATGCACCGGGTTGAATCCACGACGGGCCGGACCCATAGCAGCGGCGCCAGCAGGCGCACCAAAAATCGGGGAATCAGCCGGTTTCTCCAGGTTCCGGGCAACCGGAAGCGGAGTGAGCCCGGGGCGGGGGGTTGGCCGGTCAGGGAAATCGAGGTGCTTCGCTCCCGGGAAAAGTGCTGGAACCAGGGAACGGCGGCCAGGGGAATGCCTAGGACTTGACACAGGGCGGCGTCGAGGGATACGGGGTCGGTTGACGCGGCCACGAATCCGAGGTTGACCGGTTCTCCGCCCGACGGGCCATTGCCGTCCATGCCGATTACGCCGTCCGCGATGGTCAGGCCGGGTTTAACGATTTCCGTGATACGGGCTAACAGTCGGCCCATATCGGAGGGGGTCGGAAAGGCAGCGTGCAGGTTGGCCTTCTGGAAGCCGGGCAGCGTGCCGTAGAGGTTTTTCACGCCCGCCGTCAGGACGGTCAGGGAATGGGTTTTGACTTTAGGCAGGTTCACCACGAGATCAGCCTCGAGCACCGGTTTGGCCACGGTGAAGGACACGGCGCCGCAGGAGAACGCGGTGGAGCCGGTTTGTTCCAGATTGAGCAAGGGGACGGATTCCTGCTCGCAGAGCGCGCGGAACCCGGTTTTTTCCCACACGTCGGTGACGCGCAGGGCGCCGGCGGGACTGTCTCCAACGGCGGGATGGGCGCCGGCTTCCCGGGCCAGACGTATGACGGCCCGGGCGATTTCGGGATGCGTGGTGACCGCCTGATCGGGAAAGGCATCCGCCAGGAGATTGGGCTTGATGAGAACCCGCTGGCCGGGCCGGAAAAAAGGGGTGAGGCTGCCGAGCGATTCCACGGCCCGACGGACCGCGTCGGGCGCCTGGGCATAGGAGGGGCAGGGGATGAAGGAGACGGATGTCATGACGGGGATCGGGCGGGGAGTTCGATGGCTGGCATCAGGAGCCGGAGAAGGGAGGCTAGGCGCTCCAGGCTTTCCGGAGTGTTGAGCGGTTCACTGGCGGCGATCGCGACGTAGGCCCACCGGGAGACCTTGTTGCGGAAGAGATGGTCGTAGGTGGTCCAGAACAGTCGCACATAATGCGAATGTGTTTCCAGGTGGGGGCCCACGAACCAGTAGGCGAATCCGAACCGGGCAGAGGGATCCGAGCCCCGCCGGGAGTCGATGACGGCGAGTGTCAAGTTTCGGCGGGGCGTGAGGCTCAGCGTTTCTGCGTGTTGGCGTTCAATGGCGTAACCTTGGGCGGGCAGGCATTGCTGGGGACGGTGAATGCTGCGGGGATCGGCGCCCGCCAGCACGATGGTGACGGTGTAGCTTTGGCCCCCCGGCATATGATAAAGGCGCCGGGCAATCCGCGTGTCCGCGGGAAGCAGGTCCCGCTCGCTCCGGGCGATTGGCGACAGGAGGCCCCCGCAGGCGGGGCACTCCTTCAAAGCGGTTTCGGAGGAAACCGGAAATGACCGGCGGCAGGGGTCGTTTTGGCAATGGAGGAGCACCTGGCTGTCATAGGGCCCGAGTTCGGCCGGCAGCTCCATGCGCAGGCGCAGTTCGTCGGCCGTTTTGATGGGCGGGGCGAAGTGGAGCCAACAGGCGGTCGCTCCGGCGAGGAGCGGGAGGATCAGGAGGGCCGCGGCGCGCGGAGCCTGGAACGGAGTGTGGAGCATGCAGATTTCCAATCGCGGTTGATCAAGGCAGCAGCGCCCACCATCATGGCTGTGGCGGCGAAGAAAAAGACATATCCCGAATAGTCGTGGTAAAAGCCCAACGCGCGTTCCTGTCCGAAGGCCAGAGCCACCAAGCCAATCATGACGAGTCGGACGATGTTGCCGGCCACGGCCAGGGGGAAGGCGGACAGGAACAGGAGTCGTTGGCGGATCGGGCTTTTCATCGTGAAGTGGGCATAGGCGGCGGTGAGGGCGGTCATCGCCAGCACGGAGCGCAGGCCGCTGCAGGGGTCGGCGATTTCGAAGCTGAAGCCTCCGGCCACGGCGGAGTGGATGGCGGTGCCGGTGCGAACCGTGGCGATGCCGAGGCCATTCAGGATTTCCGTGGAGGCGGCGGAGGCGAACAATCGGAGGGGGAACGTCATGGCGTCCAGGAAGCTCAGGGGAATGCAGAAGACCAGGTAGCTTACCGGGAAGATCAATTGGCGGGCCACGCCCCAGCCCCAGAAGGCGAATGGCACGCTCCAGAGAAGCGCGATGAGCGACAGCAGCGTCATCCGGGTTTGCTGCCCCTGTACGCCGATCCAATACAGGATCATGGCCAGACCGGCCAGGAAAATTCCGCGCCAGTCCGGCCGGGTCTCCGCTTGCCGGATGGCCACCCGTCGCAGCCAGAGGGCGTAAAGCGAAACGAGGGGAATCATCCAGCCGAGCGACATGTCGGTGTCGACCTCGCCGGCCCAGCGGGTGGTCATCCAGTGGATGGCGGAGCGGCCCTGGGTGTCGACATATTCTGTATTTCCGTTGAATCCGTACAGGTAGACCATGGCGGCAAACAAAGCGGCCAGGCTGTAGGTGGTTGGCTGTCGAAGCCAGATTGTCCAAGGTGGAGCGGGTTCATTCATTCGAGTAGGCGTGCCTGTGCGTTCGACGTCGGTTTAAGGCTATTCCGATTTTGATCAGGTCAAGGGCCGCCGCCAGCATGGAGCCTGGATTTAAATGCGACCCCGCGATGCCACGCCATGTTTTCAGCGGAATTTCGAGGAACTCTTTCTGCGACAAGCCGGCGATGCCCGATTCCAATGGAAACAACAGCCGGCCGATCAATTCAACGTCAAAGCACCAGCGGGAGGAGAAGGGTTCTTTCAATGCGGCTTCCAGTGTGGGGGAACAGTGAAATAGTTTCGCGCCGCATTGGGTGTCATAAACCGGCATTTTCAGCACCCATGAGGCGGCTGTTGCGAAAAAACGCCCTGTCACATGGCGGACAAAGGTCCGCTGGATATTAGAACCCAGCAATTTTACACGGGAGCCCATGATTACCGATTGAGGGCCTGCCGCCGCCAGTTCAATCAGCCTGAGTAATTCCTCCGGCGGAGTCGCCAAGTCCGCATCGTAATAACCCACCAGCGAAAAGCCCTTTTGGCAGGCAGCCTGCAATCCAAGTCGTACCGCCTCTCCTTTGCCGCGGTTGGCCGGGAGCGAGAGCAAGGCAGGCGCGGTTGCAAGAGGGAAGGAGGCAATGAAGCGCCTGAGCGTCGATTCGGTGTCGTCCGTTGACCCGTCGTTGACGAAAAACAGGGTTGCGTGCGGGCCGGAAGCGAGTTTTCGGAATTGATCCGCGTCGAAACGCCGGGTCTCGTTGTAACAGGGTATGACTATGGCCGCTTTTGACATAACACCCATCCACTCAGTCCAGGAACACGCCATCCAGTTTTAGCAAAGAGAAGGCTCATGGCGTTGTCGCATGACAGCAAGAAATTCACTAAATTCGTCGTTCGAACGCCGTGTTTCCATTGGGCAACCCCAACCATGCCGGAGGGATTGTGCGTTTTTCGGGCGTGTTCCCGTAAAACGCAAAAAACCCGGGGCAACAACAAGGCATGGAAAACGCCGCCGGCATGCAAGATCTTCAGGCCCGACGACTCGATCAGGCTTTTTGTCGACCGGAATGAATAACGGCGAAAGTGTCCGAGAAAGCGATCGTGTTCAGAATACAAGCAATTCCAGGCAGGAACGGAAATCAACACATACCCGGTTTCCTTGAGATTGTCCGAGACAAGGCCGTGTAGAAAATCGTGGTCTTTTTCGATATGTTCAAGAACGTCCATGAGAAGGAGCAGGTCAAATCGGCCCTCTGGCCGGCTGCGGATCTTGCTTACACGAAGTGGAGCCGCAGCCTCCAGTTGCGCGGTTGAATAGGCGGTGTCCCAGCAGAGCATGGAGGAGAAGGCTGGCGTTGCTTGCATGAGTTTTTCTGCAAACCAGCCGTCACCGGACCCCACATCAAGAGCCGAGCGGGTGGAGTTTGAACGAAACCACGGGATATGAGAGGACAAAAGGCGGTTGAAAAACAAGAATCGGGCGGTTTCCCAGGGATGACGATTTTCGAGAAAGAGCGCTTGTTCTTTGATGTCCATAAATCGGCTTTGTAGGGGGCGTCGAGCTCAGGAGGCGGGCGGGACGAGGGTTGCGGGTGGCGCCCAGACGGTAAAACCCGGGAAGGTTTGAAGGATCCGGTACCGGCTGGTTGCCAGCCAATGCTTCAAGGCGCCGGCCGAATCGAAAAGATCAGGCTTGGACGTGAAGACGAGTGCGGGCGCGCGCGGGCTGATGGTTTCGAGGGGGACGGGATCGGAGGACGTAATGGCGACGACACAGCCGGCGGCGGCGGGCGTTGCCGGGTTGAAGGTGATGCCGTAATAACGCGCGCTGAGCAGGTCGGCCGACCACCAGACGTTTCCCCCTTGCTTGATCGCTTGGAGAGCCAAGGCGGAGGCTTTCCGGTAATCGTCTTTGCGATGCCGGGCGGAAAAACGCAGGGTGAGCGCGGAGGTCATCAAGAGTGCGGCCAGGAGCGTTGGGACCAGAACGGCCAAGGGCCTTGAACGGACTTCGTTATAAAAACGGGACGCCAGCCAGGCGATCAGGCAGGCCGAGAAAGGTAGCACGGGGGCAAGATGACGTCCCCAAAAAGGCCAGGCCACGATCTTTGCCGCAACAAAGAGAAGAACAGGCGATCCGAGTGCGACCCAGCCAATACAAAGCATCGCGGGTTTCCGGGTATGATGGAGGCCGTTTTTCAGCGGGAGCAGCAAAAGAAAATAGAGGAGGGCCAGGAGGCTGATGCCAGGCGCGGCGGTTTTGAGCAAAGCGAGAAGCGCTGGCATTCCCTGTCGGGCGGCCTCCCGGATTTCAAGGCGGGGCGGCCCAAGCCCGATGAATCCCAGAAGTTCGTAGGCGGAAAACCCGACATTGATCAGGCCCGTTTCCCACATTCGCGCTCCCCCGGCTCCCCGCAGGAGCGTAGCGACGTCGTAAACGCCCAGAAGTAAAAGCAGGAGGCCTCCCAGTCCCAAGGGGAGCCAGGTTTGGCGGGAAGGCCAGCATTTCCACAGCCAGAACAAAGCGACGATGGAGATGGCGGCCATGGCGACCGGAATGGCGCCCAACAGCGAGGCGCCTGTCACCAGGACGCTTCCGCCCATGAACGCCCACGCCCATCCCCTTCCGCGTCCCTGTGTTTCCACACAGGCCACCAAGCCGTACAGCACCCAGGCAGCGCCAGCGATCTGCATGGCATAGGGCCGCACCTCGTTGGCGTAATACCAGAGAAAGGGCTGGATGATCAGCCAGAATGGCAAGGCCGGAAGTTTCAGCCGGCGGCCGGCCAGAAAAAGCGCGCCTGCAGCCAGCAGCGTCCAGAGGATATTCAAGGAGCGCAAGCCCCATTCGGAGGAGCCCGCCAGTTTTTCCCAGGCCCAAAAAGCGAGCATGCCCAGCGGCATTTGAGTTTCCGAACTGTTGACCGTCAGCAACCGTGTTTTCAGTGCGTGGAAGGTCGGCTCGGAGGCACAGCCCTGGGTTATGGTTTCGTCGAACCAGAGGCTTTCCCCGGAGGGCATCAGGCCTGCCAGCACGAGTATGCCGAGAAGTCCCGCCATGACTTTCCACCGGATCATGCCTTGTAAAAGCTCCTGTACCAGTCCACAAAGCGCTGGAGTCCGACCTCAATCGGGGTGGCGGGGTTGAATCCTACATCACGGGTTAGGTCGGACACGTCGGCACAGGTGGCGGGAACGTCGCCGGGTTGTATCGGAAGCATGTTTTGGATGGCTTTCCGCCCGGTTGCCTTTTCGATGCAGGCGATGAAGTAGGCGAGTTTTACGGGGCTTTGATTGCCGATGTTATACAGGCGGTAGGGCGCGGGCGAGGAGGCAGGGTCGGGATGATCCCCGGACCAGGCCGGATTGCCGGCGGGGATGTGATTCATGACCCGGACGATGCCCTCGACAATGTCATCGACGTAGGTGAAGTCGCGTTCCATGTTGCCGTGATTGTAGACGTCGATGGGTTTCCCCTCGAGAATGGCCTTGGTGAATTTAAAGGGTGCCATATCAGGGCGGCCCCAGGGACCATAGACGGTGAAGAAGCGCAAGCCGGTGGCGGGCCGTTGATACAGGTGGGCATAGGTGTGGGCCATCAATTCATTGGCTTTTTTGGTGGCGGCGTAAAGAGATATGGGGTGATCGACATTGTGATGAACCGAAAAAGGGAGCGCGCTGTTGAGCCCGTAAACCGAACTGCTTGAGGCGTAAACCAGGTGGGGTGTTTGCTGGTGGCGGCATCCCTCCAGAATGTGCGCGAATCCGGTGAGGTTGCTGGTCACATAGGCCAGGGGCTTGTCGATGGAGTAGCGGACGCCGGCCTGCGCAGCCAAATGGAGCACGCGATCGAAGGCCTGATCCCGGAACAGGCGGGCCATCCCGGTTTCGTCTGCCAAGTCCATGCGGAGGAATGAGAAGCCGGGATAAGGGGCGAGGAGCGCCAGACGCGATTCTTTCAGCTTGGGGTCGTAGTAGGCGTTCAGGTTGTCCAGTCCCACGACGGTGTGTCCGTCATCCAAAAGACGCTTGGCAAGATGAAAACCGATGAAGCCAGCCGCTCCCGTGACGAGAATGTTCATACTAGGTTCCTTTGAGTGCGGGGAAGCAGGCGCAAGACAGACTTCGTCCCGGTCGATTATGCACGCTGGATGATGCTTTTGGCCTGAAAAGCATGTGCAAAATGGTGGTTCAAGTAAACCAGATTCACCTGACAATGACAATGGGAAACGAGGGTGTGGCGGTTGCGGATAATCCCGTTGAACCCATGATTGACGCGGGGTTTTGGACATGGTAAAAATAAACCTTTTGGAGAACCGGATTCATGAAGGTGCCGTTGCTGGATTTGAAGCCTCAGTATGCGCCGCTTCGCGAAGAGATTCGAAAGATTCTCGACGAGGTGTGCGACTCCCAGCATTTTATCATGGGCCCTCATGTTGAGGCGTTCGAGCGGAAGGCGGCCGCCTATTGCGGGTCGGCTTTTGCGGTGGGCATGTCGTCCGGGACGGATGCCATTCTGGCCGCCCTTATGGGTGCCGGTGTCGGGCCTGGAGATGCCGTCCTGACAACGCCTTACACCTTTTTTGCCACGGCGGGGTGCGTCGTTCGTCTGGGCGCCATTCCACTTTTTGCCGATATTGACCCGGTCACGTTCAATCTCGATCCTGTCCAGGCAAAAAGGGTTTTGGATAACCCGCCCGCCCGGTTCAAGGGGCGTCGGGTGAAGGCCTTTTTACCGGTCCATCTTTACGGTCAGTCGGCGGACATGGATCCGCTCCTGGTGTTGGCGCGGGAGCATGGGGCGGTGGTGATCGAGGATGCCTGCCAGGCGATCGGGGCGGAGTATCCGTCGGCGGCCGGCGTTCGCAAAGTGGGCTCCATGGGGCTGGCGGGCTGTTTCAGCTTCTTTCCGTCTAAAAATCTGGGGTGTTTTGGAGATGGCGGCCTGGTGACCACTTCTGATGCGGCGTTTGCTGAGCGGTTGAAGGCCCTTCGCAACCATGGCTCACAGGTGAAATACCATCATTTGATGGTAGGCGGGAATTTTCGGCTGGATGCCCTTCAGGCGGCCGTGTTGGAGGTCAAGTTGCCGCATCTGGATTCCTGGCATGTTCGGCGTCGGGCCAATGCCGCCTATTATGATGCCGCTTTTCAAGGGACCGTCGTGCAGACGCCGGCTGTCGTGTATGGGAAGTCCGGCCTGGCAATGCCGCATATTTATAACCAGTATGTCGTGCGGGTGCCGGATCGCGAGGGGGTCCGGGAGCGGCTTTCGGCGGCGGGGATCGGGTGCGAGGTGTATTATCCCGTGCCGATGCACCTGCAGGACTGTTTTCGAGACCTGGGTTACCGGAGGGGTGATTTTCCGGAGAGCGAACGGGCCGCCTCAGAAACGCTGGCCTTGCCGATTTATCCGGAATTGACGGACGGTCAACGAGCGGCGGTGGTGGAGGCCGTTCGAGTGGCGGCGGGCGGATGGCCTGCGGCGAATACGAAATAAGGAACTGACTTATGCCGAATACGGTGTTGATTGGCGCCCAGTGGGGCGATGAAGGCAAGGGCAAGGTGGTGGACGTGTTGAGCCGTGATGCGGACGTCGTGGTGCGATACCAGGGCGGCAGCAACGCGGGCCACACGATCGAGATCGGGTCCGAGCGGTATGTGCTGCACCTGATTCCGTCGGGGGTGCTGTATCCCGACAAGCTGTGCATCATCGGAAATGGATTGGTGGTCGATCCTCTGGAACTTGTCAAGGAGATGCAGGCGCTTGAGACGCGGGGCATCCGGCTGGCGGGCCGTTTTTTTGTGAGTGATCGCGCCCATGCGGTGCTGCCCTTGCACCGTCGGCTGGATACGGCGCGTGAGGATCGCGCCGGGGCGGGCTCCAAGATCGGCACCACGCAGCGGGGGATCGGCCCGACGTATGCGGACAAGGCGCATCGGACAGGCATCCGGATGGGCGACTTTCTCGGGACTCAGTGGGAGGCCCGGGTCCGGGCACGCGCGGCCGAGATGGCCGAGCCGGGCGATTTGGACTCGATGCTGAAGGAACTCGCCGCCGCCGCCGCCGTGCTCAAGCCGTATATCGCCGATGCCACGACCCTGCTGTATGATGCGTGGAAGGCCGGGAAAAACATTTTGTTCGAGGGCGCGCAGGGCACCATGCTGGATATTGACCATGGCACCTATCCGTTCGTGACATCCTCCAACTCCACGGCCGGCGGCGCCAGTACCGGCACGGGCCTTCCGCCCAAGGCGTTGGAGCGGGTCGTGGGCGTGATCAAGGCTTATACCACCCGTGTGGGCGAGGGTCCGTTCCCGACCGAGCTGTTGGATGCCGAAGGCGAGGGGTTGCGGAAGCGGGGCCGCGAATTCGGGGCCACCACGGGCCGGCCCCGCCGTTGCGGCTGGTTCGACGCCGTGGTGGGCCGTTACGCCGCGCACGTGAACGGCGCGGATTTCTGGGCGGTGACCAAGCTGGACGTGCTGGATGCCTGCGAGGTGATCAAGGTTTGTGTGGCCTATGAGTGCCGGGGGCGGCGTTACGAAACGATTCCCGCTGATATCGGACTCCTGGCCGAGTGCAAGCCGGTTTATGTGGAGTACCCCGGATGGAAGTGCGAGACCGGCCGGCTCACCCGTTTCGAGGATCTTCCTGCCAAGGCCCGGCATTACGTCTCCGAGCTCTGCCGC
Source organism: PVC group bacterium (assembly GCA_945898015.1). Lineage (GTDB taxonomy): Bacteria > Verrucomicrobiota > Kiritimatiellia > CAIKKV01 > CAIKKV01 > CAIKKV01. Next base: position 89,869 of record CAMDGM010000001.1, on the reverse strand, counting down.
CTGACGGGGGTGCCGTTGGGCATTCTCTCGGTGGGCCCGGGCCGGGAAAACACATTCCGGATCGCGCTTTAGTCCGCCGGATTGTCCGAGAAAGAGGACTGTATGTCGGAACCGCTCGCCAGCATTCCGCGGCACGTGGCTATCATCATGGACGGCAACGGCCGCTGGGCCCAGCAGCGGGGGTTGCCCCGCAGCCAGGGGCACGAGGCCGGGGCGGATTCTGTGCGGGCCGTGATTCGCGCTTGCCGCCAGGCGGGCGTGAAGTACCTGACCCTTTACGCGTTCAGCGTGGAAAACTGGTCCCGGCCCCGCGACGAAGTGAGCGGCCTGATGTCGCTGCTGGTGCGGTTTTTGCAGCGCGAGGAGGCGGTGCTTCATGAAAAGAAGATACGCCTGCGCATCATCGGCCGGCTGGAGGATCTTCCGCCCGAAGCGCGCGAGGGCTTGGCCCGCGCCATGGAGGCCACCGCCTCCTATGACGAAGGTCAGCTTATTCTGGCGCTGAGTTATGGAGGGCGCACTGAGATTGCCACGGCTGCCCGGCGAATCGCCGAGGAGGTTCAGGCGGGGAACCTGCAGCCCGCCCAGGTGGACGAGGCCCTGCTTGCCCGGTATCTGTATGCTCCGGACGTGCCGGATCCCGATCTGTTGATCCGCACCAGCGGTGAGATCCGGATCAGCAATTTCCTCCTCTGGCAGACGTCTTATGCGGAATTTTATTTCACGCCGGTGCTGTGGCCGGACTTCCGGGAGGAGCAGTTTAACGAGGCGCTTCGCGAATACGGGCGTCGTCGGCGCCGGTATGGGGACGTCAAGGAGAGGGAAGCGCTATGAAAAAACGGGTGATCTATGGAGTCGGGGTCGGCGCCCTTGCGATCGTGTCCATTTTCTATCTTCCCTTGTGGGCGGCGCTCGGCGTCATGTTGGTGCTGACCGCTTTGTTGATGACGGAATTTTACGCCTTGTTCAAGGCCGCCGATCCGCCGTTTCCTATTTTTGACCGGTTTGGCACCGCCTGCGGGCTAGCCCTGATGGCCGTGGTGTTTTTCGATTGCCTGCCCGGCTGGCCGACTCCAGCCTGTGCAGATTTGGCCAATTGGGAACGCTTTGTTATTTTCATGTCGATCGCGGTGGTGATGATCCGCCAGTTTCCACAGAAATTCAATACCCAGCCCATCATGACTATTGCGGGGACGCTTTTCGGCCTCTTTTATGTGGCCTATCTGCTGACGTTTATCCTCCGGCTGGCCATGGATTTTGATCCCGCGGTGACGCTGCGGTCGCCTCTGGGTCCGGGCGGGCGTTTTCTCGTGCTGTTTCTCATCGTGACGGTGAAGATGTCGGACGTGGGCGCGTTGTTCGTGGGTTGCCGCTACGGGAAGAACAAGCTCTTTCCCCGCATTTCCCCCAAGAAGACCTGGGAGGGATTGTTCGGCGGGGTTCTGGTCGGCATGGCGTCGGGCCTGGGTATTTATCTTTTCATGGGGCAGGCGGAGGGGGCGTGGTGGGTTCGGCAGTTCGGCGGCGTGAGCCTGAACATCTTGGACATTCTGTTTCTGGGGTTTCTGTTGACCGTGCTGGGGGCCGTGGGCGACCTTGTCGAATCCTTGATCAAACGGGCGGTTGACGTGAAGGATTCGGGAAAGATCATCCCCGGGTTGGGCGGGCTGCTGGATGTGTTCGACAGCCTCTTGTATGCGGCGCCAGTGCTATATTTTTATGTGAGGGCGTTTGCGTGCTGAAACGTCGCCTTGTCATTCTCGGCTGCACCGGCTCCATCGGCGAAAACGCCCTTCGGGTAGCGGAAGCGTTGCCGGATATGTTCGAGGTGGTGGGGTTGGCCGTGAAGACGAATTGGCGCCGGGCCTTGACCACGGCCGTCAAGCTGGGGGTTCGCGATCTGGCGGTGGAGGATGCGGTCGCCGCTCGTGAATGCGCCGCCGTGGCGCCGGCTGGCATGAGAATCCGGTCCGGACTTGCGGGATTGACCGAGCTGGCCACCCTGGATGGTGTGGACCTGGTGCTGTGTGCGGTGGTGGGGATGGCCGGATTCCGACCGGTGCTGGCGGCGGTGGAGCGGGGCATTTCCGTGGCGTTGGCAACCAAGGAGGTCCTGGTTGGCGGCGGCGCCATTGTGACGGAAAGCTGTCGCCGGACGGGTGCCAGGATATTGCCCGTGGACAGCGAGCACAGCGCGATTTTTCAATGCCTGGCCGGGTCTGAGCCCGCCGAGGTGCGCAAGCTGATCCTGACGGCTTCGGGCGGGCCTTTTGCGTTTCGGCCGGAGGTGAATTTCGACCACGTGACCCGCGAGGATGCACTCAAACATCCGCGTTGGCAGATGGGCCGCAAGGTGACGATTGACTCGGCCACGCTCATGAATAAGGGCCTGGAGTTGATCGAAGCGCGCTGGCTGTTTGATGTGCCGCTTGATCGGATGGAGGTTGTGCTTCATCCCGAGAGTCTGGTGCATTCGCTGGTTGAGTTTGTGGATGGCAGTTTGCTGGCGCAGATGGGCCCCACGGATATGCGGTTTGCCATTCAACATGCGTTGACCTGGCCCTGCCGCGTGGATGGCGGGCTCAAGCCGCTGGAGCTGGGAAAGTTGGGAGCCCTTCATTTTCACGAACCGGATCCTGCCCGGTTTCCCTGCCTGGGCCTGGCCCGCGAAGCGGGGCGGGTGGGCGGCACGTTGCCGGTGGTCATGAATGCGGCCAATGAGGTGGCGGTCAACCTGTTTCTTGAAAACCGGATCCGCTTTTCGTCGATCTGGCAACTGATTGAGTCTGTGATGGGCCTGCATGTCAACCAGAGGACGCCGGCCTTGGACGACATCCTGGAGGCGGACTCCTGGGCACGGCGAGAGGCTGAGCGAATCGGGAAAACCTTCTAACCCGGCCCGGAGACGGGCCTGAAACGAGCGAGCCAATATGGATGCAGCGATGATTCAAGCGATTTTTTCTAACATTTACGCCGTGGTGGCGGTGATCCTGCTTTTCGGGGTCAGCGTGTTCGTGCATGAGTTCGGGCATTTTATCGCCGCCCGGATGTGCGGGTTGGTGGTGGACGTGTTTTCCATTGGATTCGGGCCCGCCCTTTGGAAGCGGAAGCGGGGAAATCTGGAGCTTAAGATTGGTATTATTCCCTTTGGCGGCTATGTGGCATTGCCCCAGCTCGATCCCTCGGGCATGGACACGGTCCAGGGCGGGGAGGGTGAGGCGGTTCGCACGCTTCCGGCGGTGGCGGTGTGGAAGAAGATCGTGGTATCGCTCGCCGGCGCGGCGGGCAACATCGTGTTTGCCTTTATCCTGGCGTGGATCGTGTATCTGGGCGGCCGTCCCCAGATGCCGGGCTTTGAGGGCCCCTTGGTGGGCCTGGTGGAGACCAATACCGTGGCCTATGCCGGAGGCCTTCGTGCGGGGGATATGATTCAGTCCGTGAATGGCCATTCTGTCAAGACCTGGTCGGACTTTGTCCAGGTATGCTCGTTCAGCGAGAAGGTTGCTCTTCGCGTCCGGCATGCCGATGGTGTCGAGGGGGAGATGGCGCTGACCACCAGCACCAACGCCAACGCGTTTGAGATTCGGATGCTGGAGGGGGTGGAACAGGGCTCGGTGTGCAAGGTGAAGCTTGTGTTGTCCGGTTCCATGGCCGAGAAGGCGGGCGTTCAATCGGGTGACATCATCAAGTCGTTCAACGGCGAGATTGTGGCTGGCCGCGGGCATATGATTTCGCTGGTCCAGGGACGGGCTGGAATGGAAACGCCGCTGGTGGTGGAGCGGACGGGCGTTCGGACGGAGTTGACCGTGACTCCGAAGATGGATCCGGATCGTAAGCTGGTGCTCATTGGCATTGAATTCGATTCAATGGCAGCCACGCCCCTGGAACAGGTCAAGCAGGATGCATCCAGTGTTTTCCGGATTTTAAAGGCGCTGGTGACGCCGAATGAAGCCGGCAATGCCGCCAAGAGCATTGGCGGGCCGGTCGCCATTTTCGGGATGTTCTGGCTCTATGCCAAGGCGAGCTTCCTTCTGGTGCTCGGATTTGCCCGGTACATTAACGTGAATCTGGCGATCCTCAACCTTCTGCCCATTCCCGTGCTGGATGGCGGGCATATCGTTTTCGCCTTGTGGCAGGGGATCTTCCGCCGGCCCATGAATGAAAAGGTTATCCGGGTCCTGGTGAATGGATTTGCCGTGACCTTGATCACGTTGATTGTGTTTTTGTCCTTTCGCGACCTGAAGGTCTGGCGGATTTTTGCGAAGGTGATGGCGAAGGAGTCGGCCCCGGCAGCGGCACCGGCGGTGCCCGGGGGCGCGGCGCCTCAGCCGGGAGACGCGCCATGACGGCGTTTCCGGTTGAGCGGCGCACGACGCGCCGGATTCAAGTAGGATCGGTGGCCGTGGGCGGTCTGGCTCCCGTTTCGGTTCAGACCATGACCAAGACCGACACCCGCGATGTGGCGGCCACGGTGGCCCAGATCCGGGAGGTGGCGGCCGCCGGATGCGATCTGGTCCGGTTGGCGGTGCCCGATGAGGCGGCGGCCCGGGCCCTGGCCGTGATCCGGCGGGAGAGCCCCATCCCCGTCGTGGCGGACATTCACTTCCGGCACAATCTGGCCCTGATCGCGCTGGAAGGCGGCGTGGACGGGTTGAGGATCAACCCCGGCAACATTGGAAGCGTCGAGCGGGTCCGCGAGGTGGTGCGGGCGGCGCGCGAGCGGCGAGTCCCGATCCGGATTGGCGTCAACGCCGGCTCGCTGGAGAAAGAGCTGCTGGAACGATTCGGCGGGGCCACGCCTGAGGCGCTGGTGGAGAGCGCAATGGGGCATGTGCGGTTGCTGGAGGAGGCGGATTATCGCGAGATTAAGATTTCCGTGAAGGCGTCGGACGTGGCGAGGACGGTGGCCGCCTATCGGCTCCTGGCCGAACGGACCGAGTATCCGCTTCATCTTGGCGTGACCGAGGCCGGCACGTTCCTGGCTGGCACGGTGCGATCGAGCGTGGGAATGGGCATCCTGCTGGGCGAGGGGATCGGCGACACGATTCGCGTGTCCCTGACCGACTCCCCGCTCCAGGAGGTGCGGGTGGGGATTGAACTGCTCCGCAGCCTGGGCCTGAGGCCGTCGGGCGCGAGCGTTATTTCCTGTCCGACCTGCGGGCGGACGCGGATTGATGTGATCGGGATCGCGAGCCGCGTGGAAGCGGAGATGGAGGCCTATTGCCGGGCTCATCCGGGGCCTTATCCCAAGGTGGCGGTCATGGGGTGCGTGGTGAACGGCCCGGGCGAGGCGCGTGAGGCGGATATCGCCGTGGCGGGCGGGGATGGGCAGGGCGTGATTTTTGTGCGGGGCGAGGCGAAGGCACATGTGCCCGAGGCGCAGATCGTGGAGGCACTGATGGCCGAGGTGACGTGCTGGAAGCGGGCAGAGTGAGGGTGGCTTCTTTTGACCGGCCCTTCATCGTCTCGCGGTGGAAGCGTCCTGGGGCCCGAAAATAAAATCAAGCGCGTTGGCACCGCCGACCCGGGCTTGCAACTCAGGGGTGAGCGCTTTCAGCGCTGCGATTTCGTCGGAGTAGAAGCCTTTCAAGCGAAAGTCCTGATAGAGGCCCTCGCCTTGTTTTCGGCGGCAGATCCATGAATACGCCGGCGAGTCGGTGCCCCAGATGATTTTTCGGGGATAGCGATCCGCGAGCGAGCGCATCACCGCCCGGTGGTCTGTATAGTCGACATCGAGAAAATCGTTGGCCGGCAGGGTCCGCCCGATTTCACCCCCCATGCTTTCCACCTGGATTTTCAAGGCGGCGGTATCCACCCAGACATTGGGCGCCGCTTCGGCCCGGTCGAGCCAGGCGCGGTGGAAGAGCAGGCCATGCGCCATACAGAACCGCAAGCGCGGGCGGCGTTCAACAATCTTGAAAATATCCGCTGCCTGGGAATATTCTTCACCCGGCACGGTCGTGACGTGAAAAAGCAACGGCAGGTCGCGCTCTTCCGCAAAGTCGAGAAGCGGCGCGCCGATTTCCAGAAGGGCCGCGGCACGGGATTGGCACCCCACCGGGTTGACCTTGATCCCGTAGGCGGGGTAGGTCTTGAGCAATTCCTTCAGCGCCCGGATTTGTCCGGGCACGTCCCGGGCCGGGTCAATGCTCACAAAGGGCAGGAAGCGCGAGGAGAGTTCGGGGCAATAGTCGAATATCTCGCGCATGAGTAGATGATTCTCAACGCCATAGGGCACCGGCGAAAGCGGTGCTGCCGCTGGCGTGAGATGGCCCTTAGCCAGGCCGCCAGGATCGAAATACAGATCGGCACTGAACGGGAAGACCACCGTGGCGTCCACTCCGCCGGCCCGTTGTTGCCCGTGGAGCCCTTCGATGGTCTGCGCGTAGGGATACTCGCCTAAGGCGTAGGCCTTTAGTGAGACGCCCGCATGGGAGTGCCCGTCGATAATCTTGCCGGACCAGGCCGCGCGCTTCATTTTTCCGGGGGCCAAGGATGTGCTCCTTCCCAGGGCATGGAGTCCAGGCGCAGCGGGACATTATAGTCGAGATCGTCGGCGACCTTGCCCAGGATGTGCAATTCACTTCTCAGTATCTGGAGGATCGAAGACGGCACTAAAGGCGTCACCGGGCCGTGAGCCGCCAGGCGGGTGATGAATTTCTGCCAGGCGAAACCGCCACCGGCATAACCCGCGTTCCAAAAGCTGACCAGCTTGGAGCCCTTCAAATCACGGGGACCGATGGTGTAGGCCTTGGATGGCACATAGGCCCAGTCCCCGGCGCCGGCGTTGTCCGCATACACACAGCTCTGCAGGATGGTCAACGGATGCAACTCCACCAACCGGGAGCCGGCGCGGAGATAGGCCTTGATGTCATTGCCGAACTCCTCGCCGAGATGGCTTTCGAAGAAGGCGATATGTCCGCACCACCCGATCCCTCCATAGCAGACATCGGCGCCGCCCAGGTCCTCGATCATCTGGCTGTACTGCTTGATGTTTTTCTTGCCGGGGAAGTGGATCTGCTTTTCGGGCATGCGCAGGGAGGGTTTGATCTGGCTGAACAAATCCTTCCACATCCAGTAACGGAAGCCGCCCGGCCAGGTGATTGGGGCCTCATTGCCATCCTGGTCGGCCCACTCGTCCATGTTGAAAGTGTGAACGTGCCGGCAGTCGATATTCATGATGTTGATCATGTGCGCCACCCACCGGTAATGCGGCCAGGGCGCCGGCAGAATGATGACATATTGGCGTCCCTCATCGGCTGCTTGCTTGATCCCGGCAACCACATGAGTTGCGAACTGGAAGAAAAAGTTGGACTCATCGTCCACGATGCGGATCTTGAAATTCTTGTTGGGGTGCCGGCAAAGGTTGGCCCGTTTGATTTTGCGAACCCGGGCGCAAACCTTCTGATCGCGGAATGAGAGAAATTTCGAAGGCTCGAAAAACCATTCGTTTGTCAGTGTCATGGGAAACTCCTTTCTTTAATTCATACCTAGTTTTTGTGAGATACGCTAGAAAAATGAATTGAGCGCTGAATGTGAGCGGTATCCCGCTTGCAAGGGGTAAGGAAGGTTGAGGAATCAGACGGATCGGTTGGATCGACCTGATCCGTCTGGTTTTTCAAAGCCCGCCACCAGGTTCTCGAGACTGGTCACCGTGATGTCCGCCAGTTCCGCGAAGGGCTGGTTGCGTTCGTTCAGCAGCAGGCACGTCAGGGTGCCGGCCTGTTTGCCGCAGAGCAGGTCGTCGCGATAATCTCCGACCAGCAGTACGCTGGCAGGATCCAGATTCCATTCCCGGCAGATATGCAGGGCCGGAGCGGGATCCGGTTTGAAGGTGGGGAAGTCGCGCGTCACGATCACCGAAAAATGGGTTTTCAGATAGCGCTGGAGATGCCGGACCGCCTTTTCCGTGTTCCGGGTCAGGATGGCCTTGGGGATCTGTTTCTCATCCAGCACCCGCAGCAGGGCCTCCGCGCCGGGTTGCAGGCGAAGCCGGCGGTTGGCGTCTTCCTCAAGCCCTTCCACTATGGCAAAGGCCCATTCCTGTTTGTCCGGCGGCCAGGCACGGATGGTGGCCAGCATGTCGCCTTCCGGAATGCCAAGCCGGGCGCGCATGAGCGCGAAATCAATCACCGGAACGGTGAGCGTGCCGTCCATGTCGAAGATCACGCCCCGGATGTTCCGCAGCCTTTTCATGCGACCGGGGTCGCGAGCAGGGCGTTGATGGAGGCCGCGGCCTTGCGGCCTTCACCCATGGCCAGGATTACCGTGGCGGCACCGAGGACGATATCGCCCCCTGCGTAGATGCGATCGATGGAGGTTTTTCCGGTTTCGGGCGCTACGACCAGATTTCCCCGCCGGTTCACGGCCAGGCCGGGCGTGGTCTGGCGGATCAGGGGGTTGGATTCGTTGCCGATGGCCACGATGACCGTGTCCACCTCCATGACAAATTCGCTGCCCGGAATTTCCACCGGCCGGCGGCGGCCGGAGTCGTCGGGCTCGCCCAGCGTGTAACGCAGGCACTCCATGCCGGTCACGAGGCCGAAGTCGTTGCCGAGAATGCGGCAGGGGTTTTGCAGCATGTGGAAGAGGACTCCCTCCTCTTTTGCATGGCCGACTTCCTCTACCCGGGCCGGCATTTCTGCCTCCGTGCGGCGATAAACGAGATGGACTTCCTGGGCGCCGAGCCGGACCGCCATGCGGGCAGAATCCATGGCCACGTTGCCGCCGCCGAGCACGGCGACTTTACGTGACTTGAAGATCGGAGTGTCGGCACGCCCGGTGTCGTAAGCCCGCATGAGGTTGGCGCGGGTCAGGTATTCGTTGGCCGAAAAAACGCCAACTAGGTTTTCGCCCTCGATATTCATGAATTTCGGCAGGCCCGCGCCGGTGCCGACGAAGACGGCGTCGAATCCGTCCTTGTCGATCAGGTCCTGGAGCTTGCGGGTGCGGCCCACGAGGAAATTGGTCTTGAGTTCCACGCCCATGGCCTGGAGGGTTTCGATTTCCTGCTGGACGATTGTTTTGGGGAGGCGGAATTCGGGGATGCCGTAGATCAGCACGCCGCCCGGTTTATGGAAGGCTTCGAAGAGGGTGACGGCGTGGCCTTCCCGGCGCACATCAGCCGCCACGGTGATGCTGGCGGGACCGCTTCCAATGACGGCCACGCGTTTGCCGGTTTCGGGCTTCACGGGGGGGAGGCGGAAATCGCCCGATTCGCGTTCGAGGTCGGCGGCATACCGTTCAAGGCGTCCGATGGAGACCGCTTTGTCCACAGATTTAAGAACCTTGCCGACCGTGCAGCGTTCCTGGCACTGGACTTCCTGGGGGCAGACCCGGCCGCAGACCGAGGGGAGCAGGCTGTTGCGCCGGATGATGGCGATGGCCTCCGCATCCCGGCCCTCGGCCATGGCTTTGACGAAGGCAGGGATGTCGATGCGGACCGGACATCCGTCGATGCAGGGCGCATTCTTGCATTGCAGGCAGCGCAGGGCTTCCAGGCGGGCCTGTTCAGCGGTGTAGCCGAGGGCGACTTCGCCCATGTTGGCGCGACGAGCGTCGGGCGATTGGGACGGCATGTCCTGAGAGGGAATGGCCATGCGGTCCCGGGAGGACAAGGCTTTTCCCTGGAGCGTGGCCAACCGGACGGCCGCTTCCTGCTGCAGGGCTTCACGGGTGGGGTGCGGGTGGCTCATGAGTGTCCTTCTTTCCGGAGCCGGCTGAGGTCCGAGTCGAGGTGGCATTGATGGTGGGCGGCCTCCTCATGGGTCTTGTAGGCCCGCAGGCGCCGCATCATGTTGTCGAAGTCGACCAGATGGCCGTCAAACTCGGGGCCGTCCACGCAGACGAATTTTGTTTCGCCGCCCACCGTCACCCGGCAGCCGCCGCACATGCCGGTGCCGTCCACCATGATCGTGTTGAGCGAGACCAGGGTCCGGAGGGCGAAGGGACGGGTGGTTTCCGCGCAGAATTTCATCATGATGGGAGGCCCGATGGCTACGCAGAGGTCAGGCTTGGGGCTGCGTCCGCAGAGTTCCTTGAGCGGTTCGGTGACGAGGCACTTGCGTCCGTGGGAGCCGTCGTCCGTGCAGACGATGAGTTCGTCCGCCAGAGCGCGCATCCGATCCTCGAGAATGATCAGGCTTTTGTTGCGGGCGCCCATGATCACGATCAGCTTGTTGCCGGCTTTTTTCATGCCTTGGACGATCGGGTAAAGCGGGGCCACGCCGATGCCTCCCCCCACGGCCACGACCGTGCCGAACCGCTCGATATGGGTGGGCCGGCCCAGCGGGCCGAGGATGCTTTCGATGGAATCGCCGACCGGTTTATCCGCCAGTTTATGGGTGGTCTTGCCCACGGTTTGGAAGACGAGCGTGATGGACCCTTCGCGGGGGTCGGCATCGGCGATGGTGAGGGGAATGCGTTCGCCGAACTGGTTGTCGACCTGAACAATCACGAATTGGCCCGGCTGCCGTTCTTCGGCAATAAGGGCGGCTTCGACGCGAAGCAGGAAGACGTCGTCGGACAACTGTTCTTTGGATAGTATTTTATGCATGGCGTGTTGGCGGCTTGTCTTTCTGGGTTAGGGAGGGCTTCGGCCTGAGTTTACAGGCCGAAAAAGCGGCGGGCGTTATTTCCTTCGATCATGGCCAGTATGTCGGGACTGAGCCCCAGGCTCCGCAGTCCGGTCAGGGTTTCTTCCTGGGCTACCCAGGGGGAGTCGGATCCGAAAAGCACATATTGCGGGCCGTGTTTCTCAATGATGTCCTTGATTTCCGCGGGGGGGATACACTGAGAGGCGCAGGAAATTTCCAGGTAGATGGGCCGGCCGATCAGCCAGCGGCGGACTTCCGCGTAATCATTCCAGGCGCCCAGGTGGGTGGTCATGAGTTTAAGCCCGGGGAAGCGGTCCAGGACGCGGATGATGCGCTCGGGGCAGCATTTTTCGATTTTTCCGAAGGAAATATCATAGCCGGTATGGGCCGCGAGAAACAGGCCCTCTTCTACAAGCGACGCATAGAGGGGGAAGAGGCGTTCCTCGTCGAACAGGAAGTCCTGGTAGTAGGGGTGGAGTTTGATGCCCAGGAAGCCTTCTGCGCGGATGGTTTTCAGGTGGCTTTTCAGCTCGGGATCGTCGGGATGGACGGAGGGGAAGGGGATGATCCGGTCGCATCGGGCGGCCGAGCAGAATTTCAGGATGGGCGCAAACCGGTCGGGCTTGGTGGCGATGTTGAGCATCAAGGATTTATCAATGCCCGCCTGATCCATGGATTTGAGCAGGTTGCCGACAGTGCCGTCGAGCACGTGCCTGGCATCGCCGCCGCCGGATTCGATGGAGGCGAGCGCCCGGGCCGCCAGGTGGTCGGGGAAGGCGTGGGTATGGCAGTCGATGATCATGGGCCTTATCCCGGATGGAGCGCGGCGGTGGCCTGGCGTCCCGCGCGGAAGACGGCCAGATTGGAGGCGACCACCGTTTCGCCTTTTCTGGAGAATTGAGAGACGATGGCCGATTCGAGAGCGGCGGAGGGGAGGGGAATGAACGTAGACGCCGCGCCGAGCATGGCCATGTTGACGGCCCGGGGCGCCCCGAGATCGCGTGCCATTTTGTCGGCGTTGAACAGGAAGGCCTGGGGCAGGCGCCGGATTTCGGCGGCGATGGCGTCCAGGTTCGGATAAGGTTCGATGTTGTGGAGAGGTTCGGCGTTGGTCACCACCCAGCCGGTGGCGGTGTCGAGCCAGGGCAGATAGCGCAGGGCTTCCAGCGGCTCCATGGACAGGATCATGGCGGCGGCACCGCGCGGGACGAGGTCGGAGTGGATCGGCTGGTCGGCAATCCGAAGGTGGGCCAGCACCGCGCCCCCGCGTTGTGCCATGCCGTGAACCTCGGACTGCTTGAGGTGCAGATTGAGGTTGAGTGCGGCCCGGCCGAGCAGGGAGGCGATGGACAGGATGCCTTGACCTCCGACTCCCGCGATGATCATGTCGTACTTCATATCAGCCTTTCCTCCGCATCTGGATGCAGGCCCGGCGGGCGATGATGACGGAGACGCCCGGCCAGGCGATTTCCTCGCGCAGGATCCGGACGTTTTCGGCGTGGTGCTTGGCGAGGGGCGTCACGACCCGGATATGGGCCGGGTCCACGCCGATTCCGGCTGCGATGGATTCGAGCCGGCCGAACGCGAGCGATTCCTGGCCGCCGGTCATGCCGGTGATTTCGTTGTCGAGGATGAGCAGCTTGACCGGGCTTGACTCGGCGACCGCATCGAGCAGTCCGGTGATCCCGGAATGGGCGAAGGTGGAATCGCCGATCACGGCGATGGCCGGGCGCACACCCGCGTCGGAAGCGCCTTTGGCCATGGTGATCGAGGCTCCCATATCCACGCAGGAGTGGATGGCCTCGTAGGGCGGGAGGGCGCCGAGCGTATAGCAGCCGATATCGGAGAAGACGCGGCCGGCCGGGAAGTCGGACATGACCTCCTTGAGGAAGGCGTAGGTGTCCGAGTGGGGACAGCCGCGGCAGAGGGCGGGCGGGCGGGGTGTGACCAGGGGCGGAACGGCGGGGCCTTCGGGGCGGGCGCGACCGAGTGCGGCGGCCACGTTTTCAGGCGTGAGCTCGCCGGTCCTGGGGAGGGTGCCGTCCAGGCGGCCGCGGATGGGCATGACGGGGTTGGGGAACAGGCCCACCAGTTGTTCTTCAATGAAAGGGGCCCCGTCCTCCAAAATGAGGAGGGAGTCGCAGGCGGCCTGGAGGGTGGCGAGGCGGGCGGAGGAAAGGGGGTATTGGCCGAGTTTCAGGATGGGGAAGGGACAGGTTCCGCCGGGAAAGCACTCGTTGAGATAGTTGAAGGCGATTCCGGCGGCCAGGATACCCATCTGGCGATTGGTTCCGGGGATGAAGCGGTTCCAGGGAAAGGCATCGCCGAGGGCGGTGATTTCCGGCATGCGGGCGAGGAGGGCGGCCCAGTTCCGGCGGGCATGTGCCGGCAGGAGCACCCATTGCCGTGGATCCGAGGAGGGGTTCAGCGGGTTTTCCGCGCGGGCCGGAGCGGGGACCACATCGGCGCGGGAGTGGGCGAGCCGGGTGGTGATGCGCAGGAGCACGGGCAGGCGGATTTTTTCCGAAAAGTCGAAGGCGGCGCGGACCATGTCGTAGGCCTCCTGCTGGCTGCAGGGTTCGCACACGGGCACGGCCGCGAATTTGCCGTAGAAGCGGGAGTCCTGCTCGTTCTGGCTGGAATGCATGGAGGGATCGTCGGCGGCGACGACCACGAGGCCGCCGTTCACGCCGGTGATGGCGGAGTTGATGAAGGCGTCGGCGGCAACATTGAGGCCCACATGCTTCATGCAGACCAGGGCTCGTTTGCCGGCGTAGGACATGCCCAGCGCCTCTTCCATGGCCGTCTTTTCGTTGGCGCTCCACTGCCGGTGGACGCCGCGGGCTCCGGCCTCGGGGGCGGCTTGAACGTATTCCATGATTTCGGTGGAGGGCGTGCCGGGATAGGCGTATACGCCGCTGATGCCGGCGTCCATCGCCCCCTGCGCCACGGCTTCATCGCCCAAAAATAACGTCTTGGTATCCATGTCGATACGGGATCTCCCTCGGATTAAGTTAAGCAGCTACTCTAAAAGGAATCGGAATAAATAACAATATCAGAGTCTGGAAGTGTCATTGATTATGATGGCGGCGTGTCCTATACTGAAAACCAGATGATGATTACTTTTCAACAGGCGTCCGGACGGTGGCGTTCTCTGGCAGCCGCCTTGGCGCGGGTGGCGGCGGTGATTTTGGTGCTGGTGACCATGGCCCTGGCCGCCCGTCGCTTGCCCGGTGAGGAATTCGGGTTCTGGGTTATTTGTTTTGCCGTGATGAATTTCGGGTTGGCGTTGGATTTGGGGCTCCGGTATGGATTGGGAAACCGGATGGCGGCGTTGACGGCCCGGGCGCATTCGGACCGCGAGCAGCGGGAAACGTTCTGGGCGGTGTTTCATGTGGAATGCCTGGTCGGTTTGGTCGGGTTTATGTTTTGCGTGGGAGTTCTTCCGTGGCTGGATTGGGGGGGGTTGTTTAAGATTCAATCGCCCGCCTTGGCCCGGCAGGTACAGTGGCTGTTTCCGGTGGTGTGCGGGCTCGTGATGTTGAACCAGCCGCTCACGGTGGCGGCGACGGTATTTTTTGCGCGGCAGGAAATCATCTTTGTGAGCCTCTTGAGCATTATCCAGTCCGGCGTGCTGATGGTGGTTTTCGGGTTGGTGCTTCAGGCGGGAAATTTTCCGGTTCTGGTGATGAGTTTTTTCGGGGTGTATGGGGTGTGCGGGCTCGGGATGACCCTGGTTTTGATGGGGCGGTGCGGGTGGCGCTGGCAGTGGACGCCGTGGCGGGAGCAGGGGGCGGTGTTGCGCTCGTTCTTGAAGCCGAGTCTTGAGTTTTTTGTGCTCAGCCTGTCCGCCATGACGGCAGGGGTGGTGGGGCCGGTCATTGCCGGGGCGGCGGGGGGGCTTGTGGTGGCGGGCGACTTCTCTCTGATCCAGCGGATTTTCGGATTTCTGGCGACCTTTCATCTGGCGCTTCTGGCGCCTCTGGGGCCTGCGTATACGGTTCATGCCCGGCTGGGGGAGTGGGAGTGGGTCCGGAAGAAGCTCCAGGTTTGCATGCGGCGGCTGTGGCCGCTTTTGTTCGTGGCGGGCGGGATGGTTGTGTGGGCGGGGCATCCGCTCGTGTTGAGGGTGTGGACTGGCCGATGGATCCGGGATTATGAGCTGGCTGGCCTGTTTGCGCTCGGGATTATCCTGACGGGAGCGGCCAACACCTATTCCGTTTTGTTGAACAGTCTCGGGATCGTCCGCTGCCAGGCGACCCTGTCGTTGTTGATGTTGATTCCCCTGATCGGATTGCCGATCGTATTCGGGCGATACATGGGAATTCATGGGGTGGCGCTGGCCTCGGTGCTTTGCGTTTTGCCGGGCGCGCTGCTGGGCATGGCCTGGGCGCGCACGGCGCTGGAACGAAGGCAGGTCCATGTATGATGCCGGTTCTGTCCATCATGATTCCCACCTTCAACCGGGCGCGATACCTTCGGGAGTGCCTGGACTCGGTCTTGCCCCAGACGATTCGGGTGCCGGTGGAAGTCGTGGTGATTGACAATGCGTCCCCGGATGAGACTCCGGAGGTGGTGAAGGCGTATACCGGGCGGTATGCCGCCCTCCGGTCGTTTCGAAATGATCGAAACCTGGGGTATGCGGGAAATCAGGCCAAGTGCATTGAGTATGCCAAGGGGCAGTATATCGCCATCCTGTGCGATGATGACATCTATTTGCCCGGGGCCGTGGCGGGCATCCTGGCGGTGGCGCAACGGCGCGAGTATGCGTTCATCGCCTTGAATTACAGCTCTTTCACGCGATCACCTGATCGCCCCCGCGCTCCGCATGTGGGTCCGCTGGCGGACCGGGAATTCGGGCGGGCTTACGACGTCATGAAACATCCCTCCGTCGGGCATTATTCCGGATTCGTTTTCAATGCCGTGGTGGCAAAGCAGGCGCTGGCTGGCATTGTTAAACGACGGGCGCTGGCGGATTTTGAAGTGTATCGCGGGATTCTGGCCGAACTGAGCGTGAGGGCGTTGATTCCGTCGTCGTTGCCGTCGTTCTATATCGGCCAGCCGTGGGTGGGGGCTCGCCAGCCGTTGGTGGTGGATTACGACGCCCTTCAGCATCTTTGCCTGGATTATTATCAATGGGCGTTTGGGCTTCATGCGGAAGGGGTTTTGTCCGACGGGGATTTGGCTCATGTTCGACATGCGGTGTTGAACTGGCTGCCCAAAGCCCTGATTCGCTTTGCGGGGTATTTTGATGTCGTCCGATTACGGCAGGTGCGGGCCCAATTGGATGGGTGGTTCAAAGAGGAGCCGGCGTATAACCGGCGGAGTGTTCCGTTGTTTGGTTGGCTGGAGCGCCCGTGGGTTCGATGGGGGCTTCGTCTGGTTTTTAATTCGTACCGTGTGGCCAAGGCCTTTTGGTGGAACGCCCGCCGGTAGGAGAATTGATGAAGCCGGGCTTGAGGTTTGATGGCGGGAAGAAGGGGGATGGGCCATGTTGCGCGTAGCGCTGGACACCAATAGTGTTTATGTCACGCGAGCGGGGACGAGCCGCTATGTGCGGGGGTTGCTGGGTGGATTGCGCCGGCTTTCCCCGGCGGATGTTTCCTTTATGGAGCTTTCGTGGCCGGTTGAAAACTTCGGGTATCGCCAGCCGGGTCGAGCGTTGAAGACTGCGTATCGGGAATGGATTTGGTCCACGTATGTAGCGCCGAAGGCGGCAAGCCGGATGCACGCGGATATCCTTCATCGATGCACCCCTTCATTGCCGATTGTGAAACCGCCGGGCGTTCGCGAGGTGGTGACGCTTCATGATCTGGCGATTTTACGCCGTCCGGAACGCTATCGCTGGTGGCAGCGATTTTCTGAGCCCCGTCGCCTTCATTTGCTCCATCGGGCGGATCGGGTGATTTGTGACAGTCATTTTACGGCTAGCGAGGCGATGTCGTTGCTAGGCTTGTCCCCGGCGAAACTGGAGGTTGTGTATTTGGGCAGCAGCCTGGCTGCGGAGTATCCGGCGGAGAATGACGTGCCGGCCGGAGTGGCGTTGCCCGAGCAGTTTTTCCTGTTTGTGGGGTCTTTGGAACCTGGAAAAAATCTCCGGCTGCTCCGGGAGGCGTATGGGTTGGCGGGCGGGGGAAAGCCGTTGTTGCCCCTGGTCGTTGTGGGGGCGCGTTGGCCGGGAGTGCAGCATGAAGGCGGGGAAGAAAAGGGGTGGATCTATCTGGGCTATCAGCCGGATCATGTGGTTGCGGCGCTGTATCGTCGGGCGGTTGCGTTACTATTTCCAAGTTTATACGAGGGATTCGGCTTGCCTGTTTTGGAGGCCATGTCCATGGGGTGTCCGGTGGTTTGTTCTCGTGTGGCAAGTCTTCCGGAAGTGGGCGGGGAGGCTGTTTGCTGGTCCGATTTGACGCCGGCGGCTTATGGGGATGCGATGCGGCGGATGGCAACGGATTCCGTGGCGCGCGAACACTATGCCGGCGCCGGGTTGGTTCAGGCGGCGAAGTTTTCCTGGGATTTCTGTGCCGCGCGGGTTTTGGAAATATATCGGGCTGTGTCGGACGGGCGACAGGGTTCATGAGCGAGCCATCGGGTAAGACGGGAGAGGAGTGAGACATGCATTTGATTGAAAGCCTTAAGCAAGCCATACGTCTCCTGGAGGCGAGGGGAACACCCCGGCGCGGCGAGGTCGAGTGGTCGGGGCGGAAGCTGCGCCTGGTGCGTTCATGGTGGTGGGATGAATCCAGCCAGCAAAATTTCAATGCGGAGATTGCTCCCTATTTCCAAGTATTGAAGGAGCACCCGGATTATCGCGTGATTGTGGATGCCGGGTCAGCCACGGGCCTTTTTGCTATGGCGGCCGCGTTGTCGTATCCGGGGTCGCGCGTTTACGCGTTCGAGCCGTCCTGGAGGCAGCGGGTGCTGTTGCAGCGGAATATCGGGCTCAATGAATTGGGTGGTCGGATAACCGTGGTCGACCGGGGGTTGTGGACGTGTTCGGATGTGCTGGCGTTTCGGACACACGGGGCCATCAGTTCGTTGCAGTCTGTGTCCCAGTTTCCGCCAGGCTATCCGTGTCTGGAGAAGGTTCCTGTTGTGGCTCTGGATCAGTGGGTCCGGGAGAACGGGGGGGAACAGGTCGGATTGATTAAAATGGACATTGAGGGGGCGGAACTGGAGGCGCTTCGGGGCGCGGAAACCACGCTGCGGACCCACCGGCCCGACCTTCTGGTTCAAGCCTATCATTTGCGGGAGGGGCACAGGACTTTCGAGCGGTGTGCCGAAATTCTTGGAGCGTGCGGGTACCGCTGTCAGGAGCGTGTGCCGTCATCGGGATTGTTGTGGGCGACACCGTGTCCTTGAGGGATGCGGGGAGGCGCCCTTTGGCTTAGTCGCGGGCTGGCAATTCGGTTTGACTGGCGGCCTCTTGTAAAAGCGAAAGGACATGGGTTACGGCTGTCTTTTCCGAGAACGCCTGTATTGAAAACGAGGGATTCAAAGGCAAGGGCGTTAAGGCGGCTTTTGCCAGGAGCGGGATCAAGGATTCGGGGTCTTGCGTTTCAAACCGGTAATCGTTGTCTTTGATCACTTCCGGAAGACTTGTGTTATTAGCGCTGATTGCCGGGCATCCGCACCCCATGGCTTCCAGCATGGGAAGTCCGAATCCCTCATAAAGGGACGGGTAGATCAAGAGCTCCGCCGCGGCATACAGGCCGGGCATGTCGTTGGCAGCGATGAATCCCGGTCGCATAAGCTCCTGACCCTCTCGCAACGGAAGGGCGCGCAGGCTTTCGTTTGTGTGGCAGCAGGTTTCGTTGCCGAATGGCGGGATTCGTCCTGCCAGAACCAGAGGGGGGCAGGGGGATCGTTGCTTGGCCAGCGCATATGCCTGGAGGAGGAATTCAATGTTTTTTCGAACGTCGTAACCGCCGACATACAGCCAAAACCGTGGCGGCAGGTTATAGGCCTTGCGCACCCGTTCAGCTTGCTGCCGGGCGGTTTTGGGGTTATATTCGGGAGGAAGCCAATGATGGACAACTCGGATGTGATCGGGAGAAACGCCGAGATGGCGAATGATGTCCTGGCGTGAGAAGTCGGAAACCGTTAGCGTCAGTCGACAACGGCGAGCAACGGCGTCGCAACGGCGGGATAAGAGGCGGCGGATGATTTTTTTGCCCAGATAAATCGGGTAATGAACAGGAATGCAATCGTGAACCACCACGCAGGTTTGGTTCGGCCGAGAGGCCACAGGTGTGGGGCTGGGGTGAAGCAGAAAATGATGGGGAAAGCGTCTTCGGGCAGTCCTGTCCACTGACCAATCAAAGGCCGCATCCGCGAGTAGTTTGGGTAAACAGGTTTTGGGTTGACGAAGCACCTGAATGCCGGGAGGGAACGTGAAATTGCATGTTGAAGGGGCCATGCAGATAAGGTCAAGCGAAGGCGCATGCCGGGCAAGCCCTTCGATGAGTCGAGCGGTGTAGGCTCCAATGCCCACATCGCATTGGCTTAACATCCGGCCGTTGATGATCAGTTTAAGCGGCATCGAATCGAGTGCGCTTCGTCTTTTGAAATACGTAAATATAACCTTCTGTTTGAGATCCGGCAGATTCGTCATATTTTAACAGGCGGTCTTGTAGTTCGAATGAACGACAGGCGGTGATGACTTCTTTTACGGGGGTAAAATGCATGTCGAAAACGGTTGACGTGCCTCGTCGCCAGGAACGATAAGCCCGATCCAATCCGAACGGAAGATGATCAATTAACCAGCGGCGTGTTCGTGAGGCGGATTGATCGATTATGCTTTTTGAGGGTAGCTGGAAGACGACATATCCTTCGGGGCGGCAAATCCGGGAAAATTCGCGCAGATAGACGTACGTCATGGGCCAAGGAATATGCTGGAGGCAGATATGCGAAAAGACCAGGTCAAACGACGAGGACGGGAAAATCGATAAATTCGGGTTCGGGTTCCAGGTGTAATCAAGGCCTGGTATATTGGCAGACAATTGCCGGGCTTGGTTGATCATTGTTTCCGAAATGTCAGTTCCGGTAACGAGGCGGGCATACTGTTTCCAGGACAAGGTTAATCGGCCAATGCCGCACCCAAAATCCAATATATGATCAAAGTGGCTAGGGATGCCGACAAGGCTTGCTAAAAGGCTGTGATAAGAAGCCACGGTTTCCTGTCCGGTGAGGAGGAAATCGTCCAAATTCCATTTCCCCCCCTTTTTGTCTTCCTGGCTGAGGATGGCCCAAAGCGGATCTTCTTGGCTTAATCGATCCCAACAGGTTTTAAGGTTGTTAAAGGTTGTCATAGGTTTGCAGGCATTCCGCGGCAGCCACCCAAAACAGAGAGCGTGCAGCCACCCGCTAGTTCTACACTTTATCAAAGCCGCTTCGCAACTCAATTTGGGGATGGATTTGGGGAGGTCTCTTTTGCTAAGGATTGCAAAAGCCCGACATTTCTCCGATACTCAAATCAAGCAGGGGTGGCGGCCAGGGTGGGGGCGCCTATAGGATCGTGATTTTTGGGTCTGGGAAGGCGGGGACATGTTAAATCCTCTTTTTCAACGCCGGCTGACAAGCCTGTTTTTATTCTGCGCGGCATGCGGGGTGGGGGCTTATCTGGTTAATTGGTTTTCCGAATTCGGCCCTTATCGATTTGGCCTTTTTGTGGGGATGCTGGCGTTGGTGGTGTGGCTGATTTGGGCCGGTCCGCGCTGGTGGCTTCCGATGCCGGTGGCGGTGACCTTCGGCGGGATATTTTTTGTAGGGTTTAAAATTTACTTGTACGAGATGGCTTTGCCGTTTTGCATGCTCGCACTTTTTCTGGCTTTATTGCTCAGGCGAAGCGGCCGGGTATCGCAACGGGAGCCCATTCCGCTCGTCGTATGGGCCTTGTTTGTTTATTTACTGGCGGAGTGGTTGGTCAGCCTGTTGGTACTGAACGTACAAGGACTGGGCGGGGGGGGGAGCCTGACCCGTGTTTATGTCCGGGGACTTTGGCCGCTGTTGTTCTTCCTGATGTTTTATTACTTCGGAGACAGCCGCTTTTTGCGGACGGCTTTAGTCCTGATGTATGTGGCCTGTCTTCTGAGAATCATGGCGGCGACGTTTACGTTCTTCGTCGCGGATTTGGTGTTTATCCCGATTTTGGATTTCGCGTTCAGCAGTACGACTAACGGAGTTGTTGATTTTCGGTTTTCAGGCATTCAATTGTTATTTTTAGGTCTTTGTTTTGCGCACATCAGTCGGGTTAAGCTTTATAAGGTGCTGCACTGGACGGTGGCGCTGGTGGCCGCTGGAATTGTTCTACTCGGTGGCGGGCGGGTCAGTGTGGGCATGCTGTTTACGATTCCGATTATTTGGGCGCTGTTGTTTCGGCGGATCGGGGTGCTTTCGGTGCTGTCCGGCCTGATGCTCGGGGTGGTGCTGTTTCTGAATCAGCAGCCCCAGGTGATTTATCTGTTTCCCCAGACCGCCCAGCGGGCGCTTTCGATCCTGATCCGGGATTCCCCCGAGAGCGGGGTGGATTGGCATCAGGATCTTCGTGCCAGCAATGACTGGCACAAGCGACTTTCGGAATTGGGGCGGGAACGGTGGCTCGAGTCCCCCGTGACGGTGTTGTTTGGCGAACGGGCGGAGCCGTTTGACGAGAATTTCGAGGCGTACGGGGCCAGTATTGAAACGCGGGCGCAAGTGGCGGCCCGGATGGGGTTGTACGAATCCGGTCTCTGGACGGTTTTGGGCCTCATGGGCGTTTGCGGGGTTTTGATTTATTGCAAAGTCTTCTGGTATCTGCTCAAGGATGTGGGCCGATCCCTTTGGCGGGAGGGAATGTCGACCTCCGCGCATGTGATCGGGTTTATGGCAATAGCGTCGACCGTCCTTTGGGTATTGTTCGCCTGGATCGCGGGTGGATTTCCCAGTCAGGAGCTGTTGATGGCGATGCTGACCCGGTATGCCTGGGAGGACGGGGTCTTGAAAACGAAGGAGCCGCCCCTTCCTGCCCCTGTTATTTCAGAACCGCGCTCTCCCCGGGTGTTGCCATGAAAATCCTGATTGACGCGCATATGGTGGGGGAACGGGAGTCCGGCAATGAGCGTTATGTACTCAATCTGGTTCGTGCGCTGCAGGCGCTTGATTTGCCGGCTGAGTTTCTGGTGGCGGTGACGGATCCTTCGGCCTTTGACGGGGTTATGACGGTGACGGACCGCTGGCGGTTTGTCCGTGTTTCCTCATCGCCTTGGCGACGGCTGTTTGTTGAGCTGCCCCGCCTGGCGCGGCAGGAAAAGAGCTCGGTGCTTCATGTCACGTATGCCGGCCCCCTGTCTTGCTCCTGTCCGGTTGTCTCCACGGTTCACGATGTTTCCTACCAGGCGCATCCCGAGTGGTTTTCGTGGCGCGATCGCGTTGTCCTTCGGTGTGGCGTGGGGGCAACCCTGGCAAGAGGGGCGTCGGTGTTCACGGTCAGTGAGTATTCGAAAGCGGAAATTTGCCGGCACTACCGGTTGCCAGCCGAGCGGATACACGTGACCCTGGAGGCGGCTGATCCACGATTTCGCGTGTTGCCGCCGAATGCCGCCCGGCGGGACCGGCTTGTTGAACTGGGGGTGCGCTTCCCTTATGTGCTGGCCGTGGGGAATCTTCAGCCACGGAAGAATCTGATCCGGTTGGTCGAGTCGTTTGTGCGGGTGCGACAGGGCTGTTCGGTCCCTCATCAATTGGTATTGGCGGGCAAAGCGCAATGGCGGGAGTCCGAGCTGTTTGAGGTGATCCGGCGGGCCGGCCTGGAAAAGGATGTTCTTCTGACCGGTTACGTGACGGACGACGAATTGGTAAGCCTGTATAACGCGGCGGATGTGTTCGTGTATCCATCGCTGTATGAGGGGTTCGGGCTGCCGGTTCTGGAGGCCATGGCTTGTGGTGTTCCGGTGGTGACGTCCCGGACCACGTCGATTCCCGAAGTGGCGGGGGACGCCGCCGTCTTGGTGGAGCCTTCAAGCACGGAGGAGCTGAGTGCGGCGCTGGGGCGGGTGCTCGTGGATCGCGCCTGGAATCAGGAGTTGCGGGCCAAAGGGTTGCGGCATGCAGCTATTTTTTCCTGGGAACAAACGGCCCGATTGACGTGGGACGGTTATTGCCGCGTGGCGGCTGGCGGGCGCTCATGAAAATTGCATTGCTGGGATCCCGGGGCATCCCCGCCCGCTATAGCGGGTTTGAAACGTTTTATGAGCAGCTGGCCGTCCGTCTGGTTCGGCGCGGGCATGAGGTGACGGTTTACAACCGGAGTCATTTCATCAAAGATGTTGAGGGGTCCTATCAGGGCGTGCGCCTGGTTTCCCTGCCCGCCATCCGGACCAAGCATTTGGAAACGCTTTCCCACACGTTGCTGTCCACTTTTCACGCGCTGACCCAGAGTTATGACATCGCTTATTATTGCATTGTCGGAAATAGTCCGCTGGTATGGTTGCCCCGCCTGGTGGGTGCGCGGGTGCTGCTGAATGTGGACGGGCAGGACGGGGCGCGCCAGAAATGGGGGCGGTTCGCCCGCGCGTATCAGAGCGGCTGCGAAAGGATTGCCTCTTGGACGGCTCAGGTCCTGATTGCGGATTCCAAGGTCATCCAAAGGCGCTATCAGGATCGGTATAACGCCGCGACGATTTTCGTCCCCTATGGCGCCAATGTGGTTCGTGACGAAGGAGAGGAGGCGCTTCGCAAATGGGGGGTGCAATCCCGGCGGTATTTATTTTATGTGGGCCGGTTTGTTCCTGAAAATGGTATTGATTTGCTGATCCGGTCGTTCTGCGGATTGCGGACAGACATGAAGTTAGTGGTGGTCGGCGATGCGCCTTACGCCGATGACTATAAGAAACTGCTGCTGAAACTCGCGGATGACCGGGTTGTCTTTACCGGTTATGCCTTCGGCCGGGATTACGCCCAGTTGAGCAGTCACGCGTATGCCGCCATCCAGCCGTCGGCGGTGGACGGCACCCGGCCCGCGCTTCTGGATCAACTGGGATTTGGAAATTGCGTCCTCGTCAGGAATTCGCCGGCGAATGCCGAGGTCGTGGCGGATTGCGGGGCCTATTTCGACGGGGGGCATCCGGAGGCGGATTTGCCGGCCCAACTGCGGAAAATAATCGATCAGCCGGCTTCGGTCGAGGCGTGTCGCGCCCGGGCGGCTTCGCGAATCAAGGCGTATTATCAGTGGGAGTGGATCACGGATTTTTATGAGGATCTCTTTGAGCGTTTGAGAGTCGGCGCACCGCTGGTGTCCTACGACGACTACCTCCAGTCCCCGTCGGGGTTCCGGCGAAAGGAAACTTGAAGCGCCGGGTCAGGCGGGGCATAATGAGCGCATGAAATCAAAAGTTGCCATTCTGAAAACGAGTCCCGCCACGGTGTTGGAGGATTACCATCGGGTTATGAATCTGGCGGGTTACCAGGACGCCCTTCCCAAGCAGAAGGACACGGCGCTCAAGATTAATATCAGCTGGCATTTTTTCTATCCGGGCAGCTCCACCACCCCCTGGCAGCTTGACGGGGTGATCCGGGCCATGAAGCGCGATGGGTATGATCCCGCCCTGATCCACGCCTGTCATAATCGGACGGTGGTGATCGATGCTCATCTGGGGGAGCGGGAAAACAAGCAGTTGGCGGTGGTCCAGGCCCATGGGCTTCGTAACGTCCACCTTTACGAGGGGGAGGAGTGGATCCATGTCCGCGACGCGGTGGGCGATCTGGCAGATCAATTCCTTTGCCTGAACCAGGTCTATCCGGACGGGTTCATGATCCCCAAGCGGTTTATCGGGGAGAACATCATTCACCTTCCCACCATCAAAACCCACATTTTCACGACGACTACGGGCGCCATGAAGAACGCCTTTGGCGGGTTGCTCAACGAGCACCGGCACTGGACGCACCCGGTTATTCATGAAACGCTGGTGGATCTGCTCATGATCCAGAAGAAGATTCATTCGGGTCTGTTTGCGGTGATGGATGGCACGTTCGCAGGGGATGGCCCCGGCCCGCGCTGTATGTTCCCCATGGTGAAGAATGTGCTGCTGGCGTCCTCCGACCAGGTGGCGATCGACGCAGTGGCGGCGAAGCTGATGGGGTTTGATCCGATGCGGGACATCAAATTCGTGCGGCTGGCCCATGAGCGCGGTCTCGGATGCGGCGATCCCCGGGACATTGAAATTGTGGGCGATGTCGAGGCGGCCAAGGAAAACTGGCACTTTGTGGGTCCTTTCCAGAAGATGACGTTCGCCAGCCGGATGCAGCACAAGATTTACTGGGGGCCGTTGAAGAAGCCGATCGAGTGGTCGCTCAAGACGATACTGGCCCCCTGGGCTTACATTGCCAGCGTCCTGTACCATGATCTGTTCTGGTATCCCACCCACCAGGGGCGCATCCAGGAGATATTGAAGAGCGACTGGGGTCGGCTTTTCCAAAATTGGGAAACGGTGGCGCTTGCGCCGGGCGACTTGTCGACTCCGGGCTGGGCGAACGTGGGCGCGGCGGCGGCAAAACTGGACCGGCAAACGGCCCGCCTGATCGGGAAAGCCTTGCGGGTGCTGGGCACCTGCGTGCGGGAGGCTCCGGAATTTGACGCGAAACGCCGCCGCCAAGCTCCTTAGTCAATAAGGAGGTGGCGATGAGCGGCATTTTCAGGCAATTCGCGATTCGGCTGAAACAGCAGATTGAGCGGCATCTGGCATGGTGGGTGCTTGGGGTTCTTGTTTTGTTGTCGTTCAGCGTGCCGATGATTGTTCCCGTCTATTTTCGCGAGGATGATGTTGTTTATCTGGATTGGGCGCGCACGCATTCCTGGGTGGAGGGCTTACGTTCTTCGCAAGCGGTCCTGTTCGGCATGTTTCGCCCTGTGCAAAATTTGACGTGGTGGGGACTCTACCATTTTGCGGGGTTGAACCCTTATCCGTATCAGGTTGTCATTTTGTTTACCTATTTGGCCGCCATGGCGGCGTTTTTTGCTTTCATCAGGACGACTTTGTCCGTTCGGACGGCATGGACTTCGATAGCCGTGTATGGGGTGGCGTTCTATTTCCTGATGTATATTGTGTTTTGGTTTTCCGATTTCACCTATACGCTCGAGCTTATGTTTGCGCATGGGGCGCTTTGGCTGTTTGCCCTGGCCGTCAAACACAACACGCGCCGGCATTTGACGGGCGCGGTGATTCTGTTTTGTGTGGCGGTGGCGGCCAAGGAGCCCGCGGCTTTGATCGTCCCCCTGGTTTGCTTCCAGGTTCTGGCGGTGCACTGGACGCGGTTAGGCCGGCCGTCCCGGATCCGGCTCGGAGTAACGGCCGGGTTGATGCTGGTGGCGGGCCTCGCCTGGATCGTGGCGAATGCCTCCGTCGCCTCCCGGCAGGGCATCCCGTGGGCTCAGGGGGCTGAGAGCGTCTCCGTCTTCATTCGGCAGCGCTGGTCGTTTTATGCCGCCATCCTGACGGCGTTTCCCACGATTCTGGTGTGGGTCGCGATTCTGTTTCCGTTGGTTCACCGGGTGGTGGCCCGTTTCTTGCCTCATGCCTTGAGCGCCATGGTCCTCTCCATGGGTGTTTCTGTTGTGATGACGGGGTTGCTGAAAATGACGCCGGACGTCGCGTTGCTGGTGTTGTTGGGAGCTTTCGCGGTGTTGATTGTCTGGCGGCATCCCGCGGGAATTGGGGCCCTATGGGCGGCTCCCGCCATTCTCGGCATCATGACGCTGGACTATACGGTTCGAACGTATCTGGTGGAAGCTTCTTTTGGCTTGGCGCTCGCCGGTGGCGCTGCCATTTCCCTCCTGTTGGATCTTGTCGTCCCACGACTGGCGCTTCGTCCTGGCAGGCAACTCAGGCGAAATCTGGTGATTGTTGCGTCGGGCGGTTTGGTGTTGGCGATCGGTATGGCGCCGCTCCTGCTGGGGAAGTGGCGCGCGTTGCAGGCCCTCTCTGCCAATCGTCAGAATTTCGCCGGAGCTATTTCCTATTTGGCCCATCCAGGGGCGGGGGTTCCCGCCCCTTTGTTGATCGTGGACTACAACGACATGGGACTTGTGTATGAACGGGATATCCTCCCCTTGGGGGATGGGGAAAAAGCGTTGCGCCAAAAAACGATGACCAGCCTTTCCCTGCAAGCGTTTCTCCCGGCCAGCTCGATGCCGGTTCATAATTTAGAATGGTGGGGTGCTCATCCGGAGATCCGAGAGGCGTCCTTGTTGACGATGAACGTGCGGGAAGAGGCATTTCTGGATGGACAGCCTCTGCAGAAAAGCATTCTTCGGGAATGGGCGCATGGAGGCGCCCGCGCCCGCTTGTATCGTATTATTCGGCCGTAGAAGGCATGAAGGAGCGTGTGTGCAACAGACGTCCGTGAGGTGGCAGCCTTATGCATCCGTTTCCCGCGCCGACCGACCGCTGCCCATGAGCCGGGCCGAGATGGCCGCGCGGGGGTGGGATCAATGCGATGTCATTCTGGTCACCGGTGATGCGTATGTGGACCATCCCTCCTTTGGTGTCGGGTTGGTGGGGCGGTTCCTGGAATGGCTGGGCTGTCGGGTGGGGGTGATTGCGCAGCCCCGTCCGGACTCGGTGGAGGATTTTCAGAAGCTTGGGGCCCCAAAGTTTTTCTGGGGCGTCACGGCGGGGAATGTGGACAGTCAGCTCTCCCAGCTCACCGTGATGCGCAAGCGGCGACGGGACGATCCTTATTCCCCGGGCGGTGAGGCGGGCGCCCGTCCGCCTAATGCATCGATTGTCTATGCATCGCGGGTCCGTCAGGTGTCCAAGGGGGTGCCGGTGGTCTTGGGCGGCATCGAAGCGTCCTTGCGCCGCTTCGCGTATTATGATTATTGGATCGATCAGGTGCGGCGATCCCTGTTGATTGATGCCAAGGCGGATGTTCTGGTTTACGGCATGGGGGAGGATGCGCTGGCGTGGCTGGTGGCCCGGGCCCGGGCCGGAGAGCCACTCGCCGGCGGGCCCGGCAGCCTGACCATTCGCCGGAACCTCGAGGGATTGAATGATCCAGTGCCACTGCCTTCGTTCGAGGCGGTTTCCGCCGCGACAAGTGAGGGAAAGCTCGCCTTCGCCGAGATGACGCGCCTGATTTTCACCCATACGGAGCCCTTTCACGGGCGGATCTTAGTCCAGGCGCATGGTGAACGCTGGGTGGTGGCTCAGCCGCCGGCGTTGCCGTTGACCACAGCCGAGATGGACTTGCTTTACGGACTCCCCTTTACGAACCGCCCGCATCCGGCTTATCAGGGAAAGCGGATTCCGGCGTTTGACATGATCCGGGATTCCGTGACCACGCATCGGGGCTGTTATGGCGAGTGCCGTTTCTGCGCCATTGCCATGCACCAGGGCCGGACGATTAGCTCCCGCAGCCGCGCCGGCATTCTTGAGTCGATCCGTAAACTGGCCGCCGATCCCGGGTTCCATGGCACGGTGAGCGATTTGGGCGGGCCCTCGGCGAATATGTGGGGCACGGGTTGTGCCCGGGGCGAACAGGGTTGCGGCCGGCAGGGGCGCTGCTTGTTTCCGGAGGTCTGCGTCAACCTGAAGGACGACCACGCGCCGCTGACCGCGTTGTTGCGGGCGGCCCGGCAGGTGCCGGGCGTCAAGCATGTGTTTGTGACCAGCGGTATCCGGTTTGACCTGGCCTTGCATGGCGGCGGCGATCCCTATCTGGATGAATTGGCGGGACATCATGTGTGCGGCCGGCTCAAGATCGCGCCCGAGCATTTGTCGGAAGGCGTGTTGCGCCGGATGGGGAAGCCCGGCGCGGCTGTTTATCGGGAGTTTATCGGCCGTTTTCAGGCGGCTTGCGATCGATCGGGCCGCAAGCAGGCCATCGTGGAATATTTCATTAGCGGACATCCCGGTTGTTCGCTGGCGGATATGGTGGAGTTGGCGCTCGCCTTGAAGCGCGCCGGTGTGCAGCCCGAGCAGGTTCAGGATTATTACCCGACCCCGTTGACGCTTTCCGCCGCCATGTTTTACACGGGCCGGGATCCGATGACCGGGGATGCGGTCTATACGGCTCGTTCGGACCGGGAAAAGCTGTTGCAACGGGCGCTTCTCCTGAGCCAGTTGCCGGAATTCCAGGATAAGGCCCGGGAAGCCTTGCTGGAGGCGGGGCGCCCGGATTTAATTGGCACGGGACCGCGCTCGCTGGTTCCCCCTGACCGGGGACGTGAAAAAAGGGGAGGACGCACATGAACGGGTTGGTCAAGGTGATGGGATTTGTTGTTTGTGCGCTTGGGGCTGTTGGAGCAATGGGCGCCGGAAAGGAATCGACCATGAGCAATGCCTGGAACACGCTTACGCCAGAGGAAAGCCGGGTTGTCGTGAACAAGGGGACGGAACGGCCGTTCGTGGGCGAGTATGTCAAAACACGGGACCCTGGCACCTATGCGTGCCGCCGTTGCGGCGCCGCCCTGTATCGCTCCGAGGACAAGTTCGAGTCGGATTGCGGCTGGCCCAGTTTTGACGCTGAAGTCCCGGGCGCGGTGCTCCGGAAGCCGGATGCGGATGGGCAGCGCACTGAGATTCTCTGCGCCCATTGCAGCGGGCATCTCGGGCATGTCTTTCTGGGCGAAAAGATGACCCCGCGAGACACCCGGCACTGCGTGAACTCCCTGTCTATGCGGCTGGTTCCGTTGGCCGATTCCACCAACCGGTTTGAGCGCGCCGTTTTTGCAGGAGGCTGTTTCTGGGGCGTGGAATATTTTCTGCAGCAGGCCAAGGGCGTCATTCGAACCACCGTGGGGTATACCGGCGGGAAAACGGAACATCCCTCTTACGAACAGGTCTGCAGCCATTCCACGGGCCACGCAGAAGCCGTGGAGGTTGTGTTTGACCCCCGGGCGACGACGTTTGAGGCCGTGGCCAGGATTTTTTTTGAAACACACGATCCTTCCCAGATTGACGGGCAGGGTCCGGATCTCGGAAGCCAGTATCGGTCCGCGATTTTCTATACCCGTCCCGGACAAAAAGCGACGGCCGAAAAACTGATGGCGCAATTACAGGCCAAAGGGATCAAGGTGGCGACACAACTTGAACCGGCGGCGGTGTTCTGGCCGGCAGAAGTGTATCACCGCGATTATTACAAGCGGTCCGGAAAGACGCCGTATTGCCACCGGTATACGCCTCGGTTTGGCGGGAGTCCATGAGGCGGGAGGTCCGTCTTAGGGGTTGGACGTGACGGGCTCGCGACCGGGTGCGGAAATGCCGCGTCGTTCGAGCAGCGAGCCCTCGTTGCGGTAAAGCGCCACGAAGGATTTCAGGTAATTGATGGTGGCTTCGACCTGTTGGATTTGACTGACAAGCAAGTCTCGCTGGGTCTGTGCGACCTGGAGGGTGGTGGATTTGCCGACCCGGAATTTCTCCGCTTCGGCCCGCGCCGTCTCCTCGCGCCGCTTGACCAGCACCGAGGTGGCGGCCGCTTCTTCGCGGGCGCGCCCGATTTCCACATACGCCAGGCGCACATCCATTTCCGCGAGTTGCTGCATGTTGGCCAGTGCCTCCGCGGCTTGATCGCGGCTTAACGTGGCTCTTTGATGCTGAGCCCGTGCGGTTTTGTTGCCGAGCGGAATGGCGAATTCGAGGCCGGCGGTCGTGTCGTGAAAATCGCCATCCACACGGCGCGCCGAGGGCTGGAAGGAATCGGCATAACCGGAGCTGCCCAGACTGACGAAAAGGTCCAGCCGGGGAAGAAGTCCGTTTCGGGTTTTGATCACATCGAGGCTTCCCCGTTGGATGGCCAGGCGGGTCTCGTTCAAATCCGGCCGCAGGCGCATGGCCAGCGTCACATGGTCGGATACGTTATCCGGCAGGTTCGTCGGCATCGTCAGGGGGTCGAGCAGGACAAGGTTACGTTCAAAGGCTTTCGTTCCGGGCGAGTTCAGCAGGGCCTGAAACTGAATCCGTGTCTTGTCGAGGGCGCTCCGGGCATTGATGAGCCCGGTTTGTCGCGCGGCGACTTCGGCCTCGGCGGCGGAGAGGTCCAGTTCGGCTGTTTTCCCCACATGGATGCGCGCCTGTGTTTCGGCCAGCTGTTGTTCGGCCAGGGCCAGGGATTCCGTGTAGATGTCGATCTGACGCTGTGTCAGCGCGTAGTTCCAGTAGGCGCTCTCGACCCGGGCCACCAGCGCCTCGGCGAAGCCCCGCAGCTGATATTCGGTCGAGAGCGTGTCCAACCGGGCTTGACGCAGGCTGGCCAGGTTGGCGGAAATGCGCCCACCTTTCAGCAGCGACTGGGTGATGGAGAGACCGGCTCGCGTGGAGGCAAAGCGATCCGCATCGGATGAGGAATCGTCGAGGCGGGTGGTCCCCTCCAGTGAAACTTTGGTGCCGGTCGCGAATGTTTTGGACAGGCTGGTCGATGCGGCGATGGCGGTGGCGTCGGCATTGGTCAGTCCTGTCCCCCCGTTGGCCGGTTCCTGGGTGCGGGTGTGATATTTGGAAAGTCCACCGGTGAGCACGGGGTCGAAAGCGCCGTCTTCCTGGTTTTCGAAGGTGCGGCGGAGGGCGGGTTCCAGTCGCTGCACGCGCAGCGCACGGTTGTTTTCAAGTGCGAGCAGGATTGCGTCCATGACCGTCACGGAAAGCGGACCGCTGGTCGGGGTTTCTGGCTTGATGGCGGTAGGCGTTGCGGGCCCGATTGGCGTCATGGCCGTGGGTTCGGCGGAGGCGCCAGCGGCCAGCATGAGGACCAGCGCGAGGGTTGTCCGGGGGAGGGTTATGAGGGAATGGAGTCGGTTCATGCGCGTTTGAGCCACTGTTGAAGTTTTTCCATGTAAAGGTAGAACACCGGGGTGACATAAAGCGTTAAGGTCTGGGAGAAGAGGAGTCCGCCGACCACGGCAAGGCCAAGCGGCCGGCGTGCTTCCGCGCCGGCGCCGAGGCCCAGCGCAATGGGAAGCCCGGCCATCAGGGCCGCCAGGGTGGTCATCATGATCGGGCGGAAGCGGATGACGCAGGCCTGGTGGATCGCGTCGTGGGCATCCTTGCCCTGGCGTTGGGCTTCAATGGCAAAGTCGACCATCATGATGCCGTTTTTCTTCACCAGGCCCACCAGCATGATGATGCCGACAAAGGCATAGAGCGACAGGTCGACGCGGAAGAGGTAGAGCGTCAACAGTGCGCCGAACCCCGCGAAGGGCAGCGCCGTCAGGATGGTGAGCGGATGAATATAGCTTTCGTAGAGGATCCCCAGAACAATGTAGATCACGATGATGGTCAGCGCAATCAGCCAGCCCATGCTGGATTGGGAGACCTGGAATTGCTGGGCGCTGCCCTGCCAGCTGGCCAGCACGCCGTTGGGCAGGCTGGACAGGGTCAGTCGGCTGATTTCGTCGAGCGCGGGACCGAGGGCGACGCCGGTCTTGAGGTTGAAGGAAATGGTGACGGCCGGCAGTTGTCCGGAATGGTTGATGGACAGCGGGCCGAGTCCTTCGCGTTGCCGGGTGACGGCCTGAAGAGGGACCAGTTTTCCCTGGTCGGACCGGACATCGACCATGGCCAGCATGGAGGGGTCGGTTTGGTAGCGGGGTTGCAGCTCCATAATCACGTTATACTGGTCGTTGGGCGCGAAGATGGTCGAGATGGTGCGGCTCCCGTAGGCGCTATAGAGGGTGTCCTCGATCTGCTTCGGGCTGACGCCGAGCATCACGGCGTGATCGCGATCAATTTCGACATGCAGCTGGGGGTTTTCAAGTTGCATGTCGCTGGTGACGTCCTGGATGCTGGGCAACTGGCGCATGGCCCGGAGCAGTTTTCCGGCCGCGTCGTAGATCTGGCGGATGTCGGTTCCCTGGAGGCTCAGCTGGTATTGGCTGCGCGAGGGCCGGCCGCCGACCTGGATGGCCGGGGGATTGACCAGCATGGCGCGGATGCCGGGCACGCGGTTGAGTTTGGGGCGCAGTTCGGCGATCACCTGGTCGACGGAGAGCGTGCGCTCGGCCCGCGGTTTGAGTACCAGTCGCATGGTGCCGTCATCGTGGATGTCGGTCATGAATCGGTCGACATTCGGATCGTCCTGGACGATCTTGGCGAGTGCATTCATGTGGGCCAGCAGGGCGGGGTACGAGATGTCCTGGGCGGTTTCCGTGCTGACGTTGATGAGGTCGCGGTCTTCGGAAGGGATGAACCCCTTGGGTACCTTCAGGAAGAGGACCCCGGTGGCAACCAGCACGGCCAGAGAGAGGAGCAGCACCACGTGTTTGTGACGCAAGACAAACAACAGGCTCCGGCCATAGCCCCGGGCCAGCCACTGGTAGGCGGCTTCGCTGGCCTGGAAAAGGCGGCCATGATGCAGGTGGCGCTGTTCGCGCAGGGATCGGCTGCAGAGCATGGGCGTCAGGGTCAGGCTGACGAATCCGCTGACAAGCACGGCCACGCCGATCGTGACGGAAAATTCCCGGAAGAGCCGCCCCATGATGCCGCCGAGAAAAAGAAGGGGGATGAAAACGGCCGCCAAAGAGAGGGTCATGGAGATAATCGTGAAGCCGACCTCCCGGGCTCCGTCCAGGGCGGCCTGTAATCGGCTTTTCCCCATTTCAAGATGGCGTATCACGTTTTCCAGCATGACGATGGCATCGTCAACCACAAATCCCACCGATAGCGTCAGGGCCATTAGGGAAATGTTGTTGAGGCTGTATCCGAGCAGGTACATGACGCCGAAGGTGCCCACCAGGGACATGGGCAGGGCCAGGCTGGGAATGACCGTGGCGGACAGATTGCGAACGAAAATAAAAATCACCATGACCACCAACACCAGGGTCAGCAGCAGCGTGGCCTTGACGTCGGTGAACGACGCCTGGACGGCCTGGCTGGAGTCGATCATGACCTGCATATGGACGGCGGCCGGCAGTTTCGCCTCGAAAGACGGCAGCACGGCCTTGACCGCGTCC
This sequence comes from PVC group bacterium, assembly GCA_945898015.1. GTDB lineage: Bacteria > Verrucomicrobiota > Kiritimatiellia > CAIKKV01 > CAIKKV01 > CAIKKV01. The sequence continues at coordinate 56,353 of CAMDGM010000001.1, read as the reverse complement.
GCGACCTTCATGGTGTTCTGCCCCGGCTGTTTCATTACGGCTAGAAAGATGGACTGGGCGGCCGTTTTGGAGGTGAAGAACCAGGCGGTATTTTTGTCGTTTTCCACGCTGTCGAGGACGTTGGCCACGTCCGCCAGGCGAACCGGCGCGCCGTTGCGGACGGCCACGATGACGGAACGGTATTGGTCGGCCATCGAAAGCTGACCGTCGGCCATCAGCGTCATCGAGCGGTAGGGGCCGGTCAGGGACCCCAAAGGTTGGTTCACGTTTTGTTCGGCCACGGCCTTGGCCACGTCGTCGACGGCAATGCCGCAGCCATTCATGGCAACCGGGTCCAATTGGATGCGAACGGCATATTTTTGCGTCCCTCGCACCTGCACTTCGGCCACGCCGTCGATCGTCGAGAGGCGTTGGCACATCGTCTGGCCGTACTGGTCGAGCACGGCCAGCGGCACGGTCGGGCTGTTCAGGGCGATCAGCAGGATCGGCTGGCTGGCCGGATTGGAGCGCCGGTAGGAGGGCGGAGTCGTCATGTTGCTCGGCAATTTCCGCTGGGCCCGGGCAAGGGCCGCCTGAACGTCCTGCGCCGCAGCGTCGATATCGCGGTCGAGGGAGAATTGCAGGGTGATACGCGTCGAGCCCATGGCGCTGCTGGAGCTCATCGAGTCCAGTCCGGCGATGGCGGAGCACTCCTTTTCCAGCACGGTGGCCACGGCCGAGGCCATGGTTTCCGGACTGGCGCCGGGCAGGCTGGCGTTCACGACAATGGTCGGGAAGTCGACGCTGGGCTGGTCGCTCACCGGCAGCAGGCGGTAGCCGATGAGGCCGGACAGGAGGATGCTGATCATCACCAGCACGGTCATGACCGGGCGGCGGATGAAGAGGTCCGACAGGTTCATCGAGTGGCTCCTGTCTGGGGCGGCGCCTCGGCGGCGGACGGCGCGGGCGTCGGTCCGGCGGAGGTGATCTCGACCGGAGTGCCGTTTTCCAGCTGCAGCTGGCCGTCGGTTACCACCTGTTCGCCGGGTTGAAGGCCGGTTTCAATCAGGGCGTCATCGCCCACCGTCCGGGCCACTTTCACCGCACGCCGCTCCGCCGTTTGGTTCTTTTTAACGACAAAGACATACTGGCCGTTGCTACCAGTCACGATGGCGCGAAGCGGGGCCACCAGGGCGTCACGCTGAATCGTTAAGAGGAGGTGTATGAGCAGGTAGCGGCCCGGCCAGAGACGTTCATCCGGATTGGGGAAAGTGGCACCCATTTCGATGGTCCCGTTGCCGGGGTCGATGCGGTTGTCGATAAAGGCCAGAGCGCCTTTTTCAGGGCGGTCCGGTTCGCCCGGGAGGATGGCGGTCACTGACAGCTCGGCTTTGTCCCGGTAGGCCCGGATGCGGTCGAGTTCCGCTTGCGGGAGGCTGAAAAAGACATCGATGGGCTTGATCTGGTTGATCATGACGAGCGAGTCGGCATTGGCCGAGACCAGATTGCCGGCATGCACCAGGCTCTTGCCGGCCCGGCCGTCGATGGGCGAGGTGATCGTGCAGTTATCCAGATCGATTTGGGCCGCGTCGATGGACGCCTGGTCCGCCTTGAGTGTTTCGGCGAGCGCGCTGGCGGCGGTCCTGGCCTTGTCGAAGTCCTCCTGGGCCAGGAATTTTTTAGCCAGCAGTTCGGCGTTGCGTTGCGCCGCCAATTGCGCGTCGTCGGCCAGAATCTTGTCCCGCGCCAGGGTCGCCCGGGCCTTCGCCAGGGCCGCCTCGTAGGGCCGGCTGTTCAGGGTGAACAGGAGGTCTCCGCGGGCCAGGGCCTGGCCTTCCTGGAAATGCACCTTTTGAATCAGCTGGGTGACCTGGGCTTTGATGGTGACGCTGGCTTTCGATTGGGCCCTTCCAAAGGTGTCCATCTCCAGCGGCATATCCTTCCGGACCACAGGCGCGACGGTCACTGGCACGCCCCGACTCGGGCGGGAGGGGCTGGCAGGGGATCCGGGTTTGGAGCAGGATACGCCCAGCATCGCCACCGTCAACGCCAGGCTAAGCAGGACGAGCGTAGATGGACGGGGACTGCCGGTCAAGGGGTGGATTGGAAATTTGGTCATGATTGTTTTCCTAAGAATCACTGGGGCCTTCGTGGGTCATTCCTGGTGCGAACAAGCGAAATAGAATATGCATGGCTTTCGACACGGCCGCGCATTGACTTCCCGTGAGCCCCGATAATTGTTTCGTCATCGAGGCATGCGTGAAATCATAAGCCGTCTGCCAGAGCGCTTGACCCTGGGCGGTGAGGTCCAGCGTGATGCGCCGGCGGTCGCCGGGATGGCTTCGCCGCACCACCAGCTTGCGTTTCACCAGGCCGTCGACCAGCCGCGACATCGTGGGGAGCGTGACGCCGATGTGTTCCGCCCCGGCCGACAGCGACGCCCCGGGATGGCGGTGGGTGAAGGCGAGCGCGCGGAACTGGGGCACCGAAAGGCCGAGCGTGCGGTGGCTGCGCATCTCGGCGCGGACGGCACGCATCACCAACGGCATGACCCCCAGGAGCTGGCCGGCGCTTTCTTTGGGCGAAACAGGCATATAGTTGTCTTTGCTAACTATTACAAAAGGCAAACATAGGCAATCGGGGGACGGGCGTCAAGCCTGCTGATGAACCTTGCCAGGCGTGATGGTTTTCAGTTGTGGGCGGCGAGAACTTCCTGAAGGGCCGTTACGGCTTGTAATCTTCGGCGCCGGGTTCCTTGACAGCGTCCAGCAGGCGCTGGATCAGGATCATGGGGGTGATCCCCTCCGAGTCGGCCGCGAAGTTGGTGTAGAGGCGGTGCCGGAGAACGGGCAGCGCGGCGCGTTTGACGTCCGCGCAACTCACGTGGATCCGCCCTTCCAGGACGGCACGCGCCTTGGCCGAGAGGATCAGGAACTGGCCGGCGCGGGGGCCGGCGCCCACGGAGACATATTGCTTGATGAAATCCAGGGCTTTCGGATCGGCCGGGCGCGTGGAGCGAACCAGGCGGGTGGCGTACTTGATCACATGATCCGACACCGGGATCTTGGATACCACGTCCTGCAGTTGCAGCACCTGTTCCCGGGTGAGCACCCGTTCGGGTTGCTGGGTGCGCTTGACGGTGGTGGTGGCAATGATGGTTTCCTCTTCCGCCTCGGCCGGATAATCCACCCAGATGAAGAACATGAACCGGTCCATCTGGGCCTCGGGCAGCGGGTAGGTGCCTTCCTGTTCGATCGGATTCTGCGTGGCGAGCACAAAGAAGGGCGCCTCGAGCGTGTAGGTCTTGTTGCCCACGGTCACGCGTTTTTCCTGCATGGCTTCGAGCAGCGCCGCCTGCGTCTTGGGCGGGGTCCGGTTGATTTCATCCGCCAGAAGCAGGTTGGTGAAGATGGGGCCCTGCATGAACCGGAACTCTTTCTCGTTGGTGCTCCGGTTGGTTTCCAGCACTTCTGTGCCCGTGATATCTGAGGGCATCAGGTCGGGGGTGAACTGAATGCGCTTGAACCCCATGTCCAGCACCTTGGCCAGGGTGCTGACCATCAGCGTCTTGGCCATGCCGGGCATGCCCACGAGGAGTCCGTGCCCGCCCGCCAGGAGCACCATCATGATCTGGTCCAGCACCTCAGTCTGGCCGACGATCACCTTGCCTACTTCGGCGCGGATGGCGTCCGTCCGTGCCTTCATCTGGCGGACGAGCTCCATGTCCCCCGCCAGCGCGGCCGGTGTGGCGGCGCGCGCCGGCGGCGGGGCGGCCGTGCGGGGCGGCGAGGCGGGTTCCGCTTCGGTTTCGGCCGGGGTTTCGGGCTGAGTTTCAGGCTCGAGTTCGGCGGCGGCTCGAGGTGCAGCGGCCGAGGGGGCCGCCGGCGCGTTCTCCGGCCGGTACACGAGTTCTTCCTCCCCCAGGGCGATGACGTCATTTTCTTTCAGCGGCACGCTGCGGATCAGGACTCCGTTGACCTGGGTGCCGTTGGAGCTGTCCAGGTCCGTCAGGCGCCATTGTCCGTTTTTCCATTCCAGCTTGGCGTGCACGCTGGACACCAGCGTGTCGTGGATGACAAGCTCGCAGGTGTCGTTGCGCCCGATGGTGATTGTTTTCCCCTCCAGCGCGATCGACTGCCCTTCGCGGTCGCCCTTGGTAAACAACAGATGTGCCATGATCGTTTCCTTTTTTGCCGGTTTAGTCCAGGCGGATTTCGCCCAGATCCTTGATCGAGTCCGTGACGCGGATATTGCCGAGAGCCTTGACATAGACGTGGCGGATCAGCCCTTTGGGCATGGCGCCCCCGACTTCGATGCGCATGATTTCGCGGGTGTTGATCAGCTGCCATCCGATATTGACTTCCTCCAAGAAACCCATTTTGAGGCTTCGGATCTGGATGTCATTGCGCACTTCGGCGGATTGAAGCGTGACTGGCCGGGTCCTGACCTCCTGAAAGACGATAGCGGCTTTGCCCTCGTGGCCGGTAATGCCCCCCGTCCGGTGAACCAGCTTTGTATCGAAAAACGGAACGGACGCCTGGATGATGGCGTTGATGGAGGTCTGGTCCGCGGGCGTCAGGGTGTCCGCCTCGCGCGTCAGCAGGAGCCCCTCGTAAAACCGGTCGGAAAACACCGTCACGAGATCGTATTTTCCCACGGGAAGGCCTGTGAACCGCCAGCCGCTCGATTCGGCGGTTCCGCGGTAGCAGCGATTCGCGTCGGACTGGTCCAGCGCGAAGACGCCCATGGGTTTGGCGGTGGTCAAAAGGCGCAGGCGAAGGCCGCCTCCGGCGGCCGGGTCCACGGGCGTATAGAGCCGCGAGGACTGCTCGGTGGCGGTGAATTCGCCGCCGAGGGCGGTGGCGGCGGCCAGGAGCGCCGCCACGCGGGCCAGGATGACGGGTCCGAACTTCATGGCGCCTCCTCGGGCGACGGGCCGGCCGCCCGGGGTGTGCCCGAGAATTGCTGGACTAGCCTTGCCTGGTTGGCAACCGGTGTGCCGGGAAACCGTTTCAGCGCCAGGGCCGCGAGCGCAAGCGCTTCCTCTTGTCGGCCGAGTTTCTGGAGGCAGTCGAGCTGCATGCCCATGGCGCGGGGGATGTACGGCGACACGTCCACGGCCTTCAGGCAGACGGACAGGATCGCCTGTACGCGGGCGTAATCCCGAATGGCCATGAAATATTCCGCCTCGGCGACAGGATATTCGCCTCCGAGTTTTTCCGTGGGCAGCTCGAGCTCCCAATGACGCAATTCGGTGCGGGCTTCTCTGAGGTAGCCGTCACGAAGCAGGTCGCGGATGGTCTCGTAGTAGGCGCCGCCACGCACCGCCTCGGCCTTCCAGGGATCTACCCGCCGGGATAATCCGGAATTGGTTTTGACGCCCGCGGGCTTCCGCTTGTTGTCTTCCGCGTTCCGGCGATTCAGGTCTTCGCGGGAGCGGGCGAGCCCGGTGGTGACGGGTCCTGTGGCAGCCGGCTCTCCGGACGCGAGGGCGGCTGCCTTGCGCGGGGTCTGCGCCTGGGCTTGCGCATACAAGGTGCGGGCGCCGTCGAAGTTGCCGGCCAGGGCCTCGATGTCGCCCAGCCGGACGAGCGCCAGGACTCCGGCTTCCGTGCCGGGGGCCTGGCTGGAAAGGGAGGTGGCGGTTTTCCGGGCGAGATTGGTGTCGCCCGCCGTGTACAGCGCCAACTCGATCCGGGCGAGTACCCAGTCTCTTTTCCGGTCGAGATTCTTTTCCTCCCGCTCGAAGCGCTCGAGCCACGCGGCCGCCTTGGCGGGGTTGCTGTACCGGAGATTATCGGCGTAGAGCTCTTCCAGGAACCCGCGATCGGCGGGCGACAGGCGCTGGATGAGGTCGTCCCGGGACCGTTCGAACAATTCGGTCAGGAGGCCTTGTCCTTTCAGGGGTTCCATGACGTTGAGCAACACGTCCCAGAGGCCCGGCGTCCAGTCAGCCGCGGGGCGTTCCGGCGGGAGCACGGCGTGACAGCGGGCAAGAAGGGCGGTGCGGAACAGGAGGAGCTGGGCGGGATTGGCGAGCGTGGCGGCCGGCGGCGTGGCCGGCAGTCGCACGGTGCAGGTGGCCGAGGACGCCCGGCTCCCGGCCCGGGCCGTAAGCGTGACCGTCCGGGGTGTCGTTCCCTCGAAGATCCAGGGGAACGAGGCTTCGTGGATGAGCTTGCCGTCATCCAGTCGCCACTCATAGACGGTGTTGGTGGGGTTCCCCTGGGTGAATTGCGGGGACAGGCGGTGCAGGTTGGCGGGAAGCTCGCCGAACCAGAAATAGGTTTCGCAGGGAGCCGCAGGAATGGCCACAGGCCCGCCGTCGCGTTCGGCGACTCCCGTGAGGCGGGACAAGCCCGAGTGGAGATAGGCGGAGTCCGGAATTACGATGGGAAGCGCTTCGGACGCGCCCGGCGGCCGCCAGGCGAGTTGAGCCTCGGAGGGACCGTCGGCGTTGAAATAGGCATATTCCACCGGATGTGGGCCGGCTGCCAATTCGATGAACGAGCCGAACTGGCCTTTGGCCCCCGCCTGGCGCGAATGCAGGCCGGGCCATTCGGCCACCGTCTTGCCGTCGATTTTCGCGACCGAGCCTTCATCCGAAATGGTAGCCACGTAATGGCGCCCGGGTTTGTCCACCTGGAGCCATGCGGAGAACCATCCGGAGAAGTCCTTGTCGGACCCGAATGGATTTCCCCGCTGACCGATCAGCGACACCGGCCCCATGAGGGCATCCCGGCCCGGTGGAAACCCGCTGTTTAGCCGCGTGGCCATCTCCAGGCTCGCATTTCCCTGTTTGACGTAGAACAGCGGGCCTGGCATGAACGCGCTCCGTTTGTTGCGGGCGAGGAGCGACTGGCGTCCGACATAAACGGAAAAGGCCGGGGTGACGGGATTGGCGATCACCAGGCCAAGCCCTTCCTGGGGATTCCGCCACAGCGTTTCGAAATCGAGCGCCTTGCCGGTTCCATCCAGCACGGTCGGGCGGGGCTCCGGGAGGGGCAGCAATCCCCCGTCGGGGAGGAAGACAAGAATGCCGGCGGCGGGCGCGGAGGGCGTCGATTCCACGGTGAAATCGAATCGTAGCGTCGCTTCGGGGACGGCCCAGTCGGCCAGGGCCGTTCCGGCCAGCAGCGTGGCCGCCGATAGGAGGATGGTACGTGTGGCGTTCATGGTGCCTGGTTGAGGGCTTTGAAGTATTCGGAGACGAGCTCCCGGTATTCGGCCGGCGCCTCGTCGGTGACGCCGGCGGTCTGGTCCGCCGTCGGCCGGCCTGTAAAGTCCGCGGGCAGTGCTTCGGAGGAGAGGCCGGAGCTGAGTTCGGTGCGCGCGCGCTTGAGGGCGGCGACCGCCTGTTTCTGGAATTCCCGCACCTGCTGGATCCGGCCGGTGGCCAGGGCGTCCTCGACCCGGCGCATGGCGGTGACGGCATCTTCGAGCGCCCCGGTGCGAACATGCATGAGGGAGGCTTTGGCGTACAGGGATTCCGCATCCCGGCGGAGCATGGCCTGGAGGCCCAGGTCATTGCCTTCCATGGCGGCATCGCGGCGCGGGCCCGCACCGCCCATGCCGGCTTCCTCGGCGTATCCGGAGGATTTTCCGCCGCCGGTGGCCTTGGCATCGGCGTGCCCTTCTTCCTGGACCTGACCGCCCTGCGCGGAATCCCGCGTGCGGCGCGCCTCGATGTTGTTGTCGCCCGCGTTGATCTTTCCGGACCCGGCCGTGGTTTCGCCGTTGGCCATGCCCTGACGGCCCACGAGCGAACGGCCGTTCTGCTCGTTGTGGTCGGGTGCCTCGTTGCCGGATTTTCCCTTGGCGCTGAAATTGGCGAATTCGCCTTCGGCAACGTCCCAGCCGGCGGGCATGTCCGCCGACCCCTGGTTGGTGGCGGAGTCATCGGCTTTCTTCTTTTCCGCCTCTTCCTGCTTTTGCAGGTCCCCGATCAGGTCCTCCAGTTCCGAGGGCATGGGCAGGACGGGAATTTTTGGCATTTCGTTCTTGTCGAAATTTTCCGTGTTGCGTTTGACCGCGTCCGGTTTTGCCGTCAGCCACATTTCCATGTCATCCATGCGGCCCTTGGCCTTTTCCAGAAGCCCGAGGATGGAGTCCTCCTTCTGAAGACCCAGCTCCGTGGCTTTGGCCTTGTCCGAACCCGGAACCTGCGTCATGTCCTCGTAGATCTGGAAGATATCTTCGACGAGGTCGTTGCCGACGGGCAGTTCCGGGAAGATGTGCAGGTCCTTGGCGATGTTCAGAAGGGCTTCGGCCATGTTGGTCTTGACGGTGCTGACTTCTTCCATGAGTTCGTCGTAGGCTTTGTCGGATTTGTCCTTTTGGGTGTCGACTTCGCGCATGGAGGCCACGATCTTGGCCTGGAGGTTGCGGAGTTTTTCGATCTTGGCTCCCGCCTCGGCCGCGGCCTGCTGGAGCTCCTCGGCCTTGGCCTCGGCGTCCTGGACGCGCCAGGCGGTGAGCTGGTCCTGGAGCGCCACGAGTTCCGCCAGCGTTTTTTCCTGGAGCACGAGCGCGGCGGGGAAGGACTGGCTTTCAAGGGCCTCGGCGGCGCGGGTCATGTCGGCGGCGATCTGCTGGGTTTCGGCCTGGGCGGCCGTCTTGAGAAGCAGGTCGGAGAAGGCGGCGTCTCCCTTGCGCACGGATTGGGCTTCGCGCCGGCAGGCGGTGATGAATTCCACGGTGTTGCCCGACAGGGCGTCCTGGCGGTTCACGAGGGCGGGAGGAGCGGCGATGCCCGCCGGCAGCGTCTTGGTGGTGTCCCGCGTCTGTTTCTGCCCCGTGACCAGCGCGTCGAGCAGGGCGAGCAGGCCGGTGATTTCGCGGTGTTCCTGGACGGCGGTCATGCCTTGCTGGGCCCGTGAAAGCGCTTCGAGAATGCGGTTTTCGAGGATGAGCGCCTGGCGCCCCAGGGGGCCCTGAGCCTGGGCTTCCGAGTCCGGAATCCGGACCAACACATCGATGGCCTTGGGCATTTCGTCCTGCCACAGCCGGTCCACGATGGTTTTGAGCGCGCCGAGCGGCCGGCGGGGATCGGCCGAGAGGCGGCCCGCGGTCTGGCGGATCAGGCGCTGCGATTCGGCGGCCTCTTTCCATTGGGCCGGCCGGGCCCGGACGGGATCGGCGGCCAGAGGTTCCGTGCGGGCGATGTTCTCGGCCTGCATCCGGACGAGCGCGTCCAGCGTGTCGCGGGATTCCGCATCGGTTTTACGGGAGTCCTCGAGCGCCGCCTCCGCGCCCCGGGATTGGAAGAGGATCGGCGCGGAGGCGGCGGTTTGGGGAAGATCGGGACGTGCGTCGGTGGCGACGATGCGGAAGGAGAGCGTGAGGGTGGTGTTCGTGGGCGGCGGATCCCCGGTCCAGTCGCCGGCCCATTCGCGTTGGCCGGCGGGATTCCACGTGGCGAGGACGGTGCGGTTGGTGGCTTCGCGGGTTTCCTCAACTTGTTCCAGGCTCATGGCGCCGAGTCCGTAATCGTCGGTGGCGAGCCATTGGATGTGGGGGGCGGAACCGGGACCCAGCACCACAGGTGCGAGCGGGGCGACGAGTTGAATTTGCGGCGGCTGATCCAGAAGGGGAATGAGTGTCAGCGGCGCGGCGGCCGTAAAGCCATCCGTGTCGCGGGCGTCGATCCGGAGTCCGGCGGGGTTGGTGATGACGGTGGAGCCTTCGCCCACGGCGGGATCGGAGGTGGGGGTGAGCTGGGCCTGGGCTTCGGTGTTGGAGACGGAGCCGGCGGCGAGCGGGAAGTTGCAGGTCGCGCGGAAGCGGACGGTTGAGCCGGCGGGGACGGGTGTCTCCCCGGTGAGGGCGTCTACGGTGCGGGGTTCGAGGCGGGTGTAGGCGGGCGGTTCGATGGCCGCTGAAACGGAACTGAAGGCGAGCGGCGGGCGCGGCGTGAGGAGGCACAGGGGCGCGGCGTCGTCGCCGGCCCGGAACCGGTAACGGGTGATGGTGGTCAGGCTGTCGAGGTTGAAGGAAAAGGGCTCGGCGCCCGGATTCGCGAGGGCGCCGAGCTTGACTACGCTTCGGGAGCCGTCGGAAGGCATGAGCTCCAGGGATACCGGCTGGCCGCGGCGGCCTTCCGCGCGGCAGGAGAGGAGCACCGGCTCGCCCTGGAGCCGGACGGCATTTCCGGGGCTCACCTCCAGCACGCGAGCCAGGAGCGTGGGCGGGCGGCTGGAGAAGGGGTTGAGCACGCGGAGCAGGGCATTGGCCCAGACGGCGGGCGGAGCCCAGAAGGCCGGCGCGGCCAGCAACAGCAGGGCGGCGGTGAGCCCGAGCCAGGCTTGCCGGTGGGCGCGTTTGTTTTTGAGGGTGGAAAGATCGAGGTCGCCCAGGGCGGGCGGCGGCAGGGCGAGGTAGGCGGTTTCGAGCGCATCCTTGCGGGGACGGTCCTCAAATTGGATGCGGTTGATGAGCCGGTTGTCGAGCTCGGGAAAGGCGCGTTCGAGCGTGGCGCTGATGGCCACATTGGAAAACCGGCGGGCGGCGGCCCGAAAGGCGGCGATCAGGGCGGCCGCCGTGATCGCGGCGATAAGCGCGGCGGCCGCGACGCGGCCGGTGCGGGCGAAATGCGCGGCCAGGTCGACCAGCGCCGAGAGGCTCGCCACCGTCACGACGGCGGCGGCGCCGATCACGACGATCAGACCGGTGCGCCACCGCACGAGAGTGCGGCCGATCGTGTCCAGGTTTTCCCGCAAGGGACTCATCGCGTGATCCTATTTTGCCCGGGGTCCTTCGACCTGTTCCAGTTCCACGTCATCGATATACAGGGTGCCTTCGCCGCCCTGGATGGCCACGATATGCACCACGAGAAACTCCATTTTGGAGAGCTTGTCCACGGCCAGGGGCGAGGGTTTTTCGGACGGGAACGTCACGCTGGCGTTCTGCCAGGCCCTGGAGACGCTCGAGAAGGTGCCGCCTTTCTGGCCCCCGAAATAGACGAGCTCCGACTTGAAGCATTTGCGCACCTCGGAAATGTCCGGATTCGGATGGGGTTTGACACCCGGCCGCCACTGGTAGCCCTCCACGAGGGTGCGGGTGCCGGGTCCGGTTGAACGGGCGGAGAGGCTGAGGCGATACCGGCCGCCGGGTTTGACTTCCACCGGGAAGCTGTCCACCTTGGTGCCCTGGCCGGCGCCGGCCACGGTATTCTGGTCGCCGAACAGCGCCAGCACACCGGAACGCCCGTCAATGCGCGGTTCCACTTTCACATTCTTGTAGTTGTCGAAGTACCAGCTTTCCCCTTCCTTGTCGTATTTGAATTTCCAACCCTTGAGGGGGTCGCCGTGGCTTTCGAAGCTGCCGTTTTCCAGCAGGTTGGACGAGGCCCGGGCGGCGGGCAGGAGGAGGAGGGTGAGCAGTAAGACGAGAATGTTTTTCATGGCGGTTCCTTGGTCTATACCATGCCTTTTGTTTTTCTGAATACCCATTCTAAGGCCAACAGGCCGATGAGGCAAGCCAGCACGGGAATGGTGTTCCAGAGCGAGGTGAAGCGCACCAGCGCCTCCTCCCGCGGTTTGACGGGGATGGCGGTCATGGCTCCAGCTACGTCGGCGGGCTCGAGGAATCGTCCGCCGCTGGCCGTGGCGAGCGCGCGGAGGGTGTCCAGATCCGGAGGCCGGGGAAGCGATTCGGGGGTGAACGGTTTGACGAAGAAGGAGTAGGCGGGCGATTCCACGGGCGTGCCCTTGACGTGCACGGAGGCGGTGGCGCGGTAGAGGCCGGGCCCTTCGGCCAGAAAGCGGGTGGAGTAGGTGGCGGCCGCGCCGGCGGCTCCGGCGGTCACCGTTTGGCGGGTCATGACGAAGGGGAGCAGCCGGCCGTCGGGCGTGCCGATGGAGCAGGTGAGCGTGTCGGGCGGAGCGTCGTCCTTGGACAGGGCGCTGTACCGGGCGTTAAGGGTGAGGGGATCGCCCAGGTAGAGCCGCTCCGCATCGGCGAACAGGTCGAGTTGGACGGGCGCGGCTTCGCTTTCGGCGGGGAGCAGCCAGTTCAGCATCTGGTTCCAGAAGCGGAAATAGGAGTCGGACGAGTCCTGCCGTTCGAGCTGCCAGCGCCACAGGGAGTCCGTGAGCACGCCCAGGACTTTGCCTTGCCCATAACGCTGGAAGACGATGACGGGCTGGATGCCGGCATCGGTTTGGGCGGACACGAGCACCGTGGCGGCGGAGGCGGGCTGGGAGCCGGGAAACACGGAGAGCACGGGCGGCAGGCGGGAGAGCCAGGCCGGATCTCCCGCAAAGGCGGGATGGGCGCGGCCTTCGGCCGTGGCGGTGAGGGGGAACCGGCCTTCCAGGGCGGGCCCCGCAGCGCCACGCTGCACGGGCAGAAGCTTGCCGAGGGCGGAGGCGGAAAAGCCTTTTTCGCCCCAGCCTAGAGGTCCCCCGAGCAGCACCAGGCTGCCGCCTTTTTCCACGAATTTTCCGAGGGCCTCGGCGCGGCCATTGCCGAGCGCTTCGGCGTCGAGATCGCCCAGGACGACGATCCGGTAGTTCGCCAGCTGGGCGTCGGTCAACTCCAGGGTGGCGCCGCTGCGCGTGCCGTATGAGATGAACCGGCCGTCGGGTCCGCGAATGAAGGCGAGCGGCGTGATCGAGGCGATGCCGCGGAGCACGCGGACCAGGTATTTGGATTCCCAGCGGGGCACGCCTTCGACGTAGAGCAGGCGGTTTTTGGTGTCCATGACCTGGACGGTGACGGCATAGCGGTTGTCGTTGGTCTGGGTTTCGCCTTCCAGGGGAGTCACGCGGACTTCGTAGGTGAACAGGCCGATCGCGTCATGCTGGAGGGGAAAGATCACGTCGCGTGACCCTCCTTCGGCGGGCAGCTGGGTGGGAACCTCCTGGATGGTTTCCCGGTCGCGCAGGAGCTTGACAGAGAGCAGTTTGCCGGCGCACCCCTCGCCCGAGACGGTGGCTTTGATTTCGCTGTTCCATCCCACGGTCACCCGGTTGGGCGTATCGATGCCATCCACCCGCACATCCGGGGGGACGGACCAGTCCGCGGGCGGTTCGAGGCGGACCGTATGAATCGGGAAGGGCCAGGTCTGGCGGGTCCAGAGGGGGGAGTTTTCGCGGGTGTCGAGACCGTCCGAGAGCAGGAGCACGCCCAGGACGTCCTGGCCGCGAAGCCGGTCGATGAGCCGCGCCAGGCTGTCGCGCAGACTGGTGGCCTGGCCGGTGGAGGGGAGATGCGCGGCCTCGGTGGTGTCCAGTCGGGCGCCGAGTTCGCGGTCAAAGGGGTACAGGTCCACGGTGCATCGGGAGGCGACCACGCGAACCCAGTCCTGGGTCAGCAGGGAGCGCGCCGTAGACTGGCGGGTCGCCACGCTGGGCGACGGCGTGTTGGTCATGCTCGCGGAGGTGTCGAACGCGATCAGAAGCCGGGGCCGGATGACTTCGCGCTGATCTTCGCGGGCGGCGGGCATGAGGAGGCACCAGCCGAGCCCGGCGAGAAAGGTGACCCGGAGGGCGGCGAGCCCGGCCTGGAGCCATGAGGCGCCGGGCCAGCGCCAGAGGGAAAACAGGAGCACGGCCACGGCGATGACGAGTCCGCCGGTGATGGCGGAGGTTGGCGCCGTGTGTTCGAAAATCCAGTCGGGTCGGATCATGGGGCCTCCGCGCCAGAACCCCGGAGGCGGCCCGAGGGTTCGACGGTCATGTGATCGGAAAGCCGGGCGGTCCGGCGGACGGACCGGGCGGCGAGCAGGCTTTCGAGGATCGACGTCAGCAGGGCCAGCCAGAGGAACACTTCCGCGAGGGGAGTGCCGATGCGATGTTCCTTCACCTTCAGGAGCAACGCCTCGCGGGAGCGGGCCAGACTCAAACCGGAGAGCGCGGGAAGGGAGGTCAGGTCGGCCGGCTGAAGGGGCGTGAGGTCGGACTCGGCGCGGGGCAGGTTGACGGCGAGGATGGGGGCATTGTCGGACGCCAGGCGGTAGATGCCGGAATGGACGATGTTTTCGACCACGCAGACTTCGCGTTTATCGTCCTGGATCCGGCGGATGGGGAGCATGGACCCGGATGGCGACACTAGATTGAGATCGCCGGGAAAAGCGTTGAAAAGGTCGGTCACATCCTGGAGAGGAGCGGGGAAGACGTAAAGCCGTCCGACGGATACGCCGGTGCCATAAAGGGCGATGCGGTGAACCAACGGGAGGAAGAAGGGCGAGAGCGGGAGGGTGCTCCAAGCCCGGTCTGCGCTGACCGAGCAGACCAGCATGCGGCCGCGGCCGAAGGGGCGGGAGAGGAGGAAGGGGGCGTCATCGCCCATGCCGATGGTGGTTTCGGCCTCTTTTTCCAGGGGGCCGAACTCGAGCCGCCGCTGAACGGCGAGGGCGGGCGTGGAGCCGGGGGGCAGGTGAAGACCCGCAAAGAGGGGGTCGGCGGGCCGCAGGAGGCGCAGCAGGCGGGTGGAGTCCTGCGGGGGTTGGTCGCGGATGGCGCGGGGCTTGGCCGGGAGGCATGACCAGGCGTCGTAATCAGCGGGGGCGCCGCGGTCACCGGGGAAAAGCACGGCCACGCCGCCATTGCGGATGTATTGCTCGACGGCCACGAGGGCCTGCCCGGAGAGGGGCACGGCGTTGCAGAGGAAGAGGCAGGCGAAATCGGCGAGGTGCTCGGCGTCGAGCGCGTCCGGCTGGACGGTGCGGACGTCGAGCGAGGAATAGGAGGCGCCCGGGTTGAGGGCGCGCCCCAGGAAAAACAGGTCCTGCGGCCGGCCCGCGACGAGAACCGGGAGCTGGTCGTGGGCCACCACGACGGCGTGGAAGACGTCGTCCACCATGAGCGGATCCGGCGGCAGCTCGATCCGCAAGGTGTGGCGGCCGGCGTCGAGCGGCGGGAGGGTGAAGAGGATTTCCTGCCGGGCGCCTTCCCCGGGGTTGACCGTGCGCCGGGCGGCCTCGCGGTCGTCCACCATCAGCGCGGCCGACGTGGCCCGGGCCGGCCCGCTGAAGCCGATGGTTGTCTTGATCTTGGCCGGTTGTCCGGCGCGGACGAGGAGGGGGTCGATGTCGAGCGCCACCGGATAGGCGTTTTCGGGGTTTTCCGAACCCGCGAGGAGCGTGAACAGGGCGATCTGGGGATCGGGTTTCCAGGTGTCCGAACCCCCGGCGGCCGCGGTTTTATTGGTTTCGGTTTCCGGGTTTTTGAAATCGGACCAGGACAACGCCTGGCCATCGGTCAGCAGGTAGACCTCTTTTTCGCGGCTGCCCGATTCCTTCAGGGAGTTGCAGGCCGCGCGGAAGGCGGCTTTCAGGTGAGCCCCGCCGGAGCCCGGTTCCTGGGCGCGCAGGAGCGAGAGCGCGAGCTCGAAGTCGCCGCTCGGCTGCTCGATCAGGGGCACGGCGTTTTCCCGGGCGAGGAAGAGGGTGACGCGGTCGCCGGGGTTCAATCCCTGGATCAGGGCGGCGGCGGTTTCGACGGCGGCGGGCCAGACCTTGAGGAAGCCGGATTCGTAGTGCATGCTGGCGGAGTCGTCGAGCACGATGGCGATGTCGCGGCGGGAGGCTCCGGCCCAGTGGCCGAGCCCCGTGACGCGCATGACGGGTCCGGCGAAGGCGAGGACGAGGAACAGCACGAGCAGCGTGCGCAGCAGCCAGAGCAGGAAATTTTCGAGGCGGATGCGGCTGGTGGATTTTTTCTCGGCGAGCTTCAGGAACCGGAGCGTGCTGAAGGGGACGCGGACCGTGCGCCGGCGCTGAAGCAGGTGCAGCATCAGCGGCAACAGGGCCGCCGCGCTGGCCCACAGGAACGCGCTATTGAGGAATGTCCACATGATCAGGTCACTTGGAAAGGCGTTTGCGTTCTTCGAGGTAGGCCCGCGCGAAAAGCTCGGCGCTCTGGTCGGTGCGGGCGAGGCGGTAGTCGATGTTCAGCTCCGTGCAGGGCTTCCGGCAGTCGGCGAGAAAACCGGCGAACACGCGGCGGTAGTCGTCCGCGAGGCGGCGGGGGTCTACAGGCAGGCGGTCGCCCGTCTCCAGATCCTCGAATTCCGCGCCCTTGGCAAAGGGAAAGTCGATTTCCGCGGGGTCGAGCACGTGGAACAGGATCACGTCGTGGCGCTGTTTGCGAAAGTGGGCGAGGGCCTGGCGGAGGGCTTCGCCCTCGTCGAACAGGTCGGAAAAGATCACGATGAGCGCCCGCTTCCGGACGGATTCGGCCACCTGGTGAAGGGTGGCGGCGGTGGCGGTGGCCTTGCCGGGCTTCTGGTCGGCCAGCACGCCGAGCAGGTTGTCGAGATGGCGGAAGGAGTTGCGGGCGCCGAGGGCGGCGGTGACGCGGTCGCTGTAAAGGAAGAGGCCGACGGAGTCCTTGGCCTTGAGCACGACGTATCCAATGGCGGCGGCGAGGCGGCAGGCGAAGGCGTATTTGGAGCCGGTGTTTCCGGAGCCGTAGCCCATCGAGGCGCTGCGGTCCACGACGAGGTAGACGCGGAGGTTGGTTTCCTCCTCATAGCGGCGGATGAAATAGCGTTCCGTGCGGCCCAGGACTTTCCAGTCGATGTGGCGGGGATCGTCGCCGGGGAAATAGGCGCGGTGGTCGGCGAACTCGGAGCTGGCGCCTTTCAGGGGGCTGCGGTGGCGCCCGGCGAGATTGCCTTCCACGATGGAGCGGGACTGGAGCGCCAGCCGGCCGAGCCGCTGAAGCTCCGGGGGGGAGAGAAAGGAGGCGATGCCACGCGACATGATCAGTTTCCGGGTTGGGGGACGAGGTGCACGTAGTCGCCTTCGACGATGAGCAGGGCGCGGGCGCCTGTTTTGACGAGGGCCAGGCCGCCGGCGGTCTTCCCTTCGGCCATCAGGGTTTTTTCGGCGGGGGCCTGGCGGGTCTGGAAGGTGACGACCGGCGTGGCGCCGGCATCGGTGTTCACGGCGACCGCCCGCAGGGAGGGTTCTTTTGGCCAGGGCCGGGCGAGGGCCGCGGCGAGATCGGAGTCCGCTCCCAGTCCGGCGCTTTCCAGCGTGTAGCGCTGGGATTCGGTTTTGAGGCGTTTGAGGATAACGGGCCGGTAGCGCCAGGCGCTGCCCCAGCGGTCCCGCATCGGGGGCAGGGGCGCGGGCAGGGTGTCAAGCGACGGGGGATATAGGATCGTGTCGGTCCACATTTTCTGGAGGGCCTCGCGGACGGCCTCCCGGTCGAGCCGGGTGAGCCAGCGGCGGGCCAGTTCGGTGAAGGCGGGGGGCGAGGCGGGGTCGTCGAGCAAGGCCTGATAGACCGGTTTTGCCTCGGCGGGCTTTCCGGACCGGAGCAGGCGCCAGCCGAGGAGCGCGCGGGCGGCGGCGCGGTAGGCGCCGGGGCCCAGGGCGGCGACGGCCGGAGTGGCGGCCGTGCAGACGGCCACGTCACCGGACGGCGACTGGGCGTGAAGCCGGAACAGGACGCCGAGCGTATTTTCCTCGGATTCCGCGGCGTGGACGGCCGCGGCGGCGAAGAGGACGGCCAGGGCGAGGATGAGTTTATTGGGTAATGGCATACATCAGGATGTTCTCGCCGATTTTCATGGCGCTTCCGTCGTCATAGCCGAAGGCATAAGGGCTTTGGGACAATTCCCAGCCGCCGGCGAGGCCGAAGGGGCTGTAAAGGACGGCGAAGTGGCCGGAGAGGTCCATGCCCATTAACCGGGGTTCGATGGCGTTTTTATTGCCGAGCTGGGCGGCGAGGGCGGGGGTGACGCCGACGGAGGCGAGCGGGTTGGGGAGGGTGAAGAGGCCGTTGCGGGCGGAAATGGGAGCGAGCGGCACGCCGGGAAGGACCCGGGCGATTTCGCGCTGGAAGGCGGCGTCGAAGGCTTTCCGGCCGCAGCAGGCTTCGGCGAACAGGCAGCCCCCGCGCTTGAGATATTCCCGGAGCGCCGCGGCCTCATCGTCCTTGAGGACGAAGTTCTCGTGTCCCGTCATGTAGAGCAGGGGCGAATCGAACAGGCGGGGATCGGTGAGCCGCATCTCCTCATGGGCAAATTTGACCGGGATTTCGGTTTTCTGGTTGAACTGGTTGAGCAAGACCGACAGACCCGCGTGGCGAGTTTTCCACTCCCCGGTATAGATGACCTGGGCCAGGCGCATCTTGCCCGTGGCCGGGGTGGTGGAGTCGACCAGCCGGATCGCGTGGGCGGCGCCCTTGGCCCAGGCGCGTTCGGCGATGGCGTAGGACATCAGGTTGACGCCGAGCTGGCGGGCGGATTCGACGGAGTAGCCCATCAGCGTGTCGTCCTCCACGGCATCCCAGCCGATTTCCATGCCCCAGCGCGAGAGGATGGCCACGGTGCGGCAGTTGATCGTGACGCCGTCGAACCAGGGGTCGGAGCCCCCGTAACCGGCCTTGCGCACGCCGGAGCGATACTCCACCCGGTCCAGGTCGTAAAAGGAGTGGAAGACGGAATGGTCCGGGCCGAGCCGGCGGGGCGGGGATTCGGGGAAGATGGCCTGGAGCTCGCTGAGGGCGGAATCATAGAAGGGTTTTGAGCCCATGCCGGTGTTGAGGATCAGCATGCCGCCGGCGAGCAGGTAGGCCCGGAGGCGTTCACGTTCCTGGGGCGTGAAGGTGAAGTGGAAATGTCCGGATCGGTAGAGGATGGGATTGCGATCGGGGTCCAGATCCACTTCGCCCAGCGCCTTGACTTCGCAGGTGAAGTTGACATTGACGTTCTCCTTCATGTTTTTCAGAAGGTTGTTGAGGTCGTTGGGCCGGGTGCACCAATCCACGGGTCCGTACGGGGAGGTGAGCTTGGTGAACATCACGGGCGGCGACGGCGGCTTCTTTTTTTCGGACCGGGCCTGGGGCACCACCGGCGGGCCGGGGTAGGGGATGTAGGTTTCGGCGGAGGCCATGTGGGCGGGGGGCGGGGGCGGGGGTTTTCCGACGGTGGGGGCGACGAACCCGGGCTCGTCCGATCCATCGCCCTGGAACAGGACGAAGGCCGGGGCGGTGGCCGCGGCGAAGAATAGGGCCAGAGTGGCGAGAGGGAGCCCGTGGCGGGCTAGAGGGTGGGTGGAGGTCATGATTTATTTCACCGCGGTGGAGTCGATTTCGGGAAGCAGTTCTTTTTCGCCCTTGGGGGCGGCGCGGTCTTTCGAGCGAAGCACCGCGGGTTCGATAACGAGCGTGCCGGACGGGGTTCCAAGGCGGGCGAGGCGCCCGTTGGCGGCGAGGCAGTCGTTGGTGGCGGCTGTCGCCGCAACCTGCCGGGAGACACCGCCCTGGGGGTGGAGAATGACGGTGAGGTCCGAGGAGGGCTCGATCGTCGTGTAGACGGGCAGCCCGCCGGTGGGGCCGGGGTCGATCCGGATAATCTTCAGAAAACGGAAGGTGAAGAGGCGGCCCTCGGATTCCTTTTGAAGGGCGGCTTTTCCGGGGGCATCGGCGCGGGAAAAAGAGAGGGCTAGTTCGTTTCCATTTCGAACGGCTTCCGCCCGGGCGGAAACGGCGAACAGCGCGCAGAAAAGAAAGGGCAGCATAAACCCTGATTTCATGGTGGCACCTCTAGGGGTCAATATGTCATAGAAAAGGAGGTGATGCAAGCTCGTCGTTGCCGCGTTTGGCGTTGATCCCAAGGCGTCAGGACCTCAAGAGCAGGGCGAAAACAGGAATGATATAGACCAACAGGATTCCCGCCAGATAAACCGGCCAATAGACGAAATAGGCCAGACGTTGCAAGACGATGGGCTCGGTGATGAAAGGACATCTCGAAGGGAGCAGAACGACCAGCCAGAACAGCCACGCGAGCGCGCTTAGGAGCAGTCCGGGGGCAAACCCTTTTGGCACAAACCGAAGTTCGAGGGTGTTCGCGCCTTCCGCCAACGGCACCGCCATGAAAGCGCCAAACACTTTTTTAATGGAAACCGGGCGGTCATTCAGGCGGCCTTTCCATCCCGGGTCGAACGTGATGGGGATAAACAGGGATTGATCATTCCGGGCCGAGGGGACGGTGAACCGAATGTGATTTCCCTTCATGACAGCAAGGGTGCTGGCGGGGGCGATCGCATGTGGGAGTTCCTGGAGTTTGGCGACAGAAAGATCCCCGATGAGCAGCGAGCGGAACGCGAGGTTGGTGGTGAACGTCAGTTCAAGCTTCACGGTTTCATTGCTAAACAGGCCCAGAGGCAGTATCCCGTTGTTGAATTTTTCAGGGAAGGCAAGGTTCGTGCTGTTTCCGAGAGTGGGGATGAACAGGGGTTGTCCGTTGATCCGGACCGTCATAACGGACTGGGTTCTGGGCTTCCATCTTTTTTTAATCTTTTGAGGAACCGGCTTTTTGTCAGGATTGGCGTGCGGCGCCGCCGACTCGATCCTCGGCTTTTCAGGGATAATGTCTGCGTCCAGATATAACCACGTCAGCCCGGCGACGGGGATCTTAAATTCGAGGATGCCCGGCGTACTGCCGGAGGCGGGCCGGCAGCGGAACTCGTTTTTTACTTGAACGGTGATGGCGTTTAGGGGTTCAGGCTGGATCTTCCGGGTTTCGATGATGCGGTCTTTCCGGTTGAACAGCGTACGATACAAGCGATTCTGATTGTCGAACAGCGATGCGTTTTTCTTGAATGCCAAGGGCTCGTTGGAGTAGGAGAAGAGCAGCCCGAACGGCAAAGGGTTTTTGTTTTCATATAAATTGACGGTTTGCGAAACACCGATTTTAGCGAATAGGTTCGAGGGATAAGAGGATTCGGTCAAATACCGGTCCACGCTTAAAACCATGTCCGAAAACAGGGTGCCGCCCCTGTCCAGCAACCGCGTATAGACGATGGAATAACCCAGTTGTTGAAAGGCTTCCTGCTGGCCAGCCCTGATTAAGTGAGTCCATCCGGACATGGAGGGCGCGCCCAGGATTAACGGGTAGTTGGAGTTCAGGGCCGGATCCACGTTTTTATAACGGGACAGGGAGTCCGGCTCGAGGGGAAAGTCTTTTTTCATGGCGAGGGACGTGAAAATCCAGGCTTCGTTTTTTTTGCTCAACTGGGGCGGCGCGGGAACCCCGATGAACCACATCGCATGCAGGCCGCATTCGGAGGCCAAAAGGATGCCGATCAGGATGTATTTGATCCGGGGTGCTTTCAGTTTCAGCAAAAGCCAGAGGGACAAGGCAAGCAGCAGGCTAGTGGCGAAAAACGTCATCGCCAAGGCTGGGCTGATGCCAAAGGCGGGGGCGCTGGCGTTGATGGCCGGTCCGCACTTCATCCCCAAATAGAGGGCGTAGACGAATGCCGCCAGCGCCAGAAGCCCCGCGCCAAGATTTGTTCGGGTCCTGGCAAAGACGGAGCATTCGGGGTTTCCTGAAAAACAATACGCGCATCCCGCGAGGAGAAGGTAGAGCGGGATAAAACCAAACCGGAGCGGAAAGCAGTTGTAGCTGCCGGCGTGCCAGATCAAATTAATGGATTCGACAAAAACCTGCGAGGCGGTCAGGACCAGCAGCAAGCCGAACGCCGCCACGGCTTTTTTGTCGGTTCGGCCTGGGGCGGCCAGCTTCGCCAGACTCACCCAGGTGGCGGCCGCAAAGAAGAAAAACAACGCTTTATTGCCGATGTCGGGAAGCGTTTCCCGAATGGACAGCAGCGTCCGGAAGGGAGCGCCTGACATTCTCTTGGAGGCGACGGCTTGCAGGCAGGCGGGAATCGTCACGAAACTGGTCGCGGCCAACGCGGTGAGGATGCAAAGGCCCAGCGTCCACAATGCTTTTTGGCGTCGTTCGCGGGGCACGTAGTAAATCAGCAAAACGCCGCTGCTGAAAAAAAGGAAGAGCAGCACCATGAATGCGATGTAGTAGCACGCAATCAAATTGGCGGACAGGACCAGGATGAATCCCGTCTTCTTGTCGGCGTCGAAAAGACGCTTGAGGGTGAGGAGCAGAAGCGGAAACAAGATGGCGGAATCCAGCCACATCATGTTGGTGTAGTAAACCAGAACAAAGCCACAAAAGGCATACATGACACTGATGGAGATTTTCCAAAAAGCGCGGGTGCCGGGAAAGGCGACGTTGAAAAAGGCCACGGAGGAAACGGCCATCAAGGCCATGCGAATCACCAGGAGAAATGACATGAAATAGGGAATGTTATCCCGGGGTGGCAACGCCACCAGCCAGGAGACGGGGCTGAACATTCCGGAAAGGGCTTCACTTCCGAAAATATTAGAGCCCGTGCCTAAAAAAGGATCCCAAAACAGGGATTTCCCATGATGGATCACGTCGTATAAATGATAACAAATCGGGATAAACCCCTGACCCATATCGCCGTAAATAATGGTTGCCGATCCAAACGGATAAAACCCTTTGATGGCATACACCGTCATCATGATGGCGGCAACGAGGGCCGGCGGTATCACATAGAGAAACCAGTGGTTTTTTTCAACGGTCATGCCGGGGTTCTTTTTCGGAAGCCGGTGGCGATCACGGCGGGGGGCGATGTCGTGCGGTTTACTTCTTCGTATGCTCGGCGATGGCGTCGCGGAGGACGCGGCAGCCTTCGAGGACCGCCTCCTTCGTGATGCACAGCGGGGGCGCGATCTTGACGGTGGCGCCGCCGAAGCCGACCGGGGCGAACATCAGAAGGCCGCGCTTGAAGCAGGTGTAGACGATGTCCCAGGCGAGGTCGCCGTCGGGCTCCTTGGTGCCGGGCTTGACCATGTGGAGGCCGGCCACGAGGCCGTTGCCGTGGCGCGCGCCGATGACCTTCGGGAAGGCCTTCTTGATCTTGTCGAGCTCCTTTTGGAGCACGGCGCCGACCCGGGCGGAATTCTGGACGAGCTTTTCCTTGAGGATGACCTCGATGTTGGCAAGGGCGGCGGCGGAGCACACGGGATTGCCGGAGTGCGTGCTGGTCATTTCGTTCGGGCCGTAGATGTCCATGACGGCTTCGCGGCCGACCACGGCGCTGATGGGGAGGGAGGAACTGATGCCCTTGCCGCAGCAGAACAGGTCGGGCGTGACGCCGTAGAGCTGGAAGCCGAACATGGTGCCGCAGCGGCCGAAGCCGGCCTGAACCTCGTCGAAGCAGAGGAGGGCCTTGTTCCGGGTGCACCACGCGCGGAGCTCGCGGGCATAGGGCTTGGGCAGGAAGCTGGTGCCGCCGCCCTGGTAGGTTTCCACGACGACGCCGGCCACCTGGGCGGGCTTGATGCCCTTGGCCTTGAGGGTCTTTTCGAAAAGCTTGAAACTCGTGTCCTCGGTGCGGAACCCGTCGGGGAAGGGAACCTGGATCATTTCGGGATCGAGGTTCTTGATCCAGGCCTTGCCGGCGGGGATGCCGCCGATCTGCTGGGAGCCGAGCGTGCGGCCGTGGAAGCCGCGCTCGAAGGAGACGATCACGGACTTGGCGTCCCCGTGGTTGCGGCGGCCATAGGTGCGCATCAGCTTGATGGCGCATTCGAGCGTTTCGGAGCCGGTGCTGAGCAGGAATACCTTGTTGAGGCCCTTGGGCGCGATGGAGAGGATTTTCTGGGTCAGCCCGATGCGGGGTTCGTTGGGGAAGCAGTAGGTGGTGAGGAGTTTTTTGGCCTGCTTGATCACGGCGTTCACGATGGCAGGGTGGCCGTGGCCGGCGTTGGTGATCAGCACGCCGGAGGAGAAGTCGAGCCACTGGTTGCCGAAGGCGTCGAAGACGGAGAAGCCCCGGGCGGTGTCCCAGATGAGGGGCGGCTGGCCGCGCATACTGATCGGCTCGGCCTTGCGGAGCTTTTTGATTTCGGCGACCGTTTTCGAGTTCGGCAGCACGCCCTGGATGCGGCGGAACTTGGTTTTGACGGCGGGGACGCGGGTCGGTGTCAGCGGGAATTCTTTGGCCATGACAGGTGCTCCGGGTGTGGGTGTTACAAGGGGGTTAGTAGGTTTTGAAGCGGACGCCGGCCTGGGGCGCGTAGGTGATCTCGACTTCGCGGCCGCCGTTGAGGATGGACATCCGGCCGGCTTCCATGACCAGTTCGTTGAAGGCGCTGTTGCGGGGCGTGGCCATGATGCCTTCGGCATCGATGGCCCGGATGAATTCGCGGCGGGCCTCCAGGGTCGGCTTGGCGCGGCATTCGTTGATCTTCTGGATGATGTAGGCGATGGAGCGGTAGCCGTAGCCGGTGGGGGTCAGGCCTTCGCCGCCGAGATCGAGGAACTGGAAATAGGTCGGGTTGGGCTGGGTGAACTGGGTGTCGCCGGGGCTGTCGCCCTTGGCCGTGTAGGCGTGTTCGACGCCGCGGAACTGGTCGTTGTGGTTGACCATGGTGCCGAGCTTGCCGTTGGAGCCGAACAGGCGCATGCCCTGGTAGTTGCCGCCGGGCCCCTCGTCCGGGTAGCTGAGCGAGTTCTGGACGTTCAGCACGGCGCCGTTTTGCCAGATCACGCGGCCGTCAGTCCACAGGTAGCCTTCGCGGCCGTTGGGGTATTTGTCCTTGATGCCGTAGACGGAGACGCTGGCCGGCTTCAGGCCGGTGAGGAAGTGGACCAGGTCGATGTAGTGGCAGGCGATATAGGAGAAGGCGTCGGAGTTTTCCGCCGTGCACCAGTTCTGGAAGTTGGAGTGGCGGTAGTACCAGCACTCGTGGAGATCGGCGTGGCCGAGCTTGAATTCGCCGAATTTGCCTTCGCGCCAGAGGCGGCGTTCGATCAGGTTGATGTCGTCGAACCGCTTGTGGTATTCAACGCCGACCAGCAGCCCCTTTTCGTAGGCCTTCTGGCCGATTTCCTCGGCCTGGTCATGCTTGAGCACGAGGGGTTTGACGCAGCAGATGTGCTGGTCGTATTGGAGGGCCACCTGGAGGGCGCCGTAATGGAGCTGGTCGGGCACGGCCACCACCACGATGCTGTGCTTGGGGAGGGCGGCGATGGTTTCCTTGAATAGCTCGGGCTTGTTTTGGGCCGGATCGGTGGCCAGGGGGGGGTGCGCGATGAACTGCTGGGTGGGGAAGGCCTTTTTCAGCATGGGGTCTTCCGCGAGAGTGCGGAGGGGGGCGCTGTTGAGGGCGCAGATGTGGATGTCGCCCACGAGGCCGAGGCGCTGGAGCTGGTAAAGGGATGGCAGGATCTGCACTTGCGTGATCATGCCGCCGCCGACGATGCAAACGGGAACCTTGCTGCTCATGTCAATTCCTTATAAAAACGTGTAAATAATTATCGGATTGGACCTCCGAAAGCAATTCTTTTCCCTGTGGCGCTAGCCTTGGAATGACTCGCAGGCTTCTTTCATGGCCAGGAGGTTCGCCCACGGCACTTCGGGCTCCACCATGTGGGTCGGCGCAATGACGATTCCGCCCGCCGGGCCGCACCGGCGCAGGTTGGCCCATACCGCGTCCCGGACATCCTGTGGGGTGCCGAAGGGCAGGGTCGTTTGCGTGCCGATCGTGCCCCAGAACGAGATCCGGCCCCCGACCCGCGCCAGAACGTCTTCGAACTTCATGCATTCGGGCTGGACGGGATTCAGGATGTCCACGCCGACTTCAACCAGCTCCTCGAGGAACGGCAGGACGTAGCCGCAGGAGTGGTAGAAGATCAGGAGGTCCGGCTTGACTTCCCGGCCGGCCCGGATTACGGCGGCCAGGCGCGGCTTGAGCCATTCGCGCCACAGCTCCTGGCTCATCATGATGGTGCTCTGCATGCCGATATCGTCGCCCAGCTGGATGATGTCCACTCCCGACCGGGCGGCCAGCTGGATGCGCTCGATGGCGTTGGCCGTCACCCGGTCGAGGTGAACCGTGGCGCGCTCGTCGCCGGACAACATGTCGACCATGAGGTCCTCCATCGAGCGGATGTACCAGGCGATTTCCCACACGGTGCAGGCCATTCCGACCATCGCGGCGAGCCCCTGGTTGTGCAGGGCGGACACCTGGCCCTGAAGGCGCGCCAGCGCGTCCGGCGCCGGACGGGGCAAGGGGTACGTGGCGACCTCGTCCCGCGTCACATCGCCCTTCAGCGGGTGATGCATGCGGGTCATGTGGTAGCATCCGGGGCGGTGCGAATGCGCGATGCCCCAGGCGTTGATATCCGCATCCGGAGGCAGCTGCTCCCGCGGATAGAGACGCCTGGCGTCGTCCCAGGTTTTGACCATTTCCACGCCGCAGCTGCGAAAGGGAACGTTGAAAAACTCCAGAATGCGCGTGTGTCCGAACCGGGCTTTGAAGGCGTCGACCTGGGAGGCGCAAAAGTTACCGCAATCGAGCGGCACCTGGCTGTAGCCCTGCCGGCGCAGGGCCTGCAGCAAGTTCTGGCGTGGGGTCATATCGGTTTTCCTTCGGTTTCGCCGGCTGGCGGGGTTGGGGGCAGGCCCGCCTCAGCGGATGGGCACTTCGCGGCCCTTGGCGGCCGATTCGTAGATGCCGTCGAGCATCTTCTGGATCATGAGGCCGGCTTCGCCTGGCGCTTCGGTGGGCTTTCCGTAGAGGGCCGTGTCCACGAACAGGCGCAGCTTGCGGGCAAAGCAGTCCTGGCTGGGGATGAACGCGGGCGACTTGTCCACCATGTAACCGTTTTCATCCGTATGGATGGAGATGGGGTCGAAGTCGGCGCCGCCCTTTTCCCCCATGATGCTGAAGTTGAATTCATCTTTGCAGTGGGCGGCGAACGAGGATTCCACGTGCATCACGGCGCCGTTCTCGAAGCGGATCTGGCCCACGGCCAGATCCTCGACGGTGTAGGTCTTGTGGTCCCAGTTGGGCCACATGCTGGCTACGTCGCTCTTCTTGTTGCCGAGGTACTGGAAGATCTGGCCGCTGGCGGACACGGGCTTGGGCGAGCCCATCACGTAATGGGTGACTTCCATGATGTGGACGCCAATGTCGATAAGCGGTCCGCCACCTTGCAGATCCTTGCGGCCGAAGACGCCCCAGTTGGGGATGCCGCGGCGGCGGAGGGCTTTGCAGCGGCCGAACAGGATGTTGCCGAACTGGCCGGCCTCGCTCATCTTGCGGATGAATTGGGCCTTGGGCTCGAAGCGCCACTGGAAGCCGATGACCAGTTTGCGTTTGGCTTTTTTTGCGGCGGCGAGCATGGCCTCGCCCTCCTTGGCGTTCATGGCCAGCGGTTTTTCGACCAGCACGTGGGCGCCGGCCTGGAGCGCGCCGACGGTGTGGGCGCAATGGCCGCCGTTGGGCGTGCAGACGCTGACGGCGTCAAAGGATTCCCGGCGGAGCATCTCTTTCCAGTCGGTGTAGACGGCGGGGAAGCCGTAGTCGGCCTTGGCCTTGGCCAGGCTCGGGTCGTTGATGTCGCAGGCCGCGACCAGCTCCACATCCGGATAGGCCTTGACGATTTTCATCTGGGCCTGGGCAATGCCGCCCGCGCCGATAAAGCCCAACCGTAATTTCTTTTCGCTCATGGCCGCTCCGTGGGTTGACTGTCCGTGACTGAAAACCGGCATTCTGCACGCAGGCGGGTGAAATGCAAGTGCGAAAAGGTGTGGAAGGGGCGCGGACGGCTTTTGGACAAAACCCGATCCGCTTAAAAAGGCCCTGTTGACAGCGAGGCCCCATCTGCTGCGGGCCCGGGTTCACGGGCCGCGCTCCGGGCGCGGATGATCGCGTTTGAAACCCGCCCGCCGCTGGTGCTATTCGTTAACGGGAAGGTGGTCCATCGCCGGATCACGCGCCGCCCGGGTGCAGAACGGGTGAATCATTGATTGCGTCCGATTCTGTGCTGCGCTAGGCTTCCCGGACTGAGTGAAGGAATTAACATGCCACCTAGTGAACGAGTCCCCGGCGGGCTGATGCCCTTCTGGATGCTGTGCGACGCCTCGACGGTGTCGGAAAAAATCGACTTCATGCGCCGCTGCCGGGCCGGGGGCATCAAGGCCCTAACCCCCCATCCGCGGACGGGCAACCTGATTCCCTTTGCGAGCGCCGAGTGGTTCGACATGATCAAGGCCCTGGTGGCGGAGGCCGTGCGACTGGACATGAAGCTCTGGCTTTACGACGAGGACCCCTATCCCAGCGGCGCGGCGGGCGGCCTGGTGATGGCCGAGCGGCCGGACCTCAAGTCGCGCATCATGGATTGGGTTGAAAAGCCCGCGGCGCTCAAGCCCGGCGATCTGTGGTCCATCGGCCGCGGCCGCGTCATCTGGGCGGGTTTGGCGCCGCTCCAGGCGGGGCTTCCGTCCCGGGATCTGACCGCCGCCGTCGGGCCGGTGCGATCCGACTGGTTCGCCACGGACTGGGACAGCCGCTGGTATTACAGCGAAACGCCGCTTTTCCCCTGTGTGCGGGGCGCGGCGGTCCGGATGCTGTATACGATGCGGGTGCCGGAGATTCCGCCGGGTTTCAAGCTGGCGGCCGTGACCGAGGTGTTTGCCGGCGAGGATGGGCCGTGGGGGAGCCTGCCCGACCTGCTGCAGCCTGACACCTTTGACGTGTTCCGGCGGCTGGGGCTCGAGCCTTATGCCCGGGCCGTGGGCGAGCATTTTGGCAAGACGGTGCCCGGCATTTTCACCGACGAAGCCAAGCCCCATGGCAGCACGCCTTTTACGAAAGACCTGTTCGAGGCGTTCCATGCCCGGTTTGGCTATGAGCTGTATCCCCGGCTTCATCAGCTGTTCGGGGACCCTCTGGATGACGATGCGGTCCGGACGCGGATCGATTACCGGCGCTGGATCCTGGACCGGTTCATGACCGGCTTTGTCCATCCCTACCGCAACTGGTGCGAGGCGCACAACCTGCATCTGGTGGGCCACTTCTCGCCCGAGGACGATCCCATCCAGGAAACCGCCTGCCTCCCGGCCTGCATGCCGATCATGAAGGCGATGAGCTTCCCGGGCTGCGACGTGATTATCCCCGCCGTCGGCGACGAGTGCTGTCCGACGCTGAATCTTGGCAGCCTGCGCATCGGGTCGCTTAAGAGCCAGACCGGGCGCCGCTATTGCGTCAGCGAGTCGCAGGCGCTGGGGGACTGGATTATCACCACCCGGCAGACCCGTCAGATTTATGCCTGGCAGAAGATGCTGGGGGTGGATCGCTTTTATACGCACGGCTTCTGGAACAGCCTGGACGGCATCACGAACCTGGAGGCGCCGGCGGATTACGGCCCGCACTCCTCTCTGTTCCGGGGCACCGCGGCGGTGAACGCCTGGCTCGAGCAGTGCGATGCCGTCATGGATGGCGGGCATGAAAGCGCGGACGTGGCCGTGCTCGACAATATCACCTCGTTCTGGGGCTGGGCGCGGAAGATGGATGAGGCGGCGCTCAAGCGCTGGCGGCATTCGCACTGGTTCACGATTCTGAGGAGTCTGCAGGCGCAGGTGGGCATTCATGCGCTGGACGCGGCCGATGCCGCCCTGGGGGCCCCGGGGCCTGACGGGTTGACCGTCGGATCACGCACGTACAAGACGATCCTGGTGCCCGCCGGCGGGATCATGACCGGCGCCGCGTTCCGGCGCTTGCAGGAGGCGGCCGCGTCCGGCACGCGCGTGGTCTGGTTTGGCGGCGGGCCCGCGAAGCTGGTGGAGGAGTCCGGCCCGCTTGCGCCGGCGCCGATCCCGGCCGGCGAGGTGCGGCGCGAGCTGGAGCCGTCGCTGGCCTGGTGCCGGGCGAACCTGGTGGCGCAGGCCCGGGTGGGCGGCGCGCAGGCGAAGGAGTGTTATGTGCGCCGGTTCCGGGCCGAAGACGGCTCCGAGCGGCTGTTTGCGGTCAACATCGCCAAGGAGCCGCGGGTCTTCACCCTGGGCGATGAAGGGGACGCCGCCTGGAAGCCCGATCCGGCGCTGGCGGATGGCGACGGGGTGAGGACGAAAATGGGCTTGCGGTGGAGCGTGCCCGCCTATGGGTGCGGAATGTTTGCCCTCGGGTCCGTTCCGCCCCCGGCGGCGCGGGTCACGGTTTCCCGGGCTGCGGGCGCGCAAGCTGGTTTCGAGCGGACGGGCCCGAACGCCTTGCGCCTCGACCGGTGCCGCATCGTGCTCAAGGGCCGCCCTCCGCAGGAGCGGCCGTATCCGCAGCCGTACTGGCAGCGGTTCAAGGAGTATTACGCCTCCGAGATGTTCGGCAACTTCGGCGGCGACATGCCGGTGGAGAGCACGGTGGCCGAGTCCGACCTGCGCTACCGTTTCACCTTCGAATCGCGGACAGCCCTCAAGAAGGCCGAGCTGGTGCTTGATCCGCGTTGTGCGCGCGGCCGGTTCCGGGTCTTTTGCAACGGGCGCGGGGTTTCGACGCCGCTCGTGTTTCCGTTGTCGAACATCACGCCGCTGCGCCTCCCGGTGACGAATGTGAGAAAGGGCCTCAATACGGTGGAGTTCCGGTTCGACGTGAAGAACGCCATGGAAGGGCTGCTCTGCACGGTGTGGATCGAGGGCGCGTTTGAGGTGCGGATCCGGAAGGGGCGGCCGGTGGTGTCTGCCGAGGCGCCGGCCAAGGTGTCGGCCCGGGGCTGGCTCGACATGGGCCTGGCGCATTACATGGGCGATGGCGTCTATCGCTGGACCGAACGTTTGACGGAGAAGGATCTGGCCGGCGGGAACTGGGCGCTGGAGCTTGAGGAGATTGTGGACAGCGCCGGCTTGCGGGTGAACGGGCAGGATCAGGGCACGCGGGCCTGGGCGCCCTGGCGCTGGCCGCTTTCCGGACTCACGCCGGGCGTGAACACGTTTGAGCTGACAGTCAGCTCCACGGCGGGGAATCGGCTTCAACTGGTCTATCCGGCCCAGCCGCAGGGGTGGATCGGGGCGGGCCGGTTGGTCCGGATGGGGTGAGGGCGGTGAGATGAATGGAGGGGCCGGGTTTTCGACAACTGGGCATGGACAGGATGGCGGGGTTGGTTTACAGTACCGGCCATATTCATTTTATAGAGAAAGGGCAGCGCATGGACGGCAAAATCATCAAGGTGGGCATAGCAGGGCAAGGTCGTAGCGGGTATGATATTCATGCGCGGTGGCTCCGCACCGTGCCTCAGCAATTCCAGATCGTGGCGGTGGCCGATCTTCTGCCCGAGCGCCGGGCGCAGGCCAAGGCCGAATTCGGCTGCCGGGTCTACAAGACTTACGAGGAGATGCTCAAGGCCGGCGGCTTTGATCTTTTCGTCAACGCCACGCCCAGCTTCCTGCATCCCAAGGCCGCGATCAAGGGCCTTCAGGCCGGGTATCACACGGTGTGCGAGAAGCCCAGCGCGGTCAAGCTTTCCGATTTCGACAAGATGCTGGATGCGGCCGACGAGAGCCGAAAGATCCTGGCGCCGTTCCAGAACAGCCGCTTCCAGCCCGCGTTCATCAAGATCCAGGAAATCCTGGCGTCCGGCGTGATCGGGCCGCTCGTTAACGCCCGCTTGTCCTACAGCGGCTTTGCCCGCCGGTGGGACTGGCAGACCCGGCAGGAGATGTGGGGCGGCAATATCAACAACACGGGCCCGCATCCGCTGGACATGGCCGTGGTGCTGTTCGGGGCTCGGCCGCTGGAGGTGTACGCCAAGCTGGCTTCGGGACCCAACAGCTTTGGCGATGCCGATGATTTTGCCCTGGTCGTCCTGCACGGGAAAAACGCGCCGACGATTGAGGTGTCCGTGAGTAGCAACCTGGCGTATCCGCTGGGCGACATGTTCAACCTCAGCGGCACGTGCGGCGGCATCACCGGCAATTTCAAATCCCTCAAATGGCGTCATTTCGACCCGGCCAAGGCCCCGAAGCAGAAGCTGATGCCGAGCTGGTCGGACAAGCGGGCGTATAACAGCGAGGTGCTGCCGTGGGTGGAGGAGAACTGGACCTGCGAGATTCCGGACGTGTTCCAGACCATTTCCAAGGGTTTTTACGATTGCATTTACAATGCCATTGTCAACAAGGGCAAGCTGGTGGTCACGCATGAGCAGGTGCGGCGCCAGGTGTTTGTCCTGGAAGAATGCCACCGCCAGAATCCGTTGCCCAAGCTGGCGGCGAAGAAGGCGGCCCTCAAGAAAAAGGCATGAATCGCATCCTGATCGACCCGGCGGAATGGGCGCCCGATCGCACGGTGGTCCTCTCCGATCGGCGTGCCGTTCATATCCGGACGGTGCTTCGCGCCGTGCCCGGGTCCGAGTTGCGCCTGGGGTTGATCGACGGCCCTACCGGAACGGGCATCGTGCGCTCCGTCTCCGACTCCGCCGTGATGCTGGAGTGTGTGTTTGAATCCGCGCTTCCGCCCGACCCTCCGCTGCTCGACCTGCTACTGGCATTGCCGCGGCCGAAGGTGATGAAGCGGTTTTGGCCGGTGCTGGCCTCGTTCGGGGTTCGCCGCGTGGGGCTGATCAACGCCGAGCGGGTGGAGCGGGTTTATTTCGATTCCCATGTGCTGGAGCCCGGCTTCATCCGCGCCCAGCTTCTGGAAGGCTGCGAACAGGCGGGCGGGACCCGCCTGCCGCAGGTGACGGTTCATCGCCGGTTCCGGCCGTTCATCGAGGATGAGCTGGCGGACTGGTCGCCGGGCACCTGCCGGATTGTGGCGCATCCGGGAACGGCCGCCCGGATGCGGGACCGGGTGAGCCCCGATCCCGCCGGGGTGTTGCTGGCGGTGGGTCCGGAGGGTGGCTGGAACGCCTTTGAGCTGGGGTTGCTGGAGAGCCGGGGCTTTCAATCCGTGGGGTTGGCGGGCGGGGCCTTGCGCACCGATGTGGCCTGCATCGCGCTCCTGGCGCTGGTGCGGGACTTGCAGGCGTGACGCCGCTTCAGGAAGGGTCGCGTTTGTAGGGCGGGGGGCTGATCTTGACCTGGCCGCCGAGGTCCTTGACGGGGGGCGTGAAGGCCGGCCCGCCCCGGGCCCAGTGGTTCAGGGTTTGAAAGCCATCCTTCATTTCCTGGCGAAGGACATAATCGAATTCCCGGCCGGCGGCGCGGAATAGAAACACGGCGATGATCATCAAGCCCCACCAGCCTTTGCTGAAGCCGACGATGCCCATGATGATGGCGGCCACGCGGCCGAGACGGGACGCCACGAAGGTGGCGGGGAGGAATCCGATTTTGCGGCTCATGAGGGCGCGGAAGATCCGGCCGCCATCCATGGGGAAGGCGGGCAGCAGGTTGAAGAGCGCCAGGCTGAAGTTGAACTGGCCCGCGAGCTGAACCAGATTCAGGGGATGCTGGTCCACGAGGGACGGCAGGTTGGCCGGCAGGGGAACCCAGGGGCCGCCGAACCAGGCCAGGGCGCCGAGCAGAATGCTGAAGAGCGGCCCGGCGATGGCCACCTGGATTTCGTCGAGGGGCTTGCGGGGGATTTCATCCATCTGGGCGGCGCCCCCGATGAACATCAGCGTGATTTCCCGCACGCGGCATCCCTTGCGGACGGCCACCAGGGAGTGCGCCAACTCATGCAGGGCGATACTGGCGAACACTACGGCCAGGAGAGAGATGTTCCAGAAGACCCCCTCCATGCCGCCGAGAGACCCGGCGGCCATTCCCACGATCGCCAGCAGCACGATCAGGGAGATGTGGATCCGGATGGGAATTTTCCAGAGGGTAATCAGATTGAATGATAGGCTCATGAGCGAATAAGCATCTCACAGAAACCGACTCATTGCCAAGCAAACTTGAACGGCATTCGTTTGCATTGTGCGGCCCCGCCTTTCTGATATAATCCGCCGCATCAACCCAGGAATCTGCCGATGAGTGACCGTGTCGAATCCATCCGAGTTTCGGTTGTGCTCCCCGTTTATAACGAGGAAGAATGCATTGAAGGCGTTCTCCGCGAAGTGCATGGCGTTCTTTCCGGCATGGGGAGCACCTTTGAAATTCTCGCGGTCAATGATGGCTCATCCGATCGCACCCGCGCCGTTCTGCTGGGACTGGTTCCGGCGCTGAAGGGGCTTCGCGTGCTGACCCTCATTCCCAATTCCGGCCAGAGCGCGGCCATGGGCGCCGGCTTCCGCCATGCCTGCGGCGACGCCGTGGTGGCGATGGATGCGGACGGGCAGAACGATCCGGCCGACATTCCGGCCCTCGTGGCGGCGCTGGGTTCTTGCGATGTCTGTTGCGGATACCGGATGAACCGGCAGGACACCTGGTCCAAGCGGATCGGAAGCCGGTTCGCCAATGCCGTCCGCCGCGCTTTTCTGCATGACGGGATCCGGGATACCGGCTGCTCGCTCAAGGCGTTCAAGGCCTGGGTGGTCCGGGACCTTCCGATGGAGTTGAAGGGCATGCACCGGTTCCTGCCGGCGCTGGCGCTGATGCGGGGCGCCCGGATCGAGCAGCGGCCGGTCCGGCACCGGGCCCGCGCGGCGGGCGTGAGCAAGTACACGAACATGGGGCGGCTGGCCCGGACGGTTTCCGACCTGGCCGCGGTGAGTTGGATGCGGAGCCGGTACAAGCGGTTCGAGGTGAAGCCGGAATGCGGGTAAAGCTAAAATTCGGATCGCGCGGCCTGTTGTTGTTTCTTGTTTTTGCGGTGGCGGCGGTGTTGATCGGTCGGCATCCGGCGATCAAGGCGCATCTCTCCGAGGACTCCATCCGGGCGTGGGTGGGGCATCTGGGCGTCTGGGGTCCGCTGGCCATTCTGGGGATTTCCATGGCGTTGCCCTTCCTTTTCCTGCCGCGCTGGCCGGTGGTGTTTGTGGCCGGCGCCCTGTATGGCATCGTGATTGGCACGGTGATTGGCACGGCCGCCGGCACGCTGGGCGCGATCGTTCATTTTGCGCTGGCCCGCCGGATGTTCAAATCGGCCGGGGAGCGGGTGCGGAAGCGGTTCCGCTTGTCGGACCGGATCAGCGATCGCCAGGCGTTTATGGTGATTTTCGGGCTGCGGGCCTTTCCGTTGTCCAATTACGGACTGACCAACTTGCTGGCCAGCGCGTTGAACATGCGGATGCTGCCGTTTATCGGCTCGACTTTCCTGGGCATGATCCCGTCCACCCTCATGTATGCCGCGTGGGGAAAAATGATGCGCAAGCCTTCGCCCGGCTATCTGGCTCTGGCGATCGGGCTGGTGGTGGCCTTGACGCTGGGTTCCTGGTGGGCGGGCCGGAAATGGCTGCCGGTTCGGGAGGAAAGGAGCGACACGGATGAGGGCGATCTGGTTGGCGGGTAAAGATCGGACGGCGGACCTCCTGCCGCGCCTGGATCGGGCGGTTGTCGGTCGTGATCCGGCTCTGGCGGCGCAGGTTGAAAAACAGGCGCCCATTGCCGCGCTTCGCAACGCGTCCACGGAGGCGGAGGAGCTGGATCGGTGGCTGGCGCTGTTGCGCGCCCATGGCGCCGTGCGAACCGACCGGTTCGATGTGCCCGGCCGGCCGGGGGTTGCCGGGGACTTGATGCGTGGTGTGAAGCGAGCGTTGTGGGGCGTATTGCGGTATCAGCATGAACGGGTGGCCGTTCAGCAGAATGCGGTTAACAGCCAAATCCTTTCCGCTCTGGAGGCTGTTTGCGAGGAACAGCGGCGTGAAGGCGCCGCGTTGCGTGGCCGGATCGACGCGTTGGAAGCGCGCCTTCCGCCGGAGGCCCGGCCATGACGATTCGCGTCGATCAACTGCTGGCGGGATTTGCAGAAAACGATGCCATTTCCCAGGATGCTCTGCTGCTGCAGGCCGTGTTTCGCGATCTTGGCTTCGAGTCCGACTTGTTCGTTTCCCAATCGCATACCGACCCGGCGGCCGCGCACCGGGTCCGGCCGATGACGGCTTATGCCGGACGGGCCGGCGACCTGGCGGTGTTGCACGATGTGCTGGATCCCGAGGCGGTCCGGGCGTTTCAGGAGACGCCTGCGCGCCGGGTGCTGCGGTACCACAACATCACCCCGGCCGGATATTTTGACGCCTTTGACCCGGCGCTGGCGGCCCGGCTTCGCGCCGCGCGAACGGCGCTCCGGTCCGTGGCGGAGCGGTCCCGGTCCGTGTGGTCGGTTTCGGCGTTTAATGCGGGGGAATTGGCGGCGTGGAATCTTCCGCAAAGCCGGGTGCTGCCGTTGCTGTTTTCCGAGGCGCGGTTCCGGCTGGACCTGGATCCCGAGATGCTGGCCCGGATCTCCCGTCCGCTGGCGAACATCCTTTTCGTAGGCCGCCTGGCGCCGAACAAGCGGGTGGAGGAGTTGATCCTGGCGTTTCATGGGTATCACCGAGCGGTGAATCCGCAAAGCCGGCTGATCATCACCGGGTCGGACCGGAGTTGTCCGCGGTATGCCGCCATGCTCCGCCTGCTGGCCCATGCTCTGGACCTTCCCAATGTTTGCTTCGAGGGGTTCGCTTCTCCCGCCGGGCTGGCCACGCTTTACGCGAAGGCGAGTGTGTTTGTTACCGCCAGCGAACACGAGGGCTATTGCCTGCCGCTGATCGAGGCCATGGCGGCCGGCGTGCCGGTGATTGCCCGCCGAACCGGCGGCATGCCCGAGGCGTTGGATGGGGCCGGCATTCAGTATGAGGGCCTGTCTTCGGCGCAGCTCGGGGAGTTGATGGGCCTGGCGATTCATGATCCGGCTGTGCGGGCGGAGGCGCTTCAATCCCAGGCTGGCCGGATGGCGGCGATTCGTGCGCGCAAGCCGGCGGATGAGGTGCGCGCCCTGTTGGCGGACCTGTAGCCGCCGGCGCTCCGGGTTAGCGTTGGGGCCAGTCTTGGGCATCGCCGGCGAACAGGTCGCCCCAGGTGTCGGCGGCTTTTTGGAGCGCCTGGGCCCGGTGGGAGATCTTGTTTTTTTCCGTGTCCGGCATTTCGGCGAATGTTTTGGTATATCGGTCGGGCACGAAAAGGGGATCATAGCCGAATCCGTTGGCGCCCCGCGGCGCGGTGAGCAGGGATCCGGGGCAGACGCCGTCCACGACCTGGCAATGGCCCTTGGGGCTGCAAAGCGCCAGGGCGCATCGGAACCGGGCGCGGCGGTTTGTCGAGTGGGCCAGGTTTTTCAGCAGCAGCGCGTTGTTGGCGGCATCCTGGGAGGGTTCGCCGGCGTAGCGGGCAGAGCGGACGCCCGGCGCGTTGTCCAGAGCGTCCACCTCGAGGCCGGAGTCGTCGGCCAGGGTCCACAGGCCGGTGGCGAAGGCGGTGAACAGCGCCTTCTTGACGGCATTGTCCTCGAAGGTGAGGCCGTCCTCCTCGATGGGCGGGAGGGGCGTCGGCCAGTCGCGGGGGCTGGTGATGTCGAGGCCGGGAACGGCGAGGATGGCGCGGATTTCGCGCAATTTATGGAGGTTGCCGGTGGCAATGAAGAGTTTCATGGAATGGGTGCTCGAGGGGGGTGGACACGCTGCCGGCATCCGTCCGGGTGACGGTGCTCGCCCTGGTGCGAGGCACGGGGAAGACTTTACCACGACAGTGGGGGCATGGCAAATGATAGGATACATTATGGTGCCTGAGGGGAATAACCACCCCGCTCGACGCCGAGGCGGAGGACGCGGCAGTAAAAGCAGCTGCATGCCCCGTTCCGGCCAAGACTGACGAGCGGATTGGTGCGGTTGACGGCCACGCTGATGTCGGCCATGGCGCGTGCAGGACCGAGATAAGCCGTGCCGTCACCGAGCGTGGCGGAGCGCATGACGCCGGTTTTCAGGAGCGGGTTCACCAGGGTTTTCTCGAAATGGTCTGAATGCCAGGGCGCCTGCGGTTGCACGGCCACGCGCCGTTTGCCCGCCGCGTCCCTGAGGTGCACGACGAGCGCTGGCTGCGGCACTCCGGTCCACGTTTCCCCGACGTGGAGGATCGTTGCGCTCCCCACGGGACAGAGCAGCAGCACGTCGCCGCCGGCATCGTAGAGCTTCCCCCAGAATCCGTCGCGAGCCATGGGGGCCGAGACCGGTTTCGACAGGCGGGTCAGCGCGCGGGCGGCGGGGCCTACGGCGGCGACCGAGTGGGTCGGATGCGCGCTACGGATCACGCCGGGATGACGGAGGAAATACTCGCTCACGGCACCCAGGACCGAGGGCGAACGCTGCGGATCGTACGGCTCGGCTCCGAGCACGCTGAGCGAGTGCGTCGGGATGCACAGCGTCCCGTCCGGCCCCAGCACTTCCAGAAGCGCCTTCACCAGCGTCGGCGGGCCCCCTGGAATGTAGCCGAACTGGCTTAACGAGGACTGTACGCACAAGATCGAACCGCGCCTTACGCCGATGGCCTGGAAGGCCCGGCCCAGAACCTCTGCATTCAGGATGGGCCGCAACCGGGCCTTGCCGGTTCTGACCAGATAACGGGTCAGCGCCAGCGCCTTTCGAATCTCCACCGCCACGCCCTGCTCTTGGAGTTCG
Source organism: PVC group bacterium (assembly GCA_945898015.1). Classification (GTDB taxonomy): domain Bacteria; phylum Verrucomicrobiota; class Kiritimatiellia; order CAIKKV01; family CAIKKV01; genus CAIKKV01. Next base: position 18,277 of record CAMDGM010000001.1, on the reverse strand, counting down.
TCCACGGCCCCGGCCAGGGTGGACTTGCCCCGCAGACGCGCGGCCAGCAGCCACGCCCAGGCTGCGGTCGCCCATTGCGGCGTCAGGCCCAGGGTTTCCGCCAGATCCGCGCGCGCGGCCGGCGAGGTGTGGTCCTCGAAGGAGAGAAAACCGCGGAAGGTCACCTGGGGAACCAGGCCCTTGGCTTCGCGCCGCGCCCGCATAGCCGCCGGGGAATCGTTTCCGGGGCTTGGACGAGACAACGGCAGGGACGCGATCAGGGTTTCGAGCCGCCGGCGATCCTCGACCTCCGGCCAGCATCCGGATCCGCGACGCACGCCGGCCCGGTAGAGGTCCGCCGGCGAGCGCCAGTCTCCGAACAACTTCGGCTTGCCCAGGACCGAGCGCAGGGAGGCCAGTTCGGCTTTGGCCCGGGACTGGATGGCCGGCGCCTCGGAAGGCCGCGCACGCAGGCCGTCCGAGGCGCGCCGGGCCAGACGCCTCGCGAGCCCAAGGGCTTGCCGGTTGTCGAGATGCGTCGCCGCATGCAGGAACGCCGTCGTGGCCACGCCTGACCAATGAATGACTCTCGCGGAGAGGAGGGCGGGCACGTCGGCGGAGGTGTGGTAGGTCGCGTCTGTTGTTTGCTCCAGCGATACGTGTCCGGGTGCGGAGTCCATCCCGACCAGAGCGTCGCTGATACCGCATGCGCCCGCGCGACGGCGCAGATGCCCGACCTGTCGATCGGCCAGGCGCGCGGCGGCCTCCAGGAGATAAGGGGCGAAATGTGGTTGGCCCGGCCATCCGCGGCCGAGGCGCATGAGGCCGAGTGTCTCGGGCTCACGGCCGACCATGTCCAGGTTGAGGCCAGCCACGAAGGCGGGCATTTTCGGGATGCTGTTCGCCCATGCCTGCAGTCCCCGCACTTCCACGGAGAAGAACACGCGGATGGCCCTCAGGGGGGGGCGGCGCGCCGGGCCGCGGCCGGCCGCCTGGATCGCTCGCAGGGCCTCGATGGCCACACCGACTCCCGAGGCGTTGTCCTGCGCCCCCGGCTCGTCGAGATGCGCGCAGAGATAGACCTCGGGCTGGCCTTGTCCGAGCGTGGCGGTGACGAGCGGAGTCGAGCCGGCCGTCGAGCGGGAGGCCCGCACGCGCGCTCGCAGGCGCATGCGCGGGTCCGTCCGCAGCAGGGCCCGGAGGCGTGCATAGGCGGTTGGCGACAGGGAGAAGCAGGGCACGCAGGCCCGGCCGGCGTCAAGGGGGACCGCGTAGTTGACGTAGCGGACGGCGGACGGGTTTTCGTTCGGCATGCTGACGATCACGCCCAGCGCCCCTGAACGGGCCGCCTCCTCGTTGATCTCGGCCGAACCCATGCCCGACTCAAGGCACAGAAAGGCCCCCGCCAATCGTCCTGCCACGGATTCCACATCCGGCGCCGGCACCACGGGTCCTTGCACCCAATCGCCGCGCGGGGTGGGAGGGCTATACAGGGCGAGGCTCTGGGGCGTCGCGGCATAGTCCGCCCATGTCTCCCCGTTTTGTCCGGTGGCGGCCGTCTCGAGGCGAGCTTCGTCGACCGTCCAGGAAACGGGCATCAGCCAGCCGCCGAACACCGTGCGGCCATCGGCCGGAAGCGCCTCGATTGAGACGTCATCCAGCTTCGCCTTTCGCAGTTCGGCGGCGGCGATTTCCGCGGCTTTCTGCACGGCCCGCGAGTCCATGCCGCGCGTCGCCTTCCACAGCTGGCGGATCGTCTCCAGGGCGCGTCGGGGGCGGAACGCGGCAGCGGCTTCACGGGTTTCCGGCAGCCATTCCATACGGACCGTTGTTTCTTGCGATCGTTGTTGATTGTTCATGGGGCGGACCCGGCGTGACTCAAGGGGGCCGGGTTCAGGGGGGTCTCCAGCAGTTTCAAGACACCTTCCTTCAGTTCGACAAAGCCCTGGCTGCTTAGCGGGCCGAAGGTGGTGGCCGTTGCGTCGTCGGTGAAACGCGGCTTGTATTGGCTGTCGAGAGGGACCTTCTGGGACACCAGCAGGCCCACGTGCTGGCGGGACCAGCCCTGCTTGAGCTGCAGGAGGCGCAGCAGTTCGCAGTCCTGCGCGCCGCGCCGCAAAGCGTGCAGACGGAGGGAGCCGATCGCGTTGCCATACGGACTGCCGGCATCCACGATGAGGGCGTTGCCGCTGTCAGGCGGATCGGGATTGGCCAATCCCTTGCCGAGGGATTGCCAGGGCAGGACGCCATCGGACTCCCCGGCGTAAGCCTTCAGGCACCAGGCGGCGTTGTCCCAGTTGCTTTTCTCAAAAGGGGCGCAGGCGCCATAGGCATACATGACGCACGGCATCCGGCGTTTGTGGTTCTGGATCAGGCGCCGTTTGTCGAACCCGCCGCCGTTCACATACATGGCCGTCATGAGGCCGTCTGACAGGTTGCCTTGCCAGGTGGGCCGGGAGATGTCGCCGCGGAAGAGGAAGGTCGGGCCGGCGCGTTTCATCCCGGCGAGCCCCACCCGGAAGAGGGCGTCGTGCCACTGGGGCGTATAGAGGGCGGGGTCGTTGATGCCTTGTTTCCAGAGCGCGCCGAAGAAATTGAGGACCTCCCAGTCGCGATAGACATTCGGCTCGTCCAGGGTCCACCGGGTGTACCCGAATTTGGACTTGTTGTTCAGGTAGCACTGGAACGCCGTGCGCGTCCATCCTTTCTCGCGGGCATGCGCGTGGAAGTCGCGCACGGTGTTGACGAATGCGGTTTTGAAGGCCGTGTCGAAGGCTTCATCGGCCGGCCGGGCCAGGATGTGGTGCCGGACGTTGGCGGCGTGATCCGGGGAGGTGGGGGGGACGCCGGGGCCCGGCCGGTAATGCGCCTGGAAGTCCAGGGGCCAGCCCTCGAAAAGCGGCAGGTACAGGCTGGCGACCGGCACGCCCGAGCGGGGGTTGTCCCTGAACCACGAGCCGTCGAGCAGTCCGCCCAGGTTGTTGTCGAACGGGGTCCAGTCGGTGACCTTGCCCGCCGCATCCACCGCGGGCGCGTAGTCGTCATGGACCCGGCCCTGCTGGCTGTAGGGGACGCGGTTGATCGTGCAGCGGTTGTAGTGCGCGAGGCGGAAGCTGTTCCGGAACTGGTCGCTGCCGGCCCGGCCGGGACCGCTGTAGCAGTTCAGTTCGGGGTTGAAATGGATGTCGTCCGGAATCGTGGCCGAATAGACCTTGATTCGCAGCGGGATCGCGAGGCGATCGGCGCCGGAGGCGAGTTCGATCGTGCCGGCATAGTCGCCGGGCGGCGTGGCCGGCGGGATGAAGCAGTCCACTGTCACCGCCTGGTGGGTCTGGCTGGTGACGGCATTGTCTGCCATGGGGCAGTCCACGGCGCCGGCAAGCGGCAGCGCGTATTCGGGCTGGTTCCGGACATACCAGTTCCGCCACAGCCGCACGTTGCGGTTGTTGATCGTGCCGGGGCCGGCCAGGTCCGACAGGGTGATTGAAACGCCCTTGATGCGGCCTTCGATGGCCAGCTGGAAGCTGGCGATCTCGCCGCGGGCGGCGGCCAGCCGCACGGCGCCCGACGCGCCGTCCCAGACGGGATTGGCGCGGCTGAAATCGGTGACAGCCTCGTGCAGCACCTTGCCGGTCACCGGATCGATTTCGGTGACTTCGGGGAAGGCATACACCCTGGCCCCGGCCAGCGGTCGCGGGTCGCCAGGGGTCGGTTGGAACGCGGAGCCCGGCAGGATCGGCACCGTGAGACTCGGGCTTGTCCTGCCGGTCAGCGTCACCGGACTCGAGCGATTCCCCGCGGCATCCACGACCGCGACCTCGAGGCGCACGTCGGCGGAGGGCGGCAGGTTTACGAGAGGGAACGCCTGGATGGCGCCGGGTGTGGCGAACGGGATCTGCCAGCGCGGCAACGCCTGCCCATTCACGGCGATGTCGTAGGTGAGCGCGTCCTCCGGCGCCGTCACCGACAGGGCAAGGGCGCCGAACTCGGCCGTGGCGTCGTTGGGGGCCGGCGCCGCGGTGAGGTTGGCCGGCGGAGGCGGGGCCTGCGTATCGGCTCCGTCGGTGACGACTTCGATCGTGACGTCGCCGGCGATGCGGCAGTTCAGGCTGTAGCTGGTCGATCCATCCGCGATGAGCAACCCGGAACTGGCGCCGGCCACCAGCGCCTCGACGAGTTTCGGGTCGAGCGGCATTTTATGGGCGCCGGCCGAGGGCTCGAGGCGTCCGTTACAGCGCAGGCTGTTGCCGTTGCCGAGCACGACGTCGTAGAGACGCGCGCCGGGCCAGCCCCAGTCGTCCCGAAGTCCGGAGCGGTTTGCGCAGACCTTCTTCACGTCCCAGTCCAGGGAGACGGACGAGAGGGAGATCCAGGCGAGGTCGGTTCCGTTGTTGAGGTTGAACGTGTGGCCGCCGGCGGGCTTCACGGCGAGGACGGCGCTCTTGATTTTTTTCCCTTTGAGCGGGGAGACGTCGAACCCCACGAGGCCGAACTCCTCGAAGTATTTGATTTTCATCGAACCGCGGTTGGCCTGCACCCTGTCCCGCTCGGTCGGATGGTCGCTGAGCGAGGCATGGCGGTTGGCCCGGACCGTCACGGTGTCCGCCGACGCCAGGCATGCGGCCGTCAGGATCAGGGCAGCGAGGACTTCGGCGGCGGGCCTGCGGCGTGGAGAGAGGATGTGTCTAGGGGGAGGGATCATGACGTACGCTCCTTGGCGCCCGCAGTTCGATCGTGTGGGCTTGTGGGTTTTTGCCGCACACGAGTTCGTAGGACGCCCGACCGGGTGGTGCGGTGAATTTCCGGGGGACGTCGTCCTCTGTCCAGAGGTGGGTGATCTGCAGAGCGTCAGGGCACGGGGGTGCCTCCAGATGGCCCGCCAGCTCAAGGGCGATGAGGCCGGTCTCGCTGGTCACCCGCAGCCAGAGGGTTGGGCAGGCCGCGGCGGGAACGCAATTGCCATCCAGGCTGGCATCCCATTGCAGGGGGGTGGAGGGGATTGCCAGCCGGCTGAGGGGGGTCCAGTTCGAGCCGTCCGTGCTCCAGTCCAGATGGGCCTGACGGGGCGGAGCCTTCGGCGGGCCTTCCGGCACGGTGGCGATGGCATAGGCCCAGGCGAAGCGCCGCGGCTCGGGCGCCTCGAAACGGAAGATGGCCCGGGCTGGTCCTGAGGCGGCAGGCACGATGCGCAGGCGGTTCCGCTTCCACGGCTGCGGGGCTCCGCTCTCCAGCCAGACCAGTGTCCGTCGAAGCGCCGTCTCGGAGCGGAAATCCACGGGCATGGTCCACGGCAGCGTGGGCTTGCCGAACTTGTCGCCGCTCCGCAGGGTCATGCGGTTTGGGCCTTCCGCCAGGCGCGGGAGGGAGAGAGGGGCCGTCAGGAGGTAGCCGTCGAAGGCGAAGGCGGTGAGTCGTGCGCCCGGGGCCAGCGTCAGGCGAATCAGGGCGGTGTACCGGGCATCCAGAAGGGGCGTGATGTCGGGTTTCAGGGAGAAGACGCCATGCGTTGTGGCGACGCTGACAAAGCGGTCCTCGGCGTCCGTTACTTCGGCGGTCACCGCGCCCTCGCCGGCCAGGGCCAGCCAGACGCCGTTGGAGGGCGGCGTTTCCGGGTGCAGGGCGTCGGGTATCCCGCAGAAGGGATAGGGGGACTGGATGCGGAAGACGGCGCTTCCGGGGCCGTTTAATCCGTGCGCGTCCTGAGTCAATCCGGAGCGGCTCCACACGCCGAGATCAACATCGCGCGATCGGTTGGTGAGGTCGGGGGCGTAGGTCCAGCGACCGTTGCCGAGGGTGCGGAAGGGGGCGAAGCGTTCTTGAGGAAGGCCCTTCCATTCATGCGCGGATGGGCCGCGCAGGAGCGGGAGCCAGGCCTTGGGCAGGGGGAACCGGCCCTCGTGGACCTGCGATCGGATCAGGGCTTCGCCGGGGCGAAGCATAAAGTCCATGGAGTGGGCCCGTGTGGCCCAGAACGGGAAGACGAAGGCTTCCCCCTTGGCCCGATCGTACATGCCGGCGTAGTCGTCCAGACTCCTGTCCGGCAGGTTGCACGGGTTGGACTTGTTCGTGTTTTCAACGATGAGCGGCTGGGCGTTTCGCGCCAGTTCGTCGACGCCGAGGATGTGCCCGTCCGACGCTCGGAACCACGTGCGCATATCCGCGTCCAGGACATGCCAGAGGCCGTCGTACGAGACTTCGCAGACGACGTGCCCGGGTAGCCCGCGGAGTCGGGCCGGGAGGCCGGCGGCCTGGAAGAGCCCGAGGAGCAAGTCGGCGTTTTGGGCGCAGATGGCCCACCCGTAGACGTTCAGAAGTTTCACGGGATCGTTCACGTCGCCCCAGCCGAGGGGTGCGCTGGCGGATTCGTTGGGCGGCCAGCCGTGCCAGACGCCATCCACGGGACTGGTCAGGTAGTCGTAGAGAGCCAAGGCCAGGGCCTCCCCCTTTCGGCCGGCGAAGGCGGGGAAGGCGAGCAGGGTTTCGAGGCTGTATAAATCTGCGCGCTGTTCGCCGACGACTCGCGGCGAGTAGATGGGGGCCGTCATGCAACACATATGATACACATAACAAACGTAATGCGGGTTCGTCAATCACCATTATAAAAGATCTTGATAGTTTGCGGGTCTCCCTTTATCCTTCTCTGTTATGTGTATCATATGGAGCCGTCGTTGAGAATGAACCTCAGGATAGTTTTGATCGTGTTGGCGGAGATGCTGGCGGGATTGGCCCGAGCGGAAATCCGTGCCGAGCCGGCCATTGTGCCGAAGTACGGGTTGGTCGAGCTCACGGTCCGCTGCTCCGATCGCTTCGAGAACCCGTTCCGCGACGCGGCCTGCGCGGCCGAGTTTGTCGCGCCCTCGGGGATTCGGTTCCGGGTGGAGGGGTTCCATGATGGCGAGGACCTCTGGAAGGTCCGGTTTGTCCCGCGCGAGCACGGACTTTGGAGTTGGACGGCCCGGATCACAGGCGGCGCCAAGCCGGTCGAGGCCGCCGGCGCCTTCGAGTGCAGAGGCACGCACGGGCATGGTTTCCTGCGCCTCTCGGCGCGAAACCCCTTCCGGTACGAGTATGAAGATGGAACCCCGTTCTATCCCATCGGCATCCAGACCTGCGACTTTTTACGTCCCGACTTCGACGGGCCGGAACCGGGACAGGGAGAATCCCGAACGGTGAGCAACGCGGAGTGGCTGCAGGCCTTCACCGGCGCCGTGAACCTGGTGCGCACGCAGTTCGGGCAGGGCACCCGCGCCGGCTGTGCGCTGCCGCTTATCGCCGCTCCGCCCAAGGGCAAGCCCGGCGAGGCGCTTGACCCTTTCCGCTACCGGCCTGACCGTTATGACCTTGATCTGGCGGCGAGGATCGACGCGGTCTATCGCGAGCAGCGCGAGGCGGGGGTCAGCCAGATCCTGATCCTGTTCCAGGACATGAGCCTGTGGGGCGGCGGGGACACCGCCTTCGGGAAGGTTCGCGACCGGGAGTCCTACAAGACGCTCCGGGCGGCCAACCTCACCCTGCAGGAGCAGTACATCCGCTATATCGTGGCGCGGTACGGGGCCTTTGTGGACATCTTTGAGATCTTCAACGAGGACAGCTACGCTCCGGACGACTATCTGGCCCATCTGGCCGCCTTGATTCGCAAGGCGGATCCCTATGGGCGGCTGCTGACCACCAACTACGAGCGGCCGGGCGCCGGCTGGAGCGATATCACGACGTGGCACGAATACATGGGCATGCCGGCGCGCGAGGTGGATGCCTACCTCGTGGGTCAAATCGCCCTCTTCAAGTCTCGCGGAAAACTGGTTCAGAATACGGAATTCGGCAACCAGGGGGCGCTTTCGAACGTGGATCCGCTGAAGTGGCGGATCGCCGTGTGGGCGGCCTACATGCATGAGTCGAGCCTGGTGTTCTGGAGCATGTCGCAGCGGCAATTTCCCGCCGGCCACGTGAAGACGGGAAACGCCAACGCCTATATCGGCCCCGAAACGCGCCGCGCCTTCCGGGTCTTCCACGGCCTTACGCGCGACTTGCCGGTGACGATGCGCCCCGCGGCCGTCGGCTACGGGGACCAGACGCAGCTGCGTGCCTACGCGCTCGCCGGTGAGCGGCGGGCGCTGGTGTATGTGTGCCATGTTGCCGACCACGCGACGGCCTTTACGCTCTCGGACCCGTTGTTCGTTCAGACCGGTCCCGGCCGCTGGCGCGTGCGATGGGTATCGCCCGAAACGGGCGCTGACCTTGCGAGCGAAGAAGTTGAAACCGTGCACCAGTATCTGTCGCTCCGCGTGCCCCCCGTCATGGTCGATGTCGTGGCCCGGCTGGAGCGGATCGATTAAGGAGTCCAACATGCCCGACGCTGCCGCTGCTTTTCGAAACGAAGCCGAATGCCTGCTGGATCTTCCGGTGGCGGCGCGCGTGAACCGTCTCGGCGGGTATGGCCCGTGCGGCGAGGTGATTTATGAAGCGCACCCCCATGGTTGCCCGTCCGTGCTGGTGACGACAGCGGGCGCGGCGAAGGCCACCTTCATGTCCAACGGCTCGATCGCGTTCGAGGTGCGCCTCGCGAATGGCCTGGACGCGCAGGTGCTTTCGGGCCATTTCGACGTCACCGAGAAACGCGAGACCGGCGTCCCGTCGAACAACCTGTGGCTGCGGCTGGAGGGCGGACGCGTGCCGGCGATCGCGGGACTGATCAATTCGGCCGACGGCAGCGGTTGCGCGGCCGGGGCGATTCGCGTGATCAAGCGGGGCGATCCCGGGCGGGACATGTGGTTTTGCGCGGACTATGCGCCGCGGCCGGGCGTGGCGTTTCGCAGCGCGGTCAAATTCCAGCTCGTGGCCACGTCCGCGGGGCCGGCGCTGCTGCGCCTGTTGTATCTGCGCAATACGGGGCGCCAACCGCTGAATGGCGACCTCTGGAGCTTCTTCAATCTGCACGGCACGCAGCGCTTCGTCTACAACAAGGAGATCTGGTACGATGCGGGCCTGCCCCTGACCCCGCGGGAGACGCTGGCATCCGCACCGGTGCCCTACACGGACATCGTGCAGCCGAAGCGCGTCTCCAGCGCCCTTGGGCGGGGGCTGAGGGACGGCGAGGCGACGTGCGACTATACGGCGTTCGTCGGCGATTCCGCCTGCGGCGTGCGCCTGCCCCGGGCCGTGCGCGAGGGCCGGCTTGCGCCGGGCGCGGGCGTGCGGCTCAATCGCTTCTCCATTGCCACCATTGCGGCCAACCGCTTCGCCCTGCGCCTCGCGCCGGGCCGATCCACGCATCTGGTGCAGGAATTGCTGTATGTGAGCGATCCGGCGTTATGCGCCCGCTTCCGGGCCCGCAGCGGGTGCCCGCGTCCCGATTACCCGCGCGTGGCGAAGGCTTTTGCCGCCGCCGCGGCGGATCTGGTCCGACGCACGCCGGACGTGGCGCGCACGCTGGCCGCTTCCGCCCGCGTCGCGGTCACGGCGCCGCCGCCCGCATTCGCCATTGAACTGCCCCGCCAGCCGGTGATGACGGCCTATGCGCAGTCGCTCTGGACGGGGGTGCCCGAACTTTATGAAAATTGCCGCGCCCACGGCGCGAAGATGGCCCAGGGCATCGAACTGGGCACGCGCGACCGGGCCCAGGACATGTGGCCGAAGATGAAGGAGGATCCCGGCCGTGTGAGGGCCGACCTCGTCCATGCGCTGGGCTTCATGTACGTGACGGTGGCGGACGATCACCGCTGGTCGGCGCCGCTGACGAGGATCGAGAAGCTGCACGGCCTGTTCCCGCGGCAGTATCCCAGCCGGTGGGATGACCGCACGGTTGAAGTGTCCAACGATAACCGCCCCTACAACGACGGCGCGGTGTGGCTCGTCGACGCGCTCAACCTCTACGTGCGCGAGACGGGCGACGCGGGCATCCTGGCGGAGCCCGTGACGACCGTGCGGCTGACGCTTCCGGACGCGCCGGAGCGTTCGGGCCTCGTTGGCGGCGCGAAGCAGCAGCGTGTGGCCGAGGCGCTGGTGGAGATCTTCCGCGCCTACGGGCGCCAGGTGGCGGATTCGCCCTACGGCCTGGTGCAGGCCATGTACGGCGACTGGTGCGATCCCATCGACATGTTCGGCACCTCCGTGGTGGGGGATGCCGCCACACGCGGCATGGGGCGGGGCGTGCAGGTGCGCCTCAGCGCCCACGTGTTCCTCGCCCTGGTGGAGACCCTCGACCTGTTCGAATCCCCGCGCGCCGCGGCCATGGCGGGCGAAGTTGCGACAGGCGCGTTGGATGACCTGCGCAGGCTGGCGGATACGATCCGCTGTAACGCCCTTGCCTGGGGATGGGAGGAGGGCGCGCATGCCGGGTTCGTCAACCTGATTCACGAATGGCGCGCGGACGGGTCGCGGCCCGACTACGCCCGCGGCGGGCGGGGGTATACGCTGGGTTCCTGGAGCGGGTCGGACTTCGACGGCGCCCGGCGCCGGGACGTGACCGTGCAAGCCTACGGGCTGCGGATGCTCCAGGTTGAGCGGTCCTATCTGGCGCCCGTGCCGGATGCGGCCGGCAAGGTGGCGGCGCTGGTCAACACGTGCGACCGGTTTCTGTTCGCCCCGAAACTGGGCTTGCGCCTGATGCATCCGCCTGTCGCCAATGACGCGCTGGCGCAGCGGCTGGTGGGCCGCATGGGCATCGTGCCGGCGGGATGCGCCGAGAACGGAGAGTATCATCACGGCCAGATGATGATGCATCGGTTCCGCCTGCTGACGCCCGGCCAGGTCGATCGCGCGTGGGCGCAGTTCAAGCCGATCGTCTCCGCCATGCGCGACGCCTCGCTTGCGGGGCCATTCGATATGCCGTCGACCTCGTACGCCTCCGACGCGGCCGATCCTCATTTCGGCAAGGGCATGTATTTCGGGCTCTCGGGCTCGACCGACTGGATCGTGGAGTTCTTCCAGCACCTGGCGGGGGTTGAACTGGCCCTGCATGACGAACGTCAGCCCGCGATCCGCATCGCCCCGCGCCTGCCCGTCGAACTGGGCGGCGAGCTGACGCTCCGGCGGCTGATCCATGTGGCGCGGCCGAAGGGCGGCTATCGGCAAGTTCCGCTGACACTGCGCCTGCGGCCTGCTCGCGCGGGCGAGACACCCGGCGTGACCCTCAACGGGCGCCCATCCCCGGTGGCGGAGGTGGCGACGCTGGACGGGGTTGAACGGCTGGAAATCGTGTTGACGCAGAGGCCGGTCGGGAGGCCGCGATGAGCGCGACGCTGAACGGGAGTGCGTTTATGGGTAATCGGCGCCGGCGAATTCTCTGGATCGACATCGACACGCTGCGGGCGGACCGGCTGGGGTGCTACGGGTGCGCGGTGAACACCTCGCCGAATCTGGACCGTCTGGCGCGCGAGGGGGCGCTGTTCACGCGCGCCTTCACGAGCAACGCGCCATGCGTGCCGGCGCGGGCGGCGATGATCTCGGGGCGCTGCGGCGTGGCCAACGGCATCGTCACGCATCCCGGCCCCGGGGCCTGGCTGAGCGACGCGGCCTTCGGCAACCAGGGCGAGCGTCTGATGACTCGCCCGCTGCAGGCGCGCGGCCTTCACACGTGCAGCATCAGCAGCTTCTACAAGCACGACCATGGCCGCGAGACGGGTTGGTTCCGCTACGCCTTCGACGAGACGCATGACCCGGCCTACGACCGGCGCTGCCAGCGCGACCACTCCGAGCAGGTGAACGGCATTGCGCTGCCGTGGCTGGAACGCCACCACGACCGCGACTTCCTGCTGCATCTGCACTACTGGGATCCGCACACGCCCTACGATCTGCCCGACGCCGTGCACCGCCCCTTTCTGGGGAATCCGCCCTGGCCATACCCGACGGAGGCCATGAAGCGCGAACACGTGAGCCGCTTCCATGCGCAGGGACCGCAGCGTTTCGGTTTCAGGACCGTCGCCGAGATTGACGCCTTCCTCAACCGCTACGACGCCCAGATCCATCACACCGACCGGCACATCGGCCAGGTGCTGGACAAGCTGGCGGCGCTGGGCGTTCTCGACGAGACGCTGGTCGTGGTGACGAGCGACCACGGCGAGCAATTCGGTGAGCAGGGGATGTACGGCGAACACGCCGCCGCGGTGACGCCAACCCTGCGCGTGCCGCTGATCCTGCGCCTGCCGGGGCGGATCCCTGCGGGGACCCGCAGCGACGCGCTGGTCTACGCGCAGGATGTGGCGCCGACCCTGTGGGAGCATGCCGGCGCCGCGCCGAACCCGACGGACTTCGCGTCCCTCTGGCCCCTGCTGTCGGGGCAGGCCGCGTCGGCGCATCCCTTCCTGATCTGTGATCACGGGCTGTATACGAGCACGCGCGCCGTGTTTGAAGATCGCTATAAGTTGATGCTGACGTATTCGCCGGGCTATTTCGGCTACGGGCTCTATCCGCCGGTGGCGCTGTACGACCTGGCGGCCGATCCGCACGAGGAAACGGACGTGCTGGCCCGCCATCCGGATGTAGCGCGCCGGCTGTATGGCCACGTGACGGGCTGGCTGCGCGGGCACGGGTATGACGCGCACGGTGACCCGATGCAGCGACTCGCCAACGCGGGCCCGCGCACGTATGATTTTCCCGAGATCTTCATGCGGCAGGAACTGGCGGCGCGCGGGGTCCATGTATGAGGCGAGCGCCGGTGACGGAGCGCAAGTGAAGCGCGACGAACAACAGAGGTCAGGCATGACGGACGACGACAAGCTTTCCGCCGGCGGCCTGAAGTATACGCGGCTGGGCCTGCTCAGCCTTTTTGCGTGGCTGCTATGGGGGGGCGTCTGCTTCCAGCTCATGGAGCAGGTGGTGAGAACCCTCCTGCCGCTCCAGTTGCGTTCGATCGGCGCCACGAACGCGCACATGGCCCTGGTCATGACGGCCATTCCGGGCATTCTCGGGTTTTTCGTCGGTCCGGCGGTAAGCTATAGGAGCGACCGTAGCACGCATCCCTGGGGGCGCCGCAAGCCCTACATCGTTTTCACGATGCCGTTCCTGTGCCTCTTCCTGGCCAGCATCGGGTTTGTGGAAGATATCGCCGGGTTCTTCCGGGGCTGGGATTTCCTCCAGCGGCGCGGAATTCCGCCTTATGCGGTGACGATTGCATGGGTCGGGTTTCTCGTGCTGGGGTTCCAGTTCTTCAACGAATTCGTGAACAGCGTCTGGTGGTACCTGTTTCGCGATGTGGTCCCGGAGGCCTATTTCGGGCGGTTTGCGGGCCTCAGCCGCGTGGTGGGGGCTATCGGCGGGTTTGTCTGGAACCTTTACATCTTTCCGCACGCCGAGACGCACGCGAGGGAAATCTACGTCTGGATCACCTTGTTGTATTTTGTCGGGTTCGGCCTGATGTGCTGGCGAATCAAGGAGGAACGGCACAAGCCGTCCGAAGAGGACGCCTCCGAGCAGAAGCCTAGCATCCTCCGGCAGGGCCGGAACTATGTGCGCGAATGTTTCGGCCATCCGGTCTATGTCTGGGGCTATATCGGAACGGTGTTCGATTACTTCGGAAACGGCCTTGTTTTCGTGGGAATCCTTTTCGCGAAGCAGCTGGGCATCACGCTCGAGCAACTTGGCGTGTTCGGCGCCTTCATGGGGATCGCCAACCTGATTGCCACCTATCCGGCCGGGATCTTTGCCGACCGGTTCCATCCCATCCGCCTGTGTCTGATCACCGGCACGGTGACCCTGGTCACGCCTCTGTTGGGTTATCTGTTTTACCAGGACTGGCCGTCCTACATGCTGCTGGGCCTGCTGTGGTTTCCCGTCCAGCAGATCGGCCAGGTCTCCGGAGCGGTGCTGATAATGCGCGTCTACCCGAAGAAGCGCTACGGGCAGTTCTGCTCCTGCAACGGGATGATCCGCGGCCTGTCGCAGATGGGCGGCGCCTTGCTGGGCGCCTACATCCTGGACCGGTTACAGGACTACCGGTTCTATCTGCTCTACAACGGGGCCCTAAACCTCGGCACCCTCGTCTGCACGTTTATCGTGTACTACTACTGGAAGAAGTGTGGCGGGGACAACTACGTGGCGCCTCTGAAGGAGGACGCATGAGCTCGGACCCTTCTGCAAAGGTCGCTTCGCCCGCGCGCGTGCTCGATCGCGGGGATTACAAGCTATTTGTCGGAAGCTTCGCCCTGCTGGCCGCGCTGGTCACGCTGCTGGTGTTGCTGATCTCCATTTTCAAGCAGGTGATGGCCGAGCGCTGGTTGAGCCAGCCGGATCAACGGAGCCGGCTGGAGGTCCGTCAGTATGTCGCCATCCTCGCGGAGGAAAAGGGCGCGGAGGAGTTGGACCGCATGCGTATTCAGCCGGGCGGCATGCCGCCGCTGTTTGCCGCCATGGCGCTGGCGGGCCAGGGCGGTTCCGGGATGGCGCGGCTGCGACCGGAGGCGGAGTCCGGAGCCGGAGAGCGATCCGTGACAGCCATGGCCGCCCTGGAATACGAACGGCCGGGAAGCCTGCTGCCGCACCTGAAAGCTGCCACCGATTCGGCACGCTGGACCGCCGTCGTGCAGGCGGCGACGCTGGCGGACCTCTATTCCGCCGTGGATTTCATCCGCGACATGGACGGCCGCTTCATCGCGCTCTTTCCCGGCAAGCAGGCGATCGCCGCCGAGATCATGAACGGCTACCAGCGCGGCCTGATCGGACTGGCGACGGAGGCGGACATCCCGGATCCGCGGGCGGCCGTCCTGGACTTTCATGCCCGCCGGTTGCGGGAGAATCCCGAGCTATACAAGCCCGGGGTGCTGAAGACGATCCAGGATTCCTGGATTGCCTATCTGACGCATGCCTTCGGGCAGCGGAGTGCGTTATTCACCTCCCAGGAGGCGGTGCGCGCCGCCGTGTCCGGTTCGCCCGGCCTGCCTCCGGACTCCCTGGAGGCGGCCAACCGGTTTCTGGCCGGACGACTTCCCGGGAATCCGGTGGCCCTGCCGGCTTCCGCTGAACGCCCGCTGCCCGGCGGGGAGTCCTTGCTGAGGCGGGACGGCGTCGAGCTGCGCGCGCTGGGCATGTCCACTAGCGGCGACATGTGCGTGTCGGGCGGCTTCGACAATCGGGCCCGGGTCTGGAGGGCGGGCCGGCCGGCCGAAGCGACGGTGCTGGCCGGACATGCGTTTGGGATTCTGGCCGTGGCGGTCACGCCCGAAGGAGATCGGATCGCCACCGCGGGACTCGACGGCACGATTCGGCTCTGGGACGCGGCGGCGGTCTGCCAGATGGCCGCCGTGGAGGCCGGCACGCGCCGCGTGTCGGCTCTGGCATTCTCGCCCGATGGCGCCACGCTCGCGGCGGGCGGACCAGCCGGGAGCATCCGGTTGCTCGACGGCCGGACGGGAACCGAGCGGCGCGTGCTGCGCCGGCATGCCGCGGAAGTGACCGCGCTGGCCTTCACCCCCGACGGCCAGCGCCTGGTAGCCGGCTGCCTGGATCGGTCTCTTTCGCTGTGGGATCTGGCCCGCGCGGAGGCCAAGCCGACGGAGCTGGAGAAACACGGCGAGGCCGTCTGGTCGCTGGTCGTCTCCCCCGACGGCCGATGGATGGCCTCCGGCGCCGCGGACCGCCGGATCTTGCTCTGGTCGCTCGGGGGGAAGACGCCGCAGGCCCGCACGCTCAAGGCGCACAAGAGCGTGGTGACGGCCCTGGCAGCGTCGGCCGACGGCCGGTGGTTGGCTAGTGCGGGGGCCGACCATCTGCTGGTGGTGTGGGAGGTGGAGCGCGGCAAGGTGTCCAGCGTCCATCCGACGGACGTCACGGTCAATGCCATGCAATTTGAGCCTGACGGCAGAAGCCTACTGCTGGCGTGTGAGGACGGGACGCTGCGACGGTGGGTGGTCTCTTCACGGGATGAGCGGCCATTCTCCTTTGGCGATTGGGCGCTCTGGTTGATGAGAAAGGATTAAATGCGGCGACATGTCAAGAGAGGTAAAATGACAATGAGACGGACTTTTTGGGGAAACATAGGCCTGGCGGCGGCCCTTTTCACGGGTGCCGCCCTGGCGAAGCAGGAGGAAGAGGCGATGCGCGTTCAGTCTGCCACAAGCGGCGTGGAATTGGGGGTATGGGCGATTGGCGAGGGAGTGCGCATCAACCCCCTGACCGGCAAAGCCTTCGAGGAGAACGAGAAGGTGCTACCGGGCGGAATCTCCGGCGACTACCGGGCGAGGAACTGGGCCTGGGACGGCGCGACGAAGATCGTGACCCTCAAGGGGGCCGCCAATGAGGTCGTGAGTTTTCAACTGATCGTCGAGGGTTCGGGTTTAAGGGGGATCAACGTCACGGCGGCCGACCTGTCGGGTGCCGGCCGGACGATCCCGGCCAGGCAGTACAGCTTCTTCCGAGCGTTCTACGTGAAGGTGAAGCAGGCGGTGGATGGCAAGCGCGCTCCTTATCCGCTGGACGAAGGCTGGTATCCCGATCCCCTCGTGCCCCTTGAAACGCCCGGGCTGGGCGCGCCGTTTGCGATGGATGGCGGCAATTTCGGCGGGGCGAAGCCGGCGGTGGCGGACATCCGGAACCAGACTGTCTGGGTGGACCTTTGGATTCCTCCAAAAACACCCCGGGGCCGGTACAAGGGTTCGATCACGGTGGTTGCCGAATCCGGGCGCAAGACCGTGGAGGTTGACCTCCAGGTCTTCGGTTTCGAAATGCCCGCCAAGGGAAACACGACGCTGGAATTCATGTCGTACGCCGTTTTCGCGAAGATGGCGAAGCCCCTGCGGGAGGCATGCTTCTCCCTGGCGCAAGCGCACCGGGCCACGATCACCGGGAACAGGCTGTTCGTCGGCTACGAGTCGCCTTTGCGGGCCGGGGGGGATAAACTCGTGTGGGACGGATTTGACGCGACCTACGGGCCGGTGATCAACGGCACCCTGCACAAAGACGGCCCGCGGGCGGGCGTGCCGCTCGAGATGTTCGTCCTTCCGTTCGAGCCGAAGGTCGACCGACCGGATGCCAAGGGGCCCGGGCGAGGCGCCAACTGGCCCATCCCGGCCCCCACGAAAAACAATAACTGGGAGGTGGATTTCACGCCGGAGTACGTGGCCCGGTTCAAGGCCCTGTTGACGGATGCCTCAAGGCATTTTGCCGACAAGTACCCCGGCACCACGCTGGTCGTTTACCAGGACAGCCTGGATGAACCGGGTTTCCACAAGGCGGCGCCGGAGGTGGCCATGGGCCAACTGCGGTCCCTGCAAGGCTACATCAAGATCGTCCGTGAGTTGAACCTGAAGAATGTGGTCTACAAGTTCGACATCGGCAGCGGGTTCGACAAGAACAAGTTTGATCTCGACGGTAACGGCAAGGTGGAGGGATCGAAGGATGTGGTCTCCGCCCTCGCCGGCGTGGACCTCTGGAATATCAACGGCATGTGCATCAACCTCGATGTCCTGCAACCGGCAATCAAGCGTGGAGCCAAGGTCTGGTTCTATAATGGGTTCGAGCCCCGCGTGGGGCCGACCGTGATCGCCACCGAGGCGGTGGGTCCGCGCACCTGGCCGTGGGTGGTGTTCAACTCGCGCATGCACGGGTGTTGCCAGTGGTCCTTCCTGGAAAGCGCGACGTCGGCCGACAAGCCCTGGAGCACCGGCGGCAGTCCGGTCAATCCCGGAGCCGCCCTGTTTATGTATCCCGGCGACGAGCTTGGCATGCCCGACGCCGTCTTTCCTTCGATGCGGCTCAAGGCGTACCGGCGCGGCATGCAGGATTACGAGTACCTGCACGCCGTGGCCGCGAAGGACGGCAGGGACGGACAGGCGATGGCGTTCGCCTTCCGCGTGGTGTCCAGGCCGATAACCGGTTCGTTGGATATGACGGGTTTCCAGGATGACGCCTCCCACGAGCGGGCCACGGTGAAGGTGGCGGGTGGCGACCAGCGTTCCTGGCCGCATCATCCCGGGGTGTTCGAGAAGGTGCGCGACGAGATGGGTGAGTATCTGGGCGGCGCCTCCGCCAAGTGATCGTTGGAAAAATAAGCCAGGCAGGCGGGCGCGAAACAGACACCGTGACAAGACTGTTCGGGAGGAGGACATATGGGAAAAAATACGGAGCATTCTACCCCCGTGATCGTTGGGTTGGGGGCACTTCTTGCGGTTTTGCCGTGCGCCGCTTTCGCGGATAATCCTGCGCCCGTGCGCCCGCCGAATGTGGTCTTCATCATGGCCGACGATCTCAGCCCGGCCTTGCTGAGTTGCTATGGCCAGAAACGATTCGCCACGCCGAACCTTGACCGGATGGCGAGACAGGGCATGCGGTTCACGGATTGCTACAGTGGCGCGCCGGTGTGCGCGCCTTC